>DATEHN010000066.1:0-9097 GCA_035279585.1 Candidatus Angelobacter sp. | reverse complement strand
CCTGTGTACTTGATCTGCAGCGTACCGATTGAGCAGATCAGCGGCTGGCTTTTAGGCTGCGCGACGGAAGTTTTCACTTCGTTCGATGCGTTTCACAAATTTCTCCGCGCCCGATCCGCTGATAAAACTGTGATGGCGGTTGAAGGATGATGATTGTCCAAAAGACAAGGATAGTTTTCGCATTGGGCTTTCTGCTTTCCGCAACAAGCGCATGTCTTGCACAGTCTCCACGAACGCCATTTGCTTCAACGCCCCACTTCGCCTTCTACAGTAACTTCGAAACAAACCTGAACGATGCCCTCATTAATGCCGGGGTGGCGCGCAGGTTTCATAAGCCGCAGCTATTCCATGATGGCGATGAGGTGACTTGCTTCGATAAACTTCCTGCTTTTGAACGCTCAGCCTGGGAACGCGCGGCCGACTACTACGCAGAAGTCATTGCCTTGACCGGAACAAATTCTCAGCAAAGATATCTTTTGCGCGCGCAACTCGCCGGGTGGGATGATGCATTCAAGAATGAGGAAGACCGGCAATTTGTTGAGATTGCGCGCGCACTCAGGGTGGCGGCAGCGCCCGCGTACAGAGCGTGCCGCTGGTCTGTCCAGGACGAGAGGAATCGCAAGTGGGTTGAAGCTGTCAAACCGCAACTAGCCGCGGATGAAAAAAAGCTGGCTTCCCGGCTTGAGGAGGTTTATCACGCAAAGTGGACAAGCCTGCCGATTCCGGTGGACATCGTGCAGACCGTAGATTTCACCGGAGCCAATACGATTCTGGGCGAGCCAGGAACCGGGCACATCTTGATCGCGAATGAAAACGAACCGGCGGATGGCTTGGAAGTGATCTTTCATGAGGCTTCCCATATTTTAATGGGCCGCGATGCACCTGTGCGGCAGGCGCTTGAAAAAGCCGCCGTCGCCGCCAATTTCAAACTGCCTGGCGAGCTTTGGCATGTGGTCTTGTTTTATACAACCGGCGAGGCCGTCCGGCGTCTTCTGGAAGAAGAAGGGAAGTCGGGATACAAACCCATGCTCTATGGGATTTTTGATCGCAGCGTCTGGGGTGAGTATCGCAACGCCTTAGAAAGCACGTGGAAGTCGTACGTCGATGGAACCAGGACGCTGGACGAAGTCTCGTCGGCTTTGATTGCTGCGTTGCAGAAACAGCCTGCGCCGCAACATTGAACCAAGAAATCCACAGGCGCTTGATGTGCAAACGCCTGTTATGATGCACCACAACAAGGGGACTAAAAATGAATGCAATGCGGGGCAGCCTGGGTTGGATTGAAGTGGTCTGCGGGCCAATGTTCAGCGGCAAGAGTGAAGAGCTGATCCGGCGTCTGCGCCGCGCGGAGATTGCCCGCCAGCGCGTGCAGATTTTCAAGCCTATCATTGACCAGCGCTATGCCGCCGACCAGATTGTCTCTCATGATGATGGGCGCATTCACGCCGTGGCTGTGAACAACGCGATGGAACTCCAGGCGAAGCTGGAGCCGCGAACGGAAGTTATTGGCATTGACGAAGCTCAGTTCCTGGGTGATGCAATGGTAGATTTTGTCGTTCGCCTGGCCGATATGGGCAAGCGCGTTGTGATTGCCGGGCTTGATACGGACTTTCTCGGCCGCCCATTCCATCCCATGCCTGAGCTGCTGGCGGTGGCCGATGAGATCACCAAGACCCTCGCCATCTGCATGCAGTGTGGCAACCCTGCCAAGCACACGCAACGCTTGATTGCCAATGAAGACCTAATTGTGGTCGGCGCTGCTGGAATGTATGAAGCGCGTTGCCGTCGCTGCTTTGAGCCAAACCTTGCTGCCGTTGAACTTGAAAAAAAGAAGCAGATGGAACTGGTGGCAGTCGCGCGCTAACATCGCGGCACGTTTTCTTTTCAGAACCACACGGATTTGAGCAGACGTTCCACAAGCACCAGATTAAGCACGGCGGTTAAGACAGCGGCAATCGCGAGTCCCTTCGCTGTGCGCGGTTTGCCCTTGCGCCGCAACAATCGCCAGATAGGTATGATGTATCCCACCTGAACCAGTCCAATGGCACCAATCAGCACATAGCCCGCCGGCAGCATTCGCTCATCGGAAACAAACACCAGCCAGCCAATCCCCAACTGCGCAATGTTCAGCAGCCAGCAGATGGCCCATCCGGCAATAATGCTGCCTTTACCGTCACTTTTCATTGGTAAAAATCATCGAAATTCGCTGATAAGCCACGCATAAAAGTAAAAGATTATTCTAAAGACACAGGAAAAGAAGAGATCATAAAAAAGGCCCGCGTTTTTTAGCGGGCCTTCACTTTTTGCTTAGCTGAGTACTGAATGCTGATTGCTTTCTTACGGCATCAACTCCTGCGTCAGCACTGCGCCGCCCATGGACTGAAGCACCTGGTACTCCTTCACCGGTTTATGAGTGTCGGGAGTGATCCACAAGGTTTCCTTATCTGATCCGCCATCCGCCGAAGAGATCTCGACTTTATAGGTATCAAACGTGCCCGCCGGAACAGTCACTTTCTCCGTCCCCGTAACCTTTAACTGAAATAGCTTCACTTTTTGCTGCTGTACATCAAAGTTTCGGTAGGTAGTGGTGTAGCCTTCCGCCAGCGGCAAACATGAGATCGACTGCTTGGCCGCAGGGCCGTCTGCAAACAGTGGGCCTCCCAGATCGACCGAGACAGGACGATCCTGGCCGCCCATGTTCACGTTGCCGGAAGCCTTGCTATCAGTGAAGTTGAGATCGATGGCGACTGGCCCCTGCTTCACATTCAGTTTGCGGATAATCAACGTACCTTTTTCCAAAGAAGCGGTCTGGACCACCGCGCCGTTGGGCGTATCCAGCGTGTCAGTGGCAAGCCATTCGCCGCCATCTTCTTTGATTGAGGTAGAGACATTCAACGGAACTTGCTGGCCGCTGATCTCGATCATGGCTTTGTACTTATACTCGCCCGGCTGCAAGTCCATGGCGGGCTTGGGAACGCCCACAGAGTCTGCATCTACGGTCTTTGCCACCACCACTGTTTTGGGATCGACCGTGATTTCCTTCAGTCGCGCAATTGCTTCCTCTGTTCCGCCCTCCTGGTAACGTCCTCCCAGGTACTTAGCCAGGAATTTTTCCGCTGCCATATAAAGCGCCATGTTGTTGATGGGACGCGCAAATCCGTGGCCTTCATCAGGAGCTTCAATGTACTCCACGGGATAGCCACGGTCACGCAGCGCGATCACGATCTGGTCGGCCTCACGGCGGTTCACGCGCGGATCATTCGCACCCTGCACTACCATCAGAGGCGTCTTGATCTTGTTCGCGTAGGTCAGGGGTGAGCGTTCCGTAAGCATGGCCTTGCCTTCTGCCGTGTTGGGATCGCCCATGCGCTCATAAAACTGCTTGCGGATCGACTCCCAGTACGGCGGAATCGATTCCAGAAGAGTAATCAGGTTTGAGGGACCGGCATAATCAATGGCCGCAGCGTAAATGTCCGGCGTAAAGGTGACTCCGGCCAGCGTGGCGTAGCCTCCATACGAGCCGCCGAAAATACCGACACGCTTAGGATCGGCAATGCCTTCCGCCTCCAGGTATTTCACGCCCCAGGTGATGTCGTCCTGCATTTTCTTTCCCCACTCCTGGTTGCCGGCATCAATAAATTTCTTGCCATAACCGGTTGAGCCGCGGAAATTGGGCATCAGCACAGCGTAACCGCGATTGGCAAAGAACTGGGCCCACGGGTTATAGCCCCATAAATCGCGCGCCCACGGCCCGCCGTGCGGGATGATCAACGCAGGCAGGTTCCTGGCAGGAACACCTTTGGGCAAAGTCAGGTAAGCAGGGATTTCCAGGCCGTCGGACGATTTGTATTTCACCGGCTTCATGGAAGCCAGGTCTTCGCGCGGAAGCTTCTCGCGCGATTTGAACTGAAGCGTGAGCTTGTGCGTCTTGCGATCAAAAAGGTAGGTTTCGCCCGGCTCAGTGTCACTCTCAGCGTCAATCAGCCACGTCTGCTCGTCGCGCGTATCAGAGGTAATGCCAATCTCTTTGCCAGGGAACTTGCTTTGCAGCCATTTCAGGTCAGTTTCAAATCCCTTGTCGCGATAGTAGCGGCGAATATGATCATCCACATAAGTGGTGAGTACCAGTTCATCTGTAACTTGAGAGAATCGCGCTCCACCAAAGTCAACGTGCTTTTGCGGATCAGACTCCACCAGCGCCGTCTTGCCTGTCTCAGGATCGAGCAGAGTGAGCGACAGCAGATCAGTGTCTGCGCCTTTGTTGGTCTCAAAGTACACAAGCTTGCCGTCTTTTTGGAAGCGGACCGGCGTGCAGATTTCAAAGACGCTGCACGAATAGATTTTGGTGAACTTGTCAGGATCAACGCGCAGGATCTCATTATCACCGTTTTCCGCTGAACGCGTAGCCAGCCGCAGATTGCCAGCCAGATCAAAGTCCCATCCGGTAATTCTCTCTGTGTTCTTGCGTACCAGCGTCTTCTCGCCGGTGGAGATCTTTAGCTTGTAAAGATCGTGCCATGCCTTGTCGCGATCGTTCAGGCCGATGTAGACCACGTCCGGTTGGTTCTTGGGTCGATCGTAAACAGCAACGCGTACACCTTTTAGTCCGGTAAGGTCGCGCGACGCAGGCGCCTCTTCTCCGGCTGCGGGCTTGGCGGCAGGGTCAACTGCATAGATGTTAAAGTTTTCGTCGCCGTCATGATCTTTTACGTAGAGGATGGCCTTGCTGTCCCGCGTCCAGGAGAAGCCGGGAATGGGCCGCTTGGTTTCCATGGTGAGCAGCCGGGCCGCACTGAACGGTTCATCGACGCTTTTTACATAAATGTTGCGTGTATCTTTCCACGGCTTCAGGAAAGCAATGTACTTTCCATCAGGAGAGAGCTCGGCGCCTGCAATCTCCGGGTTGCCGAAGATCAGCTCGCGATCGATCAGCGGAGGCAAACCATTGGCCGCAGACGTTTTCCTGGCCTTGTCCTGAGCGCACAGAGTAGCAACCATCAAGACCAGGCACAACACGCTCTTAAACAACTTGTTCATCGGGAAAATCCTTTCTCTCAAGGGAGAGCTATCGGTCACAGGTGACATCTTGAATTGTCAATGCGCGTGGCCATTACAGTCCAGTAATAAGCTGCCTTAGGCGCAACGTATGGAAACGGGCCCACTATGGAGTTCCAGCACATGCTTTCCTGCTGTCTTACAGTACGTGCAACTGCCGCAGAAGTTTCCTGAGATCTCTATTTTTCCAAACGTAGGAGGAGTGGGTCAGGGTAACAGCGATTTTAGTTTGCCATTTTGGGAGAAGTGAAGCCGCTTTGTTTCTATGCGTTTGTCTCAGGAACACAACTTGCTCATCCACGCCGTGTTTACAGGGATAACATGCAAGATCAATGCGAATAAGTGCTGATTAAGAAGAATTAAGTTAGCGCGGCGGCACTTGCTCCAGGAAAGGAGGCGGTTATGGCGAAATTGATTCCATTTCATATTCCGGCAAATTTCCATGCGCCTAAAACGCGCTGGACGCCGCCTGAGTTACGGGGCAAGATCATCATCTTTACACCCGCACCTGACCGGAAATCGGCCTGATACTAAAGTCCACTGCGGCGTGGACTAACGCCGCAGTGGAATGAGAGCGCGCAGCTGAGCATCGCGCAAAAAGATTCCTCCCCATGCCAGCACAGCAACTAAAATCGGGAAAAAGAACGGCTCGCCGACGCGAACGTGTGTAGCGGTAGCGCCGCCGAGATATCCAGTAAGAAGAATAGCTCCTAGAATGGCTGTGCGCGGAAAGGCGTAGATCAACGCGCAGATGATGCAGGTAATATCAATCTTGACCATCGCTCCCGCAGGGTAGCCGTACTTGGCAAATTGCGGAGCCAGATCCGCTGCCTTCACAATGCCAAAGATGCTGCCGCCGAGCAGAAAAAGCACGATCAGCCCGCTGATGATGCGCCCAGTCCAAACGAGCGTGTTTGATTGTGGAGCTGCATTTGGTCCCGCTGCCATATTTCCCTCCGCATCTTGAATCTTATATCAGTGATCTGATTCTGGCTCGAGCGGGAACCTCATACATGTGATGGAAGTCTCCGCACCGGATGAACTGCCACTGTGCAAACGCATAAATTAACCATTGCAAGCTTGGTATTTCTTCGCTATTATTGAATAAATCATGGAACGAGGCTATCTGGGAGAGTTCGAATTGATGGTTATCCTGACCCTGATCCAGTTGGGGGACGATGCCTATGGAGTTCCTATTTCCCGCGAACTCGAAAAGAGCCGTGGACGAAGCGTCTCAGTAGGAAGTGTGTATGCGGCTCTGGAACGGCTGGAACAAAAGGGCCTGGTTGCTTCAAGCCTCGGTGACCCGACTCCAGAACGAGGGGGAAAGGCAAAGCGATATTTCAGGGTCACAAAAGAAGGTCTTCGACAGGTACATAGGACCCGCCAGGTCTTGACCAGATTGTGGCGTCAACTCCCAGAGTTGAAAGGAGAACGCGCATGAGGTCGAACAATCCACCAGGAATTGCCACCTGGATGCTGGAGCATCTTACTTTTGGAAGGAAGAATGAGGCTCTGGCAGGCGATTTGCTGGAGGAGTTCAGGCGTGGGCGTCCGGCCACGTGGTATTGGCGTCAAGTGCTGGTCGCAATTGTTATCGGATTTGCAGGCGAGCTGGGCACACAATGGGCTGCACTCATCTACGCTACTCTGTGCGCTATACCAGTTCCGGCGTACTGGATGCTGGCCCTTAACAAAGTAATGGACAGCCCGTTTTTTGCCGGCCGCTGGCATTTGGAGTGGCCCTATTCGACGATCTGTGACCTGAGTTTATTTTGGGGTTTTCAGATTATTTATATCTGGTGTGCGCTGGTTCTTTACTTTTTGCTGTTCTCGCTGGCGACTAGGACAGTCAACCTGCATAGCCTTGCTCGAAGCTTGTGGAAGAGCACCTTCATCTTTATGGCTATCTATGCCGGGCTGATCGCTTTCTTTGCGTTATTCCCAGGACATGGAGTCCAAGGCATAGATCGGCGACACGTTACGGTTTTGAGTGGGATCACTGATCCGCGCTTTCTGGTTTTTCGACTGCCCTTCTTCTTTACCTTATTTTTGTCAATCTGGCGCGCTTCGGGTGACAAGAAACCCACAAGAGTGGTGCTGACTTAGAGATGTAGCAATATTGACTTCACCACTAAGGGTCTATTTGGATCATCCCGTCTGCGAGCAGAAAAGCGCTCGCGCGAATTACAGACTTATGTGCCGAATCTTTCCGCTGCCCGCACACGAGCTTTAGCTGCCTCTTCTTCGCGATTCTTTGGCGGTGCATTGGTTTCCAACGAACTGAGCAGCCGTGTACAGATGCCGGCTATATCGGCGATGGCCGCATCAAACGCAGCTTCATTGGCCTTGGAAGGCTTGTTGAAACCGGTGATCTTTCTTACAAATTGCAACGAAGCTGCCTGGATCTCATCCGGTGTAACCGGCGGATCAAAATTGAAAAGAGTTTTTATGTTCCTGCACATGACCTAACCTCTGCACAATTGCAAAATGCTTGTGTATGCACGCAAATTTTATCTTAGCAATCTGGCCAGCTCTCAGCGGCAAGGATGCACTTGTTGCCGTCTTCGGCTAGTCCTTTAACAACTGCCGGGCAATCACCATTCGCTGGATTTCACTGGTGCCCTCGCCGATGGTGCAGAGCTTCACGTCGCGATAAAACTTTTCCGCCGGATAATCCTTGATGAAGCCGTAGCCACCATGAATCTGCACGCACTCATTGGCCGCTTTCACCGCTATCTCGCCCGCATAGAGTTTGGCCATGGATGATTCCTGCGTTGTCTTCAGCCCAGCGTCTTTCATAGAAGCTGCGCGCATCGTAAGCAGGCGCGCTGCATCAATCTCCGTGGCCATATCTGCCAGCTTCCACTGGATGGCCTGGAATTCGCTGATCGCCTTGCCGAACTGCTTGCGCTGCTTGGAGTATTTGAGCGCTGCTTCATACGCGCCTTGGGCCATGCCCAGGCCAAGCGCGGCAATAGAGATACGGCCGCCATCCAGAATTTTCATTGCATCCACAAAGCCCTGGCCCTCCGCGCCCACCAGCGCATCTTCCGGCACGTGGCAATCTTCAAAGATAAGTTCAGACGTATCGCTGGCGCGCAGGCCAAGCTTGTTCTCTTTCTTGCCCGGGCGAAATCCCCTGGTTCCTTTCTCCACGATAAAGGCCGAAAGCCCATGCGTATGCGCCGTCTTATCTGTTACGGCAATTACCACCGCGACATCGGCATGGTGGCCATTGGTGATAAATGTCTTGGTGCCGTTGAGCACCCATCCGCCTTTTTTGCCTTTGCGCACGGCGCTCATGCGCGCTCCGCCTGCGTCTGACCCGGAGCCAGGCTCCGTCAGGCCCCACGCGCCCAGCCACTCTCCGCTGGCGAGCTTGGGAATGTATTTCTTCCGCTGCTCTTCATTGCCGGCGGCAAAAATATGGTTGGAGCAGAGCGAATTATGCGCGGCCACGGTGATGCCCACTGATCCATCCACGCGCGAAAGCTCTTCAATGGCGATCACATATTCTATGTAGCCCAGGCCCGCGCCGCCGTATTCCGCGGGAAAAATCATGCCCAGCACGCCCATGTGGCCAAGCTCCTTGATTGTCTCCAGCGGGAACTGGTTGGCCTCATCCCACTTCATCACGTTGGGCAGGATCTCGCGCTCGGCAAACTCGCGGATTGATTTTTTGAGCTGTAGCTGCTCGTCTGTCAGTTGAAAGTCCATCGCTCTCCTGTGGCTGCGCACTGAATCACGCGAGCACTCGTCCACCCAGGGCATGATCCTGCCTGCGTTTGCTCACCCTTGGTCCAGCAAACGTATCCGGAAACACTGCCCATGCATGCCTTAGGGCAAAACAGATAATTATTTCATAGAGGGAGAGCTGAAGGAAGTTGCCGGCTGTCCAGGGTGATGTCAAGCTGCCTGTGTAAAAAGCTTGAGGGTGCGATTTTTCCATTCCAGGTTGAATCTTTGGAAAATGGAGTAAATGATTCGATCCACGCTTTGCACGTTCACAAAGCAAACCATGGGCCGGGTGCGGCGCCGG
>DATEHN010000065.1:0-9877 GCA_035279585.1 Candidatus Angelobacter sp. | reverse complement strand
CAACGCCAGTTGTTGGGCTTGCCCAGCGCGATATTGTTCTGGAAATCATTGAAGCGGGCGTAGCTATGCTTGCCCAGCTTTTTCATCTCGCGGAACACTTCCTGTGCTTCCTGATCGAGCGGCCGGAGCTGCCCGGTACCGTCATGGATAATGCCGACGGTTGAGGTGAAGCCCAGTTCGACGGCGCGCTTGCCGATGGCGACTGCGTCCCACTGTTCTTTTACACCGGCGCCGATGACCGAGTTGATGTTCACGTGAAACTCGGCATGTTCGCGGAGCCATTGCAGCTTTTTATCCAGCACCTTGAGAGATTTCTTGGAAACCTCGTCAGGCTTCACATTGTCGATCGAAATCTGCAAATGATCCAGCCCGGCTGCGTTCAATTGCTGAATGCGCTGCGGCGTCAGCAGATAGCCGTTGGTAATCATGCCGGCAATCATTCCATGAGAGCGGATGCGGCGAATGATGTCATCAAGCTGCGGATGCAGCAGCGTTTCTCCGCCGCTGATGGTGACCAGCGTGGTGCCCAGCACTGCCAGCTTGTCAATGCGGCGGTACATCTCTTCCAGCGGCACAGGATCAGAGAAATCGTCATACTCATTGCAGTAGGCGCAGGAGAGATTGCAGCGCCGCATGGGAATGATGTGCACCTGGACCGGATGATCGGTGGAAAGCAAGCCCTTCGCGATCATCTTGAGTTCGCGAAAGGTCCGATGCACGGCCTTGAGCCGCCGCCGAATCCTGGTGCCTGTATCTGCCATTGTTTAAACCACTTATTAGATCATACCCATGCAGAATTGGAAGCCAGCGGTACAGTAAACGGATGAATATCATCGGCTAACAGGCATTTTTAGTCTTCGAGTATGAATTTAGGTGAAGGCTAATTTGAAGCCCAGGCCACACAGAACCACGATCCCATAAATCACGAACATGGTGATAACAGCTGTGCCAACTGCTGGTTTTTTGTTGGAAGATGCCGCTGAAAAACCCAGCGCAAGCAGGATCACATACCAAATAACAAAAATATCGAGCGCGGATGCCAGCGAATAAAGCACTTGATTGCCCTGCGGATCCAGGAAAAACCCTGGATTCGTTGGCATGGGATTGGCAGTGATATCTATCGTTGACGGATCTGAGGCTGTCAACAAGCTAATGGTGAGAAGAACTGCGCGCACAATGCCCGTCAGTCCTGCATAGAAAACCACTCCCATAGCTCGGGAAAAAGGGACCTCAGCCCCAAATCCGAAATTGAACACTGCCATCAAGATCGCCGCAATGATAAGTCCACCAAGCAGCGATAAAAGCGGATACAGGTAAAACGATACCTTAGTGATCATGGCCCGGATTGCCAGGTTCTGGGCGCGCTGTTCGGGACTCATTTGTTCCATCTGCTTTTGTTGTCGCGGAGATTTGTCGATCTGCTCCTGCACAAAATGAGCCATGTCGATCTTCTGCACAGCCACTACGGCAAACATCAGCGAAAAAACTGCTGTAATCAACCACGGTACCCACCAACTCGACTTGCGCTTCAAATCGATAAACGTCTTACTTGGCGCAATAAAGACGTTGACCAGCCGCCGCGGCTCGGAAAGCCCGGGGCCTGCTGGTTCGGGAGGCATTATCGGCATAGGCGGCTGGTTGGGAAACGGTGGTGGCGGTGTCTGACTTGTGGGAGAGCTCATATAACCATCCTACGTTTTGATCTGGGAAAAGTTACTTATTTGCCGCTTAGAATGCAAGGCTGAGCCTTCCATTTCGTGCCAATTTATCGCCGAAAGTGCTCCCAGCCTTGTTGCGGCAGCGGCCGTACCGTGCCATTCTCACCCAGAATCTGTATTGCTGACGAGTAATTTGAAGTATCTGAGATGGTTCCGATCCTGGTAATAGGCACCCCGGCAATTTGCGCAGGCAATTTTGCGCGCTTCGGGGCAGTGAACAGCAGTTCATAGTCTTCACCACCATGGAGGGCTTGGCGAAGGTTCGAGCCTTTGGCAATGGGAATTTGTCCGGCGCAAATGGTGGCGGAGACATGGCTCTCTTCGCAGATGTGCGCCAGATCAACCGATAATCCGTCACTCAGGTCGATCATGGCCGTGGCCAAGGTGCGTTTTTGCAGCCACTGGCCCACTTGAATTCGCGGTTGGGGATAAAAATGAGGGTTAGATCGGGTGGCCTTTATCTTTTTGCCCGCACGGAGCTGTTGCAAGGTTGCCGCGGAGCCGCCGAGTGAACCTGTGACATAGATGTGGTCGCCTGGACTGGCGCCAGAACGAAGAACTGCCTTACCTGATGGCGCATGGCCAACGACAACAATATCGGCAACGATTTTTGGGGCTGATGAAATATCTCCGCCGGCAAGCTGTGTGTGGAAGCGCCGGGCAAGATCGCCAAGACCGCCCAAGAAGCCATCAACCCAGACTTGAGGCAATTTCGGCGGCAGTCCAAGTGACAAGAAACACGCTATCGGCGTGCCGCCCATAGCGGCAACATCACTCAAACCGCGAGCCAAACAGCGATGGCCGGCACTGTGAGCAGGATGCCATTTGTGACGAAAATGGACGTTTTCCACGCAAAGATCAGTTGTGACTATGAGCTGTCTACCGCGTGGAACCTCAAGAACAGCGCAGTCGTCGCCGATGCCGTGCACCACTCGAGACCCAGCGGTAAAGCGGGTTCGCGCCACGATTCGTTGGATGAGCTGCCGTTCTCTCATGATGACTGTAGACATCGTCTAACCATATCAAAAACAATGACTTGTGCCGATATCGCAACAGGGATCAATCTGGCCTTAACCCCAAAGTAATTGTCCACATTGCATGAGTCGTATTGTGAATCTATGCGCACCAATCTCACTCGTCTTACGAAACACGAAGGGCATAAGTGGAACTTAAGGTCATAGCCCGGTACAGGCTCCTAAAATATTCTAACGACAGACCTTCGTTACTGGAGCTAACCACTGGGACATTGACAGTGGGTAAGCTACTTGTTAAGGTTTATGCAAAGTTTTACTAGTCCACTGGCCGCTTCAACTCCCCGGATTCTTCCCGCGGTCCAGCGGAAATAATCCAGCCGAAAGTATTCGGCGGGGCCAGCCAAGCAGCCCCAAGGGAACCGCAGTTCAAGGAAGAGTAGCCTAAGCAATTTTGAAACAGAATCTTTTCAAGCGGAGTTGTTCACTTGCGTAAGCGTTTTTACATCATGCTGGTGGCCCGGAACGCCGAAGGGGAGCTGTTGAAGATCCCCGTGCCGATGCATTATTTGTATGTTTTTGTGGCTGGCGCTCTCATTGGAATGCTGGTGATTACCGGCATGCTCGGCTCTTATACACGCATGGTGGTAAAGGCGCAACACTATAACCAGTTGCGTGATGAACAGAAGGCCCTGAAATCACAGTACAGCCAGCTTGAGCAAATTGCCCAGGAGAATGAGCTGCAGGCCCAGTCCCTGAGCTCCCTGGCAGGCGAAGTATCCTCCCTCTACGGTCTCAAACCAGATCCGGCATTTCAGGATGATGACCCTGTCTCCGCTTCTCTGCAGCAGTTTTACGCGCTACGGATGACAGCGATGAACGGCGCAGCTTCTGTCGGCATTAGCATGGGCGAGGTGGGCGATACCAGCACGCGTGATTGGATGCGGCTGGCTGCAGCGCCTACTCTCTGGCCGGTCATGGGGCGCATTACCGGTTCATTTGGCGAGCGCATTGATCCTTTCAGCGGCGAAGGAGCGTTCCATCGCGGCGTGGACATTTCCAGCGAGATCGGCACCCGAGTGATTGCCCCGGCTGACGGCATTGTCCGTTTTGCTGATTTTATGAACGGCTATGGACGAGCAGTGATGATCGATCACGGCAATGGCATCAGCACCTTGTATGGCCATCTTTCCGGATTTGCTGTAACGCCAGGACAGATGATCCGCAGAGGCGACACCCTGGGCTATGTAGGACAGAGCGGCCGGAGCACCGGCCCACACCTGCACTATGAAGTACGCATCTTCAATACGCCGGTGAATCCGTACAAGTATCTGCGCTTCAGCCTGAACCAGCAGGTGGCTTCCGGAGCTATGTAGTCAGCGCTTAGGCAGCTGCTGTGGAGCAGTGTTTTCCTCTTTGACTTCCGACCAAATTTTTTTCAGAACAGATTGCGGAATCGTGGCGGTAAGAGTCGCCACATTTTCTTTTTGCTCTACCTGAATGCTATCAAACGCAGCTTTTACGTCCTTGTCATTTCCTTTTCTGCCCACAAATTGGCCAATGCTCCGGACCAGCGCCAAATGAGTATTGGCAGCATCAACAATCTGCCGGGCCTGCGTTTCACTTTGGGCAAAGACATCAGCGCGAAACAGCAATGAGCCTGTATAACGCAAGGAGGCAACAGCGACCGCATCGCCTGGAAGAGTGATCGCAAATCCGCCGGGAAGTTCTATGTTGTCCGGCTTGTTGGGAATGCGGTCAATGAGCCAGGCCAGACTCGTGGCGGGCACATCACGATAATGACCGCTTAAGAGTGAAGGTCCGCTAGTGGATTTGTAAGAGTGATCGATGATCCCGTGCATCGGCTCAGGTGAAACCATGTTTGTCACTGCAACGCGATGGTCATCCAAAAGCGAGGCGCGCACCAGGTGGCCTTCATGGGAGATGGAATAGATCGTGTGGTTGCGATACTGCTCGGTTGAGTCAGCGATCTTTTGCAAGTAGGTTTTCAAATGATTGGCATCGAACCGGCCGGCAAAGATCTCTGACGATTCCACGTCAAGGTGGTCAGGTGTATCGCGGCGCGATATGGCGACCTCATCCAGGTCGCGTTCAAACTGGATTCCCGTCTGGACGACAAAATCTTTATAGTCGCCTTCAAGTTCCACCGGGCCGGATTTGCCGAGGTCGAATAAGTGGATGGGCTTGAAATTGGCGTAAATCAAGAGATCGCCTTCAGGCAACAGGCGGGCCGCCGCGGGCGGCCCCGCTTTCAAGCATTGATAAAACAGGAATCCTGCGACTGCCAGTAAAAGCAGCGACAGACCAGCGAGGTATACATTACGCGACCGACGCATGGGAACACCAGTATAGACGACTGCGCATGCATGCTCCTGCGGATGAAATGATACAGATGGTCCCACGCTTACGAGCTATTGCGCAAGCAGGCTTTGGATAGCCCCTTTAATGGCAACCTTATAGTCAGCATTTGTGTGTGGAAACTAATGATACCCGAGCCTAAATAGTCGTCTTTACAGTCTGGCAGTAGGTGCGAAACGCATGCTTCAAAACAACATAATTGTTTTAATAATTGACACCTATTGGGTTGGGTGAAATACTTTTGCCCACTGCAAATAAAGGAGGTAAGCACGTGATACATCCACGGAATGGGTTCATTGCAGAAGACTTGGAAGAATCAGTAGCAGCTCCCTCATGTGGCGATGGTGCTGTTTCGCTCATCGGGGTTACTATTGATGCGAGCATAACAGTAGCTGTCATTTACTACGCTCCACCTCAGATGCCAGAACTTCCAGGAGTCTAGCTGTAGCTTAGCTCAAAGGCATGTTATGCCGTCGACGCTCGATAAGTACCGGTTCAGGCTTGCTAAGATTCCTGCGCTCGGAAAGTTTTGCGACCGTGCGGAGGAGTTGGTGCGCGCTGAGAATCCCGAGACCTTGTGGAGCGTCGAGCCGGCATTTCAAGAATTGCTTTCGTCGGATTTTATTGAGTCGTTTGTCCTGTCTGAACTGAATAATATCGCGGACAATCAGTTCTATTACCTGGAAGGCAGTTCTGAATTTCAAGCCGCCGTGGTTGAATCTGCCGGTTACTCTCTTACCCTAAAGTTTATGCCTCCGGAACTGCAAATGTCGGCGCCGCTTGCATCGTTGACGGAGAACGTTCTAATGTCCGCATGGCGCGAAAGCGCACAGGTGGAAGTCTATAAGCTGGAGCAACCCTTCCGCATCGACGTATTTGATCGTTCGAAACGCCTGCTCCATGTAGGTACAAAGGACCTTTTGCCGGGCAGTGTAGCTCGGTTTCGCGCGCCAGGAGAGACTTTCCGGCTGGTGTCGCAACGTCCAGCTGTGATGCTGCAACTGCTTTCGGCAAATGTGGCACCGCTGCGCTGGATATTTGATACGCAAACACTAGAACCGATTAGGGCAGCAGCCGCACGCCTTATATCCTCCCGTCTTCAGTTCACCTGTCACACGCTGGCAGCCCTGGGCTCGCCCACGTCAATTACCGCTTTGAAGAAACTTATGATCCATCCGGAGCACTTCGTGCGCTGGGCAGCGATCCAGAGTATTTGCATGATCTCCAGAGAAGATGGAATTGAGTGTCTTCATCAGGCATTGGAAGATGATCATCCCCACATCAGAAATGCGGCGCAGAAGACGCTGACAAAATACGGAAAGGAGGCATAACGTGGCTGTCACCATCCCTTGTGAAACCGATCAAGTCCTGGATCTGGAAGGGTTCATGGCATTTGTGGCAGATAAGATCAACGTGCGCGATCTGGATTCTCTAGCGGAAGCAGCGCCAAAGCTGCGCCAGTTGTCCAATAACAGCAACCTGATCGTAGAGCGTATCAATAAAGAACTGGAAGACTGGAAATCTTTCCAGTCGGACAACACTTATACGTCGCAGACCGTGATGCTGGCCACTGAGAGGGAGTTCTATGTCAGGGCCAACCTGTGGCTGCCGCCAGCTAAGCTTCCTCAGGACCGTGAATGGCAGGATGAACTATTTTATTATCGAGTACCTCATGACCATAACTTCTCGTTTTTGACCGTTGGGCATTATGGTTCGGGCTATGAAACCACGATCTGGGAATATGACCGCAAGGGCATTCGTGGTGAGCCTGGGGAAGATGTGGAGTTGAAGCTGCTTGAACGGACCTCTTTGCCCTTGGGGAAGGTAATGCTCTACCGGGCCTGCCAGGATGTCCATTCTCAGGAACATCCGGAAGAATGTTCGATTTCGATCAATTTAATTGCCAGTCCTCCTGAGATTCTGAAGATAAACCAGTATTTATTTGATACCGAAGCCGGCAAGATCACTTCAAACGTGCAAAAGTCCGTTGCAGGCCACATATTCCTTTGCACAATGGCACAGCACATTGGGAATGGCGCGACTGCCAGTGTCCTTGAAAAGGTGTCGCAGACCCATTTTTCGCCCAAAGTGCGAGTGGCAGCAGCCACTGCCTTGGCTGAGATTGAACCAGTCGCTGCCCTAACTGACGTGTGGCGTTCGGTGCTGCCCGACAAAGATAAATCGGTTCGCCGGGCTGCGACGGATGTTCTTGAAGGAGGCGGCGATGCGGGCTCTTCAATGAGGAAAACTCAATTGCCATCAGCAGGCAATCGAGCTGAGAATTAAGCCACAGCCTGAGAAAAAACCAAAAATTATAATTCCCATTAACGTTTTTTGAGGCAGAGTTTAAGAAACCATGCGCAATCTATGCAAAAAGCGTAAGATAGACAGCACGGGCGCAATCAGGTGTTAACTCCTTTATAACGCAGGCGATCTTGCCTGTTGCACGCAGGTTGCCGTGTGTGCTAACTTATTAACTTTGTGCCCGGTTACGGGAGGTTTGTGCTGGCGTAGCTCAGCTGGTAGAGCATCTGATTTGTAATCAGAGGGTCGGGGGTTCAAGTCCCTTCGCCAGCTCCAGATAGAAAAACGGATTTCCGAAGTGCGTAGCTGGACGTATTTCGGACATAGCAGGCACCGCGCAAAAATAGCAATTTCTACCGGAACGCAATCCACGAAGCTTTTCCAAATCGTCGGTTTTTGACGTTTTATGCGGAAGTATGTTCGCGCGTCCCTTATGATTCGCTTTTTTCTTTTTTGCGAAAGAGCGCCCGTAAGCAAGCCAGCAAAATAATGAGCCTGCCGCAAAGTCGGCGCGAATCGCCGGGTGAGCATGAAGTGAGTGCCGTTCAGCGCGAGCGGAGTGCGAGGGCGCAGCAGCTTTTGCTGCGGAACCTGGAAAAAGCGATGGGCTCGGTTCAATGCACAGGTGACCGAGTGGTTAATGGTAGCAGACTGTAAATCTGCCGCTCTTCGGAGCTACGGAGGTTCGAATCCTCCCCTGTGCACCAGAGTTTTGAGCTGATGTTGAGGCGTTTTGAAGGCGTGAGCGAGGCGGTTAGCCGGGCGAAAGTCTTCAGCCGAAATCCCGAGCGTAGCGAGGGATCTACTAAGACGTTAGCTCTTGAGGGAAGTTTCAGAGCTGATGTAGCTCAGTTGGTAGAGCACTCCCTTGGTAAGGGAGAGGTCACCGGTTCAATCCCGGTCATCAGCTCCAGAGTATAGAAAAGCTGATGTAGCTCAGTTTGCTGGTGAGCGCGAAGCGAACGCTGGGTGGCGCAAGCGTAGCGCGAGGGTGAAGCGAAACCCTCAAAGTTAAAAGAGCACTCGCAGGGTAAGAGGAGAGGTCACCGGTCAGGCGTTCTTAAATAGAACCGGTCATCAGCTCCAGAGTTTCACGAGAATGGATTCAAACAAGCGGTTCTTCGTTGCCATGACGGTATATGCAATTCTGGCCGCTTTGATCTGGTTCACGATGGACAGCGGGGCAGTAGAGATCCGGCGGGCAAACGGAACATTGCTTGAGATTCCGTTTCGCAGTGTGACTCTTGGGATACTGGGATTATTTGCTGCGCTGACTTTGTTGCGTTGGAGAATGGACCAACGAGAAGCAAACAGAGATCAAGAAGAGGGACAGGAGTAGGAGCAAGCAGGGCGGGAGTAACTCAGTGGTAGAGTCACAGCCTTCCAAGCTGTTGGTCGCGGGTTCGATTCCCGTCTCCCGCTCCAGAAAATCAGTAGCTAGTATTTGGTATTTAGCGTTGTTTGGAAGATTGATGCGTTTCTGGTGAGACGAAATAGCCGGGGAGCTTACGGCTAATTACTAAATACCGCAGGAAACAGATGACATATCAGCAGGCGCAGATTGCGGTAGCTAAGACAGAAGAGTTTGAGCAGTTGAAATCCGCATTGGAGCGGCTGCTTGGCCCGGCTGAGGTGGAAAAGTTTTACAGCAAGCTGCAAGGCCGCAGCGTGAATGTGCGCGAATTTGAAAAGATTGCCGGGATGGGAATTCTGGAAGCGGTGGATGCCACATTGGCGAATTCAGGCAAGACGGCCAAACAACTGTATGAATCGCTCACGCTTTCTGACCAGGCGCTGATGCGCGAGTTTTATCTGGAGCGGATTGAAAAAGTGGATGTGAAGGTCCGCGAGAAGTACAGAAAAGTTTATCAATATTACTGAAGCGATTACATGAAGCGTTGGGTTTCATGGGCGTTGAGGAGATGCAATGGCTAAAGAAAAATTTGACCGCAGCAAACCGCACGTAAACGTAGGGACGATTGGCCATATTGACCATGGCAAGACGACCTTGACGGCGGCGATCACCAAGGTGTTGTCCAAGAACAACCCCAAGATCAAATTCCGCTCGTTTGATTCGATTGATAACGCGCCGGAAGAGCGCGAACGCGGCATCACGATTGCGACGGCGCACGTGGAGTATGAGACCAAGAACCGGCATTACGCGCACGTGGATTGCCCCGGCCACGCCGACTACATCAAGAACATGATCACCGGCGCGGCCCAGGTCGACGGGGCCATCCTGGTGGTGTCGGCGGCGGACGGCCCCATGCCGCAGACGCGCGAGCACATCCTCCTCGCGCGCCAGGTCGAGGTCCCGGAGATCGTCGTCTTCCTCAACAAAGTGGACCTGGTCGACGATGAGGAGCTGCTCGAGCTCGTCGAGCTCGAGGTCCGCGAGCTGCTCTCCAAGTACGGCTTCCCGGGAGACGAGGTCCCGATCGTCCGTGGGTCTGCCCTGAAGGCGCTCGAGGGCTCGGCCAATGCCGACGACCCGGCGTACAAGCC
>DATEHN010000064.1:0-6452 GCA_035279585.1 Candidatus Angelobacter sp. | reverse complement strand
CCGGCGCCGCACCCGGCCCATGGTTTGCTTTGTGAACGTGCAAAGCGTGGATCGAATCATTTACTCCATTTTCCAAAGATTCAACCTGGAATGGAAAAATCGCACCCTCAAGCTTTTTACACAGGCAGCTTGACATCACCCCTGATCTTGGGGATTCGAATAAATATCTTCTATAGTGTAAGCTTTTTCGTTCCCAACCCGAGACAGCACGAAAGGCCGACGCCGGTTGGTGAAACCCAAAAAGGCACACGAGTTCCAGAATGAAAGCCTTCTTCAGAAACCAGGAGACCAAATTGAAACGCGCCCAGCTTGTTGCCGTTGCCGCCATCTTTATTCTTAGCGTGATTCTTACCAGCTTTGCCCAGCAAAACACTCAAAGGCCACAGGCAGCGCAAACGCCTTCAGCATCTGCGCCTGCCCAGGGCGTGCCAACGGAGATGTTTGGCTTTCGCGATTTCAGCAAGCAGTACCAGGTGGACCAGGAGTTTCTTAAGGTGCCCAGCCCGGCGCGGGCAGAGCAGCATTTAAAGATCCTGACGGCGCAGCCTCACGTGGCGGGATCGCCGGAAGATAAAGCGACGGCAGACTACGTAGCCAAGCAGTTTGAAGTAGCCGGCTTGCAAACCGAGACGGTGAAATATTCCGTCTGGATGAACCGGCCGGCGGAGATCAGCGTGCAGGTGACGGCGCCGGCAGGCGTAAAGATGAATGGCCCGCATTCTGAGCATGTGGAGGGCGACCCGCTGGCCGACAATCCCAAGGTGGTGATGCCGTTTAACGGGTCCTCGCCTTCAGGCGATGTTGAGGCCGAAGTGGTGTACGCGAACTATGGCCGCCCGGAAGATTTTAAAAAGCTCGAAGACATGAAGATCGATGTCCGCGGCAAGATTGTAATTGTCCGCTATGGAGATAATTTTCGCGGCGTGAAAAGTTTAGTGGCGCAGGAACACGGCGCAGCCGGGGTCATCATCTATTCTGATCCCATTGACGATGGCTACTTCAAAGGCGATGTGTATCCAAAAGGCCCGTGGCGTCCGGAGAGCGGAGTGCAGCGCGGATCAATCCAGTACATGTTTATGTATCCCGGCGATCCCACGACTCCGGGCGTCGCGAGCGTGATGGGGTTGCCGGAGTCGCAGCGGGTACCGCCGGATAAAGCTGCGAGCATGCCGAAGATTCCCACAACGCCGCTTTCGTACGGAGACGCTCGGCCAATCCTGCAGAATTTGGCTGGGCCGGAGACGCCGCGCGATTGGCAGGGCGCGCTGCCGTTTACCTATCACGTTGGTCCTGGGCCGGTGCGCGTCAAGATGCACTTGAAGCAGGATTACCGCTACTGGACGATTTGGGACGTGATCGGAAAAATTCAGGGAACAAAGTATCCCGATGAGTTGGTGGTGCTGGGGAACCATCGTGATGCGTGGGTGTATGGAGCGGTTGACCCGAACAGCGGCACCGCCGCAATGCTTGAGAGCGTGCATGGAATATCAGATCTGCTGAAGCACGGCTGGCGGCCGGAGCGCACCATCATATTTGCCTCATGGGATGCAGAGGAAGAAGGTTTGATAGGTTCAACAGAGTGGGCCGAGGAGCATGAGAAAGATCTGTCTCACGCGGCTGCTTACTTCAACCTTGATGTCGCTGTCACCGGCCCTAATTTTGGCGCCTCAGCCGTGCCCAGCCTCAAAGGCTTTATGCGCGATGTAACCAAGGTCGTGCCCAGCCCCAAAGGCGGCATGCTCTATGACGTTTGGAAAGAGCAGCGCAAGAACCAGGCTACCCGCCGGGGGCCTGACGGCGGCTCCAGCCGCTCACCCAACGCCCGCGTTGAAAATGATGTCCCTGTCGGCGATCTCGGCAGCGGATCAGACTACAGCGCTTTCATTCAGCACCTGGGCATCCCCTCTGCCGATATGACCTCCAGCGGGTCGTACGGTGTCTACCATTCCGCCTTTGACAATTTCAACTGGTTCAAGAAATTTGCCGACCCAACTTTTGTTTATGAGCAGGAGATGGCCCGCGTCTTCGGCATTGAGGCGCTGCACATGGCCTCCGCTGACGTCCTGCCTTACGACTACGAACTTTATGGCCGTGAGATCGGCGCTTACATTGAGAACTCGCAGGAGAAAGCGCGGCTGGCTCTGGGCTCCAGCGCCCCAGATTTCACTGCGGCGGCCAATGCTGCCACGCGTTTCATGAATGCTGGCGCCAAAGTGCTGGCCATCCAGAAAAATCCTCCGCAGGATGTCACCAAGCTGAACCAAACGCTCATTGCCACTGAGCGGGCGCTGCTCACGCCGCAAGGATTGCCCAACCGTCCCTGGTTCAAGCACGCGATCTACGCTCCAGGCCAATACACCGGCTATGCCGCGGTGGTGATCCCCGGAGTAAATGAAGCCATCGATGCCAGGAATGCGCAACTGGCGACTGAGCAGTTGCAAGTGCTCACAGACGCGCTCAATCGCGCTGCTGCGGAGTTGGAAGCGTACAAATAATTCTGATTTGCTGAAGGGCGCTTACGCTCTTGTTAGCGCCTTGCTCAACTCAACCGGATCTTCAATCGGCGGCTGGCAGGTAAATCCGCTGCACACCACGGCAACGGTCTTCCCTTCTTTGATCGCCGGAAGATTAGGAATAGTCTCCGCCAGCGCTGGCGGAAGTTTTTGCGGCACAATCTCGCCTTCAGGCAAATGCAGAACAGACTTGTTCAATGAAAGCTGCTGGAGTGCGGCAGATTCAAGCTGGTCCGCTTGCTCTCCCGTGCCGGCAATCACCACCTGCGTGTGCGGATGGAGATACATATCCAGCGCCAAAGCGTAAGCTGCGGCAAAAAGCCCGTAATGTGATGCGATCCCGGCAAATGCCTTCAGCGTGCCCTCTGCCAGCGTACGATAGCGTGCGCTATTGGTATAAGCATGAAGGCGCAGCAGCGCTATTGCCGCAGAGGGATTTCCCGCCGGTGTGGGTGAATCCTGGAAAGGCTTGCGCCGCGCCGCCAGCGCGCCCAGCACCAGACCGTCACCAACCTCAGGGCCGGTGGCCATGTCAAAGAAGCCGCCTTCGCGCGGATCATGAAAGCGCGCAATCATCACGTCAGCAATTTTCTCGGCAAAATGGAAATAGGTCAGGTCTGTAGTAGCTTCATACGCATCAAGGCAGGCAAGGACCGTGAAAGCATAATCATCAAGCACGCCAGCCACGCCCCGTTTTTCTGCCTGTGGATCAGAATATGCAATCACGTGCTGCAATCCTGATTTGCCGTCCCAGGCCTGGGAAAGAATTCTATCCAGCGACCGCAGAGCAAACCGTTTTGCACTTTCCAGCTTCAACACCCGTGCGGCCGTCAGGTAAGCGGAGATGCACAGCGCATTCCAGCTTACGTAAACCGTTTTATCAATGAACGGCGTCGGCCGCTGCAGCCGTGCGGCATACATCTTCTTCTTGGCTGAATCCAGCAGCGCCTGCACGTCGGTCATCGGTTTCTTCAACCGCTCCGCAATCTCTTCCGCGCTCGCCCGCAGATACAGCACGTTTTTAGCGGGATTGTGGTGCATCTCTCCTGCTTCGCCAATGTCGTAATGCAGCATGGCCGCCTGCAGTTCATCGCTGCTGAGCGCGGCCTCGGCTTCATCCAGCGTCCAGGTGAAATAATCGCCGTCATCATCCAAAGAAATATCGGCATCCTGCGAGGCATAAAATCCGCCATGCTCCTGGTCGGTCAGCCACTCGTCCATCCAGCGGATCATGTCGCGCGCAACGAACGCAAAGAATTCATTCCCAGTAAGCTGATAGCCGTGAACGTAGTTCTTCAGCAGCTCAGAGTTGTCATACAGCATCTTCTCAAAGTGCGGCACAACCCAGTGCTCATCCACTGAGTAGCGATGGAACCCGCCGGCAAGCTGGTCATAAACTCCGCCCTGTGCCATCTTTGTAAGCGTGGTGCTCACAATATTGAGCAACTGTTCATTGCCGGTCTCAGGGTCCCGTTCGCGCGCCGCTTTTGCGCGTGAATGGGTTGTAGCAGCGCGCTGCATCAACAAATCCATGGCGGTGGGATGAGGAAACTTCGGCGACGATCCAAAGCCTCCATGCTCCGGATCAAAAAGCTTCACTGCCGATTCCACCATGCTGTCAATCAGCTCAGGCTTGAGCGATCCTGACTTGCCTTCAAATCCTTCCGCGCGGCTAATGGCGTCCATCACGCTCTCTGCTGACTCCAGCACCTCGCCGTGCCGCTCCTGGTAAGCCTGGGCCAGCGTCAGCAACACGCGGTGGAAGCTGGGGCGGCCCTGGTAGTCCTGCGGCGGAAAGTAAGTTCCGGCGTAAAACGGCTTTCCTTCCGGCGTCAGAAATGCAGTAAGCGGCCAGCCGCCTTGCCCGCTGATCGCCTGCACCGCAGTCTGGTAGCGGCTGTCCACGTCAGGCCGCTCGTCGCGATCAACTTTGATCGCTACAAAATGCTGGTTGATGATGGCGGCGGTTTCAGGGCTTTCGTATGATTCGCGGTCCATTACATGGCACCAGTGGCACCAGACCGCGCCAATATCCAGCAGGATTGGCTTGTTCTCACGCTTGGCGGTCTCAAACGCCTCGGCCCCCCACTCATGCCAGTGGATGGGCTGGTGCATGGCCGAACGCAGGTAAGAAGATGCGGCGTTAGAAAGAGAGTTGCTGGCGACGTCGGGCATCCTTCTAGTTTATCTTCTTATTCAACAATGCGGATAACCGCAAGCAGATCTGAGGCCAATGAAGGCGCTTGCTTTGCGGGAACGCCTGTCCAGAGCAGCTATCTTGCCCGACGAATGTGAGTGTAAGATTTCGCAATATGCCCAGCGCTTTCACTGCGTCTATCTTCTTAATATGGATGTTTGTTGCACCAGTTTTCGCACAACAACCTGATCCCTGTGGCAAGCAGGGCTACTCGAATGCCGAAATGCGGCACTGTTACTCAAAGGAAAAGTCTGCAGTCGACGCTGAGATAAATTCTTTGGTGGCAAGGATTGCAGCGGATTTCCGGCACACTGCGAAACAATCCTCTGGCGAACGTAACTATGTGGTTGCTGAATGTTTATTGAAGGCAGCTTCTAAGGTCGAGCAATCCCAAGTAGCGTGGAAGAAGTATCGGCAATTACATTGTGGCGCGATTGCCGACAGCTACACGACTGGTTCAGGAGCTGGGACAGCTGACGAGGAATGTGGGTTTCGCGTTGGGACAGAGCGCCTGAAAGAACTTAGGTCCTCGTTTTTCCTGGGAAGTAGGCCGAGACACGCCCACTAACTGTTATGGCCATCTGTCCATGGAATCTCACAGCGCTGGATGTGGTTCTTTTAAGTGCACCGTTTTATGGAGAACCAGTGTCTGTTCCGGGCAAAGTGAAGTATGATGAATCCGTTCGAGGTTCGCCTGTGTCCAGCACAACATCAATTTCGGTAAGCGAATACCTCAATAGCAACTATAGTCCCGACCGGGACTTTGTAGATGGACGGGTTGAGGAGCGTAATGTGGGTGAACATGATCATGCGGCTGTACAGGCAGCTCTGATCCTCTGGTTTGGCCGGCACCAGGACGAGTGGCATATCGAAGTTCTCCCTGAACAACGAATTCGGATTTCAGCGACGAAATATCGCGTGCCGGATATTTGCCTGGTCTCTCTCGACGAGGCTGTGGAACAAATTCTTACCAAGCCGCCGCTGGCCTGCATTGAAATCCTCTCGCCAGAGGATACGCTCCGCCGCATGCAGGAACGCGTGACTGATTATCGCGATTTTGGCGTGCCGAACATTTGGGTCCTTGATCCCGCCACCCAGAAAGGTTATGACTGCACATCTTCTGGCTTTCTTGAGGCGAGGGAATTTGCTGTTACGGGCACTCCCATCCGGCTTGCGCTCTCCGAACTCTTTGCGAAGATCAGACGCTAGGCTTTAGGCTCTGCAAAACCCATGCGTATCGCCATCATCTCTGATGTTCATGGAAATCTCACAGCCCTTGATGCCGTGCTGGCAGATCTGCACCGGCAAAAGCCAGACGTTGTTTATCACGGTGGCGACCTGCCTTACGGCGGATGTAATCCGTGTGAGGTGATCGATCTCATTGCGCAAGAAGGGTGGAAGGGAGTCATGGGCAATACCGACGAGATGCTCTGGAGCGATGCCGCGCGTCCCGCGCTGGAAGCTGCCGCGCCCAAGCTGAAGCCGCTCTTCAAGGTGTTGTTCGATCTCTGCTCTCCGGTCACGCGACAGATGATCGGCGAGCAACGCCTGCAATGGTTGCAACGCCTTCCCACAGAACTCCGCTTTGGAATCGAAAACCATCAGGAGCTTGTGTTGCTGCACGCCAGCCCCGGCAATCTCTGGCGTGCGCCCATGGATACAGCCGATGACGCCGAACTGGAAAGCACCTACAAAAGCCAGCCCGCCGCAATCGTGGTTTACTGCCACATCCATCGCCCATT
>DATEHN010000063.1:0-6800 GCA_035279585.1 Candidatus Angelobacter sp. | reverse complement strand
AAATATTCCTTTGTGCCTGCTTCATTTTTGCGCGTGACGGCACAGTAGAGGCCACGGAACGGCGTGATGGGTTCCACGGGATAATCCGTGCCGAAGGCCAGCGGAACACCGTCATTGAGAAACGTCCGCCAGGCATAAGAATATTTGGCCCGCTCAGGCCCAAGATGCGACTCCGCCCAATTCATATCCGTCAGCAGATGGTTGGGCTGCATGGAGGCGATCACACCCAACTTTTTGAATTTCTCAAAATCTTCCGGCGCGATGACCTGGTCATGCTCAATGCGGAAGCGCAAATTGTTTTTGCCGCTTTTTTCAATCGCGTAGGCAAAAGCCTCCAGCGCCATGCGAGCGCCGCGGTCACCGATGGCATGAAAGCCAAGCTGGAAACCGGCCTTGGCTCGCTCCGCGGCCATGGCATTGAGCTTATCCTGGTCGTAGCGCGGAAGGCCGGAGTTCTTAGGATCGTCACTGTAAGGCGCCAGCATGGCTGCCGTGCGTGAACCCAAAGAGCCATCCATAAAGCCCTTGAGCATGGTGGTATGGAGCATGGGATCATCAGCTTTGTGGTGTGCGCGTTTGGTTTTCAGTTCCTCTACCGAGGCATCAAAAGGCAGCCACTCCGCGATACGCAGCGTCAGCTTGCCTTCTTTTTCCAGTTGCTCATAGGTGAGAAAGTCATTCCAATCAGAGTTGTCCTGGGCTGAGGTAATGCCGGATTGGGCCGCATCTGCAAGCGCAAGCTCAGCGGCACGGCGGCGCTGTGCCATGGTGGGTAACGGAATCTTGCTGAAGACCGCTCGCATGGCCGTTTCACGCAGAATGCCTGTAGGCTCGCCTTTTTCGTCGTGATCAATTTTTCCGCCCTGCGGATCTCCTGTTTGTGCAGTAATCCCCGCAGCTTTCAGAGCTGCGCTGTTGGCGACGGCAATGTGCCCGTCCACGCGGCTGAAGATGGCAGGATGATCTCCCGTAACAGCATCCATGTCCGCGCGTGTAGGCGTTTTTTGCTCCGCCCAAAGCGTGTGGTCCCAACCGCCACCCTGTATCCATTCGCCGGGCGCAGCGGTCTTCACGCGGTCGGCAATGCGCTGCTTCATCTCATCGAGCGACTTACAACCAACCAGGTCCACGTTGAGCTTTTCAAATCCGGCAGAGCCAAGATGCACATGAGCATCATTGAAGCCGGGCATCACGAAGTGGCCACCAAGATCGACGACCTGGGTCTTGGGCCCTTTGAATTTCTGGACGCCGACATTTGAACCGATAGAGATGATTTTCCCGTTCGTGACTGCGATAGCCTGCTCTCGTTTGGCTGTAGCGGCAGGATAGATGTCACCATTCATGAAGATAATTTCAGCAGGATTTTTTGTTGATTGAGCGGAAGACAAGCTTGCCATGGTAAGCACCACCGTCACAGCAAAGAGAATTTTCATTCATGCACTCCGGTAAGAGCCAATAAGACTAGCAGAATCCGCTTGAGGCCAAGGTCGCGGTTGGTACAGTCAAACCATTCACGCACGGTATGCGCGCCGCCACCATCGCCACCGGCGCCGATGGTTGTAGCTTCAATGCCCAGTGACAAAGGCATGTTGGCATCAGTGGAAGCCAGACGAGGCAGTGATTCAATGCGCAGATGCTTGTCTGCGGCGCGAACAAGCTGCAGAATACGCGCGGCGGCGGGCAGGTTGGCCGCCGGACGGTCGCCAATACTCTCTATCGCGAGCGTAACTTTGGCTTCGCCCGCACGATAAGAAATCGGCGCTTCACTCCAGGCCTCAGCCACGCATTCGCGCAGGCGGTCTTCCAGCTTTTGCAGCTCTTCCATGGAGGCCGAGCGCAGATCGACACGCGCCGTGGCAGATTCTGGAATGGAGTTAACCGAAGTTCCGCCGGAGATCACGCCGATGTTGAACGTGGTGCGCGGCGAAGCGGGAATATGAACCTCGCTGAAGCGAGCGAGAGCACGAGAAAGCAGAACAATAGGATTGGGCACGCCGAAGTCGCTCCAGGAATGCCCGCCCGGACTGCGAAAAGCGACCTCAAAACGCCGGCTGCCCAGCGCCTGGGTTACATACGTGTCAGTACCGGCGCCGTCAACCACCAGCAGAGATTGGATGGCGTCTCGCCAGCGCGGCACGGAGAAAAGATGTCTCATGCCGCGCAGATTGCCTTCGCCTTCTTCACCGACGTTGCCGACGAAGAGAATGTTTGTAGCTGGCTGAAGCTGTGCTCGCTTGATGGCGGCCACGGTGGCCAGGACCGCGACCACGCCGGCAGCGTTGTCACTGATCCCGGGGCCGAAGAGGCGATTGCCTTCTTCGCGCGTCTTGAGCGTTGTGCCGCTGGGAAAAACTGTGTCGAGGTGGGCGCTGATGGCGATCAAAGGAGCTTGTGGCTTGGGCGCGAGCAGGCCAAGGACGTTACCCAGTTCGTCAATATGAACGTCTTCCAGGCCAAGCGCTGTGAACCTTGCACGCAACCACTCACTCCGCGCTGCTTCACCAAAAGGAGGCGCTGGAATCTCAGTAAGCTCGCGCTGCCAGCGGCGGAATTCGGCTTCCTGGTTGTGCAGGTAAATAAATGCGGAGTGGACACTGCGCATTTCAGCAATGCGCGCGATCTCCCGTGGTGGCGAGAGTGGAGAGGCGTTTGAGATCGGAGGGCGGCTGGCCATTACGTCGCTAACTACTATATAACTCTCTGCACAGCGACCAAAATCAGACCGCAAAAAAAAGCGGCCCGCAAGAGGCCGCTCGGTGGAACAGATCAGTACTAAACGCTATTTGGGTGGCGGAGTCGTGGAGGTGGAACCCTTCTTGCTTTTCGCGTTTGTCTTGTGACCCTTCTTGGACTTGGTTGTGGTTTTGGTTGATGTTGTGGCTTTCTTGCCCGGCGGCAGCGGTTGAGGATTCAGGCTGCTTTTGTCGCCGCCCGTCTGCGCCAGAGCCAGGCCCGCGGCCAGGCAGACGATGGTTACGAACGAAAAAACTCTCTTCATTCAATTCTCCTTCCTTTGAAATGTTGTTGAGGGCACCCGCACTAATGAACCCATGATCGAAACCAGAGTTTCTGGTTGAAGTTGTCAAAGCTTCTTCTATGGCTCATTGATCCCGAGCCAAAAACAAAAGCGGCCTGAATCAGGGCCGCTTGAGTCTTGATCTGGCCTAAAAGTTATTTCGGTGGAGGCGTGGTGGACCCGCCAGAACTCTTTTTGCTTTTCTTGCCTCCCTTATGTCCCTTCTTCCCACCTTTATGTGCGGTGGTTTTGGAGGTCTTGGTGGTGGAAGAGTTATCTGTGCTTCCGCCTGTTGCCTGGGCCAATGAAAGAGTAGCGCCCAGCAGCAAGGCAAACGCGATGGTGGTTAGCTTCTTCATTCAGTCTCCTTGAATCTCAATCAGGTTTTGAAATCAATGAACCTTCTGGGGGAATTTGTGGCGCGCAACATTTTACCCATAGATACGGAAAAAAAGAAGCGGCCAGATTTTTAGCCGGCCGCTCTGTGAACTAATTTTCCAAAAACTTATTTCGGAGGCGGGGTGGTGGAGGTGGAGCCCTTCTTCGACTTCTTACCCCCCTTGTGCGATTTAGTCTTGCTGCTCTTTTTGCCACTTTTGGTGCTGGTGGTGGTTTTGGTTGTGCCCTGGTCTGTGCTTCCGGTGCCTGTCTGCGCAACCGACAACGCGCCGCCAAGTACCAGTGTGCACGCAATTAGAAATAGCTTTTTCATTCGTTCTCCTTTAAAGGGAAGTTTCAAAGTGTTATCAATTTCAAACCCACTTCAGGATGGAAAGTTTCGCGCCTTTTTTCGCCCTAAACATAAGGCAGGATTAAGTATCTGCCGCGACTTTCTGGCAGCAGGCGATTATCTCATCCTCCGTCAGACACCGATCTGACGCCTTGGCCCGCTGCATAACCCGCTCCACCAGCTCCTCAGTAGCGGTTATTCCCTTACGCTCCAACCAAAAGATCACATTGGACTTCCCAGACATCGGGCCTATCTCGATGATCTGCTCCAGGCCGAAGTAATGCGAGGGTACACCCGAGTAAACCGAGTTGGCCAGTTCAATATCGCCCTTCTTAAATGCCTTTATGACAGCGGCCGCATGGACGCCCGTGGCTGTACGAAAGGCATCTTCTCCCATCACCGGATAATTCCTCGGAATCGGCACTCCCGTCGCCTGCGATACCGTCTGGCAATACTCTTTCAGCTTCGTCAGGTCCTGCTCCGCCCATGGCGCGATGTCCATCAGCTTCAGGTTCACCAGCATCTGGTCCATCTGCGTGTTTCCCACTCGTTCGCCGATCCCCAGCGCCGTACCGTGAACGCAGTCTGCTCCCGCCGCCAGCGCCGCAAGTGAATTCGCCACCGCCAGCCCGCGATCAGAATGCCCATGCCAATCCACCCTGACTTTCTGCCCTGAAGGCTTCACTACCTCATCCAGCACAAAGCGGATCAGCGCCTGCACGCCGCTTGGCGTAGCGTGGCCCACCGTGTCACAAATCACGATCGCCGTTGCCCCACAGTCAATGGCCGTCGAGTAGAGCCGCTTCACCGTCTCCGGATCGCACCGCGAGGTGTCTTCCGTTACATACATCACTTCTAAATCCAAAGAGCGTGCGTAACACACCGCCTTCTCCGTGGTGCGGAAGAGAAAATCGTCAGTCCAGTCCTCCGCGTACCGGCGGATAGGGCTGGACCCCAAAAAGCACGCCACTTCAATCGCTATGCCGGCACGCTGGGAAATCTCCGCTACCGGGCGAATATCATTCTCATGGGTTCTGGCGGCGCAATTTGGCTTGATCTTCAACCTGCAGGTGGCAATCTCGCGGGCCAGCAGTTCCACGTCAGCCACGGAACGCGGCCCCGCCCCGGGCAGGCCGATATCGGCCATGTTGATCCCCAAATCCTCCATCAAGTGGAGAATCCGCAGCTTTTCGTCGATCGCAGGATCTTTTACTGAAGGCGATTGCAGGCCGTCGCGCAGTGACTCATCGTCCAGCATGACCTGCTTTGGAGGTTTAAATTCAGCCCCCGGAACCGAGTTCCAATCGTAGACCAGATGAGAGTGTTTCAGCGTCACTTTTGTTGATCCCCAAGGGGCGACACAGGTTATAAAAACCCCTATAAACCGCTTTCAGTTTGTATGGGTAAAATCATCCTAAAGCCGATTTTACTCTCAAAGAAGCCGCCTGCGGAGATAGCTTTGTGTGCTTTTCAGCGCTCCTCGCATCCGTTTTGTTAACTTGCGCGCAAACAGCATCTCCACAAAGCCGCTCATCTGCTGCGCAAAGGCCGGACCGTATCCGTACCACCACAATTTTTTCATCCGCGGCAGGCGATCAGAGTCAACATATTTGGGCCACACCATCTCTTCCAGGCCAAAGCGTCCATGCGTGCGTCCAATGCCGCTCGCTTTCACGCCTCCATGCGGTGCTTCGCTAATGCCAAAGCAGGCCACCACGTCATTTACCATCACGGTTCCGGCATCAATGCGCCGCGCCAACTCTTCACCTCGCTTGCGATTGCCGGTAAAAATGCTGGCCGCCAGCCCGAACTCAGAATCATTAGCCAGCGCGATTGCCTCATCTTCAGTCTTAAAGCTGCGCACCGGCAGCACCGGACCAAACGTCTCTTCCCGCATCACGGTCATGGAGTGGTCAACATCGGCCAGGATGGTTGGAGCAAAAAAGTTCGGCCCCAGCTCCGGCAGCCGCTTTCCCCCGGCCAGCAACCGCGCGCCACGACCAATCGCGTCTTTCACATGCGCTTCCACAATCTGCAACTGCCGCTGGTGGATCATCGGCCCCATGTCGATTTCAGAATCTCGAGAATCATGTGGCACAGCCGCGGGGTCCCCAGGACGCGCCGCTTTTGCGTGTTCCTGGGGTGGAGGTGCCTCGGCTGTGCTGGATCTTCCCTGATTTTGTGGCACAGGCACTCTTGCCTGTGCCTTTCTTTCATGCGTTGACGCTTGCGGAGCACAGTCAATCCCGACTGTGCCTGGCTGTGCTTGGGAACTGCCGACCCTCAATCTTTTTGTCTTCTCTACGCACTCCTCCAAAAACTTTTCGTAGATCCGCTCATGCACATAACACCGCTCCACGGACAAACATGCCTGCCCGGCATTTACAAAAGCTCCCCACACAGCGGCGCTGGAAGCCACCTCCACGTCGGCATCTTCCAGCACGATCATCGGATCTTTTCCGCCCAGCTCCAGCACCACCGGCAACAGCCGCCCCGCGGCCGTCTGGGCCACCCGCTTGCCTGTGGCTACGCTGCCGGTAAAAACAATCTTTTGAATGCGCGCATTCAGCAACGCCGCGCCTGCACTGCCATCGCCGGTAACCACCTGCAGCAGATCCCGGTCCAGGCCGGCTTCCATCAACAGCCGCTGCAATTCCAGCGATGAGTACGGCGTGAATTCTGAAGGCTTGAGCACCACCCCGTTGCCTGTCGCCAGCGCCGTCAACGTCTGTACCGATGGCACGCTAAAAGGATAGTTCCACGGACTGATGATCCCAATCACCCCGTAAGGCTCCCGCAGCAGCCTCCCCCGCTTCAGCTTCATCGCCGGATTGCCATGCGGCACCGCCTCCGGCAGCAAAAATTGCGGAGCGTAATCGCTCAGGTACTTCACCGTATCCAGCACCACCAGGATTTCCGTTGATAAAGCCTCTGCTTCGGGCTTGCCCGCCTCGCGGCTGATCACCGCAGCAACTTTCTCCTTCTGATCGCAAAGCAACTGCCCAAAGCGCTTCAGCACCTTCAGCCGGTCCCGCACCGGCATCGCCGCCCATT
>DATEHN010000062.1:0-3928 GCA_035279585.1 Candidatus Angelobacter sp. | reverse complement strand
CCCGCATTATTCATGAAGATTGAAACACGAGAAGCCTCTTGTGCTACAAACATGTTGTCAAGACAGTGTTTGAAGCAACGCAAGAGGCTTCCGCATGAATGACGATAGCACGACACAGCGTTTGTTGTTCTCCGATATTTTTCCGAAGTCCACGGTATTGCAGTTCGATCAAGAGCAGGGCAGCTCCGATGGCGGCGCGATCTTGCTGAAGGCGGCGGAGCGCCGTTACGGGTTGATCGAGCGTCTGGCGGGATGTTTCCAGGACGAGCGACAAGCGGGCAAGATCGATCACAGGCTCGAAGATTTGCTGGCGCAACGTGTGTTCGCCATGGCCTGCGGCTATGCCGACGCCAATGACTCGGCCCGTCTGGCCGGCGACCCGGTGCACAAAATGTTGCTCGGTCGCGACCCTATCGCTGGCCACGATCTGGCCTCCCAGCCGACGCTGTCGCGTTGGGAGAACGCCAGTGGACGCAAGGATCTTTATCGTATGGGCGAAGCCCTGGCCGCCAGCGTGATCCAGCGCCATGCCCAGCGGTTGCGTGGCGGGATTCGCCGGGTCACCATCGATCTGGATCCGACCGACGATCCCACCCACGGCGCCCAGCAGTTGTCGTTTTTCAACGGCCATTACGACACTTGGTGTTACTTACCGGTGCTGGCCTTTGTCACCTTTAATGACGAAGCGGAGCAGTATCTATGTGCTGCGGTGTTGCGTCCCGGCAACGCGACGGCAGCCGTGGGCGCGGTCGGGATTCTCCGGCGACTGCTGCTGCTGATTCTCCGCCTCCTGCCCGACGTGCGCATTCGCGTGCGGCTCGACGGCGGCTTCGCCCATCCCCATGTGCTGGCCTTGCTGGATGCCGAGCCCGCAGTGGAGTACGTGGTGGCCATGGCCAAAAATGCGGTGTTGAAGCGCAAAGCCCAGTCCACCATGAAGCAGGCCCGCCAGCTCTCCCGGCACAGCGGCCAGACCGAGCACGTCTATGGCGAAGCCAGCTATGCCGCCAGAACCTGGCTCCAACCCCGCCGCGTCCTCTGCAAGGCCGAGGTGGTGCGCGCCCAGGGCAAGAAGCCCAAAGACAATCCGCGCTTCCTTATCACCAACATGAAACAGAGTCCGCAGTGGCTCTACGAGCAGGTCTATTGCCAGCGCGGTGAGATCGAGAACCGCATCAAGGAACTGCACGATCTGCAGATCGACCGCACCAGCTGCACCCGCTTCTGGGCTAACCAATTCCGCGTGTTGCTCACTGCCGCCGCCTACGTGCTGATGCAGGAACTGCGCCTGCGAGCCACCGGCACCAACTGCGCCCGCGCCCAAGTCTGGATGCTGCGCGAACGACTGCTGAAACTCGGCGCTCGCGTGCTGGTCTCGGTGCGGCGTGTGGTGGTCCACCTGCCGGCCGCATTCCCGTTTCTTCCCGCCTTCCGCAAAGTGGCGCTGGCCGTGGGCGCCCTGTCCGGCTAACCTCGGCTCGGGCGGGATAGTTCAAAACATTTTTCGTCGCCATCGGCAAAGCGTAGCTCTGTCCGCAATCCAGCTCCAGGACTCGCAACCCTGGTCAGCAAAGCAACAAAACCACGGCCAAGAAGCGGGCCACTACTTCCCAATACCCTCAGCCGCTTCCTCTGCCACACTATCTTGGTCAAACGCACCTTCATGAATAATGCAGGCTAGTGGGACGTTGAAATCAAGGTAAGCAGCAGACTAGTAACCCGAATTGCAACCGTTGAGCGGCAGATTGCCTTATAATGCGACAACAAATATCAGGCAAGTATTCATGACCGACGCTAAAAAGAAGCTGGACACTACCATTGGCAAAATGGTTGCGGCTTCCGTTCCACATCGCTCAATAGCGCGGCGGCTGCTTCTTTATGATTTTAACCACGTATTCACTAGTGACCCGGACAGGGGTTTTCAAATCTTAAATACCATCTGTGAATATTTTAAGCTGCCTTTTTCTGCTGTGAAGGTGGTTGGTTCTGCGCAAACTGGTTACAGCTACTATTCAGAGCATGATTTTAGGAAGGGCGACTCCGATCTCGACATCGCAATCATTAGTCCCTTTTTGTTCCAAGAATATAGCCAGACTATCTACTGGATGACACAACGTTACACAGATCAAACAAAATTCCCTCGCAAAGAGGGAGTGAGCGTGGCCCAGGATTTCCGCCTCTATCTTGGATCCGGCCTCTTTCGGCCAGATCTCATGCCTGAATGTACCCTTAAAGCGAATTGGCTTAGCTTTTTTAACAGGCTAAGCACGAAACATACTGACGTCTTTCGCAATATTAATGCGGCGATTTATTTATCTGAAGGATTTTTTGAAATGAAGAATGCTTCCATAGTGGAGGCTTACAGAAAGGCTGGGCAATGATTCGCTACAATGTACGTTCCCGTTATTTGGTTGATTTGGTCAACGAGATCAAAGAAAAGAAGCTCATCCTGGCACCGTTTTTTCAGCGCAAGCTCGTTTGGCGCCTCGCACATAAGGTCGATTTCATCAAAACGATCCTACTGGGATATCCGTTTCCTGAAATCTTCATTTCACGCGGCACAATTGATCTGGTCACAATGCAGAGCACATCAAGTCTCGTTGACGGCCAACAACGCTTGAGTACAATTAAAGAGTTCATTGATGACAAATTTGTGGTTGAGGGCAAAAAATACTCGCAGTTGACGCCGTCCGAGAAAGAATCTTTTCTTAAATATGAGATCGCCATAATTGATCTTGATCTTCAGCAGGATGATCCACAAATAATTGAGATATTCAAACGGCTAAATCGGACCTTCTACGCTCTATCACTGATCGAGAAGCTTTCAACCGAGTATGGGTCTTCAGAATTTATGTTAACTGCAAAGCTTTTGTCCGGTGAACTAAAGCGAGACCCAGAAGCTGAGGAGATCATTGATCCGGACCGGCATGAATACGATCCAAACATCACTGCGGCATTCATGGATTGGGCTGAGAAACAAAAAATTAAAGCCTATGTTCGCCTGGTGCTCGAATCGTCAATATTCACAAAATACGAAGTATCGCGCCAAGTACACCTAATGTTCACTCTCAATATAATGGCAACCATTCTAGATGGATACTATAACCGCAATGAAGGTGCCACCCGGCATCTAGATGCCAGGGCTGATAATTTTCCAGAAAGACAAAATATTGTAGATAAGGTTGAGCGGGCAGCCGAATCTTTCAACCGATTGCGCTTTCGGTCTGATTCGTTTTGGTATGCCAAGTCAAATGCATTTACCCTCCTCATGACACTTTGTGAATACAGCGATCAATTGAATGTGCTTGACCACGTATCATTAAAAGCCAGACTCCAGGAATTCGCTGATGCTCCACCCGATCCGTATGCGCTTGCGGCCAGGGAAGGCGTTAACAATAAGAAAGAAAGGGTTCAACGTGCGAAATATCTTCAGGAGATGTTTGACCAAATTTTGGCTATTAAATCCCATTAGAGCTCTATGGATGCCAGCCGCCCCTTTAGCGCACTCAAGGGACTTCGCTACCAGTAGGTGACGCTCACCTTGTCCAGCCACACTGAGAACGGCGCGCCCGCGATGTTGGCGTCTGACTGATACGCAACATCGAGCCCGCTATTTGTGTCTGCCGTGGGCTGCGAACTTAGGTTCACTACTTCGCGTTTGCCGTTAACTGTGACGGCGGTAAACGTCACGGTGCCGCCCGGCTGGTGCTCAAACTCAAATACCAGGTGTGTCCAGGTCTTGGCTGGCGGTGCGGCGCAAGTGGCCGCTGAATTTACCCATTTGTTCCCGATGTTGTCCCACATGCGCCAGTTTTTTCCTCCGGCAAGGTCGCACTGCGCGCCAAAGTTGTAGCGGTTTCCGCCTGCGCTCTGCGTCACGTAGAATTCCAGCGCCTGCGCCACGGATGGATTGTCCACGTAGTAGTTC
>DATEHN010000061.1:0-27589 GCA_035279585.1 Candidatus Angelobacter sp. | reverse complement strand
AATGAAGTATTCGGTTGGGCCTGAAGTGGTGGCGCAAGCCACGCTGCAAGGCTTGCTCAAGCGCAAAAGGGAAGTAGTGACTCCACGGATATATTCGCTGTTCATCAGCATGTATCACACGCTGCCCGGCGCGGTGGAGCGCAGGATCCGTAAAGCGCTCAAGCCAACTTCACAGGTGATGGGCGAGGCAGCCAAGAAGATCAACTAGCAATCCGTAATAGCATTCAGCAGTGAGCGTCAGCATTCAGCCTCTTCTGCAATCCCGAGCGAAGCGAGCGAGGGATCACTCTCGCCGCAATGAACTCATCGTGCAAAACTTTCCGGAAGCAGGGACGTAGTTTTGCTATGTCCTATAGGCCGGCTAGTCACGAGATCTGGAACTATCGTGAGCGAATCAATGATGGCATGTACCTCCCGAAAATTTTCCAACTTTGGTGAAGCAGGGGAGCACGATTGAGTTGTCTTTAAGTTATAGGAACACAGGCAAACGCAGTGCTCGCAAATTCTTGCTTGACAAATAAAAGCTTGGCACTGCAATATACATAGCTATACAAGGTATATGGCTTTACTACGGAAAGAACCAAAATCGGAGCCTGCAGAGAAGTGGGAAGCGCAATTGCGCAAGGGCTGTCTGGATTTGGCCATCCTTGCCTGCCTGTGGGAGAAGCGGCTTTATGGGTTGGAGATCCTGCGCGGCCTGGAAGAGCACTCAAATCTGGTGCTGGCTGAAGGTACTGTTTATCCGATTTTGGCGCGGCTCAAAGAAGAAGGGTTGTTGCATTGAACGGGAAAGGACGTTGAGACCATGACATCCAATCCAATGATCGAAAGTTATTTTGATGCGCTTTCCACACAGCTTTCTGATTTGGCTCAGCCCAAGCGGGAAGAGGTGATACGCGAGCTGCGAGCGCACGTCTTTGACCGGTTGGAGCAGGTGACCGTGCAGAGTGACGATGCTTGTCGGACGGTGCTGAAAGCAATGGGAACGCCGGAAGAGATCGCGCGTCAGTACCGCATGGAACTGCTCTTGAATCGTTCAGCATGGCGCATCTCTCCCTGGAAAATGTTGCGCACGCTTTTCCGCTGGACCCTCACCGGCATTCAGGGCTACATAGTTTTTGTATTGGCAATGCTGGGATACACCGTTGCAGCTTGCTTCTACATAACCGCGCTGCTCAAGACGTTCTTTCCCCACAATGTTGGCATGTTCGTGAGTGGCGAAGGAATCAACCTGGCGAGTTTCCCCTAATCCGCCGATGGGGACTGAAATCCTGGGGCCTTATTACGTCCCAATAGCTGTTGTTGTTGGATACCTGTTTACCTTTATCACTACGTTGGCCATCCGGTTTGTCATCCGGAGATTCGGCAAACTAAAGCAGAGAGTCGCTGCGGCTTCTGTGTAAAGCGACAATGAAATTCTGAAGCTTACTAGCAACCGGCAATTGGATAGCTCGTTCGATGCCACTGGCCGGCGAGTACAGCCGGATGGAGTGAGGATTCTTATGGATAGTCCGGCAAAAAACCAGCCTCAGCTCTGGTTCAACATTATTGGCTTACTGTTATCGCTTACAGCCGCTGCCACCGCGTTCCTTCCTATCGCGCTCTACACTTCGCCCTGGGACGCTGTAAGGTTCAGGGTTCCGGGGAATCAGGGTAACTGGTGGCACTTTCTTCTCGGAGCGCCATTTTTTCTGGCATTCCCAATGGTTTGGCTTCACATGCGTTCCCTGTTCTCAACACGATCCTCCACGCGGGTGGGACGACGCGTGATCTGGACGCTTGTGGCTCTTTCAATTTGTGGGACGATATCGGTGACTGTGCCATTCCTTTTGCGGCTCGGAAATCTTGCCCAAATGAAAGAATCGCGATGGCTTTCAATACTTGGCCCAACGTTTGGCATCATCATCGCGAGCGGAGCAATGTTATTCGTGAGACGCCGCGACATCGTCGCCACCACCGCCTGCCTGGCTGGTCTTTACACTGCTTATCTCGCCAATGCGGCATTCTGCGCGGCGGTTTATGCTCCCATGCCCGGCACAGCAGGTTCAAGATCCGGCTCAGTTACGACGCTGGTCATCATGGGGCCCATGCTCCTGGAGATGGTTTGGATTTTTGTCCGCAGTTTTAAAAATGCAGCTATGGGGAAACGAAACACTGCAACGGCGACCTCTTAAATAATAAACCGCTGAGGAAAAGCCGATGATCGCAATAAACAACATTGCGCCCGGCTATATCACAAATGGGTCGCCCAGCCGATTGCAGAGCGGTTAATCGCGCCATTTTTGCGAATAGACGGCAGCGTATAGCTGCAAGAAACCAATGAATATGCGTTCTTCCAGCATGGGTGCAAAAGGGAGTTGGACCGCCTTTGGCCTGCTGATGGCGCTGGCAATAGCAGCAATGGTCACAAAAAAATTTATGGTTTGCTCCTGGATACGACGAAGAAATCCAGCGGCAGCGGTTTCCGAGATCGGGGGATTGCTGGGAGCGGTCGCCTGTGAAGCGAGCCCATCGATATGGGTGAAACAGCTATGGTGGACGCCGACGCTGCTCGATGTTATCGGGGTTCCCTATCTGCTGATTCTTGCCTGGGCAGGAATCCGGGAAATCATGAGCGCGGAAGATCGTTCCTAGTCTCGAGCGAAGCGAGCGAGAGATCTCTATTGCCAGAAAACTCTAACGGTTAACAATCCGCTCTCTTGGCTAGCTCTACAGGACAACATGTCGTGGGTACCATTCTAAAGTGGGTAGGGTTCCCCTGCTGCGCTTCGGGGTTCCAGAAAAAAGGCTAGCTCAACTCATCCAGCATCCCCGACATCTCTGAGAGTGCGTGCTTATTCCCCGTCCGGCGCGCGGCCTCCACGCCTTTTTCCAGCATTTTCTTTGCTTCATCTGTACGGCCGTTGCGCTCCAGCGTTTGTGCGGCCATAAAGTAGCCGTTGGTGTAGTCAGGGTGCAGTTCTAAAAGCTTGCCGAACTCAGCCAGCGCCTGCTCGGTTTGCCCGGCCTTGGAGTACTCCATGGCAAGGCCATAGCGGGCAAAAGCGTCGCCAGGGTTTTGTTGCAGGAATTCCGTCAGCATCTGCAGGCGATTCTGTTCAGGCATGGAAAAAATCTATCACAGGCATGTGCTTGCGGTGGAATGGCTTTGCAATTTTCAACCGTCTTTGCAGAGAGAACAAATCACATATCTATGTGATTTCCAATAGATTGTGATTTCCACAGGGCAGCTCATGATTCGACTTTACTCTATCCAGACTTTAGCGCTACCATCGGCGGTACTGTGACTTGCCCGTATTTCTTCCCCACTGATCGCATTTCCCTTGGCTGGCCGTTTCCTGCCCGCTTGCCGCTAGGCGCGGGTTTTGCCGGAACCTGCCACGCGGGTGCAGAAGAAACTACGCCCACGGAAACCGAGCTGCGCGATTTTTGTAATCTGGGCAATGCTCTTGGCTGTCCCCGGATGCCGAAATCACGCCATGCCGATGGCGTACGTTTTGCGGTGGCTCGCGATGAGGGCTCGCGTGTAATACTCCATTACGTAAGCGAATGCGATCATGAACCGGTAGAGTATGGTCGCCTGGAATATGACTGCACAGAACACAAATGGTCGGCTCCTTTGCGTGATGCGTGCCTGCAGCGGCAAGCTGAATGCTATTTGGCTGTTTATCTTGAGCGGCGTCCGCGAAAGTCCTAGCGCTTGCTAAATTGCAGGTCCTTCATGGATGCGGCAAGGTTCGTTATCTCCCTTTCACTCCTGCCTCTGAACTCAAAACCAAGTTGATATTCGCCTATAACTGTTACAAATAACGCCTCATAGTCATGATGATGATGGACGAAGTCAGCTCGCACAAACTTGTGCCCGGAGATAGCCACATCCTCGGGATTGCGCAGGACTTTGACGCCAGGGAGCGAGCTTAAAAGCTTTGCGTTGTCCCCCGCTTCATTCAACGTGCTAAAACGCTCCCTTGCCCAAATGAAGATGTGCGGTAGTCCCGCGTGCTTGCCTGCAGGCAGTCGGGCGGGAGTGGCAATCAGCAAGTCGTAATCCCAGAGTTCCTGAACGAGGATCGTTGTGTGGGTCTCCGTATCAGGAGGGAGTTTTTGACGCTCTTTCTATGCCTGGCTATCATGGCGATTCCGGTTCTCGATCATGCGGACGTCGTCGTCTACCGCGGACCAGCCCTTTGGAAAGCTGTAGCGAAAATTGAAATAGGTGGATTCAAATGTGTTGCCGATAACCTTTCCTGAGTCCGGAACTACGGGAAGGCTGCCTGTGGCAATGACACTCAGCAGAAGACACCCGGCCAGCCAGCCCTTTCTCATCGCAGCACCTTTCTTAATAGGGATTAGCAGTTACAATGCATCGATGGAGCAGAATCATAACAATAAAACACCGCGGACGGTGCAGGACTCGCAATCACAGATGGCAGAGGTAGTCCTGCCCAATGATGCAAATCCGTTGGGAAACCTGCTGGGCGGACGTCTGATGCACATGATTGATATGGCAGGCGCTCTGGCCGCCCACCGGCATTCGCATAGCCACGTTGTCACCGCGGCCATGGACCATATTGACTTTCGCCTGCCTGTCCGCATCGGCGATCTGCTGATCCTGAAATCTTCCATTAATCGGGCATTCAATACGTCAATGGAGGTCGGCGTGAAGTGCTGGGTGGAAAACTATATTGCCGGCACCACGCGGCACGTGGCCTCAGCGTACCTGACGTTCGTTGCCGTGGATGAGCACGGCCGGCACAAATCCGTGCCGCACGTTATCCCGGAGACCGATGAAGAGAAACGGCGCTATGAAGATGCAGGACGACGCCGCGATCTGAGAAAGTGGGAACTCGGCAGCCGAACGAAAGCCAAGGAATAATCTTGGTCCCTGCTAAACCCGTATAATAAAGGTTTACCTATGGCTCACGGACATCCACATGCAGCGCCGCAGCAGGGGCCAACTCCGCTCCCCGGCGTCACCAACATTATTGCCATTGGCTCGGGCAAAGGCGGAGTCGGCAAAACCACGGTTGCGGTGAATCTGGCTGTAGCGCTGGCCAAAATGGGCCACAAGACCGGCTTGCTCGATGCCGATATCTATGGTCCCAACGTCCCGCTGATGATGAGCACCAGCCAGCAGCCGCGGGTGCTCACAGAAAACCGTATTGAACCGCTGCAGAATTTTGGCGTGAAGGTGATCTCTGTCGGGCTGCTGAACCCCGGCGATAAGCCGCTGGTATGGCGCGGCCCTATGCTGCATTCCATCATTCGCCAATTTCTACAGCAGGTGGAGTGGGGTGAGTTGGACTATCTGGTAGTTGATCTGCCTCCCGGCACGGGCGACGTGGTGATCTCACTGTTTCAGACCGTGCCGCTCACCGGAGCAGTTGTGGTCTCAACTCCTTCTGATGTTTCTCTCCAGGACGGGCGCAAGGCCATTGAGATGTTTCGCACCGCGCGGGTCGATATCCTGGGGTTGGTGGAGAACATGAGCCACTTTGTCTGTCCACACTGCCATCATGAGATCGATATCTTTTCCAAAGGCGGCGTGGCTCGGACAGCGCAGCAGTTCGGCGTGCCTTTCCTCGGATCGATTGAGCTTGATCCTGACATCCGCAAGGGCGGCGACACGGGCAAGCCCGCAGTCCTAGAAGGCGAAAACTCTCCCCATGCCAAGTCTCTCTATGACTTCGCCAGGCAGGTTGTCATGCGCGTGGCCGAAGTCAAAAGCAGTGCCCCTCCAGGGGATGTGATTCAAGTGCAGTAGAGCGAATGTTGGCCCAACTCTGGGGCAATTTAGACATAGGCGAAAAATTGACGAAGTTTGTTACAATGCCACCAATGACTTCAGGATCAAACATTGTGCCTGAGTTGCCGCTGCTAAATAGCCCAATTCTAACTAAGGTACGTAAAGATGCCATCGATCGAAGGCGCGAACTCGATGAACTTCTGACTGGAGAAGTTAGCAAGCCTTACACCTACGCTTCAAACACTGCCAGCCTCGTGGTATTTGGCTCTCTCGCCCGCGGCGAATGGACCAGTGGTAGCGATCTTGATTGGACCTATTTGGTCGATGGGCAAGCTAATTCGGATCATCTTCTCATTGCTCAAGATATTTATCGAGTCCTGAAGGAGCATAAAGATCGGTTCCCTTTACCGGGCCAGACAGGGATTTTCGGGAATCTGGCGTTCAGTCATGAGATTGTTCACCAGATCGGAGGTCACGCTGACACCAACAGGAACACGACCCAGCGGGTGCTCTTATTGCTTGAATCTCTCGCGGTAGGCCGTGAAGTTAAAGCTTACGACCGAGTGATCAAAGCTGTAATCAACCGCTATTTGGAGGAAGATAATCACCTCCTTACAGAGGATGGAAAAGCATATCGCGTTCCTCGGTTTCTTTTGAATGACATCGTACGCTTCTGGCGCACCATGGCCGTGGATTTCGCAAGTAAACAGAGGGATCGAGGAGGTAAGGGATGGGGGCTGAGAAACGCCAAACTCCGGATGTCCAGGAAGTTGATCTTTGCCTCAGGATTGCTGCTCTGTTTTAGCTGCCATCTCGATCCTGTATTACAGACCACCATTTCCACAGCAAAAGATGTTATAAAGCAGAATCTCGTGAATCACATTCGCGAATTCGTGAGACAGTCTCCTCTGGAGATCGTTGCGCAGTGTTTTCCTCTCTATTTAGTTCCGGACACAACGCAAAAGGATTTATTTGCAGCGTATTCACAGTTCTTAGAACTGCTTGATGACGAGGAGTCGCGCAAACACCTTGACGCTCTGCGCGCGGAGAATTCGCGAACCGATTTAACCTTCAATAAGGTCAAGAAGATCAGTTCGGTATTTGAGAACTGTTTGGACAAAATCTTCTTTGATAATCCTAAGCTCGGTCCTCTTACTCGGAAGTACGGGGTATTTTAATGCCGCCGATCGGCTTCTCTACAGGAGCACTTGCCCGTGGTGATGTACAGCTTGGCCTTCAAATGCTCCGGGCCACCAATGCCAATGCCGTTGAGCTTTCTGCTTTGCGCCAAAACGAACTCCCTATCCTTGTGGGGCTGCTTGATGATCTCGATCTCCGCCAATTTGAGTATGTCTCAGTTCATGCACCGAGTGCGTTAGATCCTGAGTACGAAAATATTGCGCTCGAGTTACTAGCACAAATACAAAATCGGGAATGGCCTATCATTGTTCATCCTGATGCCATGCACAACCCGAGAGCTTGGGACCGCTTCGGCCAATTGTTGTATTTGGAAAACATGGATATCCGTAAGCCTGTCGGACAGACCGCCTCTGACCTGGCCCGACTCTTCGCCGATCTTCCCCAAGCTTCATTATGTTTCGATATCGGTCACGCGCGTCAGGTCGATCCTACTATGAGTGAAGCGGCCCAGATTGTTCTTCAGTTTCGAGATAAGCTTCGCCAATTGCATGTTAGCGAGGTCAATGCCCAAAGCAAGCATGATCCACTCTCACTTGAGGCCGTTATGGCTTTTCGACGCGTTGCTAAGCTCATTGCCCATGATGTGCCGATTATTTTAGAGAGTCGCGTTGATGAACCAGACATCCAGCGGGAAATGGATAACGCCGTTCGAGCGCTCGACACCACCATAGCGTTAGCGATCGCCGGAGACTAAGCCTGAGAAAATGCCGAGCCTTCGTCCAGAGCTTCGTTTTCTCAATAAAGGTCATGCCTCTGGAGTCTTTAGCACTCTTCCCCCCAAAGTGCCATCTTGACAATAACCCGCTAACATTCCTACAATCTAAGCTGTGGGAGGTGTCACTTATTTACATTAAATTATTGTAAATAAATGACTTATTTAGTTTTAGGTTATGCCAAACCCAGGATCAATGGGCCCGCGCGAACGGGAAATCCTCACCGCAATTGTTGAGACCTATATTTCAACCGGTGAGCCAGTAGGGTCGCGCACGCTCTCACGTCTGAATAAAGATGGGCTGAGTCCGGCGACCATCCGCAACGTGATGGCAGACCTCTCTGACACCGGGTTCTTGGAGCAGCCACACACTTCGGCGGGCCGGGTGCCTACTCCACAGGCGTACCGCTACTACGTTGATCAGATCTCCGGGCGCGCGACGATCTCTGTGGCTGACCAAACGCTGATTTCAGACACCTTACAAGGCACTGTAGACGTACAGGAGTTTCTGGAGAGGACCTCACACGTGCTCTCACTGGTATCCAGCGGGGTGGGCGTTGCCATTGGGAATGCCGGGCCAAAAAACTCGCTGGAACACGTTTATTTTTCGCGCCAGGGCAATAATCGCGTGCTGGCTGTAGTGGTGATGAAATCAGGCGTGGTGCATGACCGCATGATGCGTCTGGAACGCGATCTGGATCAGGATGATCTGAACACAGCAGCTAACTACATTAACCAGAATTTCCGCGGCTGGGTGCTGAGCAACGTAAAAGCAGAACTGATCCGGCGCATTGACCAGGAACGCAGCGAGTATGACCGGCTGATGAAAAGCCTGGAAGAGCTGTATAAAAGCGGGGCGCTGGCAGCCGATGAGCCCACTAAGAACATCTTTGTGGAAGGTGTAGCCAATCTGGTGGGCAATGACCAGGACCGTGAGCGCCTGCGCGAGCTGGTGAAGACGCTGGAAGAAAAAGAGCGGGTCGCCGGCCTGCTGGCCGCATACCTCGATACACGCCAGGAAGCGGTGCGGGTAGTGATCGGCCTGGAAGAGGCAGTGCCAGAGATGCGCAACTTCGTTCTAATCGGCGCTCCGGCGCGGGTAGGCGATGAAATGCGCGGATCGCTGGCAGTGATCGGGCCAACCCGCATGGATTATCAACACACAATCACAGCTGTCTCATACATTGCGCGGCTTTTTGACAAGCTGCTGAATGAGAATGCGTGAAAATACCAATTAAGAGACCAGGTGCTGTAATGGGCAAGACGAATGGAAAGGCCGACGTCGGCCTTGAAGAACAGTTAAAAAACGAACAGTTGAAAGACGAGCAGGAAAAACAGGTTCCCGAGAACGAACTTCCAGCCGCTGATCCGGCGGATGGTTTTGAAGAGATGGCAAGTTCGGGTGACGGCCAGAGTTCGCCTGCGGCCAAAGCTGAAGGCGAGCTGCAAAAGCTACGCGCTGAACGCGACAATCTGTTTGACAGGCTGGCGCGGCTGCAGGCCGAGTTTGATAATTATCGCAAGCGCGCAGCCAAAGAGAATGCCGACTTTCGTGATTTTGCTGTGGCAGACGCAGCACGCGGATTGCTTCCGGTGATAGATAGCTTCTCCCTCGCGCTTAAGAATGCTTCTGCTAAGCCGGAGGATTTGCGCAAGGGCGTGGAGCTGATCCATAAGCAGCTTCAGGACGTGCTGCAAAAGCTGAATGTGCAGCGTATACCAGCTCAAGGTGAGCCGTTTGATCCGCGGGTGCATGAGGCCATTGAAGTGGTAGAGAGCAATGAAGTGCCGGACCATTACGTGCTGGAAGAGCTGCAGCCGGGCTATCGCATTAAGGAAAGGCTCTTGCGCCCGGCGATGGTGAGGGTAGCGAAGAAGATCGGGTGATCTTTTCCGAAGTCCCGAACCCGCGTTTTCGCGGGTGAGGGATCACTATAGCCACAAGGAACTTGAGGTAAGGGAGCAGATCACCGTGAACTTTGAATGCTTGTAAAGGAATAGGGGTCCCTCACCCGTAAAAAACACGGGTTCGGGATTTCAAAAAAAATGGCTGAACTGCCCGATTACTACATGGACCTGGGGGTTGATCCCAAGGCGAGCCAGCAGGAAATTGAAAAGGTTTACGCTCTGCGGGCAGCCAGGCTTCGCAACTCGAAAGCAGAGGACGCTGCGGAAGAGCTGGCAGAGGTTGAGGCAGCTTACGCTGTGCTGCATGATCCTGCTTCGCGCGCCAGCTACGATGCAAAGCTCCGCGCTGCTGACGCAGAAGATGAAAAGAAAGATGCTGAGATGAACGCCTACCTGCGGAGCCATCATCATCGCAAGAAGGTGAAAGGTTCCAGCGGATGGCTGGATGCCATCTGGGACCTTTTGAGCTTTTTCAGGTAGTTCACGCATCAAAAATTGGGGGACTAAGGGAAGACTTTGGTGACGGGCGGAAAGCGCGATTACTACCAGGTTCTCGGCGTGACCCGCACGGCCACGGAGCAGGAAATCAACGCCGCGTTCCAGAAGCTGGTGACAGAATTTCACGCGGCTGGCAAACCAAAGAACATTGATGACGTTGAGTGGCTCAGGACGGTTACAAGAGGGTACCGGGTTCTGAGCGACATGAGTTTGCGAATGCATTACGATCGCACCGGCGATGACAGCCCTCTCTTTCCTACGACGACCCACGGTTACGACCAGGCGTTTCTGGAACAGTTGGAGCGACACGTCGACAACAAAATAGCGCTACAAAGAAGTATGTGGCTGACCCATGAGCTTTTCGATTTTCTTTAAACTTTAGTTGAGGGACATTTTGGCAACGCAAGCAAAACGTGATTATTACGAAGTTCTAAGCGTAACCCGCACGGCCACGGAGCAGGAAATCAAGAGCTCTTACCGCAAGCTAGCCATGCAGTACCATCCTGACCGCAATCCAGGGAATACTGAGGCGGAAGAAAAGTTCAAGGAATGTACTGAGGCGTACAGCGTTCTGATGGACGCTGACAAGCGTGCCCGCTATGACCAGTTCGGCCACGCAGGAGTGAATGGCGCCGGCGGGTTCAGCGGCTTCGATCCGGCAAACTTTGCCGATTTCAACGACATTTTTGGCGATATCTTCAGCAACTTTTTCGGCGGGAACGTAGGTGGCGGAAGACGCAACCGCGCACAGCGTGGCGGCGATGCTCGCGGCGACCTTACGCTGACCTTTGAGGAGGCGGCTTTCGGCAAAAAAACTGAAATCAAGGTGCGCCGGTATGAACCGTGCGAGCAGTGCCACGGCAGCGGATCGGCAGCGGGAAAAGGGCCCACTACCTGCCAAACATGCAGAGGTCACGGCCAGGTACGCTATCAGCAATCAATGTTCAGCATTGCGCGCACATGCCCTACATGCCAGGGAACGGGACGGGTGATTTCTGATCCGTGCAGCAAATGCAAGGGCGAATCGCGCGTGATGAAGGAGCGCACACTTGATGTGAACGTTCCCGCAGGCGTGGAAGATGGGACCAGGATCCGCTATCAGGAGCAAGGCGATGCAGGAGTGAATGGCGGCCCGGCCGGCGATCTTTATATAGTGCTGAAGGTAAAGCCGCACCCATTCTTTGAGCGTGAAGACAAAGACCTGCACTGCTCTGTGCCTGTCTCATTCACGCAGGCAGCGCTGGGAGCAGAGATCATGGTTCCCACGTTGGAGGGTGGCGAGCACAAGCTCAAGGTGCCTGAAGGAACGCAGTCCGGTACAGTATTCCGAGTGCGTGGCAAGGGCGTACCGGCGCTGCAAAGTTCCGGCAAGGGCGATATGTACGTCCACGTGAGGGTGCAAATACCGGCCAAGCTCAGCAAACGCCAGCGTGAATTGCTGACGGAGCTGGGCGGAACCTTTGATATTGAGAACAAGCCGGAGCCGCGCAGCCTTCTGGAAAAAATGAAGGACATCTTTGGCTAAGTTCTACATCTGGTTCGTTGTGATCGTGGCTGGACTGGCCGGCATGATTCGTGTCCTGCTGCCCCGCCGCTTCGCAGAACTCCAGGTGGAACGTTTTCGCGCAGCCAATGCCCTGAAGCGCGCCCGCTGGCGCAGCCTGATCTTTGTGATCATGGGGGTTGTCTTCGGGTCGCTTTATTTTCTGCCCTGGGGCCACCAGAGCTGGATCGTCATTGGGACCATCTTCTCCCTGCTGGGCGCCGCAGAAACCTTCTTCCAGGCGCAATTTCCTAACCTGGATGCGTTGATCTTCCAGAGCCGGTTGCTGGGCATTCTCTATCTTGGGCTGGCAGCCGCTTCTTACGTGATACTGGCGCGCACATGACCCGCCGTCGCTGGATTGCCGACCGCGTTGAAGGCGACCGCGCTTTTCTTCTGGGGCCAAACGCAACACACCTCTTCCGCGTGCTTCGCGCCAAAGCCGGACAACAGTTTGATATTGCTGCCAATGGCGTGCTGCGCCATGGGACCATTGTGCAGGCAGCCATGGATCAGGTGGAATTCGAACTGGGAGATGAAGTCGCTAGCACAGCCCTGCCGCACGTCACTGCTTATCTTTCCATTTTCAAATTTGATCGCATGGAGTGGGCCCTGGAAAAGCTTACCGAACTGGGCGTGAGCAGCATTCGACCTATGATTACTCAACGCACTGAGCAGCATCTGGCCAAGGCCGCTCCAAAGCGCGTGGAGCGCTGGCGCAAACTGGCGCGTGAGGCCGCCCAGCAGGCAAGGCGCATTGCGCCTCCGGAAATTGCAGATCCCCTGGCTTTCAAGCAGGTTCTTGCCGAAGAAAAGGGAAGCAGGATCGTGCTGGCTGAGGCGGAAGAGCAACTTTTACTGAAAGCTGCGCTCGCCGGATGTGAAACTCCGCTGGCGCTGGCATTTGGTCCGGAAGGCGGATGGTCAGAGGCAGAAATGCAGATGTTCAAAGCCAGCGGATGGAAAGCAGCTTTATTGGGCCATACGATTTTGCGCGCTGAAACAGCCGCGATCGCGGCTATGGCAGTAGTGCTTGCGGAGTTGCAATGACTGAACAATCGTATCCTGCAGATTTACAAGCCATCCTGAACGAATTGGACCGGACTGACACGGAAGCACGTGGGCTGTTCTCAAAGCTCAGCGAAGCCCAGCTCAACTGGCAGCCCGGCGGAGGCACAGGATGGAGTGTGGCCCAGTGCTTGGAGCATCTGGCAAAATCGACTGCCTTATACACGCCAGCCCTGCTGGAAGCCGTGCGTAAAGCCAAGGCCAAAGCTTCTCCCCGGCACACGCGTAAGCCGATTCAGCCCCCGTGGTTAGGCCGATGGTTTATTCGGGAGTTGGAACCTCCGCCAAAGAGGAAGCTCAAGGCACCAAAGAACGCGTCACCGGCAGCACAACTCAATGGTACCGAAGCGCTCAAAGCATTTCTTGCAGCGCATGATCAGGTACGAGCACTGGTCGAGGAGGCGTGCGATCTTGACCTGAATCGCATCCGTTTCAGAAATCCATTCCTCCGCATCTTTCCATGGACCGTAGGCACGGGGCTCGTCATCCTTGGCGCGCATGATCGCCGCCATCTGTGGCAAGCGCAACAGATATTGAAAGCCATGCAAGAGCCATCAGCGGCGCAAGCGCGCTGATCGGTTTGATCTTTAGATGGCAAGGATCGCGAAATAAAAACTCTCCAATAAAACCCTGTTTTCCTCAGCCTAAGCCAATTTAGCCATTGCCCGCTTCGCCTTCGATTCGCATAATAGAGCTATTCTCGAAAAGTGGCGAGGCCCGAATATGCCGAGCCGCTTATGTCAGGCGCAGAACAAGCCGGCAAGGTCTTCAAAGGCCGGCGGTTTGGAGCGCAGCGACAGGATCAGACGGTGACGAGCTTTACTCCCAATCCGAAGCAGAAACAGGCGATTGAGCATGTGCGCGGCCCCATGCTGGTGTTGGCTGGCGCGGGGACTGGCAAAACCACGGTGTTGGTGGAGCGCATTGCCTGGCTGATTGAGCAGGGACATGCCAAACCGGAAGAAATTCTGGCAGTTACATTCACTGAGAACGCGGCGGCGGAATTGAAGCAGCGCGTGGAGAAGCGGCTGCGCCGTAAAGCGCCGATCTTCTCCGGCAATTTTCATTCTTACTGCTACAGTCTGCTGCAACGTAATAAGCAGAATTTCAAGCTGCTGCTGCCGGAAGATGTTTTCGTCTTTCTGCGCCAGCGGATTGATCAGCTTGGATTGAAGCGCTTCATACGGCCTGCAGATCTGGGACAGTTTCTTGAAGACTTGAAAAACTTCTTCGATCGTTGCCATGAAGAGCTGGTGGGGCCGGAACGCTTTCAGGAGTATGTCGACTCGCTTTGTCCCGGCGGCAACGTGCCGCGCAACTGCCGGTCAAAAGACGTGGCAGAGATAGGCGACGCGGAGATCATTGAGCGCTGGCAGGAGATTGCGCGGGTCTACAGCAACTCCATGCGCTTACTGGAACGCGAGAACATGGGCACGTTCGGGATGATGATCCGCAATGCGGTGCACTTGCTGCAATCGGATGCTGATCTGCTGGAACGCGAGCGGCAGAAAGCGCGCTTCATTCTGATCGACGAGTTTCAGGACTGCAACTCCAGCAACATCATTCTGGCCGAGCTGCTGGCAGGGCCAGAACAAAACATTTTTGCCGTGGGCGATCCTGATCAGGCCATCTACCGGTTTCGCGGCGCCTCCAGCGCGGCCTTTGAAGAATTTCAGAAACGCTTTCCCAAGACCGAAGGTGTTGTGCTGGATGAGAACCAGCGTTCGCGGGGAAACATCCTGCGCGTGGCCTTTGCCGCCATCAATGAGAACCCTCCAGTGCAGTCGCTGGGCGAGCACGTGCAGTTCCAGCGTGCACCGCTGCAATCGGGACGCGACCGCCGTGACCAGCAGGAAGGCCGCTTTCCCTTCGATGAGCCTGTGGACATCGTAATCAGCGCGACGCATGAAGGCGAAGCGGCAGTCATCGGCGAGGAGATTGCTCAACTTCGGCGGCAGCGAGGAGCAAGAGAGTGCTCGCTCGCTGTTCTTTATCGCCAGCACATGCAGCGGGAAGAGGTAATGGCTGAGCTGGCCGCGCGGGAGATTCCGTTCATCGTGACCGGGTTAAACGTGCTGGAAACGGCCATGGCGCGCGACCTGCTTGCTGTAGCAGGCGCCGCGCTGAATGACAACGATGCCGATAGCCTGTTTCGCGTATGCGCGCTACCCAAGTTCAAGGTTTCACCCGATGAGCTTAGAAAAAAGCTGAGTGCTGCAAAAGGGCAAAAGAGCTTCAAGGCTGTTCTGCAGACGTTAGAAGCCGGCTTGGCGGTGCTGGCTGAGTTGAAGGAGGCGCGTAAGTTTATCGCGCAGCCCGGATTGACTGCACAAAAGAAGCTGAGTGCGGAAGGGGCGCTTACCTATCTGGTGCGCAAGTTCGGTTTGCCGGAAGATGATGCGGTGGTTCGCGCCATTCTGCGTTTTGCCGCAGAGTGGGAAGAGAAGCCGCTGGTGCGCGATGGATCGTTGCAGGAATTCCTTGAGTATCTAGAGTTTTATCAGCAAGGGCGAGGCATCATTCCCTTGTTTACTGAAATGCAGATGGCAGAGTTGGAGCGCAGCCATCCTGACGCCGTCCAACTCATGAGCGTTCATGCGGCCAAAGGATTGGAGTTTACTCATGTATGGCTGCTGCGCGTGAGCTCAGGATCGTTTCCGACCTACTTCAAGGAGAACCTGTTTGAATTTCCCCCGCACCTGCGCAGCTCTATCGCTGTTGGTGACAGCAAGGTAGTGCATGACCAGGAAGAGCGCCGGCTTTTTTATGTAGCCATCACTCGTACGCGCGACCGGCTGAGCATGGGTTCACGTCCGGGCAAAGGAAAGAAAGACCCAACGCCGCCTGGGTACCTGCGAACTCTGATGAGCGATCGGCGGCTGCACGGCGCGCTCGTAACCAGTAACAGCAATGGCTCAGGCTCAGCCCGGCTCCCGTTGGAGCCTTCTCCTGTGGGCCGCTGGATGCTCCTGCCGCCGATCTTCGATCAGCACGAGATGGCGCTGAGCGCCAACGCGGTGCAGAGTTACTCAACCTGCCCAATGCGGTTCAAGCTGGAGCGCGACTGGAAAATTCCCGGAGAGGCCGCAGCGGCCATGCAGTATGGCTACGCCATCCACACGGTGCTCAAGAATTATTACGATCCCACGCCGCACGTGCGGGAGATGAGCGTCGAAGATGCAATTGCAGCATTCAAAACAGAATTTGCCAAAGGCTACATTGATGATCCGGTGCAGAGGCAGATTTATGAGGAGCGCGGCGAGGAGCAGTTGCGCACGCTGCTGCAATCGGCGCCGCGAGGATCGACGGATGTAATGGCGGCAGAACACACCTTCAAGTTCAAGCTCAACGGAAGAGAGATCAGGGGCCGCATTGATCGGATTGACCGATTGGAAGATGGCGCAGTGCGTGTGATCGACTACAAGACCGGCACGCCTAAAGACCAGAAGGCTGCAGACCAGAGCCTGCAGCTTTCCATCTATGCAATGGCGGTTGCGCAGATGAACTTGTCGACACGGGAGCTGGTTCTGGTGAACGTACAAGACAATAGCCAGGCAGCTTCATGCCGTACTGCAAAGCAATTGGAAGCAGCGCGGCTGGAGATTGAAGAGGCAGCAGAAGGAATCGCCCGAGGCGAATTTGACCCCAGGCCGGGGCAGCATTGCCGCTGGTGCGATTATCGCAAGCTGTGTCCGGCAACCGAGCAGCGTGTGTTTATGCCGGTGCAGCCGCTGGAACAGCAGAACGGAACGAAAGCCGCCGGCGTGAATGGGTAGAGCCGGGCAAAATGTTGTGTGGTTGAAGGTGGGTTTTGAGATCGGAGTGGCCTGATGACAGTGTTGATCTATGGTTTTCTGGTGGCGCTCGGGGCAGGGCTTGGCTTTCTGCTTGCATGGCTGCACCAGCGTTCCGGCTCTGCGGTACTGAATACACGGCTCATGATGGTCCAGCAGGAACTGGGCGTCGCGCGCGCTGAAGCAGCCAAATCTGCGCAGCTCAATGCGCAACTGAAGTCAGGGATGGACAAGCTGGAAACCACTGTCACCCTGGAGCGCAAGGCTCATGAAGAAAAAGTTGCTTTGCTGAACCAAATGACCGAAGAGCTACGAGAGAGCTTCCAGGCGCTCTCCGCAGAGGCGCTCAAAAGCAACAACCATGCATTTCTGCAACTGGCGAATGAAACCTTGAAAAAATTCCAGAGCGAAGCCAAAGGTGATCTGGAGTTGCGCCGGCAGGCGGTAGAGAACCTGGTGTCGCCTATCGGCGAATCGCTTAAGAAAGTCGATGAGCAAATTCGTGAGATGGAGAGTGTACGAGACCGAGCCTATGGCGACCTGACGGCCCAGGTCAGATCACTTGCGGTAACGCAGGAGAAGCTTCAAAACGAGACCGGTAACCTGGTGCGCGCACTGCGCACGCCGCATGTACGTGGGCGCTGGGGAGAAATTCAGTTGAAGCGCGTGGTTGAGATCGCCGGCATGTTGCCATATTGCGACTTCGCTGAACAGGAAACGGTCAGTACGAGTACCGGGCGTATCCGGCCAGACTTGATTGTAAAGTTGCCGGGCGGCAAGAACATTGTGGTCGATGCCAAGACGCCGCTGCTGGCGTATCTTGACGCTGTGGAGTGCACGGATGAAGATCTGCGACAGCAGAAATTGGTAGAGCATGCGGGCCAGGTTCGGACGCACATGATGCAGCTCGGCTCTAAAGGGTACTGGGAGCAGTTCGAGTCGAGCCCTGAATTTGTGGTGATGTTCCTTCCCGGTGAAACATTCTTTAGCGCTGCACTGGAGCAGGAGCCGGGCCTGATTGAGCGTGGTGTAGCGCAAAAAGTCATTCCAGCCTCGCCCACCACGTTGATTGCGCTGCTCAAAGCCGTGGCCTACGGATGGAACCAGGAAAAGCTGGCGCGCAACGCCAAAGAGATCAGCGTACTGGGCAAAGAGCTGCATGAACGCCTGCGCAACCTGGGAGCGCACGTGGAGGGTGTAGGCAAAGGGCTTGACCGTGCAGTGGAAGCTTACAACAAGGCCGTGGGATCGCTGGAGAGCCGCGTCATGGTCTCAGCGCGGAAGTTTGCTGAACTGGGAGCGCCCGTAACAGAGGAGATTGCGGAGCTAAGTCCAATTGAAACCACCACGCGCAATCTCACGCTTGAGTTCGATGCTCCGGAAGCGCCGGAACTGCTGGTGGGCGCGGAACATGTTGTGGAAGAAAACTCCGCTCCAGAGGGCAAGGCATTCACGAGCAAGGCGTCCGATTAATCGCGGTGAACAGTTTTAGCCTGAAGCGCATGAAAATCAATTTGGCATCATTATGCTTTGGCCTTTGCCTGGCGGGGCTCTTTGCGGCTGGCGCCAGAGCGCAAGAGAGAACCGCCGATACAGCAAGCGCGGTGCTCGGCGACTGGCGTGGCACATCCCTTTGCCTGGTGAAGCCCAGCGCCTGCCACGACGAAGAAGCCCTCTATCACCTTAACGCGGCCCCTGATAAACCGGGCAAACTATTCCTGCAAGCGGACAAAATTGTGGATGGTCATCCGGTGACGATGGGCACGTCTGATTGCAGCTTCGATGCGGCGAAGAAAATTCTTCATTGCGATCTTGGAAAAGGCTACGTTGAGCTCACACTCGTAGGAGATCGCCTGGAAGGCACGATGTTCCTGGCAGACAAGACGCGCTGGCGTGAGATTAAGCTGACAAGGATCAAATCGTAGAACAATTCAGGAAGCATGGGGTCGCCGTGGCTAGACCAGGATCGAAGCGGCAAGACCCGTGGCGCGCCGAGCCGCGAGCAACAGGAGCACAGAAAATTTGCCACGGGAAATTGCACGTTGATTTGAGCGGAACGACAAAAAGCTAAAGGGGACGCTTGCACGTCCCCTGAAGTTTTTTCTGTGAAGGGCCAGTTATTTCTTCTTGGCCTTCTTCTTTGCCTTTTTCTTGGTTGCCATGTTTCTATTCTCCCTTTCCATTTTTCATGGATGTGCGGTCCTAAGTAAAAAACCGCAATTGATGAATGTATAGAGTGGTTGAAAATCGAAGTCAAGAAAAAAATTGATGTCAATTTAGATTGCCAGGGCCGATGAGTGATGCCGGAAGAGGCGTTTGGGTTCACATCAGCAGAAAATTTTCAAACAGCAATTTGCTGACGATGCGAAAAACACTTGAATCATGCGGGTTTCATCGCATTGCGTAAGCCCACTGCCTAGATGCGCTCATCGGTTTGTGTTCAGCGCGCTCATGCTCGCGATGAATCCGCGAGTACCTTGGTAACCGAAAAAAATTGTGTCGCAGTGCCGGAAAGAGAAGTTATGGCACGCGCAGCAGGCCTTTTTTCAACGCGTAGAGAGCTATGCCCTGCAGAGAGTCGAAGATGGCATGTGTCATCATCCCTGGGCGCAGGCTCTTCCGGAGCAGAGCGAGAATCCCAAAGAAGCAGCCGAGACAGAAGATCCCAACCATGCGCTGCCATCCTTCGTATCCGTGCCCCAGTCCAAAAACGGCGGCTTGGATGATCAGACCGAGATAGCCTTTGCCCGTGAGTGCGGCAAACTGTTTCTGGAGATAACCGCGAAACAGAATCTCTTCGATGACGCCGGCAAACGCGCTTAGCAGGATAAAGGCGGCCAGCGACTGCAAGCTGCTGGGCGCAAGCATGTCAGCCAATTTCCTGGATTCCTGCATGCGCTCTGGGCGCGCCAACCCCAAGAAAATGCTCGCCACCCCGACGACGATATACGCAGCAACCACGCCTCCCCCGGCAATCGTTAAGTCAATGAAGAAGTCTTCAAAGCGGTTCCACCGGCCGCCAATCAGATCCCTGAACGTGACGCCGCGCATGCGAATGCCGATCCAGACAATCAGCAGCAGAAAAAGCTCCCATCCGATGGTAAAGAGATATTCGAAGGTATGCTGCTTCGATGAAGCCCCCGTCGCAATCTTAGGAAGCGTGATTGCGGTCAAGTAAGAGTTTCCAAACAGAATGAGAATAAACAAAATCGTGTGCCACAGAGGGGCGATCAGCCTCTGTTTATAAGCCGGCAGAGAAGGAAAGGGAGAGTTGTGGATTGCAGGCTGCGGCTGAAGTTCTTCACTTGGAGTTTGCATCGAGTTGGGCCTCGTCTCATCTTATAATGAAGGGTTTGGATTTTCCTAAGGAGATGTTTATGGAAGACGTGGTGATCATCAGCGGAGTGCGCACGCCGATCGGGAAGTTTCAGGGATCGCTGGAGCCGTTTTCTGCGCCGCAGCTCGGCGCTATCGCGGTACGTGAAGCGGTAAAGCGGGCCAATGTGGAGCCGGCGCAGGTGGATGAATGCATTATGGGGTTGGTGGTTGCCGCCGGATTGGGACAGAACCCGGCTCGACAGGCCGCGCTGAAAGGCGGATTGGCGAATACTGTAGGCGCTATGACCATCAACAAAGTTTGCGGCTCGGGTTTGAAGGCTGTGGCACTGGCGGCACAGGCTATCCAGACAGGGAATTCTGAGATCGTAGTGGCAGGCGGCATGGAATCGATGACCAATGCACCCTATCTGCTACCGCAGGCGCGCAAAGGCTACCGGCTGGGAAATTCGCAGATTATCGATTCCGTGGTGAATGATGGCCTTTGGGACATTTACAACAACTACCACATGGGTATGACGGGCGAGAACGTGGCGCAGAAATATGGTGTGACGCGCGAACAGCAGGATGAGTATGCCGTGGGATCGCACCAGAAGGCCGTGCAAGCGTGGAAAGAGTGCCGGTTCAAGAGTCAGGTTATCCCAGTGGAGTTGCCGGCCAAGAAAAAGGGTGAAGCGCCGACGCTCTTTGATAAAGACGAAGGCCCGCGCGAAGACACGTCAGCGGTGACTTTGGCCAAGCTGAAACCTGTGTTCAAGAAAGACGGAACGGTAACAGCGGGGAATGCTTCCACTATGAATGATGGAGCGGCGGCCGTGGTAGTAACCTCCGCTTCACGCGCCAAGCAACTGGGCGCACAGCCAATGGTGCGCATTGTGGCCCAGGCCACCAGCGGCATTGCTCCGGAGTGGGTAATGATGGCGCCGGTGGACGGCATAAGAAAAATCTGGGCCAAGACTGGATGGAAGCCTAATGAGGTTGACCTGTATGAGATCAATGAAGCTTTCTCTGTGCAGTCGGTGGCGGTGATCAAAGAATTGGGAATCGATCCGGCGCGAGTGAACGTGAACGGCGGTGCTGTTGCGCTGGGACATCCGATTGGCGCCAGCGGAACGCGCGTGCTGGTAACGCTGATCTACGAGTTGATCCGGCGAAACGGCAAACGCGGGATCGCAGCGCTGTGCCTGGGCGGCGGAAACTCAGTGGCAATGGCGGTAGAGAGGGTTTAAACTTTTCGGGCTACTTCTCTTCCGCTGAATCAATCACAATCTTCCTCAGTCCGCGGTAGAGCGCCTGCACGACTTCATAAACATCAGAGATGCCGTCAGTAAAGCGGTTGAGGCTGCCGGAATCGAGATCGGCTGTAACGTTGTGGGCCAGCTTACGCAACATGTGCACGCGTTCGGCTTCCAATTGCGGTAAGACATCAAAAGGATCGCCTCCCGTGGAGTTCAATTCTACCCACTGCACTGCAGACCAGGCCGTCTGGCGAATGTGCTCCACGGCATCGTGGAATTGCGCGATGATGCGCGGGTCAACGCGGTCAACCACCAGTCCCTGTTCCACCTGGTTAAGCTCGGAAATAGTGCGTGTAATCTGAATGGACATTTGGCTGGTGTCTCCTTTGGCGGTGGGGCGGCTGGAAAACGGCTGCGGCCTGCGGAGAGGATCTTCCGGCACGATCTGGCGCTGGTCGTCAGGGCGCAGCTGCTGTGATCCCTCAAGCGCGCCGACCAGGAACTCAAGCTTCTGCTGATCTTCCGGGCCCATGTGCAGGAATACAAGGCCCACGCCAACCGCGTGATGTGAGGTCTTGACCTGGGCGCGGCCGCGCAAAACCGTATCGCGTACGCGGATCATATAAAGAACCTCGGTACCCGTAGGCAGGCTGGCGACGGTTTCAACATAGCAGCCGGTCAGGCTGATGTCGCTCAGATTGGCAAAGACAGGAGGAGCACCCTCATTGCGGCGCAACTCCACTCCGCCGGTACAATGAAAACGTTGCTGGCTTCTCCTGGTTCCTGGCGCTTCCTGCATAATGCTCCTTGCGATGTGCGGCTGCCGGGCCGCCTTTATTCTTCCGGTAAAGTTTGAAGGGTGAGCGGGCGTTTTTCCTGCGGCGCGAAGACTCGCTCCAAAGAGGCTGCTGCGCAAGTCCAGGTTCTGGATTCCGATCTGCCTGGCTTTGGCTGCATCGCGCCCCACCCAAACCACCCTGCAGCGCGATTGTTGCGCGCCGTGCTGCAGAGAGATCACCTCTCCTTCTCGAACACAGTCGATTCCAATAAGTCGCGCGCCTCCAGTTGAGGCGTTGACGGTTCGTGCGTGCTGCACAAACGGTTTGCCGTACAGGTCCATACCCCACACTTTTACGTCGAGGCTGATCTGTACGCGTGGCTCTGGTGGTCGCCGGATCATATAAATGCCGGAGAGGGGTGCGTTGATGGTACTTTCAAAGAGCCTTGAAATTCAATGGAAACATGCACTTCCGTAACTATCAGGCTGGGGTTAAATGGAAAACCAAACAAAACCGGTTATCAGTTTAGACCGCTTTCATGGGGTTGGATTGATCATCACTCGCCCATCCGGCGTCATGTATGGGAACCAGGCAGAGGGATATGCCTGTTCCCATCCTCAGGCAGAAGGTGTGTTCTTGCCGCTCCCCGTTCAGCCTGGAGCGTCAGAGTTGTGGAGTCTGCAACAGCATTTCCGCGGGGAATGGGGGCCTATTGATGAAGAGTCGGCCAGGATTGTGGACAGAATTCTTCGGCGCAACGGCCACAACTATCCCAAGGTAAACCGTGCGCGATTGGCGGAATCTTATGAAGCCTGGATTCATGTCCTTATCGATGAAACGGAAATGTTTTCCATCGCAAAGAATGCGATGGCCGGATTTGGGAAATGCGAAGGAATTTTGACCTGGCCTAATAGCGATTGAGGTTCGCAGTCCTGGCCTGAAGTTTGCTGCCATCTCTTGTAGAATGGCTTGCCCAGCACAGGAGAAAGTCCGCAACATGCTCTTTAAGACCCAGAGTGCCGCAGTCTATGGCATTGACGCCAACATTATTGAAGTGGAAGTTGACGTTAGCCCATCGCGCGATCCCAAGGAAAATTTCCTGACCGTGGGACTGCCAGATACGGCGGTAAAAGAAAGCCGTCAGCGAATCACCGCCGCGTTGAGAAATTGCGGATTTGAAATACCGCAGACCAAGATCACCATCAATCTGGCGCCGGCTGATATCAAGAAAGAAGGCTCCGGCTTTGACCTGCCGATGGCGATGGGAATCCTGGGTGCGTATGGCGGGCTGATCAAGAAAGAGCTGACTGAGTACGTGATGGTGGGCGAGCTCTCGCTCGATGGCGGGATTCGCGGCGTGCGGGGCGCGCTGCCGATTGCCATTGCAGCACGGGGAAAGAAGATCCCCAACTTGATTGTGCCTGAGGTCAATGCGCGCGAAGCCGCTGTGGTGAGCGGCGTGAATGTTTATCCTGTGAAGTCGCTAATTGACGTGGTGAACCTGCTCAACAGCGGCAACGGAGTTTCTCCGGTTAAGGTCGATCCCTCACAGATGTTGGGAGGGACAGAGCTAAATGGCGTAGCTGACTTTAAGGAAGTGCGGGGGCAGTTTACGGCCAAGCGCGCTCTGGAGATTGCCTGTGCCGGCGGACACAACATTTTGATGATCGGCCCGCCGGGTTCAGGCAAGACCATGCTGGCCAAGCGCATCTCCGGTATTCTGCCGCCGCTTACGTTTGAAGAGGCGCTGGAGACCACCAAGATCCACAGCGTAGCCGGTGTGTTGGATGCAACAGCAGGACTGGTGAATGCGCGTCCATTCCGCGCACCGCACCATACGATTTCTGATGCCGGGCTGATTGGCGGCGGAATGATTCCGCGTCCGGGTGAGGTCTCGCTCTCGCACAACGGCGTGCTTTTTCTGGATGAGCTGCCGGAGTTTCCCCGCAACGTTCTGGAAGTGATGCGCCAGCCTCTTGAAGATGGCCACGTGACCATAGCTCGCGCGGCCATGTCGCTCACGTTTCCTGCGCGTTTCATGCTGGCAGCAGCAATGAACCCTTGCCCATGTGGCTATTACGGATCTGGCCAGCGCGAATGCCATTGCTCAAAGCCGATGATCGAGCGCTACGTGTCAAAAATTTCCGGGCCATTGATGGACCGCATTGACATCCATATTGACGTTCCGGCAGTGAACTACAAGGAGCTGCGCGGGAGTGACAGCAAGAGCGAGAGCTCAGAGCAAATCCGCGAGCGCGTAGTGCGTGCCCGTGAATTGCAGCTTAACCGCTTTGCCGCAGCCGGTGAGCGCAATTATTCCAATGCGCAGATGACTTCCCGCCAGATCAGGGCATATTGCGATCTGGGTACCGACAGCGAGCGCATGCTGGAGCGCGCCATGCAGCAGCAAGGTCTAAGTGCACGAGCCCATGACCGGATATTGAAGGTCGCGCGCACGATTGCGGATATGGAGGGGAATCCCCAGATCGAAAGCAAGCACATCGCAGAAGCGATCCAGTACCGGACACTGGATAGGACGTATTGGATGTAAAGGATGCGATTGCTAGGTTAATAGAGATAGCCCCTAATCGCGGAAACCTGCTCATTCTGAGGTGGATCACGAAAGAATTAAACGTGAAGATCAGCAGTTATTAATTAGCGAGGTTACCGAGGTCCAATGCTCTTCTGGTTTTTGCCGGGAGAGGACTAAGGTTGCAGTAATATAGCGGATACTGGCCGAAGGTTCTATAGTTTTCCTTAAATCCAAACGTGTCGTGAAAGACATATGGTGCAGATGATCGCAAGTGAACGCGGTCGTAGAAGCTCACGTGTCCTGGTTTCACTGGCATTGGCAGTCTCCGGCCAGAAGAGTGATGGATCACACGTAAGCGGGGCCGCGGAAACAATCCTGGTCAACCGGCATGGGGCCAAGATCCGCTCCACCGTGCCGCTGGAGCCCAAGATGGAAGTGCGTGTGGCCATGCTTGCGCCGTACAAATGGCGCGTAGGCCAGGTGGTATGGGCTGATTCCGGTGAGCGCGAATATGGCATTGAGTTGTACCGGCCTGAGAATTTCTGGGGCATCTACTTCCCGCCAGAAGACTGGGAACTGGGAGTTCCCGCGGTTACTGTAGTGAATCCCAGCCCGGTGAGCGGCGCGACTCAGCCTAAGGTCGCGGTGAAACCGGAAGGTGACGCCGCGGCAGGGCCTGATCCGCTGCATGTGCCGGAGGGCGGGACCATTGCCATACTCCGCGGGATTGCCAGCAATGGCATTCCGTTTCAGGAGCGAGACCTGATTCTTCCTGTGGGCGACCGCGATGCCACCATGCTGATTGGGCCCATGGTGAACCTGGGATCGAAGCTGCAGGTGATTTTCAGCAAAAATTGCGTGGAAGACGCCATTGTTACGGCCACTTCACACAACAGGGAATATGATCGCTGGAGGATCTGGTTAAACTTCTCTCGTGTACTTTTGGTTGCCAGAAAGTAGTCATTTCATTTGTTGCGGCGCTCCAACCCGCTTTGAGAGCGGTGGTCGATGTCAATTAGCTCTGCCTTTTCGCACGCGTCTTCGGCCAGTGATCGGCCTCGCGGCTTGTGTGTTGACTTCGTTTGTCGCTCCGCCAAAACATGAGTCTTTTAGGAAGGCGTGAGCCTCCTGTCGAAATCCTGAGCCAAGCGAAGGACCTCGATTATCGCCTGAGTCACGCGAGATGGCTGCCTTCTCTCCATGATGTGAAACCTGCATTACGACAGCGCTAGCCTCACCGCTCTAATCTTCGTATATACTCTCCGGTACTTTTTTGAGGAGTACGGGATGAAACGCTTTCTTACCAGTATTTTTGCGTTGTTGATGACGATCGCACCTGCGTTGGCACAGCCAGCCCAGAAGCAAACACAGAAACCCGCACCGCCGAAAACGGTGTACATTCGCGCAGGCAGGCTGTTTGATGCAACCTCAGACAATGTGCGCGAGAACATGGTGATCGTCATTGTGGGAGACCGCATCCAGAGCGTCGGGCCGGCCTCAACCGTAACCATTCCGGCTGGCGCCAATGTGATTGATCTTTCACACGCCACGGTTTTGCCCGGCCTCATTGATTGCCACACGCACCTGGGCGCGCGCGCCGACCGCTACGACGAGATTTACAACTTCAAAGACACTCCATTTGACAGCGCCTTTGCAGGCGTAGTCAACGCACGCAAGACGTTGGAAGCAGGCTTTACCAGCGTGCGCGACGTTGGTTCTCTGCCGTTCTTGGCGGTCGATTTGCGCAACTCCATCAATGAAGGCTTCATCCCGGGGCCACGGATTGTGGCCAGCGGACCAGCCATTTCCATCACCGGTGGACATGGTGATCTCAATAATTTTTCACCTCAGACCCGCGTTGCCATGTTCCCGGAAGAGCGCGATTTCCAGATCGCCGATGGCGTTGACCAGGTTAGGCACGTGGTGCGGGCGCAAGTGAAATACGGCGTGGACGTGATCAAGATCCTGGCTACCGGCGGAGTCCTTTCCAAAGGGGACAGTCCGGGCGCGCCGCAGTTTACTTTTGAAGAGCTAAAAGCCGCTGCGGAAGAAGCGCACATGGCCGGCCGAAAGATTGCAGCTCATGCGCACGGTACGCAGGGCATCAAGAATGCGATCCTAGCCGGCATTGATTCCGTTGAACATGCCAGCCTGATCGATGACGAAGGTATCCGCTTGGCCAAGGAGCATGGCACCTATCTGGTGATGGACATCTATAATGACGACTACATTCTGGGCAAAGCGATTGAGTTCGGGCTGCCGCAGGAAAATGTAGATAAGGAAAAAATGGTGGGCCGTTTGCAACGTGAAAATTTTGAGCGTGCGGTAAAAGCCGGGGCCAAAATGGCTTTCGGCACGGATGCGGGCGTCTATCCGCATGGCGACAACGCCAAGCAGTTTTTCTATATGGTGAAGTACGGCATGACGCCGGCCCAGGCCATCCGCGCAGCCACCAGCAGCGCCGCTGACCTGATTGGGCGCGCCAAGGACGTGGGCACGCTGGAACCGGGCAAGTTTGCTGACGTGATTGCCGTGACCGCCGATCCGTTGCAAAACGTGCGTGCGTTGGAGAATGTGGGTTTTGTGATGAAAGGCGGCGTCGTGGTGAAGGACGCGATTACCACCAAGCCACAATAATTGCCTCAGATTGCGTGCCTCCCTCGCAGGTGTTTACGATTGGAGTTGGGCAGTAATCAGGAGGCATAAATGTCATTCCGGCCGGCAATTATCTTTTTCGTTCTTTTGTGCGCGGTTTTCCTCGCCGCCATGCAGCAACCCTCGCCCGGAACTTCACCGGCAACGACGTCACAGGCCAACATTGCGAACCGGGCGGAAAGCGCGCAGCTCAAGCGTTTTGGTTCCACTGATGATGCAAAGGCGCTGGAGAGCGACATAAGAAGAATGCGCGCTCTGGTGGACCAGATGCAGACAAATCTAGCCTTCGTCGATAACACACAATCGCCATTGAAGCACCAGTTCCAACTGGAGATCGATACATGGCGGACGCTGCTTAGCGAGATGGAACGCAGAGCGCAGGCGAATGCGCACTGAAGCAAGCAGTAATCAACCTTCAGCATTCAGCCAAAAGAGGCAGCAACTAGTGTAGTGTCTCATAAATAGATTTACATTACTCTTCTGCTATGGTTACCTATCGCCATGGCAAACCATGCAGCAGATGCATTGGCCTGTAATACAAGTCAAAAAAGCCAGCTGGAACGCTTGCAATCCAGCGGC
>DATEHN010000060.1:0-39026 GCA_035279585.1 Candidatus Angelobacter sp. | reverse complement strand
TCGCAAATTCTGGGAAAGCGAATCACTTATCAGGAACTCACTGGCAAGGGTATGGAGCGGCCCTACCAAGACGTACCGTTCTAAGCGATTCCTAAAGCCTATGCAGAATCGCGGGAAGGGCCGTGTGCGCTGGCTTTAGATTTAGCCCGCTTCTTGCGGGCCTTTTTCTTTTTGATTTGCTTTTGGACGTGCGAACCAGGAACCGCGAGAATCTTGTCCATAGCGCGGTCAAATGTGCCGAATTCATCAGGGTTTTTCGGCTCGTATTTTTCGGGAACTTTCATTGCAGTTATACCTTGCATATTACCCCTTTTTATCCAAAGATTGTGCGAAGAACGAGGTACACAAGAAATTGACCGATGATAACGATAAGGATGTAGAGCAGACCTTTCATTACGAATCCGGATTGCCCGTCCTCGACGTTCAGAATGAGGCGCAGCGCAAAGCAAATGCAGATAAGCAGCGCGAAGAACAGTACAAACAGGCGCAGCTTGACCTTAATCGGCAGCAACTGATGGTTAACAAGAGATTGGCGTGGTTTACCTTCGCTCTGTTCGTTTGTACTCTGCTCACTGGAGGAATCAGTCTTTGGCAAGCTAGCATTGCGAAAGAAAGTGCCAGTGCCGCCAAAGCTGGAGCCAAAGCTGCTCAAGCTGCCATTACTGAAACCCAGAAAATGCGGACGCAAAATGAAAAAAGCTTCAATGCTACTGTTGAGCAATTCCGATTGGATCAGCGTGCGTGGCTTGGGCCAAACATTATCGCTTTGGTAAATCCACCCATTGAAGCGAACAAAGAAATTCAAATTGGAGTGAACTATACCAACAGCGGAAAAACCCCTGCGCTTGACGTTGGAGGGTTTACTGGAAGGACATTCGTCGTATCTAGCGCTCGGCTCGATTTTTCCAAGTTTCACCCAAAAGAAAAGATGCTGAAGAATACGATGTTTCCAGGTTCTTCCGGGCACTTCTTGGCAACAATTAACGGATTGCCCAAGCCTGTTTTTGATGATCTGATTGCGGGCAATAGCAGAATCTATGTATACGGAATGATTTCGTACCGCGACATCTTCAAGCGGGAGCACTGGACGCACTTCTGCTCTTGGTACTCTCCAGAGGCAAAAGGTTTCATGAGTTGCGATACCTTCAATGAAGTCGATTCCAACGATATGTGAATACAAAACCCGCTTTTCAGCGGGTTCTGTTTTACGGCCATCTAACCATTGTTGGTTTGCTGTGAATACTTCGCCATCGTTTGATGCCCCGCCAGTTTCCCGTTCGCAAGTTTGCGAGTTCGGGATAAATGATGAGGGTAGGATCGAAGTCGAAGCTGAGAGCAGTCTTGTCCCTGAAAAGGATCGTGATTGTTTCGGCATCCGCTTCAATGCTGTCCACGATTTTTCCTTTGACCTCAGGGAATCGTAGCAGGCTTGTGTGCCGCTTATGGGAAGGGGTACGCTGTTTACCAGCCATGGGTCGCCTCTGTACAGGTGATTTGTGGTTAGGGCTGCGAACGTGTTACAAGCACGAACGCGGCCCGATTCACTTCTAGCGCAAGAGTGAACAGAGAGCAACAAAAAAAGAGCGCAAAGCACTAATAAAATGGCAGATGAGCCTAGTATATTAGTGCCCACTGTGTCCCAATTTGGCGTAGGTTTTGAGGTGCACCCCTGAGGTGAGACAGATTTATCCCACACGTGTGATTGTGAACGGTGAACCCCTGATTTGAGACAGTTAATAGAGTCATAATGCACCCTCGTCATTCTCCAGCAGGGGGTTGGGGTTCGGGGAAGGGGACCACGTTTGAGTCCCCGTCCCCAATCAGAGGTTTTGCCTTTCCCGATCTCGGTTGGGATCGGTTTTTGGGGCTTGGCTAAGAACCAACTACTAAGTACCAAATACCGGTTTCTATAGCCCACCCTCCCTGGACGTCCTTGTTGAAAATAAATGGCTTATCGCATTCGACCGAACGGTCACCGACCGGTCGAAGTCCGTTTCCCCCAATGTTAGGGGTTCGAATCGGTGTTGTTTTTGCCGTGTCTGGCTAAAGGCTAAGGGCCAATGGCTAAGAGCTGCTTCTGTTGTCAAAGAGCATAGACCTACTGCTTTTCCTGACCGTGAGGAAAATAATCTAATTTACCGTTTGTTCGCCTTGATGTCAAGCAAATTCGACTGAAAAATCAACTACATAACTGTGGAGGAACTGCCTTAGATTGTCACCGAGCCAATTATATGAATAGAGTTAGAATTGATCCCTTAGGAGGCATTCACCCTGCGCTATCAAGTGCAATCTTTAGTGATCGACACTAGGGAAAGATATGGAAAACGAGTGCCGATGGATCTGTGCGGAGACATCTTCAGACGCCTCGCTCCTATGATGGGCCACTCTGTCCGCATGGCGATAGAAGGTACGAGCGCAACCGTTGGAGCCCAACCAATATGGTTGCGGAAAGCATCGGATGTGCGCGTTATCGGTTTTGACGAGAAGAGTGGAAGCACACTTCTAAAACTAGAAGCACCGCCCTTGGGCGAGGCAGCCAAAGAGCTTTATACCCAGAATACCTTTTGGGAAACTCGTCCCTCCGAGCACGATACGGCTGTGAATGTATTTGCTCGGGTAATGCTGGAAGTCAGAAAAGCAAATGCTGAAAGCACTCTATATGATCGCCAGCTGTTGAGAAGGTTCGGTCACTTACATAGCCTTTTTTCTCACGATGTCTTGGCGGTTCACTTGCCAACAACCAGCGATGACGCAGAACGCACCGCATTGCTTGATGAACAGGTCGTGCAAAACGCTGTTCAACTCAGTGAGCGAACTCCACCCTCTACTCAAATCAGATTGACCGGTAAACTCGATATGATTAGGTACAGCACCAGGTCCTTTGGGCTTGTAACGGACGAAGGTGTCGAAGTGCGCGGAGTCCTTGATTCGCAAGAACAGACGGATTCTCTCAAAGCATTCCTCGGCCGGCGTGTACTGGTTCTCGGCAAAGCGGTTTACCGCCCCTCAGGTAGCCTGCTTAGAATTGATGCTGCAGGCATCGAGCAGGGCGACGGTCAACCATTGCTTTTTTCGCGAATTCCGCCGGCACGTACAAGCCGTCCCCATCTCGTCAGAAATAGGCCTGCCGATGTGCAAAAGCGCGGAGTCGCTGCCTTTTTTGGCACTTGGCCCGGAGAAGAAACAGACGATGACTTCGAAGCAATGGTTAAGGAGCTTCGGGGGTGAGTGCGAAACCCTTCCTCTTGGACACTAACGTGTTACTGCACCTCGTACGTGGAAAAGATCTCGGGATCATATCGATAAAACGTTCAATCTCTCACAGGCAATTCATCGCCCGTTAGTGAGTATCGTAAGCCACGGTGAGATATGGGTTCTGGCAGACCGGAACACTTGGGGTCAGGAGAAGCGCGAAGCGCTATCTGTAATGTTAGACAATATGGTCACAATTGATCTCAATGACCGCACTGTAATACAAGCATATGTTGATGTGGAACGTGCATCGCAGAATCTCGCCGTCGGTTCACGCATACTGTCAAACAATGACCTCTGGATAGCAGCATGCACCAAAGCAGCCGATGCCATCTTATTAACGACCGATAAAGATTTCCTGCACTTGCATCCAGTTCAATGCGTTGTTACATACATCGACCCACGGAGCCAGCTCCCAGCGACAGTCATGGCAACCCAGCCGAAAATTCAATAGTCGCGCAAAGCACACTTTCGATTGCTGAGATGTGCATGACGAGTAAACACCATTCCGGCTGGATCGCAAGAGGGAGAGTACAGTCAGCCTGACCTCCGGCCCTCGGTGCCCTCTGCGGTGAATCTTACAGCTTATGCAGCTTAAAGAACTCCACAATCGCCGTGCCTGCCCACGGCGGATAGATATGTCTGCCGTTATGGATTCACATTGCATGTATCCATCAGCTCCTGTTAGCACGCGGCTCGCCGCGCCTCCGGGCTGGCGGCGAAAATCCAGTCACGCCCGGAATTTTTCACTTTTGGGCAATTTCGGCGATTCTGGCAATTTCCTAAAATCCCAGCCTTACCAGATCAGCCACGGTAAGCCCGCCGGAGGCCCGCCCTTTTGCCATCTTCTCCGCATACTTGGCCAGCACATCCACTTCAATGTTCACGGGATCTCCCGCGCGCAGTAAGTGCAGGTTTGTCGCCTGCCAGGTATGCGGGATAACGGCAATCTCCACGCGCTGGCCTTCAATCGCCGCGACGGTCAGGCTGATTCCTTCCACGGTGATCGATCCTTGCGGGACGACGTATTTTTGCAGCTCTTCCGGAATCTCCACCACCAGCCGCCAGTCATCGCGATATTTGATTTTCTCCAGGCTGGCGATCTTTGCCGTGCCATCCACATGGCCCTGCACCACATGTCCTCCCATGCGGTCTTGGGCCCGCGCCGGCAGCTCAAGGTTCACCAGCGCTCCCGGTTTCAATCGCAACAGAGATGTTCGCTCCAGCGTTTCCTGCGCCAGGTCAGCAGAGAACTGCTGCTCGCCAATCTCCAGCGCCGTGAGGCAAACGCCGCTCACCGCAACGCTATCGCCGGTCCTCAGCTCGCGCAGAACCTGCTTTGCCTTAACGATGATGCGCGTAACTGTCTCGCCCTTCTCGCTGGGGATGCGCTGCAGCTCGGCCACCTCGCCCGTTTCCTGAATGAGTCCGGTAAACATTTGGCAACTCAGTATTCAGTATTTAGCCCTTAGCTGCAAGTTCGCGACCGTGTGGCGCTCCAAAACAGCATCTTCGCTCTTCAAAATTTCGATCTTCAAAATGAGGGCTGCATCACCATTCCGAGGGGCTTCAACCCACCATGCAGACCTAAATACCAAGTACTAAATATTAAGTACTGGTGTCCGTGTATGGATCGCGCAGATATCCCTCCACAGCAAAGTCTTCTCCGAACCGATGCAAAACCATGTTCTTCACCTGCGCGGCCTCTTCCAGCCGCCGGAATCCATGCCCGGCGGCAAAAGGCACAGAGCCTAAGCCTGCCAGGATCTTTGGCGCGTAGTAGAGAAAGATTTTGTCCACAATCCCATCAGCCAGCGCGGCCCAGTTTACCAGCGCGCCGCCTTCAATCATCAGGCTGGTAATCTCCAGCTCGCCCAGGCGTCGCGCCACGCTTTTAAGATCGGGCCGGCCATCGCTTGCGCCCAGCTCCACCTGCTCCACGCGAATCCCGTGCTTTTCCAGCGCTTGCTTCTTCTTTTCTTCCGCAAACGAACAGAAGATCAGTACGTCAGCTTTCGCGGTCTTCACCAGCCGTGATTCCAGCGGGCAGCGCAGGCGCGAATCGAGCACCACGCGCAGCAGCGGACGCCGCCGCGGCAAGCCGGTGCGGTCCGTCAGCAGCGGATCGTCGGCGATGATCGTGCCCACGCCAACCATGATCGCGTCTGACTCATGCCGCAGCTCCTGCACGTGCGCGCGCGCTTCCGCGCTGGTAATCCAGCCTCCTGTTGCGCCGGTGGAGCCAAGTGCCGTTGGGTTCAGAGACTCTCCCGGCGGCGGGGCAATCTTGCCGTCCAGCGTCATGCCCGCCTTCAGCGTAACCAGCGGGCGCTGCGTCCGCGTGAATTTAGCAAAAGCCTCGTTGAGACGCCGCGCTTCGGCTTCAAGCAATCCGGTTTCTACCGCGATACCGGCGGCGCGCAACTGCTCAAATCCTTTGCCGGCAACTTTGGGATTGGGATCCACCATCGACGCCACTACACGCTTAATGCCTGCGGCGATGATGGCATCTGTGCACGGCGGCGTGCGGCCCTGGTAACAATGCGGCTCAAGGTTCAGGTAGAGCGTCCCGCCGCGCGCCTTTGCTCCTGCTTGTTCAAGCGCAAGAATCTCAGCGTGCTTCACGCCATCAAAAGCATAGAAACCGCTGCCAACGACGGTGCCCTGATTGTCTGTAATAATCGCGCCAACCCGGGCCCCAGGAGAAGTGAGAGCAGTTCCGCGACGCGCAAGCTCAAGAGCTTGCCGCATGAAGTCAGCGTCTTGTTGCGTAAAGGCCATGATCTATGGCACAAAAAAGATTTGATGCTACGGGCGCCACATCCTTTGCGGCCCCTGGTTCTGCTGAGACCGATGATCTGCCAATGGTCGCAAAGGGCGGGTTATGCAAACAGCGAATCAGCAAAATTCTCAGCGCTGAACGGGAGCAGATCGCCTGCCTTCTCGCCCACGCCCACATAGCGCACTGGCAGCCCCAGTTCGCGGGAGATCGCCACCACAACGCCGCCTTTCGCCGTGCCGTCGAGCTTGGTGAGCACAATTCCCGTCACACCCGCAGATTCAGTAAACTGCCGCGCCTGTTGCAGGCCGTTCTGGCCGGTGGTTGCGTCCATTACCAGCAGCACCTCATGCGGCGCTCCGGGGACAATGCGTTGCGCGGTGCGCTTCATCTTTTCCAGTTCGGCCATCAAGCCGGTCTTGGTGTGCAGGCGTCCGGCCGTATCAACAATCACGCTGTCCGTGTGCCGGGCCTTGGCGGCGCTCAGCGCGTCAAACAACACGGCAGAAGGATCGCCGCCGGGCTTGGTCTTGATAACTTCTACTCCGGTGCGCGATCCCCAGATTTCCAGTTGCTCAATGGCCGCGGCGCGAAAGGTATCTGCCGCGCACAGCAGTACTGTTTTTCCTTCACTGCGTAGCGCGTGCGCCAGCTTGCCAATGGTCGTCGTCTTCCCAGTCCCATTGACTCCCACCACCATCACCACTTCAGGCTGGCCGGCAGCCGGTTTGCCGGCGCGCGCGGGCGTTGCATTCAAAATGGCAACCACCTGCTCTTTGATCAGGCGTTTCAGTTCAGCCACGTCTCTTATCTGCTTGCGGTCGGCCTTCTCCCGCAGCGTGCTCAGGATCTCCTGTGTGGTCTTGGTGCCCATGTCCGCGCCAATCAGAACTGACTCCAGGTCGTCCAGAGTGCTGCGGTCAATCTCTTTGGTAAAGGCCATCACCTCGTCGATGCGCTCGCTCAGGTTCTCTCGCGTGCGCGTGACCGCCTGTTTCATCTTCTCGACGAATGTAGGTTTTGGCGTTCCGAATAGTGTCTGGATCATTTCTTCCTGTCGCTGCGCTCCAAACCGCTCAGGTATGGATTCCTTTCGCGCTGTATCTCTGCTCCTGTGGCTCGCCGCTCGGCGCCACATGGGCCTCGCGGCGCCTCTCTGGGATATCGCAAATTTCTTTCAAAGCTTTGATTATATCGGGTGAGGAAGAAAGCAGGTCAGATTCTTCTGAGCACAAAACGGAGGAGACGGTAGGAGGCGTAGACGCTGACGATAACCAGCAGAGCTAAAAGTCCCAAAACAATAATGGAAGTACCCAAGGAACTCCCGCATCCGAATGCAGGTCCTTCCAATAGGACCGCACGCAGTGCAACGTTACGAAACTGACGACAAGGAGTATCCCGGAGCCAGAAAACACACTGGCCAGCCGGAGATGCCTCTTCTGGATCTCATCCATGCTTGCAGGGTGAAATTGAACAAATCAGGCTTCCGTCGGCTCGCTGACTGTGGGTGTTGCTGCCGCAGCGGCCTCTTCGCCGCTCACCGTCGCTGCGCGATGGATGCGCAGCTTGCCGGTCTCAAACACCTTGGTCATCGCCGCTACCACCGTAGGATCGAACTTGGTCGCAGCCAGCGAATTGATAATACGGATCACATACTCAGGATCCATCGCCGCCTGGTACGGGCGGTTGGTGGTCATGGCGTCAAACGTATCAGCCACCATGATGATGCGCGGCATCAGCGGAATCTGGTCAGCCTTCAGGCCGTAAGGATAGCCGCGCCCATCCAGCGACTCATGGTGCAACTCAATGCCGGGCAGCATGTCACGCAGCGCCTCAACCGGACGCAGAATTGCCGCGCCCTTGGTGGTGTGCGTCTTCATGATTTCAAATTCTTCCGGCGTGAGCGCGCCTGGCTTTTTCAGGATGCGGTCTTCAATGCCGATCTTGCCCACGTCATGTAGTTGGGCGGAGATGCGGATCTTATCAATATCGTCTTCCTTCAATCCCATCTCCGTGGCGATGAGCACGGAATAGCGGGTAACGCGGTCAGAGTGGCCGCGCGTATATGGGTCCTTTTCGTCAACCGCGCCGGCCAGCATTTGAATGGAGCTTAAGAACAGCGTGCGATTTTCTTTAGCAGCACTCTTCAGGTCATCGACGAACTGCTCCAGATCGTCCGTCATGGTGTTGAAGGTTTGCGCCAGCTCGCCAAATTCTGTGCGGCTCTTCAGGCGCACGCGATGCGAGAAATCTCCGCCGGCAATCGTGCGGCTGGATTCGGTCAGCACATGCAAAGGCGTGGTAAGCCTTCGCGCGGCCCAGATGCTTACCAGGATGCTGAAGGCAATGGCAATCAGCGCAGCGCGGATCGCATCGCGGCGCATGTCCGTAATATCAATGTAAGCTTCTTCCTGCCGCTTCTGCGCCACCACGGCCCAGCCCAGTCCGGTAACAGGGAAGTACGTGCCCAGCATGGGAACACTGTTCTTGCCTTCCTGCACGTTGTAATCACTGGTGACCACCACCGGCACAACGGTCTTCTGCTCCACAAAGCTTTTCACCAGCTCATTGGAGTTCATGTCCTGCCCTGTGGCATAGCGGGAGCTGGCAGAGGCCACCAGCCGTCCCGAGCGGTCCACCACAAAGGTATCCAGGTTCTGCTGGTCGTTGGCTTCTTTCAGTTGCTTTACCAGATATTGCAGATCAATCACCAGCTCAAGCGTGCCCAGATAAACATGCTGATCGTTCATGACCGGCTTGCCAACGACCATCACAGTGCGGGTCTGCTTGCCGGAGCCGATGGAAAGCGGTTCGCCGCTGTACTCGCGGCCTTCATGGGCGGCGTTCCGGCCGCGTTCCAGCTCTTTTTCCAGAAAAGTGTCAGGTTCGCCAATGGTGCCTTCTGACATCTGGAAATTATTTTCAGTATTGAACAGCCGGGCGTAGGGAACAATTGAGTCCGGGTTGCTGATGTAGTTCTGCAGCAGCGCCTTTATGTCCGGCGACTCAACATTTTTTCCGCTTAGGTTCCCGCCGCTGGTTACCTGGATGGAATAGGTAAGGCTGGCCAGAGTTGAACTGATGTCTTTCTCGCGCTGCGCAATCGATTGCGCCATGGTGGTGGTAACCATGTTCTGCAGGAGCTTTTCATTGCTGCCAAGCGTCTCGCGATTTCGCGCCACCATTTTGGCGGCATAAAAATAAAGCGGTACCACCCCTACCATGATCAACACAATCAGGATCAGGTACAGGATCGGAATCCGGGACGGTAGCGGCAGTTTCATAAAGACGAGAAAACTTATCCCCAAATTGTATTCTGAAACCGGAGTAAATCCAGTTAAAAAAGCGACTTAGCCGCCATTACGGAAGTACTCCATGGGCCGTCAGAATCAAGCTGGTAAGGCGATTGGGGAAGTTATCAGCACAGCCTTTAACCCTTGGCCGTTAGCCTAACCGGTGAAGGAAAACGATGCGCTAAAAGCTAAGAGCTAAAGGCCAATGGCTGGTTTTTCAAAACCTGTCTTCTACCTTGCCCGGACGGGTCATAAGCTCGCGAATGGCGTCATGCGGCGACTTGCCATCATGCAGGATGGCATACATTTGCTCTGTGATCGGCATTTCTACTTTGTGTTTCTTAGCTAGGCCAAGTGCGGCGTTGGTGGTTAACACGCCTTCTGCAACCATGCCGTGCATGCCGGCAATGATCTGCCCCAGCGGCTGGCCCTGGCCCAGCGCTTCGCCCACGCTGCGGTTGCGCGAGAGGCCGCCAGTGCAAGTCAGCACCAGGTCACCCATGCCGGCAAGGCCAAACATGGTTTGGGGCTTGGCGCCGCACGCCACCGCCAGCCGCGTGGTCTCAGCCAGACCGCGGGTGATGAGAGCGGCCACCGAGTTATGTCCCAGCCCCAGGCCGCTGCACACACCCGCAGCAATAGCAATCACGTTTTTGAGCGCGCCGCCCAACTCCACGCCGATGAGATCGTCATTCATGTAAACGCGAAACCCGGGATCGCTGAAGTCTTTCTGGATTCGCGCTGCGAACGAGTCATCAGCCGATGCCACCGTGACCACCGTGGGATGTTTCTCTGCCACTTCGCGCGCAAACGATGGCCCGCTGATGGCGCCAAGCTTGGGCGCAAAGCCACAAAAGCGCTCCACCACTTCATGAATCACCTCAGTCATGCGCAGCAGCGTGTCATTTTCCACGCCCTTAGTCGCGCTCAGGAAGAGCATCTGCGGTTGCAGCCATTGCGCCATGTGCTCAAACGTCCGGCGACAGTGGTGCGAGGGCATGACGCTCACAATGATCTCCACGTTGGCCAGGGCTTCCTTGAAATCATTGGTAACGGTGATACAGGAAGGTATGGCGATCCCAGGCAGAAACAGATCATTGCAGCGCGAGCGCGCAATGCCCTGAACGACTTCTTTTTCCAACGCCCACAGGCGCACTTCATGATCGCCGCGGCGGGCCACCACCATGGCCAGTGCCGTTCCCCACGCGCCTGCGCCGACAACCGCAATCCGGCTCAAAGCGTTTTCTCCGCGATCTGTGATTTGCTCCTGCCAAAGCGATTCTCAGTCCCCGCCAGCAAGCGGCTGATGTTCTGATGGTGCCTGAGCACGACGATTAGCGCGATCGTAGAGGTTAATATCAGCGATACGGCGTCAGTTGCCTGGAGGAAGTATGCGGCAATGGGAAAAGTGATTGCGGCGAGAATCGATCCCAGCGAAACGTAGCGCGTGATTGCTACCACTAGAATAAAGATGACCAGTGAAACCAGGATGGCTTTAGGAAACAAAACGCAGAAAACGCCCAGCGCCGTTGCCACGCCCTTGCCCCCTTTGAACTTGAGCCAAAGAGGAAACATGTGACCGAGAACGGCGAAGAGCGCAGCCGTGGATATGAAGCGCAACGTATTAATACAATGAAATGCGACGAAGGCGCCACAGTCACTATATTTTGACGCAAACCAGCTTGCCAGACCTACGGCAAGCGCGCCCTTCAATGCATCCAGCACCAAAGTGGCAATGCCCAGTCCCTTTGCGCCTGATCGCGCGACATTGGTAGCGCCGATGTTGCCGCTACCGGTCAGTCGAATATCCTGGCCGCGAAAAATCCGCACCAGCAGATAGCCAAAAGGAATCGACCCCAGCAGGTAGGCCATAAGAGCGGCAATGACGTAGAGCTTAAGCATCGATGATTGAGACGGGTTACTCCAGCCTGAACCGTTCCAGCTTGGTGTACTTTTGATCCGCCGCACTGCGGCTGGCTCTGGTACAGAAAGAACTCGCGCGCAGTTATTGTACCGAACCGGGACTCTTCAGTCAGATATTGAGACGGAGCAACCGCCATAACTGAGAGTTGCAAGTAACGTTTTAATTAGCTAATATAGATTAGCTAATATGAAAACTTTTACCATCCATCAGGCAAAGACCAACCTTTCAAAGCTGATTGAAGAAGCTTGCCAGGGTGAGGAAGTGGTGATCGCTCGCGGCCCGGAACCAGTCGTCCGTTTGGTGCCCATAGCTGATGTTAAGGGCCGCCGCCAGCCGGGTGCTCTGCGTGGCAAATTGCGCGTGGGACGCGAATTCTTTGAGCCTCTTACTGGCGAAGAAATCGCAGGATGGGAATAAATTGAGGCTCCTGATTGATACGCACGCGCTGCTCTGGTGGCTGTCGGATGATCCTGCTTTGCCGGCCTCAGCGCGAAAGTATCTTACCCGTGCGGCAAATACGATTCTGGTAAGCGCCGCTACGGCCTGGGAAATCGCAACCAAGTTTCGCATTGGGAAACTGCCGGACGCCGCTGATCTCCTAAGCGATTTCTCAGGCTATCTCGCGCGTGAACGCTTTGAACCCTTGCCCATCTCCGCGGACGATGCAGTGCGTGCCGGTCTGTTGCCCGGTCCGCATAGAGATCCATTTGATCGGATGCTGATTGCCCAGGCTCAGGGGGAAAACGTTGCCATCCTTAGTAACGACTCTGAATTTGATGCTTATCGCGTTCGGCGGCTGTGGTGAGCTGCCGAGTTATTCCAGCCTGAACCGTTCCAGCCTGGTGTACTTTGATCCGCCGCGCTGCGGCTGGCTCTGGTACAGAAAGAACTCCTGCGCAGCCATTGTACCGAACTGTGGCGGAGGCCCGTTGAGCAGCGGCTGCAGTTCACGTAATGGATGTGAACTCGCGCGCGCCAGCGTCAGGTGAGGATGATAAGCCTTCTCTTCCTGCGCGATTCCCAGCTTGTCCAGCGCTCCATCAATCGTCGCGGCAAGCTGCGTCAGCGGATCTCCGCCATCAACGCCAATCCAAAACACTCGCGCTGCTTTTGCATTGGGAAAGAAACCAACGCCTTCAAATTTCACTTCGAACGGGGTTGCTTTGATGACCGTGAACGCGCTCTTGATCTGTTGTACCAGCGCATCACTGGCTTCGCCCACAAACTTGAGCGTTACGTGCAAGCCTTCTACGCGAGCCCATCGCGCATCCGGTGCGAATGTGCGAGCGCGCTCCATGTATTCACTCATGCGCTTGCGGATATCTGCCGGGATGTCGAAAGCGATGAAGATGCGCATGAGAGATCGGTATTTAGTACTTAGTACTTAGCCATAAGCTCGAAATTGTCTGTTGGTTAATGACTGCATCGGTCTTTCAAACAATGCTAAGTGCCAAATACTGAGTACTGCCTGCTTCACCCCATCAGCTTGCGCCGAACCATGTCCAGCGCCTGCTGCGTGGCCCACTGGCGTATGCGGTCGCGGTCGCCAGGAAATTTTCTTTCCACAACTTCAGTATTCTTACCGTCAGCCAGCGCGTGAAAAACCAGTCCTACCGGCTTTTCTTCTGATCCGCCACCGGGACCGGCAATGCCGGTAATGCCAATGCCCAGCGTCGCCTTGCATCTGGAACGAATACCTTCTGCCAATGCCACTGCAACCTGGCTGCTGACCGCGCCGTGCTCGGCGATCAGGAGCGCAGGCACACCCGCTAACTCTGACTTGAGAGAATTGTCATACACCACAGCGCCACCCAAAAAATAGCGCGAGCTTCCCGGCACTGAAGTGATGCGTTCAGCCAGCATTCCGCCGGTGCACGATTCCGCCGTGGCCAGTGTGGCGGAGCGCATGCCCAGGTAATAGCCCACAATCTGCTCCATGCTCTCGCCATTGGAGGCGAAAACTGCATCGTCAAATTCGTCTTCAAGCTCCGTGGCCAGCGTATCAACCCGCTTCTGCGCATCCTCCAGTGAATCTGCCCGCGCGCGCAAATGGAACTGCACCTCGCCGGGCGAGCCAGCCAGGATGGTGGTCTCCACCAGGGGGTGAGCTTTGTAGATTGGCGCAGCGCGCTTGTCTGCCATGGATTCACCAATCATCGCGATTTTCAACTCGCGCGCGGCGATAAACTGACGCGGAAGCAGCGCTTGCAGCCGATGCACACATTGCTCTTCAAACATCGCCTTGAGTTCATGCGGCGGCCCCGGCAGTAGAATAATGATGGCGTTCCCATTCTCGTCATCGATGTGGATAAACTGGCCCGGCGCGGAGCCGCGTTTGTTATCCAGAACTTCTGCTCCTGTGATCACGTCTCCCTGGCGCTCATTGTTTTCAGACATCTTCCAGCCGCGGGAGGCAAAACGGGCGCGCAGGTCTTCCACAATGCGCGCGTGGCGCTGCAGCTTACGGCCCAGAGTTTCCGCTACGCATTCGCGCGTCAGGTCATCTTCTGTCGGTCCCAGGCCGCCCATGAAAATCACAACATCAGCGCGTCCCAGCGCAATGCGCGCTGCGCCCACAAGGTCAGAGCGGCGATCGCCCACAACCGTCTTAAAGCTGACCTCCACGCCCAGTTCATTGAGCTTGGCGGTAAGAAAAAGCGAGTTCGTGTCCATGCGGTGCGGAGTAAGCAGCTCCGAGCCAATGGCAATGATCTCAGCGTTCACTTGAGCAGTTTATATGAGCGCAAACCCCTGCACACCCCAGGTGAGATTGAAAACTGAACTCTTTGTCACCAGTACCAGGCCGCCGGTATGCGTGAAGGCCAGGCCAACCAGATCGTGTCCTGCCACCACCAGGCTTGCGTTCTTCTCTGGCGTGATTTTGACAATGCCGCGCTTGCCTGCAATGGATGCCGCCACGTAAAGATTGCCCTGCGCGTCAAAGGCCAGGCCTTGCGGGCGTCCCAGCCCGCGATAGAAAACAGAGACCGAGCCATGCGGATCTACGCTGTACACCGCGTCAAAGCTGGAAGTGGTGGGGCCGGTAACATACAGAGTTCCATCAGGGGCGAACGCAAGATGATAAGCCGCTACGCTTGGCTCCAGCGTGGCAAAGACAAACATTTGCCGGTCCGGCGCGATACGCCAGATGGTGCCGCTGCGATCGCCTACGTACAAACTGCCTTCACGATCAAAAGCAATTCCGGTGGCCACGCCCAGTCCTTCGGCATGCATCGTCATGGTTCCGTTTGGCGCCACGCGATAAACCGTTCCATCGTAGCGGGAGGAAACATAAAGATGGCCTTGCTGGTCAAAGGCCATTCCCGTGGCGTTCATCAGATCGGAGAGAAACGGCTTGACGTTCTCGTTAGTATCGATCTTATAAATTGCGACGGGAACCTTTTGTCCGCGGCCGCCGGAAAAAGTCACATAGATATTGCCGTCATGGTCAATGGCCGGATTGGCCACAGGATGCAGGCTTTCCGCAAGAGGCTTGGCAATCTTGAGTTCGCGAGCGTTGCTCCGGTGTCCATTGCTCTGGACTGTGACTTCCCCGGAGTGCGCGCCAAATGGAACCCGCGCAATCACAAAATCTTCTGAACTTACTATGATGGAGCCGCGCACGCCGCTGAAATTTACCTCTGGACGCCCCAGTTGCGGAGGCTTGAGAGCGCGCCCGATGATCCTGACTTCGCCGCCCGGCAATGACGCCGGCGGATCAATGGCATCAATATGAGGATTGCCATCAACATTCTTCTTGCCCAGTAAACTCTCGCCAATACCCATGAATTTCGTGGCCTAGCGCGCTATAAAGTGCAGCCATATCTGAAGCAGGACAAGCGCGTACAGCCCCGCCCCCACATCGTCCAGCATGATGCCGGTCCCTCCCGGCAACCTTTCCAGACGGCGCAGAGGAAACGGCTTCGTAATATCAAAGCTACGAAAGAGTATAAAACCCGCAAGAAGGTATTTCCAATGCACCGGAACGCCAATCAATGCAATCATCTGCCCGGCAACTTCATCGATTACAACAAACCCCGGGTCTTTCTGCCCGCTTTCCCGCGCCACCACGGTGGAAGGGGGAATGCCAAGCAGGCTAACGGCGACGGAAACGATCACCGCGATTGGCAGAAGCCACGCAGTTGGAATCCACTGGCTTGCCACCCACCAGAGCAAAACCGTAATGGCCGCAGCCCACGTGCCTGGGCCAGGTTGCAGATGTCCTACGCCAAAGAAAGTGGCGATGAGCCAGGCGAAGCGGGATTTGGGAGCGCCAGCAGTTTTTGCCAACATCGCCAACAAAATTACAAGAATGGATTTAGTATCTGAAGCTCGCCGTACCGCTGTCCATGTTGCAGATCTTCTGTATATAAAATCTTGCATTGGCTTTCCAATGCGGCGGCTATGATAAGCGAGTCATACCAACTCAGCTTGCCATTAGCGTATACCTGCAAAGCCTGTGAAAAAAGCAGCTGCGACGATTGAACAGCGAGCATAGGACGGAATATTGTCTGTAAGTATTGTTCCGCTTCCGCGGTCGTCACCGGCTTGGAGAACTTTCGAAAAGCGACATTAAAAAATTCCTGTACAACTTGGTAGCTTACGACACCTTTTCGCGTAGCGATACCTCGCAGGATGAGCTGCTTTGCATTTTTTGCTTTCTGCGGAGAGCCAGGATCGAACGAATAGGCAAAAATATTGGTGTCTAGAAAAAATCTATCGTTCATTCATCTCGTCGCGTGTATAGCGCCCTCTGGATTTGATATGACGAAGCCGTTTCATCAGCATCTCAGCTTCACGTGCTCCTTGTGAAAGGCCGGCAAATTGGGCTAGCCATTCCCTGAAGGCTTCATTCAGCGTTTTTCGTTGGGATCGAGCCACCAGCCTAGCTTGTTCAATCAGATCTTCATCTGCGCTGAATGTAATGTTTTTCATGCGATACCAGTGTACACGAGATTCGTGAGCAAATTAAAGGCCTTTCGGCTAATTTTTGACATTTACCACAATCTACGGCTAACGTTTCTTATTATCGACAGTCGATATAAGAGCCAATTATGGGCCGCATTGAATTACTGCAGGGCACGCTGGACATGCTGATCCTGAACGCGTTGCGCACGGGATCGAACCATGGGCTGGGCATTTCCCGGCGCATCAACCAGATTACGCGCGGCACTTTTGACGTTCGTCCGGGTTCGCTGTACACGGCGCTGCACAGGCTGGAAGAGCAAGGCTGGCTGATTTCAGAGTGGAATGATTCAGAAAACCACCGCCGCGCCAAGTTTTATGAGCTGACCGCCGCAGGACGAAAACAGTTGCAGGCAGAAACCGAGAACTGGGAACGTATCTCGCTGGCCATTACCCGCGCCTTGCGTGCGACCTAAACCGGAGTTTGATTGTTATGAGCCGCTTTTCTTCTTCATTTCGCAACCTTTTCCGCCGCGCCGAGGTTGATGGAGACCTGGAAGCTGAGATCCAGTCCCATCGCCAACTGCTCACTGACCAGAACATCGCGCAAGGCATGGATCCGGCTACCGCGCATCGGCAGGCCACGCTGGAGATGGGCGGAGTGGAGCAGGTAAAAGAAGAGGTGCGCTCCGTGCGCGCCGGCCAGTGGATGGAGCAGCTCTGGCAGGACGTTCGCTACGCCCTGCGCATGTTGCGCAAAGCGCCAGGCTTTGCAGCGCTGGCGGTGATTACCCTGGCTTTGGGAATCGGCGCCAATACCGCCATGTTCAGCGTAGTCAAAGGCGTTTTGCTGCAATCGCCTCCCTTTGCCGACCCTGGGCATGTGGTGGTAGTGCTGCAAAAGCAACCCAACGGCAATAACAACGTCTTTTCTACTCCTGACTATCTGGAATGGAAGCGGCAGGCCAGCCCGGTTTCACAGATGGCGGCAATCGTGGGCGATAGCCACACTCTGGGCACTGGTGATCAAGCAGAGCGCGTGAATGGGTGGCGTGCCTCAGCCGAAATATTTTCCGTGCTCGGAGTATCCCCGGCAATGGGCCGCCCTTTTACGGCTGAGGAAGACCGTCCAGGAGCGGGTCGCGTGGTTCTACTGAGTGATGCTTTCTGGAAAAAGAATTTTCATGCTGATCCGAACGTTCTTGGCGTTAAGGTCACAATGGATGGCGCGCCCTTCACCGTGATTGGAGTGCTGCCTCCGGGTTTCCATATCTTTGGTCCAGGCGAAAGCTATTGGACGCCGCTGCAATTGCCCACACAAGATGCCATGGCTTCGTCCCGGACGCTTCACTGGCTACTGACGCTGGCGCGTCTTACTCCTGAAAGCTCGGTGAAGCAATCGCAAAGCGCGGCGGATGCGGTTGCAACCCGGCTGCACCATGATGATCCGGCTGGCGACGCCGGATTTGGAGTGACGCTGCTGTCATATCAGGACTTCACCACCGGAGGCCTGCGCGGTCCGCTGCTTCTGCTGATGGGATGCGTAGGTTTTGTTCTCTTGATCGCCTGTTCCAATGTGGCCAATCTTCTTCTGGCTCGCGGCACTTCCCGCCGGCTTGAGATGTCGATCCGCGCTGCTGTGGGCGCGCAGCGCAGCCGGGTGCTGCGGCAGCTTCTGACTGAAAGTGTGATGCTTTCTCTACTGGGTGGCATCGCGGGTTTGTTTCTGGCCTCTGGAGCGCTGCACCTGTTGCTGGCCATCAATCCTTCAAGCCTTCCCAACGTAGAGACCATCAAGGTGAACGGCCCCGTGCTTGCTTTCACGTTTGCGGTTTGCGTAATTGTGGGAATTCTCTTTGGAATCGCCCCTGCGCTCGCCACCTCACGCGTTGACGTCAGCAACGCTCTGCGTGAAACTTCACGCGGCGGTGGTCGTACCGGCGGAAAGAGCAGAGCGGCATTGGTGGTGGTGGAGACTGCGCTGGCTTTCATTCTATTAATCGGTGCGGGCCTTTCCCTCAAAAGCTTATGGAAGGTCAGCCACGTTGATCCCGGCTTTAATCCTACAGGCCTGCTTACTTTCAAGATTGCGCCGTCAGCCCAATTCAAAGACCAGCCATTCCTGTTTTACAACAATGTCATTGAGAAGATTCGCGCCCTGCCCGGGGTGGAAACGGCGGTGCTGGCGCGCGACGTTCCTTTGAGCGGCACAGATCCTTCCATGCCCGTTGCTGTTGATGGCGGAACGCCTCAGGTGACAGATGGCCAGGTGGTTACCCGGCTCCGCGTTGTTGGCCCGGATTACTTCCGTGGCTTCCAAACGCCGCTGCTGCGCGGCCGGGAATTTACCACCGGCGATACAGCAGCGTCACAGCCGGTTGTGGTGGTGAGCCAGAGCCTGGCGCAACGCTACTGGCCTAACCAGGTCCCGCTGGGCAAGACTTTGAAACCCAATATTGCTGACGCGCCCTGGTACACCGTGGTGGGTATCGCGGTCGACGTTCGCCACCAGGGGCTGGACGCGGATACCGAACCCACTGCGTATTATCCCTATACGCAACTTCCCAAGAGCATACAGCCGCTGGCGGGAAGATATATGACGATTATCGTGCGCGGCAACACACGCGCTGGAGGGTTTCTTGCTTCCATTCGGCACAGTATTGCCACGGTGGACTCCACAGTTTCCATCTACGCGCTCAAGACCATGGATGATTACCTGAGCGACGCCGGTTCGTTTCGCCTCTTGGCTACGTGGCTGATTGCCGTCTTTGCAGGTTTGGCTCTCATCCTTGCCGCCGTGGGCCTTTACGGAGTGATGGCTTACGCTGTGAACGAGCGCACGCGCGAGATTGGCATTCGCATGGCTCTGGGAGCAAGGCGAAAAGATGTTTTACGCATGATCGTGATCCACGGCATGAAGATGGCAGTGGCTGGTGTAGCTGTGGGAATAATAGGCGCGGTAGCGCTTGCCCGCCTGATGGCTGATCTGGTCTATGAAACCAGCACCACTGACGTTCCGACCTTTGGAGTAGTCGGCCTCTGCGTGATGATCTTCATTTTGCTTGCGTGTTGTGTGCCGTCTCTGCGGGCAACGCGTGTGGACCCGAACATGGCCTTGCGCTGCGAGTAAAAACCTCGCGCCGAGCCGCCGCGCTGGATTATTGCTTGCCAGTGGGAGAATCTTCAGGGCGGTTCTTTGCCTGCTCTTCCGCCATGTTCTCCAATTGCTCAGGGTCGTTAATGGGCGTGGAGATCACATAACCACCGCTGGCCCACTTGCCCAGATCGATCAGCCGGCAGCGGTCGCTGCAAAAAGGAAAGTTTTCATTCTCGCGCAGCACCAGCGTCCGGCAAGTAGGGCAGCGAAGCGACTGTGTTTTCTTTCCGGGCATAACAAATTAGATGACGGCCATTCAGCCTACGATCCTCGCCACCAGATCATAGTCGTGCCCCTCAGTGATCTCGCAGCGATAGAAAGTTCCGGGCACAAGCTCTTCATGGCCGCCAAAATCGTTGATAAACAGCTTGCCGTCGATTTCCGGGGCGTGCATCTCTGTGCGGCCTTCCCAGAGCAGGTCAGTCTCTTCTGACGGGCCAAGAGCCAGCACTTCAAACTCGCGGCCAATCAGTTTACGTTTGTTTTTCTTGCTGATCTGCCGCTGGATCTGCATCAGCTTCTTGCGCCGCCGTTCGATCTCCCGCGGCGGAACCTTATTGTCCAGATGGTAAGCCGCGGAGCCTTCTTCGTCCGAGTAGCTGAACACGCCCAGCCAGTCAAACTGCGCTTCCTGGGCAAACTCGCACAGCTCGGCAAAATCTTTTTCCGTCTCGCCAGGGAAGCCGACAATAAACGACGTGCGCAGCGTGAGATTGGAAACTGTGCGGCGCATTTTGGCAATCGACTTCAAAAAGATCTCTGCGCCTGCGCCGCGCTTCATGCGTTTGAGCATCGAAGCCGAAGCATGTTGCAGCGGCACGTCGATATAAGAGCAAATCTTCTCGTTGCCGGCGATGGTCTCCAGCAGCTTGCCGGTGATCTTGTTTGGATAGGCATAGAGAAAGCGCACCCAGCGCAGCTCTTCAATCTGGTCCAGCCGCTCCAGCAGCAGCGCCAGGCCATCTTTCAGGCCCAAATCTTCACCGTAACAAGTCGTGTCCTGTCCAATGAGCGTGATCTCGCGCACGCCATTGGCGGCCAAGCGTTCGGCTTCAGCAATCACCGATTCAAAGTGCCGCGAGCGAAACTTACCGCGAAGCTGGGGAATGATGCAGAAGCCGCAAGGATGATCACAGCCTTCGGCAATCTTGATGTAGGCCGAAGCCTTTGGCGTCGCCAAAACGCGTGGCGTGGTTTCATCATAAAGATAGTTGGGTAGATCGGCGATTGCGCCCTCCCACTCTGAGCGTGAGAAACGCCCGCTCTGCTCGCGCGCCAGACCTTCCGCTCGAGCAGGCACCAGGGCCCCCGGATTGCGCGGGCTTTGCACAATCTGGGATGGCAGTACCCCCGACTTCAAACTTTGGCTGGCGGAAGAAGAATTCAAAATCACAAACGGCGAATTGTTCTCCGCTGGAGAGGCGCTCACGCCGCTGATGCCAGCAGCCGCCAGAATATGCTCCAATTCTCCGGTGCCGACCACAGCATCCACTTCAGGAATGTTCTTCTGAATTTCCGTGCGATAGCGCTCCACCAGGCAGCCGGCCACAACCAGCTTCTGCGCCTTGCCGCTGATCTTGTGCTGCGCCATCTCCAGGATGGTGTTGACCGATTCCTGCTTGGCCGTGTCAATAAATGAGCAGGTATTCACCACTATCACGTCGGCGTCTTCCGCGCGCGAGGTGATCTGTGCGCCGCCTGTCTGCAACATGCCCATCATCACCTCGCTATCGACGAGATTTTTGGGGCAGCCCAGACTCACAAAACCCACCTTCAACGGGGTTTTCGCTGGCGCAGATTTTTGCTGCGGAGGCGCTACTGTGGGGTTTTCTACCGGCATCTGTCCTTCAATTGTAGCAGGCCTTTTTCATCCCGAAACCCGCGCTCTGTGCGGGTGAGGGAACCCTATACATATAACTTGGTTTGAAGAAAACTAGGTCAATTTGAGGAAATGAAACTGCTTTTAGGGTAGGGTTCTCTCGCTTCGCTCGAGATTGCAGAAAATCATTGACTTAACACGATCCGCCCATCCGGCGTGCGTTCCAGCTCAGGCGCATAAAGTCTTAATAATTCACTGCGCCACCACGCGCCATCCTTGCGCTTGGTTGCGCGATTGGTAAACCAGTACTGCGAAATTACGGCGCGCACTTGCTTAGGAGGCTCCTTTGCAAACGGATTGCTGGCAAAGAGCGCCAGCACATCAGGACTGTTTTGCAGCAGGCGCGCTTCAACATTGACCACCCATTCATTGCTGCGCCAGTCTTCAAGCGATGCGAACCATAAATTCCATTCAAACCGCGGCTGGTAAGGGGCGTAGATTCCCGGCGGCTTGGTCACGTCCTGCGGTTTGTAGCGGAAGGGGTAGGCCGTCCAGTTTTCTCCGTCCTCAGAACCCTGGAACTCGATTTCATAGCGCTCATGTGTCATTACCGCAAATAATCCGTACTGGTTGGCGATGCGGAATGGCTCCAGCGCTCGCGCCGGAGCAAGCGGCAGGTGGACCATGTGGGGAATGATTGCAAGCATCAGGGCCGTGGTGGCATAGAGCACCCAACCCAGATAGATGGCAGCCACGCTTCGCCACACGGATTGCAGCCATACCGGCGTGAGCCTGGGCGCAGTTTCCGCATCCGGCGGTGAGTTCTTGCTGCCCCAGTTTTTCCATCGCACAGGCAGGATCCGGCGAATGAAGCCATCATCCAGCAGCAAAAAGCCCAGCACCAGCACCAGATAGTTCAGAAATGTGTAATTCGCAGTAAGAATAATGCCGACCTGGAAGGGCGTAACGATGCAGAAACAGATGATCCTGAAACGGCGGGGCAAAAACAGCATCCACACCAGCCCCAGCTCTGCCGCCAGGGTCATGAACGCCGTGGCGGCATGGAACCAGTGAGGAAACTGCTGCACGTACCAGCCGACCCAGGTGGGCAGCGGGCCATTCTGGTAGTAGTCGTCCATGGCGGTCAGGTGGCGCCAGGAGTAGTCGCCGCTGGCCATCTTTACCACGCCTGACTCAAAGTAGATGCGGAACCATTCCCACTGCAGAAGAAACAGGCTAAGGCGCGAAGGAGCGTGCATTTCGCCCAGGCGCGGCCGCACTCCCGGAGGCACAAAGAAGAGTGAGATAAAGCCTGCTTCCAGCAACATGCCGTCTGATTGATAGCTGGAAAACTCCTGCGCGGCAGAAACAAACGAGAGAAAGCAAATCAGGCAGATAACCAGCGCAGCGCGCGGCCAGAGATTGAAGACGACTGCAACTGATGCGATCAGGCCCAGCCAGCACACAAGCATGAGCGCGTGATCACTGGAGCCAAGCCAAAAAAGCGTAGGCGCAAACCACAAGCGCAGGACGCCGGGATAATAGCGGGCGACCGCAGGCAGGTATTGGTCGGCGGGAAGTATGCCTTGGGGACCGATCAAGCCTTTGATTTGAAAAATGAGCGAGTAAAACGCGGAAAAATAAATCAGTCCCAGCGAGCGAAGGACGATCCAGCGGGCCAGCAAATGCGTGCGCGGCGTTTCCCCCGTGGCTTCTGGCCCCAGGAGCCAGTGCGCAATTTTTCTGCAACGATCCAGCATGGCGAGTCCGCGCGGATTATATCCCGTTAAGATGCGCGCGTGCTGGGGTTCGATGAAGACTAGATTTGCGGGTGAAGGCTTATTTGTGTTCGGCCATCTCTTCATACAATTCCGGCAGCTTTTGCGCGTCTTCAACCGACTCGGCAAAGCGGGCGCGCTCATAGTGCTCAGTAAATAGTTCCACATGGCGGCGCATCAAGGGATCGCCAATGGAAGCCGTAAACTCTTCCGGAGTTTGTGAAGGCGCTTTGCGGGAGCCGCGTTTGGCCATCATCTTGGTCATGCGCATGTACCAGAAGCTGGCAGAGGTGCGCGGGGCGCGTTGCGGGTTCCGCATCATGCGCGTCCGCTGGATCCTTCGCCAGGCTTTGGGCAGGAACGGCAGCGCCACCAGGAACCCAACCAGGATGCAGCAAAACGCCATCTCCACCGGCGAGAGCCTCTCCAGCCTGCGTTGCCAATTCTCAGTGAACGTTACCAGTTCGCGATATTTCTTCCATAACCATGTCCGAAAACTGGATTGAGCATTTCCGGTCTTGGTGCTGATCTCAGCGCGGAGGCGTACCTGGTGGCTAAAGTCATAGTTCACAATCCACTCTCGCCACATTTGCTGGGCTGCATCCATGTACATGGAAAAGCGGGACCAGCCTGTGATTGGTCCAGCACCCGGCCCGGCAGGGGTAGGATCAAACGTAACCCAGCCATACTCCGGGAAATAGGCTTCCACCCAGGAGTGAGCGTCTTTTTCCCTCACGATATAACTACTGGTAACGTCGTTGTATTCACCGCCGCGAAACCCGTTGACCACGCGCGCGGGAATACCCAGCGTGCGCAGCATGATGACCATGGAAGAAGCGAAATACTCGCAATGCCCTTTCTTGCGTTCAAAAAGAAAATGCGCCAGCGGATCAGCCTCACGGCCCGGCAATTCAAGCGTGTAGCCGAAATTCGAGTGCAGATACTCTTCTATTTCCCTGGCGCGATCGTAATTCGACTTGGCTGAAGCAGTGATTTGCCGCGCCAATGGGGCAATGCGGGGATCAAGGCGCGGAAGCTGCAGATAAAGGACCGCCACGCGGGGCGGATAATCGTGCGAAACTGAATCACGCACGTAAGGCTCAGGATTGCGTGTATCAGCCTCAGCTGTATAGACGCCAATGCTCTGTGGGCTCTCATTGTCGCCAGTGGCAAATCCTTCTGTTGCGCGGCTGCTGAAAATTGAGCCGTCAGACTTGATCTCCACCAGGCGGTAATCGCCATTGAGTTTTAACGGTACCGGAGCAAGAAAGAACAGGTTCAATCCCACCGGCTCCATCACCACGCGATAAGACAAATTGGGCACATGCGGACCAGACTGGGCGCCAGAGTAGAAAGAAAAGTCGCTGATGTGCGTCAGGTCGAGCGGTGAGTTGTACAAGCCATGAATTGTAGGAACTTCCGGCGCGTTATACCATCGCCGGCCATCAAAGTTGGCCAGAGAGATGCCGCGCCACTTCACATCTTCCGGGAGCTTCCCATCCAGCACCTGGATATGCATGACCACGCTGCTGGATTGCTGGATCTCACCGATGCCGCCCAGGCTTACTTCCTGGCTAAAGCCGCTTATGATGGAGCTCTGAACGCCCAGGTTGCGCAGGTAGCCGCTGGAACTCACGCGCGGAAGAATAAAAAAGATCATCGCCCCCACGGCCAGCGTGAGCAGGCCCAGAATGGCAGAGATACCCGCCAGAGAGCTGTGGAACCTAACATCCTGGCGCGCGGGAACGCCTGCGGTCAGAGATTCGCGCTCAGAACGGCGCATTTCCATGCTGATGAAAGTGGCAATGGCCACAAGGATAAACAGCGAGAAAGTCAGCAGGAAAAGCGTATCCACGGTGAGCACGGCCGCCGCCAGCACCATAAGAAAAGAGAGCACAGCCAGATAAACCAAGTCGCGGTCACGGCGCACGGAAAAAATCTTGATGACCATGCTGAACAACACCATGTGGACCGTGGCGTTGAGAAAGCTCTGGGAAAAATAAAAATAGTCCGCTGCGTAAAAGGCGAAGTAAAGAATGGTGAGATAACTGGTCCAGCGTTCTGAAATCGTGAACGACTTCCGCATGAGCAGCAGGCATACGCGCAGAAGCAGCGCCGGCAGCACCAGCGCCAGCGACGGAAGGTCCAGCTTGTTGGTGCCCATGAGCGCGGTAAAGCCCACCACCAGCAGCAGATAGAGCGACCATTGAAAAAATCGGTCCGCACTGCCGGGAATTGCCTTGGTTGCTGCCAGGTTGATGGTGCGCGAGGACATCCTGTTTATTCTCCCCGAATTACGGCCAGGATGAAAGCTGAATCCGGCCGCTGATGACCCAACGTAACCGCCGTTCCCAGTGTTAGAATTAGGGGGCCGGGTCCCGCGCGACGCAATCCCGCCAACCCCGCCAGGTCCGGAAGGAAGCAACGGTAACGGGCTAGTGCGTGTGCAGCGGGGTGCCCGGTAGTTATTTTTGTCGCTTCGCTCCAAACCGCTTTGGCAGTTTCGATCTGGGTTAGTGTTGTCAGCTCCTGATGCTGCGGGCTCGGCGCAAGTCGGCCTCGCCCTCAACGCTCGAAAAATCTTGTCGCTTCGCTCCAACCCACTTTGGCAGTTTCGATCTGGGTTAGTGTTGTCAGCTCCTGATGCTGCGGGCTCGGCGCGCAAGTCGGCCTCGCCCTCAACCCCGAAATTTTTGTTGCTTCGCTCCAACCCGCTTCGGCAGTTTCGATCTGGTTAGTGTTGTCAGCTCCTGATGCCGCGGGCTCGGCGCGCAAGTCGACCGCCGTCTCCAATCCTGACAAAGCATTCCCGTTCGTGCACTAAACCGCATACAATATAAGGTTTATTTTCTAAGATTTATTTTTGAAAACCTGGAGAGAACTCTTTTGGCCAACCTTGTACGGGCGAAAATTTCTGCCCTTGGAACGTACGTCCCGCCACGCCTGCTTACCAACGCCGATCTGGAAAAGATGGTTGAAACCTCCAACGAATGGATATTGGAACGCACCGGTATTCGCCAGCGCCATATTGTGGAAAAAGGCATGGCCACGTCTGACCTGGCCATTGAAGCCGCGAAGGAGGCACTGCGACAGCGTGGCTTTGCTCCCAATGAAGTTGAAGCCATCTTTCTGGCCACGGTCACGCCGGACATGTTTTTTCCGGCCACGGCCTGCATTGTGCAGGACAAAATCGGGGCCAAGGGGGCGTGGGGATACGATATTTCCGCGGCTTGCTCCGGCTTTGTATATGCGCTGCAGACCGCGGTGAAATTTGTGGAATCGGGCGCACATAAAAAAGTGATGGCGATCGGCGCAGACGTGATGAGCTCCATCATTAATTATCAGGACCGCGCTACCTGCGTGATTTTCGGCGATGGAGCCGGCGCCGTGCTGGTTGAGCCTGCTACTGATGAAAATTGTTTTATCGATTTCATGCATGAGGTGGATGGTTCAGGCGCATGTTCGCTCTATATGCCCGGCGGCGGCAGCCGCAATCCCTCAAGCCATGAAACCGTTGACCGGAAGATGCACTACGTTCACCAGGATGGCCAGGCCGTTTTTAAATATGCGGTAAGAAAAATGGCCGACACCTCAGAGGCGCTGCTTAAACGCAACGGATTTACCGGGAAAGATGTGGGATTGTTTGTGCCGCACCAGGCCAACCGGCGCATCATTATGTCGTCGGCCGAGCGCCTGGGCCTGAAGGAAGACCGCATCATTATCAATATCGATGAATTTGGCAACACCACGGCCGGCACCATTCCGCTGGCGCTGGAGAGTGCGCGCCAGCAAGGCCGGTTGAAGAAGGGCGATCTGGTTTTGATTGCGGCAGTGGGCGCAGGGTTTACGGTGGGAGCGGCGCTGTTGCGGTGGGCGTGCTGACGAAGTTCGCTTTTTTCTGAAATCTCGAGCGTAGCGAGAGATCCATACCCTGGCAAAAAATCGCTCGGTCCGAAAAAACTGAAGTGAAAAACTTAATTGCGGGATCACGGCCCTTCCATTTGATCCCTCCAAGCTTCGTAGCTATAGTGATCCCTCGCTTCGCTCGGGACTTCGAAAGTCCTATCCCTTCTTTTTAATCTCCTCCCGATGCTTTGCTGCCTCCTTGGGATACTGCGGCTCGGTCATGCTCACCGGATCCAGGATTTCTTCAATCTCTTTCTCGCTCAGCAGCTTCTTGTTGCGGGCAATGTCGATGATGGAACGCCCCGTCGCCACCGACTCCTTCACAATCTCTGCCGCTTTGGCGTAGCCGATATAAGGATTGAGCGCTGTGGCCAATGAAACGGTGCTTTGCGCATAGAAAGCGTTGCGTTTCTCATTTGCGGTCAGTCCCTTGATGCACTTCTCGGTAAAGACGCGCAGCATGTTGGTGAGGATGGAAATGGATTGCAGAACGTTATAGGCCATGGTTGGCATCATGACGTTCAGTTCAAGCTGGCCGGCTTGCACTGCCAGAGCCACAGCAGTATCGTTGCCCACCACCTGAAAAGAGACCATTGCCGCCAGCTCCGGCATTACGGGATTGATCTTGCCCGGCATGATGGATGATCCTGGTTGCAGCCCGGGGAGATTGATTTCAGCAAAGCCCGTGTTGGGTCCGGAAGAGATCAGGCGCAGATCATTGGAGATGCGAATGACCTCCAGCGCAAGATTGCGCAGCGCAGACGATACCTGCGCCATGCAGGCGTTTGATTGCATGGCCCAGCGCATGTCCGCAGCGGGCGTAAGCTTTTGGCCGGAGATTTTGGCAAGATTGGCCACAGCCTTGGCGCGATAGTCAGGATGCGTGTTGATGCCGGTTCCCACAGCCGAGCCGCCAAGCCCAAGCTCACGCAGGGAATCGCCGGCATGGCGGATATCGCCGATCGCCTTGCGTATGGCCATGCCATAAGCAGCAAATTCCTGGCCCAGGCGGATCGGCACCGCGTCCTGCATGTGTGTGCGACCAGACTTCATAATGTTGTAAAACTCTTTGCCCTTGGCTTCCAGCGCGGCGGCAAGCCCATCCAGCACGGGATAAAGTTTTTCCAGCTCCAGCAGCGTTGCCACGCGCATCGACGTAGGAAAAACGTCGTTAGTGGACTGGCCGTAATTCACGTGGTCGTTAGGATGGACCGTGTACTCGCCCAGCTTGCCGCCCATCAGCTCAGTGGCGCGGTTGGCGATGACTTCATTGGAGTTCATGTGAAAGCTCACGCCAGCTCCGGCCTGAAAGACATCCACCACAAATGATGCGTCCCACTTGCCGTCTATGACTTCTTTCGCGGCCTGCATGATGGCGTCCGCACGCTTGTCATCCACCAGGCCAAGCTCTTTGTTGGCTTGCGCGGCGGCATATTTCACCATGCCGATCGCGCGAATGAGCGTGGGATTGGCCCTCATGCCGGAGATGGGATAGTTCTCCACGGCGCGCGCTGTTTGCACGCCATAGTAAACGTCTGCGGGAATCTCTTTGATGCCGATGGAATCTTTTTCCTGGCGGAAGCTCTGGGTAGCCATCATGTCCTCTGTATCAGTGCGATATACATGCTTTGCGGCGATGCGAAGCAAAACTAGAAATTATAACGTGCCGTGATGGTCGGATCATGAAACAGATGCACTTGTCGGCGCAAACGGCGTGCAAGTTTTGAAAAAGGCAACGTTCCAGGGATATAAATTGGAAAGATAAAGATTATGTTTGAAGGCATTCGCGCACTTTTGGGTCTTGGGCCAAAGCGTTCTGAGGTTGATCAAAAACTTGATCATGCGCTGGAGAACGCAGAAGCGCTGGACCATTACTTCTTCTTTCACGAACAAACCGATCTCGACTCCGCCGCAAAGCGCTTAGAACAACGTGGCTGGACCATCGTGTCGATGACCCTGGATGGAATTCAGCAAAAGTATTTGCTACATGCACGCCAGCCGGGACGTGTAGAGAATTTGCAGGAGCTTCAGACCGAGCTTGATCTGTTCGCGGACGAACACCACGGCGAATACGATGGCTGGCAGGTACCGGGCCAAACAGAACATCTTTAGTTTTTGTCGCTTCGCTCCAAACCGCTCGAGATGAATAGCTCGATTCAAATCCTCAGGCGCTCGTACAGGCAGCTCGCCGCGCAAGTCGGGCTCGCTGCTAGTATCCACCGCTAACTTGTTGCTTCGCTCCAAACGCTTGGGAGCTCCAAAGTGGTGATGTTTTCCACTCCTGATCCGGCGGGCCTTCAGTCCTACAGGCTACAATTTCTGTTATGTCCAATAAGAAAGACTGGAAGACCAAGCTGATTCATTCTGACGCGCAGGTGCCGGAGGGCTTTCGTTCGCTCGCCACGCCTGTCTATCGCGCTTCTACCGTGCTGTTTCCGCGCGCGGCCGCGGCCAGCGATCACTGGAACCAGCATGAGATCGGCTACACCTACGGCCTTTACGGCACGCCGACCACGCTGGAACTTGCAGCCAAGGTGTGCGAGCTGGAAAAGGGTTTTCGCACCGTCATTACTCCCGGCGGGCAAGGAGCCATCTCGCTTATTCACCTTGCGCTGCTCAAGGCCGGCGACCACTTGCTGATGCCGGAGAGCATTTATGGCCCAAATCGCATGTTCTCCAATCATGTGTTGCGGCGCTTTGGCGTTGAGGTGAGCTACTATCCGCCCGCGGCAGGATCGGGCATTCGTTCTGAGTTCAAAGCGAATACGCGGCTGGTGTGGGTTGAAAGCCCCGGCTCCATCACCATGGAGGTGCAGGACGTCCCGGCCATTGCAGAAGCCGCGCACCGGCACGGAGCGCTGGTGGTGATGGACAACACCTGGGCTGCGGGAATTTATTTCGACGCTTTTGCGCATGGTGTTGATGTGACCATGCAAGCGCTGACCAAATATGTTGGCGGCCACAGTGATCTGCTGCTGGGATCGGTGACCGTGCGCGATCCTAAAATTTATGAGCGCCTGGGTGAGACGCAGCAAGGGCTGGGCTGCGCTGCTTCACCAGACGATTGCAGCCTGGCTTTGCGCGGAATGAAGACGATGGCCGTGCGTCTTAAGGCGGTTGAGCAGTCTGCGCTTGAGTTGGCGCGATGGCTGAGCGGAAGACCGGAGGTGGAGTTGGTCCTGCATCCGGCGTTGCCGTCTTGTCCCGGGCACGAATTCTGGAAGCGCGACTTTACCGGCGCTTCGGGACTATTTTCAATCGTCTTGCAGAAGCGTTACAGCAAGGAGCAGGTGCTCAGGTTTGTGGATGCGCTCAAATTATTCAAGATCGGTTACAGTTGGGGCGGCGTCAACAGCCTGGTGATGACCTATGACCTGAACTCTCCCAAACGCCCTGCTTACGAACATCGGCTGGTGCGCCTTTACACTGGCTTGGAATTGATTGACGACCTCAAGGCTGACGTGGAGCAGGCGCTGGCCACATTGCCATGACGCTCGGTTGAGATCTTCAGGAGCAAGAGAAGATGACAGGCGCGTATGAGTTTGTCTGCAAAGAAAGTTCAACAGAGCAGCTCTGCGCCAGCCTTAATGCGCTCAACGGATGGCAATGGGAGCTAGGCGATAGCTATTGGTATGGCGATTACGTCAGGTGCAAGCCGTTCCCCGGCGTCAAGGTCCGTATTATTGATTTTCCCACGCAGATAGACCACGAGTACAAGTATGAAGCCGACGTTCGCCTGGGCGCCGAATGCGTGACGCCCATGGAAACGATCGACGAGCTGTTTAGAAAAGCCTTGGCGCAAATTGGCGCACATGACATTAAGGAAATAGAGTCATTTGATTAAACAAATAACATCAAGGCAAATTTTTCCAACAAGAACAGGCTGATAAAACACGAGCTTCTAAGCATTTGAACTTACATATTCATGAAACGCTGCAGGCGCAAAACTCACTATTCACTGTGGAACGAATTTGTATGCGCAATCTCATTCTCCTGGTCCCGGGTTTTTATGCGGATGCCCAGGGGCATTTATATCTCGACATGGGGAGATTTCTCCGTGAGCATGGCATGCCCGACGTGCCGGAAATCCGTTGTTTGGTGTGGCATGAAATCGGCTGCATCTTTGGTGAACTGAAAGTCATAGAGATCACCAACTAAATGCAGCCGCCAGCCCAACCAACAGCAATCTTTTAGGGACCACAGCACGCGCGCCTTGCCACAGACCAACGCGGCGCAATGCCGATGGTCCCAGGCTGACTTTGGCGAATCAGCGTAATGCGCTGGCGCACTGTGAAAATCAGCCTGGCAAAATGGCTCGTCTGTTAAACGCCTTTCTCAGTAAAAGTGAACCGGGGCAAACATGAATGTCCCGAACATATTGTCCTGGTACACCATGAACTGCGTCGGTTGATTGCCATTGGCGTCGTAAACCGGAACACAGGGACCCGTGCCTGGCATGACATTGTTGCAAGGCGGGCCCTGGACTGAGAGATTCCCGGTTGAGGTCGCAGAGGTGGTAATCGAGCTCTGTGCGTCCGTGGTCCACGTGAGCATATTTGAAGTTTTCAATTCGATACTAAAGTCGGACAGGAACCCGCCTGAAAATGAGTCGTCGGTGGAAAATGTCTGCGAGTAGCCTGACGAAATTTCCTGCGCGAAGGTTGAAAGATTGGTGTACGTGAGTGCGCAGGTGAAGATATTTGGCGTAGTTGATGGAGCAGCCTGCAGGTAAGAAAAGCTATTGCTGTTGTTGCATTCGGTAAGCGAGAAACGATTATCCGGAGTCGAAGGCGAGGGTGGGACGCTTCCGATCTCGTTTATCCCATACGTGCTGACAGAAAAAGGGTCGGCAGAGGCAATTTGAGCCAGGTCTGCGCTATTCAGTGCAGGCGCCTGTCCGGCGGGCCATATCTGGTTTGCGGCCCAACTGCGGTTAATCGAGGTCTGTATATCTGGAGGAATCGAACCGAAGTGGCCATTCAGATAGCCCAACGCAACCGGCACAATGTCCAGTCCGTTTTGGTCGGTTGAGTCGGCGCCATATCCGTTCCATACGGGCAGCGGGTTGCCCGCATTGATCGTGAAAAGTGCTACGGGATTGAGCCACACCCAGATCTGGTCATAGTCGTGATTCACGGGAGCGAAGTAGTCCCCAGTTCCAAACGTTTGCTCCCCGCTCGAAACCTGGATGCTCGATGTCACGGTTGAAGTGGATTTGGTTGATTGGGTTGCCGCCGTCGCAAAGGAGTTGGAAATCTTCCCGCTTACGACCAAAGGAATGCTGAACCCATGACTTAGACTGACGCTCTGGCTGCTCATTGTCATAAACGACTGGCTGAGGGACTGCGTGCTACCGACGAAGGTGCTGTTCGTGTAATTAACAAAGGTATTTGCTGATGGTCCAGGCGGCGCGTATGTTACACCGACCACCAGGAACTTGGGGTCAACATATCCTGCCTCAGCCGTTACACTCCCACTTGTTCCTGTAGCTTTCAGAAAATATCTCCCGTCACTGGACCACTCTTGCTCTGTACTGGAGCCTGAGGGTGGGCATCCGCATTTGGTGGTGCAATCGCTTCTTAGGCGGCCGGCGCATGAACCGCTGCAGCCTAGCAACAGTTCGGTAGTCGTCGGGCTAGGGAAACCGTGAGCTGCGTTGAGGTTGTCTGTAAATGTCCAGTTCGTAGTCGTGATTCGAAGGCTGCAGGTGCCGGTTGTTGTCATGGATGTGCTGTTGCTCGTCAGTGTCCCTGCAATCGCTTGACCGAATGAAAAACCGGCCAGAGCAATTATCATCAGGGATAAAAAAAAGCATTTCTCCGCAGACCTTTGGGCAAGGATTAAAAATTGTTTGGCGTTCATTGAGAATTCTCCTTGCAAGTAAGAGCTTGCTGTTTTGGCTTAAAAACTCATTTTTGGATTTCAAAGCGGTTGTGAATTATGCGCGCAGCCCATCACTGTAGACAATGTGTTTTCCGGCCCTTCGTGTAATAACGTCGATTCAGTGTGTTATTTCGGAACTTTTGGAGAGGTTTCAGATTTCAAATCTGAAATGGGATCAAACTTTTGACGTTTCATAGATGTACGAAGAAACAAAAGCATTTCCGGCGCGCCATGGTCATATGGTCACTGTACCCCCCCTCGCCCGACGTGCCGGAAATCCGTTGTCTGGTGTGGCATGAAATCGGCTGCATCTTTGGTGAACTGAAAGTCATAGAGATCACCAAGTAAAACGGCGTACCCAAATTTCTTTAGCTGAAAAAATTCTTTAGCTATGATTTCCAGCTAAAAACAGCCGAGAAGGAGGGTTGCATAAGTCCTTGGGCAGTACTGTAGTTTTCATCTCTGGTTTGCCAGACAGGCTGCGATGATTGGCATTCATTGGCGCTTGAGAGGTTCCTGCTTGTTGGCATAGTCTCAGCCATATCATGATGGTGCCGTTGAAATGCCCGGTATGCGGCAATCTAAGCATTGAACCGGTCCTGGAAGAAGTGAAAGTTACAGCCGAGTATGAGCGTTTTGCCGGCGATATAGGCGGATTGAAAGTTTATCGCTGCACGGAATTGGGGCACATTTTCTTTATTCGCATTACTGACCTGGGCGATGCGCTGGATACGCTAGCTTCCTAGCAGTGGCCGCATTGAGCAGGCGCATGGGATTGCCTGTGAAAACCTTCTTAAAAAGAATTAATGTATGTGAGCCAAAATCGCTTGGTGTTGCTAGCTCATGAGGAGGCTGTATTTGCCAATGGGCTTTCAGGGTAACTAACTTGCCGGAGCCGGACCTTTGGCTGGCAGTTCTGTCTTGCGGGGGGATGATTTCACAAATACCATATGATTGCTTTTGGCGTTTCGCTCTACCTGAATCGTCATTAATTCAACGCCATGGCTGACCTTGTCTCTGATTTCTTTCATGCGTTCACAAAGTTCGTTTGAGCGATTCAGCAACAGCTGCGTCCTGGCAATTAATTGAGCGGTGTTGTCATGTAACTGGATTACCGGCTTGGACGCGCCATCGGCCGCTGGATGGTGAGAGCCGGCTGTAACTTCACTGGGCGTATGCTGGAGCCACTGGTCCAACTCATTGCGGAAGGCGATCACGGCGCTGCGGGTCTTGCCCCGCGGACGGCGCACTGGCAGGCCAAGCTCCTGCTCCCAGCGCTGTACTGTACGCACGCCACGGCCCATATAGGTAGCTACCTCTTTCCAGGAGTTCAGCACTTCAGAATTTGTCGTCATAGTCATATAGATGCCGAAATCATAAAAAGCTGTCGCATCGCGAGTGACGCATCTTGGCGCTTTTCATGCACTGCCGTCGCACTGCATAATTCTAATTGATTTCGCAGGCAAGCAGGCAAAGCAATTAAATCTTTTCTTTTGTCCAGAGCCCCACGCAATGAACGCCACCTCCCCTCGGGTGGCGTTCTTTTTTTGCGCTTTATAATTTTTTTCTAAATTTTTGTTTTCTCAGTTCCCCAAGACTCAATCCGGCATTCCCTGCGTTCCTTCTGTGTTATTTGCTGCGATTGCAAGGGATGATTGGATTCCGCGAAGCTTCGCCGGCCATGCCGTACTGGATGCGGCTGGAATGCGCGAGAGTGAGTCTCGTCCGGTCTATGATTTCCTGTGACTGGGAAACGATGTGCCTGGACCGAGTGACCTGCTCCCTGGCCGTGGAAATGTTGTTCAGCACGGATGCAAGGAGAGCATCATGGCTGCGCTCCTGGAGCGCTCCCAGAGCCGTTTGTTCCGGCCTGATCTTTCTGACGGGCATACGCCATCTTTCTATTAAGTTTTGCTGCCAAAGCCGATTATAGGCGCTCTGGTAACTGCATTGAGCAGGATAAGTAATAATCGGTGCGCCGACTTCTGCAACCTCCGGTTTGGCATCCTACCTACAAGGAAGGTGGTGTACCACCTTGGCAGAGCGCAATATTATCGTGATTGGATGTTCTGTAGGCGGAGTAGAAGCTCTGCAGCGGCTGGTAGCAGGGCTGCCGAAAAACTTTCCAGCAGCTCTGTTTGTGGTGCTGCACCTGGCGCCGCAAAGCACCAGCGTGCTGCCGGACATCCTGAAGCGCGCAGGCAATCTGCCGGCGACCCACCCCAGAGATGGAGAGCCGGTCCGCATGGGACGCATCTATGTAGCGCCTCCAGACCATCATCTGCTCATTGAAGATGGCAAAGTGCGAATCCCGCGCGGTCCAAAAGAGAACCGCCATCGTCCGGCAATCGATCCGTTATTTCGCAGCGCAGCGCGTTGGTACGGCCGGCGGGTCATCGGTATCGTGCTCACCGGCTCACTCGATGATGGTACAGCTGGATTGCTGAGCATCAAGAGACGCGGCGGCACCGCGGTTGTGCAGGACCCGGAGGACGCATTCTGCTCTGACATGCCGCGCAGTGCAATGGAAACCATGGCCGTGGATTTTGTGGAGCCGGTTGACCGTATTCCAGAGTTGCTCAAGGAACTTGTACCCGTGGAGGTGGCGGGAAATGGATCCGGAAAGTCCTGGCGGCTGAAGAAAGAAACTGAGATCGTGGAGCTGGATGATATGGATCCCATTGAAGATGAAAACAGGCCCGGCGTTCCTTCTGGGTTTGCCTGTCCGGAGTGCGGGGGCGTGCTGTGGGAGATGGATGGCGAAGAGATGCTGCGTTTCCGCTGCCGGGTTGGACACGCTTATACCGCCAACAGCCTGAGCGTGGACCAGACGGAATCAGTGGAAGCCGCGCTGTGGGCCGCCATGCGGGCGCTGGAAGAAGGCGCATCACTGGCCAGGCGCATGGCGGATAAGGCATCGCACCGCAAACGCGGGGGGCTGGCCAGCCGTTATCGAGATCGGGCTGAAGCCAAGATGCAGCAGGCAGAGGTCCTGCGCAAGCTGATTGTTGAGGGCAAAGACGAGCCGCTTAAGGAAGAAATGGAGAATGCTTCCTAGCTCTGGTGAAGCCTGTTTCAAGGGCTTGTCGGCGCGACTGAAAAGGAATGGATTAAGAGGCCTTTCTGCGGTCTTTGATTATCTTGATCACTTCTTTCGATTTCCTTACCAATTCCCGGGAACGGACGACAGCAGACTTGGCAGTTTGTATTGACCTGCTGGTGCGCTCGGCGCTTTCAGCAGCGCGCTTATCAAAGTCGCGAGGGAATGTGGTCGGTTTGAGTTTGGTTACCCCATGGCGGAAATGCCCATTACACTTATTTAAGATGCCTGTAAAGGGTGAATCGTAAAACGCTGAAATTAATCCTTTATTGCCGCCAGATTCTACTATGCTTTAGGTATTGCCAAGAGATCCATTTCGATGCGCCACACAAAACCGGTGGCTGAAGCCTTACCGTACTCCCTGCGCAATTTTGATGTTGTGGCAATGGGGGCGTCGGCCGGGGGGCTGAATGCCCTTACGCACGTTTTGCGGGCCCTGCCACGCACCTTCCCAAGCAGCATTGTGGTGGTGCAGCACCTGGCGCCAGGACACAAGAGCTGGATCGCGAACCTGCTGGACCGATCAACGCCATTGAAAGTAAAGCAGGCGGAGCATGGCGAGATTTTACTTCCCGGCATGGTTTATACCGCGCCGCCGGATGAGCACCTGCTGGTGGGGCCGGGGAAGATCCAACTGGCGCATACGCAGTTGGTGCATTTCTCGCGGCCTTCCATTGACCTGTTGTTTGAATCGGTGGCCGGCACGTATGGATCGCGATCGATTGCTATAGCGTTGAGCGGCTCAGGCAAAGACGGATCGTCAGGCATCCGCACCATCAAAGAGGCAGGCGGCGTTACCTTGGCACAACTTCCGGAGACGGCGGAATTCCGGCCCATGCCGGAAGCAGCCATTGAGACGGGTTGCGTGGATTTTGTGCTTCGATTAGAAGAGATAGGGCCGAAGCTCACAGAGCTTTGCTGCGGGCTGACGAGAAACAATGGCTGAACCGCACACACACAAGGACGCTGGACCACAAACACTCAAAGAGCTGGTGCGCCGACTGGCGGAAGATCGCGGGGTGGACCTTCGCGGCTACAAGACAACCACGCTGGAAAGACGTGTCCGCCGCAGGATGCAGCAGCTTGGCGTTGCTACCTATGAGGAGTATCTGCAATATATAGGCCGCGACCAGGGTGAGACGGTGAAGCTGCTGGACACGGTGCTGATTAACGTCACGCGCTTTTTTCGTGACGTGCAGGCTTGGGACTCACTGGCGGAGCACGTTCTGCCAATCATGTTTAAGACCAGGCCGCCGGGAAGCTCTTTCCGGGTATGGAGCGCGGGCTGCGCCAGCGGAGAAGAGCCCTATTCTGTGGCCATCCTGCTCTGCGAGCTGTTGGGGCCACGGGTAAGAGACTACGAAATCAAGATCTATGCCACTGATAATGATGAAAGCGCGCTGAACATGGCGCGGCGGGCGGAATATCCGCCAGAAGTGATGCGTGCAGTAAAGCCGGAGCTGAAGGCCAGGTATTTTAATGGCGACAAGCTCATGCGGGTGGCGCGCGACGTGAGGCGGATGGTGATCTTTGGCCGGAGCAACCTGCTGACCGATGCGCCAATCTCGCACGTGGACCTCTTGCTCTGCCGCAACGTGCTGATTTATTTTGATGTCCCGGCGCAAATGCATATTCTGGGCCGGTTGAAATATGGGCTGAATGACGGTGGAGTCCTTTTTCTGGGAAAGTCTGAGTCGCAGCTAAAACGGAATTCTGAGTTTATGCCGATCGATCAGCGCTGGAGAATTTTCCAGCGCCGTTCTAGTTCAGGCGGGCCTACGTGGCCCGAGATTTCAGGAGCGCGAGAAATGGACGAGGAATCACGGGAAAAAACACGGCATGAACTGGAAAGAATCAGACTTTATTATGAGACTGTTCTCTCCACGCTGGAGCCCGGGGTGCTAGTGGTTGACTCGGGTGACCGGGTGATCACCGAGAATGACAAGATCCTGAAGCTGTGGGAATTTAATGAGAAGATGGTTGGGCACAAGCTGCAGGAGACGGAGTTGTGGCATCGCTGCCCGGAACTAAAGCCGCACATGGAAGAGAGCCGCAGCAAAGGTCCTAAGACCGTCCACTTTGATTGTTATGCGACCGCATCCACCATGGTGACGATGACGATCAAACCCATCATGTCAGAGTCCGGCGCGGGACAGGTGGGAACGCTGATTTATATGGAGAATGTGACGTCTCGCATTACGCTGCAAAGCACCATTGAAGAGCTGGAGACCACGGCGGAAGAGCTGCAATCGGCCAACGAAGAGCTGGAAACCACGAACGAAGAGCTGCAGTCCACGAATGAAGAACTGGAGACGACGAACGAAGAGCTGCAATCCACCAATGAAGAGCTGGAAACCACAAACGAAGAATTGCAGTCATTGAATGAAGAGTTGGAGACGACGAACGAGGAACTGTCATCGCGCACACGGGAACTGGACGAGGTAAACGCGCGCTATTCCGAGATGATGGAGCGGATGCCGTGGCCGGTGCTATTGGTGAACAATGACACGCTGATTTACATGTTCAACTCCGCGGCGCAGAAGCTCTTTGGTTTTGCCCATCCCTCAGAAAAGGGCATGAAGCTGGAGGAGCTGCCGCTGAACAACACTTCACGCCAGGTCCTTATGCGCCGTCACCGCGCGGTGATCCAGAGCGGCAAGCAGTCGAGCATACGCAATTGTCATTTGATCACCAACCGCTTTGAGGGCCTGGCAGACGTGCATTTCACTCCGCTTTCCACTGATACCGGACATGGCGTGATTATGATGTTCCAGGCGGACCGCAACAATAAGCCATCACCCCAAACACCGGCGAAGAAGGGCCGGGATGCCGCGGGCAGAAAAAAGAAGAGCGCAAAAAAGCGCCGCTAGAACAGCGGTTGCGACCAGCGGAGGCGCAGAGATTTTTCTCAGCATTCCTTGACGCCATCATCACCAAGGCTTATGCCCCTAATTATCGGAGTGGGCGCAAGCGGCAGGCGGTGATCGGCTTCCTGTGTTCGTGATGATCCGGCGAGGGTAAAGATGGAGCGGCAGGTTCAAATCTGTAGAATGAAGCGTGCATGGAGCATAAGGGCAACAGCTTTGACTTGGTGGTGATCGGCGCCGGGCCAACCGGCATGGCTTCTGCCATTGAGGCCCAGCGCGCCGGCTTTACGGTAGCACTGCTGGATAAAGGCTGCCTGGTGAACTCGCTGTTTCACTATCCGGCGAACATGGTTTTTTTTACCA
>DATEHN010000059.1:0-4555 GCA_035279585.1 Candidatus Angelobacter sp. | reverse complement strand
CTCGGCGTTCTTTTTCTTTCTGATCTCGGATTCCGGCAGCACGACGAGTTGCATGGCGCCATCCGGTTTCTGCAAGGTGCAGTCAAGTGTAGTGGATTCGATGCCGTATTGCTTGCATGAGCTCTGGGCCAAAATCTTGCGCGACTCTTCGGGATGCATGCTCAGTTCGTTGGCCAGGTTGCCGGGAAGGAGAGCGACCGTGACCGGCGCCTGCGCCTTCACGCGTATGCGCAGCCGGTCATCGCCGTGACCGGGCACAAACGGTCCATAAGACTTCGGCCCGGAGGCGATCTCGAATTTCTCCTTCTGCTCAACCCAGGCAAACTGCGGAGGATCAGGCAGGGAGCAATTGCTGACGCACTCCCATTCATACGGCGTAACGCGGACCTCATTGGCCAAAGTCGCCCTCAGGCCGTTATGCACAAACGGCGCAGCCAGCCCGGTAACAACGGCCTGCTCCGTTGGACGGGCGTCGCGCACCACTACCACGCGAGAGATATTGCTGGCATAAAAGTTGCAGCTATAGCTGATGCGCGTGACCTCTTCCGTAAGGCAGGCATAGTCAAGCCGCAAGAGCCTACCGGGATGGCGGACCGCATTATTCCAGTCTTCCAGCCGCACCACGCCCACGGTTACCGGCTGGCGCGCTTCGATATCCAAACGAACGTGGACCGCTTCCCAGCCGTGCGGGTTATACACCGCAACGCCGCTGTTATAGCCTGGCCCCATGCGAAAGCTGCTCGAGCTCTGCGCAATCCAGTCATAGGTCTTCTGCTGGGCCTGCAGGCCCACGGCAGCCGACACCATAGCGCTGAAAAGCAAGAGCTTCACGCTTCGCATGGCAGAAATTATGGTGGGCTGGGGGCTGGGCCTTCAAATTACCGGAGTACGTCCTGGAGGGGCAGGGACTTTAGGGTTAGTTCCACGCTATGTTGTGGGAAACATGGGATGTTTAGTCCCGGCGGTAGGCGGCCTTATCGAGCAGAACCTTCCTCTACAGCGATATCCGAGGCACTTGATGGCCTAGTCTCCCGCTTCCAGCGCCGGCCCAGATTTGCTATGTGCGGCTCTCCACCGGGCCCACCACAGCCGGATGCGGTCAAGGTAGAGATAAACCACAGGGGTAGTAAAGAGCGTGAGCGCCTGGCTGACAATCAAACCACCCACAATCGCGATGCCCAATGGCCGGCGCAGCTCTGATCCAGTGCCGCCGCCTATTGCCAGCGGCAGACCGCCCAGCAGAGCAGCCATGGTAGTCATCATGATCGGGCGGAAACGCAACATACAAGCCTGGAAGATGGCTTCTTCCGGGGTGCCTTTTCCCTGGCGTGAGACATTGATCGCAAAGTCAATCATCAAAATGGCGTTCTTCTTGACGATGCCGATGAGAAGAATAATTCCAATAATTGCGATCACGTTCAGATCGTTGCCGGTCAGCATGATGGCCAAAATCGCCCCCACGCCGGCGGAAGGCAGCGTGGAAAGGATGGTGATGGGATGGATCACGCTCTCATACAGCATGCCCAGCACAATATAAACGGTGATCACGGCCGTTAAGATGAGCAGCGGCTGGCTTCGCGCTGAATCTTTAAATGCGGCGGCCGTCCCCTGGAAGCCGCCCTGAACGCTGGCCGGAACACCCAGGTCGCGCATCGCTTTTTCAACCACCGTGGCGGCGTTTCCCAGCGGTACGCCAAGCGCAAGGTTGAAAGAAATGGTCACTGCAGGGAAAAAGCTTTGATGATTCACCTGCAATGCCGTGTTTGTAGGCACGTAATGAGTAAACGCTGAAAGCGGAACCTCAGCACCGCTCCTGGCTTTTACATAGGTGTTATTGAGCGCATCTGTGCCGGAGAGCAGCTTGGGGTCCACCTCCATCACCACGTGATACTGGTTCAACTGCCGGTACATGGTGGAAACCTGCGCCTGGCCAAACGATTGATAGAGAGCTGCGTCCACAGCCGCGGGTGATATGCCCAGCCGCGATGCCGTATCGCGATCTACAACCACCGACGCCGCCAGGCCCTTGTCCTGCTGATCAGAATTTACGTCGCGCAATTGCGGCAGCGTGCGCAGCTTGGCTTCAATGCGCGGAGCCCAATAGTTAAGCTCCTGCAGGTCTTCTGATTGCAGGGTGTACTGGAACTGCGCGTTGGAAAACCGCCCCCCGATGTTCAGGTCCTGCGTGGCGGTCAAAAACAGTGTTGCCCCGGGGATGACCGCGAGCTTGCCGCGCAGACGATTAATGATTTGCTCGGCCGAGGACTTCCGCTCGTCATTGGGTTTCAGCACAATGAACATGCGGCCGGTGTTGGCGCTGCCATTGCCTCCGGCAAAGGCAACTCCGTTGTTCACATCCTTGTCTGCCAGCACAATTGACATGAATTGCTGCATCTTGGCGCGCAGTGCAGGGAATGAAATGTCCTGCGCCGCCTGGATGCCTCCGCCCAGGCGTCCAGTATCCTGCTGCGGAAAGAAGCCCTTGGGCGCATACCAATAAAGCCCAACGCTCAGAATGGCGGTCAGAATCGTTACCATCAGCGTCAGACCCTGATGGCGCAACACCCAGCCCAGGCTCCCGCGATAAATCTTCAGCAAGCCGTCAAACGCGCCCTCACTGACGCGATAAAGGTGTCCGTGCTTTTTTTCATTCGGAGGGCGCAGAAATTTGGCGCACAGCATCGGCGTCACCGTAAGAGAAATGATCAATGACATGCCAATGGCCGTACTCAGCACCACCGCAAATTCGCGGAAGAGCCGCCCCACCAGTCCCTGCATGAGCAGAATGGGGATGAACACCGCAACCAGTGAGGTGCTCATGGAGAGCACCGTAAATCCAATCTCGCGCGCCCCACGGAACGCCGCTTGCACCGGCCCCATGCCCTGCTCCATGTAGCGCGTAATGTCTTCCAGCACCACAATGGCATCGTCAACCACAAATCCGGTGGAGATGGCCAGCGCCATCAGCGAAAGATTGTCCACGCTGTAGTCCAGCAGGTACATCACGCCAAAGGTGCCAATCAATGAAAGCGGCACGGCCACGCTGGGGATAAAAGTGGCGCGCACGTTGCGCAGAAAGACAAAAACCACCAGCACCACAAGAATAATGGAGATGACCAGCGTGATCTGAATGTCTCTAACTGAGGCGCGGATGGTTACCGTGCGGTCCAGCGCTACATCCAATTTGATATCTGCGGGGATTGAGGACTGCAACTCCGGGAGCACCGCCTTTACGCTGTCAACAGCTTCAATAATGTTGGCGCCCGGCTGGCGGAAAACGATCATCAGCACCGCAGGCTTGCCGTTGGCCAGGCCCGCATTGCGGATATCTTCGACTGAATCCTGCACGTCGGCCACGTCTTGCAGCCGCACCACGCCGCCAGAGGGGTTTCTGGCGACAATAATTTTTTTGTAGTCATCGGCCTTGAAGATCTGGTCATTGTCAGTGATCTGCCAGGCGTTGATCGTATTGGCAATTTCGCCCTTGGGTTTGTTGGCATTGGCCGCCGCCAGCGCGGCGCTTACCTGCTCCACGCCCACGCCCAGTTTGCTCAGCAGCGTGGGGTTCACCTCTGCGCGCACCGCCGGCCTGGCGCCGCCGCCCACGAATACCTGCCCAATCCCAGCCACCTGTGAGAGCTTTTGCGCCAGTATGGAATCCGCTATGTCATACATGCGCGGCTTTGACACGGTGTCTGACGTAAGCGAGAGAATCATAATCGGCGCATCCGCGGGGTTTACCTTGCGCCAATGGGGCCGGGTAGGCAGGTTGGCCGGCAATTGCCCCTGGGCCGCGTTGATTGCGGCTTGTACGTCGCGCGCAGCCGCGTCAATGTCGCGGGAAAGATCAAACTGCAGCGTGATGCTGGTGGAACCTAGCTGGCTGGTTGAGGTCATCTGGTTGACCCCGGCAATGCGGCCAAACTGGCGCTCCAGCGGCGTCGCCACGGAAGAAGCCATGTTTTCCGGGCTGGCGCCCGGCAAACCGGCGTTCACATTGATCACCGGATATTCAACCTGCGGAATCGGCGCAACCGGCAGGCGCGTGTACGCCAGAATCCCAGCCATAAGCAGGCCCAGCGCCAGCAATGACGTGGCTACCGGTCTGCGAATAAATGGCGCGGAGATATTCATGGCTAGTCCGCTCCCGAAGGCTCGTGTTCCGGCACAATCTCATTACCGATCTGGAAGCGGGCGAACCGGCGCGCCAGCTTGTCAAACCAGATATAGATCACCGGCGTGGTGTAAAGCGTAAACAACTGGCTCAGCAGCAATCCGCCGATGATCGTTATGCCCAGCGGATGCCGCAGCTCTGATCCGGCCCCGGTCCCAAAAGCCAGCGGCACAGCGCCCAGCAGCGCGGCCATGGTGGTCATCATGATCGGGCGGAACCGAATCAGGCATCCCTCATAGATTGCCTCGCGTGGGGTCTTGCCGTCCTTGCGCTCGGCTTCCAGGGCAAAATCGATCTGCATGATCGCATTCTTCTTGACGATGCCGATCAGCATGATCAGCCCTACGAAGGCATAGATACTTAGCTCTACTTTAAAGATGA
>DATEHN010000058.1:0-24905 GCA_035279585.1 Candidatus Angelobacter sp. | reverse complement strand
GAAGCCGCCCAAGGGCGGCTTTTTTATTGGAGAAAACAAACATGTCAAAAGAAGAAATTATTGCCGCCATACAGAGCTGTGCTGAAGAGATGGGACGCACACCAACCGTTGCAGATTTGAAAGCGAGGAGGAAGATTGGGCTGAGGACGATAAAGCGGTATTTTGGTTGCTATGCCGAGGCGCTACGGCAAGCAGGGTTTGATCCGCGGGGAGCAGGCTACAAAGCAGAGCTGGAAGCGCTTTTCCTGGATTGGGCGGCGATCGCGCGGAAGCTGGGCAAGATGCCAAGCCTGATGGAGTACAACCAGCACAGCCAGTACAGCGTGGGGCCGCTCATCAGCCGGTTTGGCGGATGGACGGAGGTACCCCGCGGGCTGATGCAGTTTGCACGGGAGAAAGGGCTGGAACAGGGGTGGGAAGATGTAATAGGGACGATTGAACGGCACGAGAGATTGAATGAGCCGGCGGACAAGAGATTGAGAGCGGCGTACACGAGATGGAAAGATGAGCCGCTTTACGGCGCGCCACTAACACCGTGGGCGCTGATGCATGCCCCGATCAATGAGCAAGGCGTGATCTATCTGGCCGGGATGCTTGCCCTGCACTTAGGGCTGGTAGTGACGAGGCTGCAAACGGCATATCCTGATGCCGAGGTGATGCGCGAGGTGGAACCTGGAAGATGGCAGCGGGTACCGGCGGAGTTTGAATATGAGAGCCGGAATTTTCTGGCCCATCAGCACGATCCGGAGCGGTGCGCGATGATTATCTGCTGGGTGCATAACTGGCCGGAGTGCCCGGAGCATATTGAGGTGGTGGAGCTGAGCAAAGAAATCGCCGAGATCGCCCGAGATCGCCGACATCGCGCGTGATCTGAAAGGCAAAAGCATTTCGCCGCAGATTTACGCTGATGGGTGCAGATTTTTGGAGAGAGGACTTTCTCGCCATGCTTTCGCTGTAGAGCTTTAAGCTGTTGCGTGTTGACTGTTGATCTCTTTGATCTGTTGGTAGAGCTCCCTGCCTGTGCCACAAAAATTTCCAACACGAAATTTCAAATCGAGAGTTGATACACAAAAATGCGGCAGACTGAAATCAGCCTGCCGCGATTTGTTTCTAGTCCTTAAGAGTCAGTCCGTCATTCGCTATGAAGCATTCGCTCCGGAACGAATTTCAGGAGTTACTGTTTCTTGGGTGCAGCCTTTTTGGCTGGCGTCTTACCGGTTGTCGTCTTCTTGCGAACCGGGGCTTTTTTGGTTGACGCGCCATGCGGGTTGATCAGATTCAATGCGTCTTCTGCGTTGAATGGGAACTGGCGCACTGAGGTTTGGCCGGTGGTGCTGAGCGTAACGTCAACGCGACGGCTCTGCGCCAGGGCCAGAACATTGGCATTACGCTTGAGCTGGGCTTTTTGCGCCGCAGTGATGTTCTGTTCCTGATCCACGGCCTGCTTGACCTGATCTGCACTCATGGGCTGTTCTACACCGAGGCCCTGCGTATCAATGGCATCGGCAGATACGCCCTGCTCCACCAGGAAGGCCTTGGTACGGGCAACGCGGCGATCAGAGAGCGCCTTGTTGTAATCCGCACCGCCACGCGGGTCAGCATGGCCTTGCAGGATCAAGTGAGCGTCTGGCTTGAATTCCAGATACTTTTTGAAGTCGCCGGCCAGTGTGGTGAGCGTGCTCTGCTGACTGGTGAGCAATCCGCCGTTGGGATTGGCTTCAGTGGGCTGCGCAGTTGGGAAATAAATACTGTGCAGTGAGAGGCGCTGTTCAAGCTGGCGCTGTTCTGGCGCCGGCTGAACTGTGACCTGAGTTGTGGCATCGGTTTCACCGCCGCGGCCATCGCTAACGTGGCAGGTAACGGTGTAAGTGCCAGGAGCGGTGCGCGCGGAATCAAACTGCGCGGTCGCTTCTGTTCCGGTGACTCTGCCGCCGGTGGTCTTGTAGCTGTAGGTCAGCGGATCATTGTCAGGATCGGTAGCAGTGGTGGTGATGGTGGATTTTTGTCCCACGGTGATGGTGCCCGGATCTGCCGCGCAAGAGGAGATGACCGGCGGAGAGTTGGGCTTGGCTGCTACGTGCAGGTCAGTGGAGGCGTTGGCCGTGCCACCGCGGCCATCATCGGCTGTGACAGTGGCTGTATAAGTTCCCTCTTTCACACCGTTGGAATTCCAGTGAACATTAGCTCCAGTGCCTTCAATGGCGCCGCCGTTGACGGTCCACTTATAAGTCAGCGGATCATTATCGGGATCGGAGCCCTGGGCTGTGAGCGCAATGCTGTCACCTGAGCCGGCAAAAACCTGGGTCGGATTGGCAGAGACAGTGACTGTGGGAGGATGGTTTGGCGGCGGTGGAGGCGGATTGCCACCAAAGTGCAGGACCAATCCGGCGGAGGCGCGGAAATTATTTTGCTTGTTGTCGCCGCCATCATTAAATCGCGTCATCAGCCAGTCTGCCTGGATCAGCCGGACGCCGATGTGCTTGTTGATGTTGAGGTCAAGACCGCCGCCCAGAGCGCTGGCAAATGCGTTTTCTGAAAATGAGCGGTTAAAGAAAGCAGAACCTGTGGGAATGGTATTAGCTTGAATGTCTGCCAGGCGACCGGCGCCAAACAGCGCGTGCACAAACGGAGTGAAATGTTCACCGCGATGGTAGAAACGCGGGCCGAAGAGGAACGTATATGAGCTGCCGGTAACGCCGGGAGGCAGGCTCTTAATGCGGTAAGCGCCGATCTCAGCCACCAGACCGAGCCAGCTCTTCAGGTTTCCGGAGATGCTTCCGATAGCGCCGTGCTCGTTGAACTTTTCATGCACGCCGGCGGTGCTGGTGTTGAAACGTATGTACGAATAGCCTCCAAACAAGTCGACCGCAGGATGTGTATCATCGCTGCTAGACGATGAGTTGGCCTTGGCTTGCGGCTGATACAAAGGAACCGCAGGCGCGAGGTAATCGGTGGAGGTTGCGCTAGCGTCTGGGGCCGGAGCCGCAGGCGTAGTGGAGTTGACTGACGCCTTGGCCGCATCTTCAGCAAAGCACGGCGTCAGAAGAAAGGACCCCAGAATTAGTATCGCAACAGCACGCACAACGAACCTCATTCTTCCCTCCTAAAAATGACTGCTAAGTATTTTGGTCAACTATCATACCTGAGTTGCGGCGAACAGGTTGTGCATTCCCGGAATTTCGGCGATGAACAAATTTTGCAAACCTTAATTCGAGTAAAAAGTGTTCTCTCTATGGACCAGGACTTTTTAGAGACGGCCAATATTTTAAAGACAGGCATCTGGCATTGAATTTTGAAAGGTTTGATTTTCGGCTGCAGTGAGGGGACGGCGTGGCTGATTTTGGGTCGCTGCTAAGGACTGGATTTTCGGATGGCGTGGCCTAGGTGAATTATTTATCGCCGGCAGCTTCTGTGGGATTGCATAAGAGATAGCGCGGCGTGCTGCGTGAGGCGAATACAAGAGGAATATCCACAGATATCGGAAGGGGATGCTGGATGAGGGGTGCTTATGAGGCGAGGAAAAGGTTTGGCTGGTGGAGTAGCCGGTTCGGTTGGGATTTAGAGGAGGTTTATTTTCTGGAGTTTAACAATAATGGGTAGAAAAACCTTGCATATAAGGCAAAAATGCTTTATGATGAATGGTTTTGGCGAGATGTTTCGGTACCCTCAGAGTGAGAAGAAGGCCCTTTTTTCTGTCGAAATATCGGGTTCAAATTGAAACCAAAGGCAGCCGTCAGGAATCCAACTCCTAAAGGTAATAGCGCACTCTTTTATATCTTAAAAGGCAGGACATAACTAACTATGGCAAGGAGACGTGGTAATCCTAACTGGGGAAAGCCTGAGCCCATCGGGCCGGTTATTCCCGTCGTCACCTCATTTGAGCAGGCAGTCAAGGAATTCAAGCTGACGCCTGATCAATATATCCGTTCCACGCGGCTGCGCGAATGGGCGCGTCGTAACAAAAACAGCAAGTATATTCCTGAACCACTGCTGGAAGCGTGGGGCTTTGAAATTGAGAGTACTCTATAAGAGTCACGTTTGGTTCCGAGCATTAGGACCGCCATTTTGGCGGTCCTTTTGTTTTGGCAAAACCCACACTTTTTTCTTTGCTGGATAGCCCGTACATGGCTCTTCCATGTGATTTGCCGACTGAACAGCCGGAAATTTTATCTGCAAGAGGTGCTGCCAAAAATTGCTCCAGCAGCAAATTCACTTCCCTGCTCTCACCCTTCGCGTTTGACCAGATCACTGCCAGCGTGCGATATTTTTCGGTTGACTTTAACAATTCTTTAACGCTGTATACGGGGAGCGCTGCAGATTCATGGTTCGTCTCATTCCCAAAGACACCAAATTCTTTGACATGTTTGCCGATATGGCCAGCAACCTGGGTGACGGCGCTCGTCTGCTGAAGCAAACCCTGCAGGATTTCCAGGATGTTGAAACCCGCGTTCGCCAGCTCAAAGACATTGAGCATCGCGGCGACGACATGACCCACAACATTCTCACCAAGCTGAACCAGACTTTTATCACTCCCTTTGATCGCGAAGACATCTATCGTCTGGCTTCTTCTCTTGATGATGTCCTCGACTTTGTTTACGCCGCGGGTGTTCGACTCATCATGTATAAGATTACGGCTACGCCGCCGCCCGCTACCCTGCTTGCCGATATCATCATCAAGCAGTCTGACCAGCTCACCGACGCGCTTGCCCGCCTGGGCAAGAACCATGACAACGTTCTGGAAAACTGTGTTGAGATCAACCGTCTGGAAAATGAAGCTGACAGTATTGCTCGCGCGGCGATCGCCGTTCTTTTTGAGAAGGAAAAAGACCCGATTTCGCTCATCAAGCTTAAAGAACTGTATGAGGTGCTGGAAACCGCCACTGACAAAGCTGAAGACGCTGCCAACGTGATTGAAGGCGTAGTGCTCAAGAGCGCATAAAAAAGAGCGCATAAGCAAATCTTGTTAAAGCGGCCACGCGCCGGCCCGCTTGCAACAGGAGCGGAAATGAACTCAAGACGAAAAAACTCGCAAGCGGTTTAGAGTTTAAGCGACAGGAGATACTAGGTGCACGCGAGCTTATTGCTGGTAGTTGTCACCATTCTCATCGCGCTTTCGTTCGACTTCATCAATGGCTTTCATGACGCTGCCAACAGCATTGCCACGGTCGTCTCCACTCGCGTGCTCTCGCCGCGATGGGCCGTTGTCTGGGCAGCAGCCTTCAATTTTCTTGCCGCGTTCATCTTCGGCACCGCGGTTGCCAAAACTATAGCCGGCGGCCTGGTTGATCCTAAACAAGTCACGCAGTATGTGATTCTGGCTGCGCTCGCCGGCGCCATCATCTGGGACCTGCTTACCTGGGTATTGGGTCTGCCTACTTCGTCTTCTCACGCTCTCATCGGCGGTCTGGCCGGCGCTGCTATTGCTCGTGCCGGATGGCAGGTCCTCGTCCGGCAACCCAAACTCCATTGGCCGCTCGTCGGCGCCATTCCCGGCCTGGGCGAAAAATGGATGGCAACTCTGATCTTCATTGTGCTGGCGCCGCTCATCGGTCTCGTCATCGGTCTCGCGCTCATGGTCGCTGTTTCCTGGATCTTCCATCGCGCCGCTCCTCGCACCGTCGATAGAATTTTCCGCCGCCTGCAACTTCTCTCCGCCGCGGCATACAGCCTGGGTCACGGCGGCAACGACGCGCAAAAAACCATGGGCATCATCGCCGGAGCGCTCCTGGCCGGCGGCTACCTTACTCCGCAGCAATTTGCTCTTGGCTGGGGTGACTACAAGTGGAAGATTATCGTCATCGCCAATGCCGCCATCGCTCTTGGTACTTATTTCGGCGGATGGCGCATCGTCCACACCATGGGTTCCAAGATCACTAAGCTCAAACCTGTCGGCGGATTTTGCGCAGAAGGCGCAGGCGCTATTACTCTTTTCTTCCTCGCCTATCACGGCATTCCCGTTAGTACTACTCACACTATCACCGGAGCTATCGTCGGCGTAGGTTCAACCACGCGTCTCTCTGCTGTGCGATGGGGCGTCGCCCAGCGAATCGTCTGGGCCTGGGTGCTCACCATTCCTGCTGCGGCTATAGTTGCTGCGCTTACTTTCTGGGCGATTCGCTTCTTCGTGCCCGGCGCATAAGAAACGTTTCAGGCGCCAAATTTTCTCCGACGATGTCCAAAGCGCAGGCGGAAATTAACGTTGACAGCATAGGCAAAAGTGGCAGCTCAGCAGAATTTTTGGCCAAACAAAACAAACTCTGTTTGTTTAAGGAGCACTGACACCCCTTACCGCATTCTAGGTTGCTCCTCTTTCACCACAAGACATCCTATAAGCAACCCAAAGCACCCCGAAAAAGCCAAATATGAAAACACGAGTGCGATTTTTCCATTACTGACACTATCGTCGCCAAAATGGCTTTCAATCCGTGTGGGATCAAGTGTAAGTGTATCCGTAATGCACTGTAACCTACCTATAGGAACTCCATCCTTAAAGCAGGGAGGATTTGCAAACCCGACAACGTAACTGACGTAATCTTTACCCCCGAGAATCGGAACCCGCACAACTGCCTTCATATGAACTACGAACAAGATCACAAAGAAGATTAAGGTTAGGCACAGCGACACGGCAAAGAGGCGGTCGAGTTTCCTACGTGACCAACTGCTTGGGCTTGCGCCGAACCATTGTACGACTACTGCAACGACACCCATTAGCGCAGATGATAGCGGAAGAACAATGTCCTGAATCGAGATTGGGATAAGTTTCAGCAACGGGGTAAATAAAGGAACGCTAACCCGGCCGAGATATGGACTAAGTCCAATTGCAACGCTCACACCAAACCCTAACATATACCGTGTCCATCGACGCGCGATTCGCGGTTCAGACGGAATCCTATTCTTTTCGCCAGCGGCCAATTGACAGTACCTCCTTCAGTGAATCTGACAGATAAATCGTCTAGCAGATCGGCTGCAATCGATGGAACTAAAATCGTTATCGATCAAATTGATCGCCATATCGAAAGGTTCATTGTTCGTACTGACGATCTTGAAGACATACTTGCCTCGATAAAGATTCTGAATCACCTCATCAGTAACGACGGATTGAATCAAAGTGCTAGTATCTCCATCCCAGAACCCTCCCTTCGCACCATGCGGAGTGGTCCGGACTGCGAGTGTAACGCTGATATTGGATGCCACAGTAATGAGTTTCGAAATAAACTGCTCTAGGGCTTTAAAAAAACGCTCAGCTTTACTCTTTTCAACTCCACGTTCCGGAGCGACTTGGAAGCCTTTAAAAGATACCGGAGCAAGATTGCTTTTCTCCTGAACCCTGGCGGGGAAACGAGGCATCTTCTCGCGAATATACGCTGCAAGCGGGAGTTGCGCCTTGGTTTTACACGTTGCGAGAGCTTCATTGTACACATTTGTGGACACGCGTCTTACGTCGCGTTCGTAATATTGGATCCGGCCATCCGTCGTCTGGAACGTTTTTAAGGACTTTTCTTCTGCTCGTAGCCGTGACAGTACGCCCGCAAGTGCGGTGAACAGTTCAACATCTTTCCTCGGCTGTGGTCTCGGTGTTAGACGCTCTTTGATTGTGTACATAGTAACAGCAGCAGCAACAGGCCCATCGAGTGGCGCCCACAAAACCGACTCTCCATCACCCTGGATAACACCAACGACATTGTGATCCGCGACGGCTATGGCTAGGCCATTAATCGCTGCTGATCGAAGAACAACGGGCCTGCCATGGTGAAGCTCATCTGTGATTCTATCCAGCCGCGCTGGTTGCATGTCCATATCGTAATCTGCGGTTAATGATGAGCTGAAACATTGATTTGATGGGCCCGCCCGCTCCGTTATGATCAGGTAGGTTAAAATTGCGGTTAGTGGCCACGTCAAACAACCGCGGGGTATTATTGACCGCGAAATAAAAACGACGTTGTCGAATCCTTGGGGAATCGTGAATTGATGTTGCTCTTTCGCTGATGCTGTATCAAAAAACTCTAATTGCAGCTTAGGTGTTTGTAACACGACCTGGAAGATACCCTGTGCGATGGGTATTTTGTATTGACCATGCGATACTTTACTCTCATAAACTTCATTTTTGTTAGTGGTGCGTTCATATGTAATTGAGCCCTCGCTAATCGGATTGTTAGTGATAACCTTACCTTCAATCTCTGTTTGAGCAATCACAAGTTTTACTGACCCTATACATGACAGAATTGCGACCAATACGGCCACCAACAATATAGTTTTCATTTCTACCTTTGCACCCACTTTTGCCACTCCTCCATGATTTGAGCAGGTTCCTCGACGGTGTTAGCTGAATGAGTAGCTTCCATTGCGGTATTGGGTTGTCGTGCCTGCCGGGACGGATGAATCTTGGGACTTCACTAGCCTATGAACACAAACACCATTAGAATTACCGTAATAATCAACCTTACATGGAGCAGTGCCGTGTGCTTGCGGAGTGGGGGACGGCAAGGCTTGGATTGTGCTTGTAGCCATGCGGTAACAGCCAGAATGATAGTCAGCAAAAGCCCGAGGGAACTTCCTCATAACGTTCTCCGAAGGGGCAGGTTTTGGGCCTAAGGGGATTGCGCGATATTATCGTCTGCCGCCTATAAATCGCAAGAGATTTTGGATCAGAAAAGCCAGTATCCAATGGAGAAATATCTCCAGGAAGAAGGAAGCGCACATTAAAAAGCCCTAACGCACAAAGGTCTATTTCGGGCCTGTTTGTACCATCTTTGTACATGTACCGGAGGGCAAAAAATATGTGTTGCCAAGCACAGCTTCTCTGTTATAATTCGCCCTAACCCTTGGCAATCCCGCAATGAAAGAGGAAAGACAATATGCGCGGTGCCTTTAGAATTCTCAGTATATTTTCCCTTTCAATTTTAGCCGCAGGTCAGGCACTCACACAATCTTCTTTAAATCGGCAGCTATCTCTACCGCAACAATCTAGTTCAACGTTAACCGATCCTTCGTATCAAGCCAGCTTCCCTCCGGTCGTGGCCAATGGTCTGGTCACCGCAAAATGGGAACGCGGGCGCATGGTGAGTTTCGGCACGGGAAGCACTCTGGAGCCGATACAGTTGTATGACAAAAGTGGGGCTTTGATATTTGAGGCACCACTCAAAGTGGAAGGCGCAGCGAAATTTTATGTTCGTGATGTTAGTGTCTCCACACCAAACTCAGTGGCTGTAGCCATGGCAGCAGTTACAGAGGACGGTGCGATTGCGGATTTCATCGCTGAGGTCCAGAGAAATGGGATAAATCGCATCATTCGCACATCGCCTTTCCGGGCAGCACAGATATGTACAACCGACGACGGCATGGTCTGGGCGTATGGCTGGGAACGCGATTCAACCGGTGCTGATCGACATGGCGACTATGCAATGTTGCGCGAATTCAGCTTCGAGCATGGACAACTCAGATCAGCCATCAAACGGTCTGAGGTGCGGCTCCCATCAGGAGTGCCCGTAACCGGATCCAGACAGGAGGTACAACTGATTTGTGGGCGTGAGAAACTCGTGCTTTTGAATGGAGCAGTAAATAAAATAGTCGAATATGACCTGCAACATAGCAGTGTAACTAAAGCAAACCTCCCGGAACTTCCTCAAGATATACCTCTTACTTCTATTACCGGCGCTGCATTAAGCGCATCTGGCGAACTCTATGTAAGTACACAACAGTCCGGAAACCTGGCTCAAACGGGTATCTTTCGACTGAATTTGAAAACCCAGGCAGGCCCAGTGTGGGATGTGGTCGCATCTGGGCCTTCGGCTGGCAAGTGGTTTCATTTGCTGGGTAGTGATGGCAGCGCACTCGTGTACTCGCGAGGTGTTCGCTCATCTACTGTGTACTGGTCTGCGATGAGTGCGTCAGAGGTAGCGAAATGAGGGCATACTTTTCAAATAAAAATTTTTTAATTGGCATTTTAATGCTCAGCTTGCTATACCTCGGAAATGCACGAGCGGACATTGGAGGTAAGGTTAGCAAGGTCCTTGTCATTAACTCTGCAGGGCAGCCGATTCGCTCTATTTTTGATGGACTGCAGCCGAGCGAAAATGTCCGCAATGTTTTACTCCTTCACAAAGATCCTCAAGGCATGCACGCCAAGCTGGATCCTTTTCGATTTCGCCTGAATAGGCTCATTGCAGGCCCTCCGGTCTATTTTGCATGTCAAACAAAAGGTATTTGTGGTCAATCTGGAACAACTCAAGGACCGCCGGGACCGTGCAACGATAATAACTGTAATGTGTCGAATATCACGGACTCTGATGATCCAAACGACGGGACTATTGAGGAGTACTGCGGTGTCGATTGCTGTGTGAATTGGTTGAAGTGCACGTTCGAAGAACCCCCACCGGATCTGTGCGATCCACAGTGCAAAAGCCCGATCATCATCGACGTCGAGGGTGAAGGGTTCCACTTGACGGCTGCAGTGAATGGGGTTCGCTTCGATATCGACGGCTCTGGGCATCCTGTTCAGATTGCTTGGACAAATTCCAGCTTCCACAATGCCCTGCTTGCCTTACCAGGTAAAGATGGATTGGTGCACAATGGCAAAGAACTATTTGGCAATTTCACACCCCAGCCTGACTCCCCGACTCCTAACGGCTTCGCAGCTTTAGCGGAATACGACAAGCCAGAAAATGGAGGGAATGGCGATGGAGTCATTGATCAAAAGGACAGAGTTTACGCCAGTCTTCGTTTATGGATCGATGCCAATCACGATGGTATCTGCCAAAGCTCTGAGCTTCATTCCCTCACTGAGTTCGGAATCTACTCTTTATCCTTGGCATATACCGAATCTCGTCGAGTTGACGAGTTTGGGAACCTGTTTCGATACAGGGCACAGGTGAACCCAGGCGATCAGAAAGACCGGCGAGATAACAACCAGGCAGGCGACCCCGGACGCTGGACCTACGACGTTTTCCTTCGGGCACAGTAACAATATTGCTTTAAGCGTCTGAAATATTTCTAGGAAAAGCTGAAGGAGCATACATCAAAGGCTCTATGCAACTCGGCTCCACATTTGATTGTGGCGCCGAGTTTCTGTTTTTTATAACAAACAATCGACTCCTTACCATTTGATCAGGAGACCGCGCGCAGGTTCTTTCGAAAGCGGTCCGGGTCACTATCGGGAAGGAGCGCCTCCACCGAAATGTGGGTCTTCCTCCAGATGGGAACGGCGCGTGCCAGCAAGCCGCGCCCCTTGGGCGTCAGCGTCATCACGCGGCTGCGGCGGTCCTCCGGGGGCACCGTGATCTTGAGCAGGCCTCGGCGCTGTAATGGTTTAAGAGCGGCAGTCAACGTCGTCCTGTCCATTCCCAGCAGCTTCGCTGCTCCCGCCATGTCTGGCGGTTCTGGGCGATTCAGTGACATCATCAGTGAGAATTGTCCGTTGGTCAGTCCAACCGGGCGAAGGGCATCATCAAAACGCCGTGCCAGCGCCCTTGCCGCGCGTTGCACATGCATGCAAAGACACGCATCTCGTACCAGGCGCGTTGTCTTAAACGTAGGCTTTGCTGCCGTCGGCATACAAACAATCATATTGATATCAATATATCTTGCCAAGAGGAGTGCCATTCATATAACGTTGATATCAATCTAATATCCAATTAATTCTCAATTGATAGGAGATTCATTATGCAGAGCAAAAGGGCTGGCACAATCGTGGCGGAGAGTCTCGCACTCATTATGATGCTTGGCGCGGCAGGATACGCAACTGCACAGGAGGCCAAAACACCTTATCCCAGCATGGCCCCGCTTGAGCAATACTTAATACAGGATCGGAATGCGGAAATCGCGCTGGCGCGGAGCGCTGCGCCGGAATCCATCTCCCGCGACGCAGAGGTCCTGGTCCTTGGACGTCACGGTTACGAAACTGCGGTTCAGGGAAAGAATGGTTTTGTTTGCGTCGTGGAACGCTCCTGGACTGCTCCCATCGATGACCCGAATTTCTGGAACCCGAAGCTGCGTGGTCCAATCTGTTTTAATCCGGCAGCCGCGCGCTCCTACCTTCCCCGCACCATCAGGAAAACGGAGTTGATACTGGCTGGACGCACTAAAGCTCAAATGATTGAGACCATTGCGGCAGCAATCGACAAAAAAGACCTGCCGGCCATGGAACCCGGCGCCATGTGTTACATGCTGTCAAAGCAGGGCTACCTGGATGATCACGCTGGGCACTGGCATCCGCACCTCATGTTCTTCTTTTCAGAAGGCGATCCTGCGGCGTGGGGAGCAGATCTTCCCGGCTCTCCCGTTATCGCGGTCAAAGATTCTCAGGAGCGCCTGACTACGTTTATGGTTCCGGTGCGAGAGTGGTCGGATGGAACTGCTGATCACTAGAAACCGCTGCGATGCGCCTTAGCACATGGCTTTGCCGCAATGTGGTTTGGCAACCATGGAAATCAAAAACTCATCTCACCTTCGGGTTGAACTGCGCTGGTCAAACGCTGTTTCATCCATACTGCAGCATTTTGAAAGGAGGGTCCCGTGGCACCCCGTCGGCTCGTTTATCAGCAGGGCGATCATATCTGCACGCTCTACAACTCACCTGAAGAACAATTGCACGCCGCTGTTGAATATCTCAAAGCCGGTCTCGGTCGCGGCGAGCAGTGCTTGTATGTCTGCGGCGAGCATACGCCGGACGAGTTGCGGAAAGCGTTGCAGGCTGCTGGCGTTAACGTAAATGACGAAGAAGCGCGTGGCGCACTGAGTCTTGTCACGAAATCTGAAGCCCATTTAAAAGATGGCCGCTTCAACGCCGGCAACATGATCTCCTTTCTTCACCAGGCAGTAAAGGACGCACTGGATGCCGGATTTAACGGTTTGTGCGCAGCCGGGGATATGGGATGGGTCACCGATGGAGCTGCTGGAACTGAAGATCTCGCAGAATATGAATCACGCCTCAATGAATTCTATGCCAACAACCGGGCGCTCGGGCTGTGTCAGTACAACCGCAAATCGCTTCCACCCCGGTTTCTTGACCATTGCATTGCGACTCACCGGTTCGTCCGCATCGAAGGCCCGGTTGCGCTGGAGAACCCATTTTACGAAGAGACCAGTCGCGCGATCGGCAGGAAAGCAGCAACCGAACCTGAAATTCAGCGCAAGGTCCACACAATCTTTGCGCAAACACCTGCCGGAGAAACACACATTTCACCAGCCTGAACTGACACCATGGCGGAATTCCATTCTTCTCAAACGCGGTGAAGGATGGGCAACTGAGCAAGACAGCCATAGTCTTCCTGCAAAGTCGGCTCTGGCCTGATACTCAGTAATTATTTTCCATGAAATCCTTGAGGTGCTCCAGCCTGAACGTGGCATCGCCAATCTCAATGCCAAGCAGCAGCTGCGTGGTGCTGAGCTGGTTGTGGAAATCCAGTGCCGCAGTCGTATCCGGCTCGGCTACTAGTTGCAAGTTGCTTTGCACCAGCTTTTGCTGCTCCTGGAGGGCTTTGAGCCGGTTCGCTTGTGCGGAAATGCCGGCTGCCACTTGCTGTTTAAGGATCGCGGCGTTGCTCGTGACGTCATTTTCCTGCACTTTTTCCCAATCTGCGTAGGAATTCGCGGCCTGATCCAGATGTTTGTTGATGGCGCGGCTGGCGAGATTGTAGCTGACGGTTATCGCGCCATACGGGCTGGTGTTGTTCGCCAGGGGGTTGATCTGCTGGTGGGCCCCGATCGAAAGCGAGACGTCCCAATTATTCTGGCGATTCAGCTTGTCCAACGCTGCCTGCTCATTGGCTTCGCTCCTCTGCTTCTCCGCAACAAGTTGCTTCACCGGCTTATTCACCGGAGCCGGCGTGTACAGAGCCGCAATTTTCACCTGCGTATCGGCTTGGTCCGCGCCCAGTTTGATCTTGGTGTTTTCAAGCGAAAAGAGCATGGGCCGGGTCGCATTCTGGGCATCCACCATCTTTGTGATGGTGGCAATGGCAGCATCCAGCTTTCCTGACGCCTGTTGAATCAGATCAAGCCGGTGCTCAAGCGCTTGTTTTTCCAGATCGGCCAGCGCATATTGAATGCTCTGCTGGGCCACGGTAGTGGCGTTGTACAGTTCGCAGCTCTTGCGCGCTGCATCGGTTGTAAGAATCGCCTTGCGCACATTGGAAATACTGCCGGAAAGCCCCCACACGGATTGCATCGGCAGGCCTGCATTCGGTTGCGTCACGCCCGCGATGGCGCTGGGCGTAAGCAGCAGGTCCCGTTGCGCCGCTGCCTGCTCAGTCACGTACTGGCAGTAAGCCTGCTGATCAGCCAGAGTGTTGTTCGGCTGCGTGACGCCGGTATTCTCACAGAATGCGCGCCCCGCAATGAACAGCAGCGTTGCGCAAATCAACAATCGTTTGCTCACCATACTCCACCTCTTCAGAAGAAAAATGGCTTGCGGTTCAGAAACACTGTCTTTGACTTTGCCGACTCAGGGCGGCCCAATTCCATCTGCACCATGAACCCGCGCACATCGGTCCTGAAGATAGGATGGATTGCATGCTCTTCGCCCGCAAAGATCTGTTTCACTGTGCCCACTTTGCGGCACGCTACCATGTTCAGGTAGCAGTCATAAACAGCCGCGCCCACAGAGACGCTGCCCTGGTTGTCATAGGGAACAAAAGCGAAGTAAACCGGTTTTCCCCCGGACGTAATCAGGTCATACGGGGTCTGTTTCGCCGTTGCAATGGCTTTTCTCAGGCGGTCAATCTGCTGCGACTCTTCGCGAGCCTGCTCCTGCGCCACATTGATGGCGATATCAAGCTGCGCAATTTCTGACTTTAGTTCGGCTTGCTTGTTGAGCACATCCAGCGATTTGGTATCGGTAGTGCTCTTTTCCAGAATATTGTCCGTCAGCAGGACTTCGTTGATCTTGCTGTCCGTATAGGACGTTTGCGCCTGGTTCAGGGCCGCACGCTGGGTGGCTGCATCGCCCTTGGTAATCAGTCCGGCGGCCAGGTCCCGGTCGATCGCTAACTCTACCTGCTTGACCTGGACAATGATGCCCTGCGTCTTGAGGTTGTCGGCCTGCTTCTGCTGGTCAAGCTGGGAGAGCTGTGGCCCTGCCGCGCGATTATGTGTTCTCTCACGCACAATGGCGGCCTGCAACTCCGGCTCAAGATTCAGAAGCGAGGTCCGATGTTTGGTCATTTCGGAAATGCTGCTCTCCAGCCTTTTTTCATCGACCTTGAGGTCTTCCAATGTCTGTTTGCTGGTAACGATCTTTTGCGTGTAGTCGAGGCTTTTGTCGTCAGACGGCGCCAGTATCACCGGAGCCGCCCATGAAGTGCTCACGGCGTAGAAGCCCATCACAAAGGCATAAGAGAGAATGCCGGCAAGCACCAGATAGAGCGTCAGTATGCCGAAGATTCTGTATAACGTCACCACCGACCGGTAAATCATCGGCTGTCTCTGGACCGGCTTCTTGCTTTCAGGCTTACTGGCTGCTGCTGTCGCCATGAGATGCCTCCTGCTCCTTGCTTCGCGTTTCCTTGTTTCTAGTACCCCAGTCCCTGGAGTCCATGGTGCAGAGCGCCAGGGGAGTAATGAATAAGCTGCTCACCAGCGACCATGCCACATATGCGCCGAAGGCCAGAGGGTGGTTCACAGTTTCACGAACACTGTATTTCTTGATGACCCAACCGAAAGCTGCGCCGATGCCGAGATACATCAACAGAGGCGCGGGGCCAGCCCACGCCATGGGATTGCTGGAGAGCGCGGTGAAGATCACCAGAAGGCCAATCAGCGGACCCAGCGGGGTAAGCACCAGAGTCAGCACGGTGTTTGGGTGCAGCTTCCACACATGCTGTGGCAAGGTCCTTAAAGTAAAGAAGAGATCGCGCACCACGCTGCGCCGCCAGCGCAGCTGTTGCTTGAACAACTCGGTCAGCGTGGCTGGGGCCGTGGTCCAGCACAGCGCATCGTTGTTCACGTAGGTTCCATAGCCATGCAGAAGCGTCTGGTGCGTGAGAAAACGGTCTTCGCCCTGGTTTACCGGAATACCGAACCAATGCCGGTTGCGTATTCTGGGTTCAATCTCCAGCAGAAGTTCCCGCCGGATGGCAAACAGGCATCCGCTGATGCAGCCAACGCTGCGTGTCCAATTCTCAGGGATTTTATAAAGCTGAAAGGCAGCGTAATAGATAAAGGTCTGGATTGCAGTGATCGCGCTGGCATTGGGATTTCTGATTCCCACCCTGCCGCCCACCGACCCGATTTTTGGTTCGGAGAAACAGGCCGTCAGCTCACGGATGGCGTCGGGATGAAAAATGCAGTCCGAATCGATGGAGATGATGATTTCGCCGGTGGACTGCTGCAGCGCATTGCATACCGTGCGAGCTTTGCCGCTGTTCTCATTATTCCGGTCTACCCTCACTTTGATATTGGTGAAGTCGCGCTGCGCTTTGAGCATCCACTGGTAGCTATCGTCCGCTGAGCAGTCGTCCTGTGCGATCACCTCAAACCGGTCATTCGGATAGTTGCTATGGCTGATGCTCTCAATGGTTTCATAGACCGTCTTGCCCTCGTTGTAGCAAGGCATCAGGACGCTGACCGTTGGCTGGTACGTGTAGTCTTTTTGGATTTTCGCGCCGGGCACTGACCACTTGAGGATCATGGCCAGCGTGTACTTAATGATCGAGATCAGCAGGCAGAGAATTAAAATGAGCCAGATCAGCGCCGGTGGCATTGGTTGTCCTCCCCAGGAATCCAATTGCCACATATTGACCCGATCTGCACCAAATAGACATGTTTTGATTTCTTAAGATTTGTCGATAGAACGTAGATTGTTGCTTAAGCTATCTATAGCTTCGCCACATTAATGATTGGAGCCGCTATTGATTTCATTACAAGTGAAAATCTGGGCTCCTGTCAGTGATGGCAGCAGGTATTGAGGAACGATCTGCGGCAGCCGTTGCTTACAGCAGTTACAATCAGCAGGATGAAGCCTGCCCTTGAATCGGACGTTTCCACCCTCGATGGCATCTTGCATGCCTTGTATGAGGTGCTCTCCGGTCCCGCCGGACAGCCCCGCGACTGGGAGCGTTATCGCTCACTGTTCATCGACGGCGCGCGTCTGATGCCGGTGGTCGCCGTAGACGGCCAGAAGCCCCACGTCCGCCAACTCACTGTTGAGGATTACATCCGGCGCGTGGAGCCAATCTTTGCCGTTGAGAACTTCTGGGAGCGCGAGACCAGCCGTCAGACTGAGATCACCGGCCGCATCGCGCACGTGCTGAGCATGTACGAATCACTGCGCGACCCGAAAGAGCCGGCTTTCGAGCACGACGCCAACAGTATCCAGCTCTTTTATGACGACACGCGCTGGTGGGTCGTCAGCGTGATGTGGAACACCTCGCGCAGCGCGTAGCCGTGTTTAGAATCGGCTTAGAGTCTGCCTAGCTAAATGTGGAACAGACACTCCTGTCCGTGCCTACATCCTTCTCAATTCCGCGCCGGGACTACTCAGAGCGCAGCGCTTCCGCGGGATCAACCCGTGCAGCGCGGGCCGCCGGCAAAGCAGACGCGATCACTGCCGCAGCCAGGATTACCGTAGCGGACACAAGCAAAGGCAATGCTCCCGGCAATCTCAACTCGGCAAAGCGCTGGCCAATGGTGCGTTCAAGAACAAAGCCAACCACAAAGCCGGCGGCCACACCCACAGTCGCAATTACCAGGCCTTCCGAGAGCACTTTGGCAAGAATGTTGCGCGGCTGAGCGCCCAGGGCCTGGCGGATGCCAAACTCGCGCGTGCGTCCGCTTACAGAAAACGCCAGCACGCCCGCAACTCCCACTACAGAGATCAGCAGCGCGAGCGTCGCGAAGCCGCCGAATACGATCGCGTTAAGGCGGTCAGGCGTAAGCACCTCGGCTCGCACATCCTCCAGCGTGCTGGCCCGTTCCACTGGCTGATCGGCAGAGAGATCATGGATAGTCTTTGTGATAGCGGGCACCAGCGCATAAGGATCATTTTGAGCGCGCACAAACAACCGTCCAGTCCAGCCTTCCTGGGTCGCAGGCTGATACACGGTCATGGCCGGCGCTGGAATGATGTTTTCGTCGTCGATATCAGGCACCACGCCGATGATGCGTCGCGGCTCTGGGCTTATGCCGATAAACTTGATCACTCCGTCAGTCCATTGCAGATGGCGGTCTACAGCTTCACGTCCGGGAAAAATCTTCCGCGCGAGGCTCTGGCTGATGATCACCACGCGTTCTGCGCCATTGCGGTCACTGTCCCTGAAGTCGCGCCCTTCCAGAATCGGCATGCCCATGGTTTCAAAAAAGCCGGGCGAAATTGAACGGAAGCGCGCGCGATAATCGTCCTGACCCGGTTCGCGCTTCGCACCCTCAGCGGCAAAGGTAAAGCTGATGCTTAGGAAGCGGCCATCGCGCCAGGGGACGCCGAAACTTGAAGAAACATGCTCCACTCCCGGCAACTCACTCACGCGCCGTTGCACTTCGCGATCAAATTCGCGTACCTGCTCCGGCGTTTTTCCATCGGACATCACAGGCAGGTTTACTGCGAGGACGTGCGCTGTTGCGAACGGCGGCTGCGTCTTTTCCAGGTCCAGTAACGTTTTTATCAGCGCACCTGCTCCAGCAAGCAAAAGAAAAGACGCGGTAATTTGTGTTACAGCAAAAATCCCGAGCCGCCGGCTGCTGCCTCCGCTCACGCGCACGCCGCTGCTGGAAAGTCCGAAGCCTGCGGACGAATCTGGCGCCGGCAATCGCGGCACAAAGGCCAGAAAGACCGCTGCCGCCAGCGCAAGCGCAACGCCGATCCAAATCAGGCTGGGGTCGAGCGAGAGATCAAGCGCGCGCACGGAAAAGCGCGAGGCATAGCGGGCCAGTACGGCCACCATCGGGGCCGCAATGGCAACTCCCAGCAGCGCACCGCTGCCGCAAAGCACCAGGCCTTCGGCCAGGAGCGAACGGCGGAACGCGCTCGTGGTTGCTCCCAGCGCCGCGCGGATGGCCATCTCCGGCTCGCGGCGCACCGCTCGTGCCAGAATCAGGTTGGCAACGTTGGAGCAGGCAATTACAAAAAGCAATCCCGACGCAGCAAACAACACCCACAAAATCGTACGCGCCCGTGAATTGATCTGGTCATGCATGCGCGTTACATCGATCTTGTAATGGTCGTTAGGCTTGTAAACCTCAGGGTGGACGGACACCATGCCCGCATATACAGTACGCAGCTCGGCGCGTGCGGCGTCAAGATCGGCACCTGGAGCAAGGCGTGCAAAGACTTCGGTCATGCGATGTTCGCGGCCCGTCACCATGGTGGCTGAGAGATGATGTGGGCTGGTAACAATGTTCGCGATCAACTCGGTTTCCACCGGATATGGAACCGAAGGCTCAAGAACTCCGACGATGGTCGCCGAACGCGCCCCTTCAAAGCTGCCAAGGCGGATCACCTTGCCGATCACGCCGCGATCAGAGTGCATCGAGTTGACCCAGAAACGATATGTCAAAACTACCGCGCCGGCGGCATTTGGCCCATCGTCCTTAGGCGTGAGCAGACGCCCAAGTACAGGACGCAGTCCCATTACTTCAAAGTAGTTGCCGTCAACCACGCCCGCACTCATCTCATGCGGATCGCCCAACCCTACAACCGTGAAGTTCAGCGCGGAAAAAGTCCCAAACTCCGAAATGGTTTTCAAACCGGAATCAATGTCTTTAATCTCTGGGACGGAGAACGTTGTATTCTCCGCGCCAATGCCCGGAGCGCTCTGGCGGAGGTAAAGCAGGCGGTCTTCATCGCGATTGGCCAACGGACGCAGCAGCACCCCGCGCACAACGCTAAAGATGGCGGCGTTAGCGCCGATTCCCAGCGCCAGCGTAATGGCCACGGTAATCCACAGGGCGCGGGCGCGCGCCAGTGAGCGTATAGCAATCTTCAAATCGCGAAGGAACGACATCTGCATTTCTCCAATCAGACACCTGGATACCGAAATTTCAGGGCCGAATCTTACCCATGCTAAGCCTTAGGCCGGAGACGCGCAACGATCTCAGGCCGCTGGTCACAGGTTAGACGTGTCAACCGGCGTAAATCGACACCGTCGGCAAAGAAATTTTTGTATGATCGCTTGGTCTCTGTTTTGGCTTATCAAAACATCACGCCCAAGGCACATTCAGCGCTATCCACTCAATGCCGGTGAGTAGCGGCAATAGCGGACGACGCTTCAGTTCTGGTAGATACATACAAACTTCTTCTGCGTTATACGGGTCTCTGAAGGATAGCCATAAGCGTTATTAATATAGTGAACTCCGTCCAGGACCACCGATCGGTTGAGGTGGCTGTGCCCATAGACGTGAATGTTGGAATGCAGCCGCCGGATATGCCCCTCTATGGCATTTGACCCGAACACAGGAAAAAGCATTCGGGTGGATGGAGAGACATGGCCCGGTATCAGATCGATGCGCGGCACAAAATGGGAAATCGATATCCGAAATTCCCCCAGGCTGAGCGGATCAACGGTGTTTTGCGAATCAAAGTACCTGGCAATCTCGTCAATTTGAAATCCGTCTGGCCAGGAACAGGCATAATAATCCATCCAGGCCGCCAGCAGTTCGGGAGTGGGAAGACCGAAAGAATAGTCATACCATCCTAACAATGGAATCAGTGATACATGATCCAGATGCAATGGTTCAGTAGCAACACCGTGATCGTTAGCCATGGTGCAGATCAGTCTGAATTTATCGATGGAGGTTCTGCTGGTGCCATCCCTTTTCTGCCACAGATCATGATTGCCAGGCACGAAAAGCACTCTATGGAAGCACTTAGCTAGGCGCCTGAAACACCACTGCAAGTCCGTCAATTCAGAAGAAATATCGCCCGCAAGAAGCAGCACATCAGACTTGTATTCCTGCTCTGAGATAGTGGAGCACCATTCAGCATTCGCTGCAAAGTCGACATGAAGATCCGAAATCGCAAAAATTCTCATATTGATGTGTTCTACGACGATTCACGCTGGTGGGTTTCCCAGCGTCATAATGGAACAGATCACGCAGATCATAGTCTGACAGCTATTTCTTGAACACCACGCCGCCCTTCATCACGAAACTGATCTTCTGCATCAGCGAAATATCGTTCAGCGGATTACCCTGTACCGCAATGATGTCGGCGTACTTCCCTGCTTCCACCGTGCCGATATCGTTCTGCATCTCCATTAGCTCCGCGCCGCGGACCGTGGCAGCATGAAGCGCCTGCGCGGGTGTCATTCCCCACTTGACCATCGTAACGAGCTGCCGGGCGGGGCTCATGTCCCACTCGAACGCACCTACGTCAGTGCCAAATGCGATTTTCGCGCCTGCCTGCAATGCGCGGCGGAAGGTGTCCTCCTCAATCTTCAGGCCGGGTGATTCCTTTGGCTGAGTGCCTGCACGTTCGGCCCGCCATTGCGCGTCGTACTCGGCGACGTACGGCGTAGGTACAAACCAGATACCCTTGGCCACCATCGTCTTCATGTCTTCTGGCGCGATGTAATTGCCGTGCTCCAGAGTATCCACGCCGGCCTCAACGGCATCGTGCACGCCCATCATCCCGGTAGCATGCGCCGCCACGCGGTGGTGTTCACGGTGGGCTTCGTCCACAATGGCTCGGAGTTCGTCTAGAGTGAATGTTGGAATTGTGTCGTTGATATTGTCGTGAATCCTGCCGCCACGATCGGCGTAAACTTTGACCCAATCGGTGCCATGCGAAAGCTGTTCCCGCACCGCCTTGCGCGCACCTTCCACCCCATCCACTGTCTCCACTCCAATCGGCACCGTGATATCCCACGCATACGCCGGCTGCAGCGGATAAGCGCCGGTTACGTCCATGGCACGCCCCACCACTTGCATGCGCGGACCCCATATCAACCTGTTGTTGATGGCATTGCGCACGTCAACATCAGCATAGCCGGCGCCCTCGGTTTCCAGATCGCGGATGGTGGTGAAGCCCCAATCCAAGGCTGCATGGGCAGCGGTCGTCGCCTCAATTGCGCGATACGCCACCGACTGTTTCAGCAGTTGCGCATCGTACTGGCCGGGCTTGCGGTCACCCTGAAGAAAAACGTGTGTGTGTGACTCCACCATACCCGGCAGGCAGGTCAGGGTTGAGAGATCAATGACCTCCGCTCCTGCCGGAGGCGAGACCTTCCCCACCTGCTTAATTCGGTCGCGCTCGACCACGATGACCACATTCTGTTCGAGTTGGTCGGATTTGCCACCAAACAAAGCCCCGCAACGGATGTACACCGGGCCAGGCGACGGCAGAGGCACGAGTTTTACTGGACGCGGAGCGTTGTCCGTATCTTCAGCAATGCTTTGGGCAAGCGCAAATCCAGACAGCAGCGCAAACAAACAAAGCGGGATGAAAAGCCTTTTAAGCATGGCGGCAGCTCCTAAGAAAATTATGGTAAGCAGCCGAATATCATAAGCCGCCCGGTCTTATGAAGTTCTTGCAATTTCACGCGGTGCGTCAACGCAAAATTAAATCCTTAGCGAGCCACGAAACCCTCTGGCGGCATAGTAGGATTCGGCGCCGTTGTGGTACACAAAAACAGTGTCATAGCGGCGATCACAAAAAATGGCGCCGCCGAGCTTTCTGATGTCAAAAGGTGTTTTCACCCAACTCGAGGTTTTCGCATCCAAATTTCCGAGTTTCTGCAGCTCTCGGTACTGTTCTTCCGTTAAAAGCTCAATGCCCATCACGGTTGCCATATTCACCGCGCTATCTTTTGGCTTATGTTCTTTCCTTGACTCCAGCGCTTCACGGTCGTAGCAAAGGCTCCTGCGGCCCGTAGGACTTTCCGCGGAACAATCATAAAAGATGTATTCCCCTGTCTCTCTATCAATCCCAACAACATCCGGTTCCCCGCCGGTTCTTTCCATTTCATTGAGCGACCACAAGTTTTCACCGTTAGCTTCCAGCTTTGCTTGCACTTTGGCCCAGTCAAGAGCTTTATGGCGCCCCATGTTTTTCTCAAAACGAGCTTTCAAGATTCTGAAAAGTTCTTCGCGTTGTGCCGGCGAGAAGTCCTTTTTATTGCCGTGAATGTTCCGCTCTTTTGTAGCTCTCATAGTCGCCGCTTCCCTGCCCTTATCTGCTGCTCCGCGCTGCGCTGCTTCATTTTTTCCTTCTTGTCTTTACGTTTTTATCAACTCGCAGCTTCCATGCCGTTCGGAGTGCGCCCGCCAGCACATCCTTGTTCGCTGCTGCCAGGCGAATGTGCGTGTGCCCCATCCTTCCCCAGCCGCCGGGAATCGGCAAGAAAAGATCAGGCGCTTCCTCCACAAACGCCGCCTGCTGCTCCAGCGTAAGCATCAGATTTCCGTAGCCTCCTGCTTGCGAGGCCAGCGAAGCAAATTTCCTACCTCCTACACGAAAAGCCGGCAATCCTCCGTGCGAGTACTCTTCCACCTTCTCCATGCTCATTGCAATCCTGCGAAAGTCTGCTGCGGTCATCGGGCGACTCCCATACATCAGGGAGTATCTGACCATCCTTGGATGCAGGTGTCTACTGCTCCGGGGCGAATCACGGATAAGGAGAAACGAATTGGAAGCGGATCGTTGAAAAGATTAGAAGCCTCGGTCGGCGACATGAGGTGACTGGTCGTGCCGCAATCGGAATTCAGCCGCTTCCAGCCAACCTACGAGGCAATGCTAAAGAGCGTGAAGTTCTAGGTTGCTCGGGGTTTCCCCATCTGCTGTAGCCGTGTCCGCAGGTAATCCGCAACTAGAGTTTTGTTTGCGTGCGATGCCCACCCTTCTGGTGTAGCCTGCCACATCGTGTCTTTCAATTCCAACCGAGCGCCTCGCTCGACAAGCAAACGGACTGTTTCTTCATGCCCTGCTAATGCGGCTTGATGGAGTGGGGTCGAATGCGCATGGAATCCGGGAGGATTGTACTTGCTCGGATTCTCTCCCGCATCGAGCAGCATGCGGAGGATCTCGGTACGCCCGAATTGTGCCGACAACGCTAAGGCTCGGTGACGATCTTCAGGGCTGGCGCTGGGTAGCAACCGGCGGGCCTCATCGACGAGGCCGAGAGCCGCTGCGACAGGTAAATCAATGCGGGCTCCCCGGCGAAGCAGAGCGTGAGCGGCTTGGAATTCTGCGTACGCACCGTGCATCCCGACATTGGGATCGGCACCATAGTCGCAGAGCAGATCGATCAACGGTATTTGGACTCCGCATTCGCGCGGTACGCAGCCTGAGCAAACCAGCCCGAGTGTTTGATTCAACATAACGCCATCATTCTTTGCGCCCGCCTCCAGGATCACCTGGGCAACTTCCAGGATGTTCGCGGGCAGTTTGCCATGCCGAATCGGATTCTCCGCTACAAATTCCAACAGCGACGGATTCTGAAAGTAGTTTCCACCCTCGAAAAGCACGCGCTGATGCAGCAGGCGCGGGTCCGCACTCAGGTAAGCCCTGAGTCCTTGCACGTCTCCCGCGTCCAACAGATCCACGGCACGGCGAAATGCAGGGTCTGCAATCCGCTCTTGGAATGGAAGCGTAAGGTCGTCTACCGGTGCCGGCTTCTCCACTCGACGTTTGAGTTTCGGCCAGCTGGCAAATCCGCGTTCCCGCGCAATCGTCAGTTGCGCGTCGGCCAGACTGAACTTGGCGTCGAATATTGCCACATCTACAGCATGCTTGAATCGCGGATGAAATTCCCGAATTCGCTGGGCCGCTTGCGGATCACGTTCGCCGCGCGCTTTGATGAGGTCCTTGGCTTGGTGCTTAAGATGATTCAGGTCCGCCTTGGGCGGGAGTGGTTTTACGGGCATGCACGAACTTCCTTTCCTGGTCGCCTGATTGTCCGCATGCTTGCAGGCAGAAAGTTAGTTCGCAAAACTGAAATCGCACTGAGGTGGACTTCTGTCCTTTCCGCGGACCGGATGCG
>DATEHN010000057.1:0-7948 GCA_035279585.1 Candidatus Angelobacter sp. | reverse complement strand
CAAGCAGGTAAGCGATCCCACTGGAACGTACGGATTTGCCTATGACAACATGGGAAGATTGATTGGGGCAACGACGCAGTATGCGTTCCTGCCGGGAAACACCTACACGAATTCCTATACCTACGACGCTGCTTCGAATCGGACGGGGTTCACCGCGCCGGATGGAAGCACGAATACATATGCCTACGACACGCTGAATAGGCTTTCAACTCTGACGAACTCGCTGACCGGACAGTTCGGCTTTGGCTATGACAATCTGAGTCGCCGAACCAGCCTCACGCGACCCCAATGGCGTGAACACATCGTACAGCTACGATTCTTTGTCGCGGCTGCTGAATGTCCTACATAAAGCTGGAACGGTCACGCTCGATGGCGCAGGATACACGTATGACAACGCCGGAAACCGTACAGCCAAAACCAATTATCTCAACAACATAACCGAGCAGTACACTTACGGCCCGCTGTATCAGCTCACCCAAGTGACTCAGGGGACAACGACCACAGAGAGCTATTCTTACGACGCGGTTGGGAATAGGCTTTCGTCACTGGGCATGTCTCCGTACGTTTACAACTCGTCGAACGAGCTAACCTCCACCCCAGCAGCGACGTTTACTTACGACAGCAACGGCAACACGCTGACCAAAGTCGACACCAGTGGAACGACAACATACAATTGGGACTTTGAAAACCGACTGATATCAGTTGTGTTACCAACTGCGACCGTCAGCTTTGCCTATGATGCGTTCGGTCGCAGGATACAGAAGAGTTCTTCCAGTGGCACCACCATTTACCTCTACGACAGCGGGAACGTGACCGAGGAAGTGGACGCAAGCGGCAACCTACTGGCGCGGTATGCGCAGGGCGCCGTGATCGATGAGCCACTCGCTGAACTGCGCTCAGGAGCAAGCGTCTTCTACGAGTCGGACGCCCTAGGCTCGATCACTTCGCTTAGCAGTTCTACGGGTGCAATCTCTAACTCATACGCTTATGATGCCTTCGGCAACGCCGCAACGGCAACCGAATCATTTACGAATCCATATCGCTACACGGCGCGGGATTATGATCCTGAAACCGGCCTCCAGTACTCGCGCGCCAGATACTACGACAGCAATGTGGGCCGATTCGTGTCGGAGGATCCGATCAGATTTGCGGGCTCGTTGAGCTTCTACGTGTATACACAAAATAGGCCAATAATCGCGAAGGATCCATCGGGCCTCGCAATCTGGATCTGTAACAGGGCCGCTTTTAACAGTGAGGCGATGAATCACGCGTTTCTGTATGACGATCGGAACGGCAATAATTGTGGGATGGGTGTTAGTGGGCCACAAGTAACGGAGAATATCCATGCTCCAGGTACCTTCTGTACCTTAGTGCCTGGCAGTACCACATTAGAAGATAAGGTCATGAGCTGCTGCAACGGCAAAGCACGTTCTTGGTGGTGGCAAATCTGGTGGTGGACACCTTTTGTTCATGATTGTCACAACTTAGCTAGTTCGTGTCTGACAGCGGCAGGATTACCGGACATCGGAGCGCCTGGGGGAAGATTCGGGTGTCGTGGCAACTGTAAGCCCCCGCTCATTTTAAAAAGACCCATAGTTACGTCGACAAGATAGGTCCGGTTTATGTCGTTGCCCATGGCTTCTTGATTACGAGCCATGTTGCAGAGTGTCTTCGTAGTTTTGACAGGAGTTTTTATGCATAGTTATTTTCGGGTTTTTCTAATAGGATATGCCTTGCCGACTTGTGCGGTCATGGTTGGATTGCTTTATGCCACTGCCGAGGGCAAAGATGCCCCAAAGCGTGATTGGGAGCTGGTCCGGTCCGTGTCGAACCCATATGGAGGCACAATGGATCTAGTTCTCATTCCGGTTACAAAGCAGCGTGATCGCAAGTACTATAAAGATATAGGCAGCATTGTTTGCGGCAAGAGAGCAAAATGTATTGTCAACTTCTGGACAGACCGCACACATATTCCCACACGGGCCGATATGCCTGTAGCTGATCTCAGTGTGATGACCGCAGACTATGAACGCTCTCCCGCATACAAAGAGCCACAGTTGCATCTTGCCTGCTGGCTCTACCCGAACCAAGCGATCGGAGAATCTATGGGATGTCGCTATTATCCTGGCGCTCAACGTCCGCCTGAAAAATGAGGGGCGGGTGGCCCATCTTTTCAGGCATTGAATCTAATCCTGTTGAGACGGCAGGTGCCCTCGATAAGAGCGAAGGCATTGTCAAAGTGAGACACGCAAGAGTTGCGGCAATTTGGTCGGGGATTGCAAGACCTACTGTCTAAACATTTTCTAATATTCAAGCATAGAAATTTATTGAAAATATCTGTATCCGAAAAACTGTGCTTGTTCCACGGCAGCCAAACCTTAAACCGGACGGAGGCGAGCGAGATGAGATCGGGTCATCAATGGTTTATTGTATTGCTACTGAGTACGCTTCACGCTCACGCAATGATGTCTCAAGAAAAAGGGAAAGATGTTTCATTTCTGCCGGACAGCAACATTCGGGGACATATCAAGGTGTATGTTCACGAAGGGCATAAAGGAGACAAGCATAATTACCAGTATTTAGTGGACACACGATCTACGCGTGGAAGGCGAAGTATGGCGGGCTGGAAGTGAACGAAGCGCAACGACTCAAACAACTCGACGCCAAGGGTGGGTCGTTAATCACAAGCGGTTGTTTCGGATCTACAAGCAGGCGGGACGAATCAAAGGAGAATCACCGACGGGTTTGTTTACCTACACAACGCGTAAGTGGAAGAAAACGCGTGGGACGTTCGGAACGGTTCGGGCTCCCGGCACCACCTAAACCAATGATGCCAAGTGATGAATTGACGCTGTCCAGGTGATAACACAATGTCACTCACAAACACAGCAATTCATCCTCAATGACGAGCCTCTTACCAACCCGAAGATTTCTGCAATCAACGCCAGCGTCCAGTTGATTATGAATTGCTGCCAAAACGTCGCGCTGTTAGGCCCGCTGCGGCCAATCCACACAGCAGCACGCTGCCTTCAAGTCGCGTGGACCATTCATGTAGACGATTAAATTGTCCGCTGTACAGAGCGATCAGTCTGGGCGTGGAGCCGGGAACATAAGGATCATAACCAGGCTTTTGCACCATTTCCAACTGCGATCGAACCAGCCGTAGGCGCGGGGTGATTCCAAACTGTGAAACCGCGGTCAGTGCCAGCATCGCCACAATGAAAATATGGCTGGCGGCGAATGGCTTGAATCGTGCGTTTTTAAGCCGGTTGTAAATGAGTGAGCAGACCAGGAAAACAGCCCCTGAAATCAGCCCCATCCAGTGCAGCTTGGTTAGCGATACACTCACCACATCGCCTGCCATGTGCGTCGTCGGCAGAACCAGGAACAGCGTAGGCGCAACCACAAACGCAAAAAAGATGATCCCGCCGATCCAGACGATCAGTGACAGCAACATGAGGAATCGTAAGAACGAAGGCACGCGACAAGTATAATTCCCAAGGAAAGCATCCGGCACAAAACAGAATGTTTACAACTCAATGTATTGGCCTGATCCTCGCTCTCCTTATCGCAAGTTTGCCTCAATCTACTGAGGATGCTCCACCAACCCTCAGCAAGGACCCGTTGACAGCGGACCAGATCGCGATCTACCGCACATTTCTGGAGAACTATGCGGCCGGACCGGCGCCTTTGCATGTGGCTAACAGGACAGATGTGCTTCCCATCGATGAATCGGCCGATTCCTCAGAGGACGTTTCTGACGATCCATGTCTAAAAGATCTTAAAAGGCTTAAGCTGGTCAACGAAAAGGAAGCAGGCACTACTATGCACATGCTTGATCCTTCTTTAGCGATCAAGGACCGCATCATTCTGGTTGATCCGAACGCTCAGAGAATTCAGGTCAAGGCCAATGATCCAAGCAAAACCATGAGGGAAGGAAAAACTTCAGAAGAAGCAGTAAACCATGCTTTTGCCACCGGCCTATTGACGATGTCTGAAATCGTATTCGACCAGCGCCATCGCGTGGCTCTCATGAGCTTCTCTTTCTGGTGTGGCCGGACGTGCGGTCATGGAGCTGTGTTTCTTTTTAAGAAAACCGGCAAGAAGTGGAAGATAGCCAAACCTTGCGCGTTTGGGATCTCCTGAGCTCTATACCGGAATCGGAACCGACTGAATAATATCGCGCAGGATCGTCTCGCCCTGGTCAGACTTCTTTAGTGTTGAAGAATAGCGTGCGTTCACCACCAGCCTGTGTGAGAAGACCGGCACCACCAGCGATTTGAAATCTTGCGGCGTGGCAAAGCAGCGTCCTTCCAGATATGCCATGGCCTGCGCGGCGCGGTAGAGCATGAGCGATCCACGCGGCGAGACGCCAAGCGAGAGCGTTTCAATCTCGCGCGTCTTCTTGACGATCTGCAGAGCGTAATCCACCAGGGAATCATCCACCTTGATCTGCGTGACTTCATCCTGCATGGCGATGATATCGGCGCCGGTAGCCACAGGCCTGACGGTATCAAGCCGCGCCGCGCCGGCCTCTGAACGCAGGATCTCGCGCTCATTGCTGGCCTGGGGATAGCCCATGTGCACGCGCAACAAGAAGCGATCAAGCTGCGATTCCGGCAGCGGATAGGTTCCGTGGTGCTCAATCGGGTTCTGCGTTGCGATCACCAGAAAAGGCTGCGGCAGAGGATGCGAGTTTCCATCCATGGTGACCTGGCCTTCGCTCATGGCTTCCAGCAGCGCCGATTGCGTCTTGGGCGTGGTGCGGTTGATCTCATCGGCCAGCAGCACGTTGGTAAAGATTGGTCCGGCTTTGAATTCAAACTGGCCTTCCGCTGCGGAATAAACGGAGATGCCCAGCACGTCAGAAGGCAGCATGTCACTGGTGAATTGCAGGCGCTGGAAGTTGCAATCAAGGGCGCGCGCCAGGGCATGGGCCAGCGTGGTTTTGCCCACGCCGGGAACGCCTTCAATCAGCAGATGGCCTCGCGCCAGCACTGAAACCAGGGCCAGGCGCAGCACTTCATCGTTGCCGCGAATGATCGTGCGCAAAGATTGTTCAATTGCTGCAGCGCGTGAACTGGCGCCGGAAGAAACTGTTGCTGGCTGCGTCTGAAGTGGGGCCATTGACTTTGCTTCTATTGTATCGTTGTAAGGCACGCGTATGCTGCATTGTGCCCTTTAGCTTTGTGGTTTCACAAGCAACCAAAGGGCTGATACCCCTGCCTAAAGTAACCTCAAAAACTGAAACGCCATCAGAGGAACGCCCTAACCCGGGAAATTTGCGAGGGGGCAAGCTCCCCCGCGGCGCTAATCCATCTCTCAAAGCCATTGGAACAATGGGCAACTTTAAAAATAAGGGAAGGACCTCTCTAAATAGACCGACTCGCTGGAAACGGGCTTCCAAAGAACATCATCTTTGAGGTATAAGTACCAAGGCGCTCAACCCCAAAATCTATGCTCGGCCCGTAGCTGTGGCGATTGCAAAAGTTCAGACAGCGAACGGCTTTAAAGAGGATGAGTATGTTTTGTTCGAAATGCGGTTCGCCAAGTCCGGATGATGCGCGCTTCTGTGCCAGTTGTGGACAAGCGCACGGTATGACTTCACCGTCTGCTAATATTCAGGCTGGCGCTCCGGGGACAAATCCGCCGGCTTATTCGCCAGCGCCGCCACCTTCGCCACAAGCGTATGGCACTGGGATTGCAGCAGCGCCGGCGGGACAGCAGCCATCCGTTTATTACGCCAATCCTCAGCAGCCGCCTCCCCAACCCCAGCCTGCGTATTACGCTAATCCTCAGCAGCCGTCTTCTGCGCAGCCGCAGCCTGCGTATTATCCCAATCCGCAGCCGCAAGCGGGTCAACCCATGGCGCAACAGCCGGTGTATTACCAGAATCCCGGACAGGGATGGGCTCCCGGAGCGCAAGGTTTAAAGCCTTATGCTGTAGGAAAAAATCCAGCCCTTGCCGTCTTTCTCTCATTCCTTATTCCCGGTGTAGGCCAGTTTTATTGCGGCGCCAATTCCAAAGGCGCAATTATGCTCGCCATCTTTCTTGTCTCCTGGCTCATGTTAGGGATCTTTATCGGATTTTTCGGCATTGTGGGATCCTGGATATGGTCAATGATTGATGCCTATAACGTGGCCAGCGGAAAATCTCCGCTCTCCTGATCGACCAATTCTGGCTGAATACTCCTGCAGGAGCCGTGCTGTCTTTAGCTCCAGGTAAGATCAGGATCCCAAGCAAAATCAGGCTCAAGCCAAAGCGGTTTTAGGATTTGTGTAGACCAAAAATTCGCACGCGAGGGCGCCTGCGTTCCATGATTCATTAAGGTTTCCGTCTATGTAATCCAAAAATTGCTTCAAAGAGTGCTTTTTCAAGCCCCTTCGCCTCATTGGTATTCCTGCGGCCTGCCCGTGAGCCTTTCAATTCGCTTGTAAATCGGCGGATGAGTAGAAAACAGGTTTCCCAGGCTCATTCCGAACAACGGCTGCACAATGAACAGGTGCGCCGTGGAAGGTGTAGCTGCCATGGGAATGCGTTTTGAGTAGGCATCCAATTTTTGCAGAGCGCGCGCCAGCGCATAAGGATTATGCGTAATGTGCGCGCCGGTGGCATCCGCTTCATATTCCCGAGTGCGCGAAACCCAAAGTTGAATCAGCATGGCCGCAAGAGGCGCCAGGATAATCATCAACAAGCCGCCGCCACGGTCGCGATCGCGGCTGTCTCCGCCCAATCCAAACCAAAAGCCCATGCGCGCCAGTATGGTGATTGCGCCGGCCAGGGTAGCTGCAATCGAACTGGTCAGTATGTCGCGGTTGCGAACGTGGCCCAGTTCGTGCGCCAGCACGCCTTCAAGCTCTTCATCATCCAGCAACTGCAAAATGCCCTGGGTTACTGCTACTGAAGAGTGCCGCGGATTCCTGCCGGTAGCAAAAGCATTGGGAGAATCAGTGGGGATTACATAAAGCTTCGGCATGGGCAAGCCGGCTTTTTGGGTCAATGCTTCCACCACGGAATAAAGGCGGGGCAGCTGCTCACGCGTAACCGGCTGTGCACGGTACATGGCCAGCGCAATCTTGTCAGAAAAGAAATAAGAGACAAAGTTGGTGACTGCGGCAAAAGCGAAGCCGAGGATCATTCCATTCTGTCCGCCAAAATAGTCCCCAATGCCAATAGCCAGCAGGGTCAGCAGGGTCAGCAGAAAGAATGTTTTCACGTTGTTCATAGTAACTAGATGCTAAATCGAATTTGAGGATTCTGGAAAGGGGAAGGCAGCCACCCTGACGTGGTCTGAGTCGGCTGCTCTGATTGTTAAGATTCATTAAGGTTTCAAAAACTAAGTTTTCGTAAGTCTATGAAAAATAATGGCATATCTTAGTGTTAAGGCTAATCGTTAGAAATTCTAATCTTTTTCTAATCGTCAGCTAATTGTTAATCGAGTAGCCTGCTCCAGGCCAATATCGCAAGTGATAGGTTTCTGCACAGTACGGAAACCACACACTGTGATACTTCCGGGCTTCCCTCCGCAAAGCGTGCCTTCCCGCGGAGACGCAGTTGATACGTTCATTCGCAACTGAAGTTCTGCAACACATTTAAGGAGCGCAGCTTATGAGTGATAGAGAAGATGGCTTTTTCTTATCTGAAAAAGCCTCCAAGGCACGAATCCGGGAAGCTGAGAATGCGCGGAAAAACCGTGCGGAAATTCTCAAGGCCTTCTCCACGGGCAAAGTTTCCCGTCGTGAGTTGGTGAAGTGGGGCTTGATTACGAGTGGCGGCCTTTTGGCTCCCATTCACGGCCTGAACCCTTTTGTTAACAGCGCCTATGCCTCCGGCGGCGTTTGCTGCGGTGGCGGTGGAATTCCCACTGGCGCACCGCCCAGCCCGCTGTTCGGCGTTCAGCCATTCTCGACGCCGATGCCGCGTTTTGATCTGATCCATCGCGGCAAC
>DATEHN010000056.1:0-85770 GCA_035279585.1 Candidatus Angelobacter sp. | reverse complement strand
CAGGTTGAATCTTTGGAAAATGGAGTAAATGATTCGATCCACGCTTTGCACGTTCACAAAGCAAACCATGGGCCGGGTGCGGCGCCGGACTTCCACGAAGCAGCGCTCGATGATGTTGGTGGTTCGTAACTTCTTCCACAGAGGCCGGGGTAGGGCGAAGAACGACAGTAGTTCCGCCAGGTCTCGTTCCAGTTGCCGAACCAGGCTGGGATAGCTCTGTTGCCAACGTCGGCAGAAGCGCCGGCCAGCCGCCTGGGCCTGTTTGCGGTTGTCCGCTTGATAGATCGCCTGGGCGTCGGCCTTGACCTGCTCGAAATCGCGTTTTTTTACTTTCTCCGTAATATTGCGCATCTTGTGCGCCCAACACCGCTGATGCAGAGCCCGGGGATAAACCGTCTGGATCGCAGCCCCCAACCCGGGACAACCGTCGGTCACAATCAGTTGCAGATGCTTGCCCTCCAAGCCGCGCCGAAACAGATCCTGGAGCAGAGATTCCCAGTCTGCCTGGCTCTCGCCCCGCGTACGCAGAAAGGCCAACAGTTCGCGCCGTCCATCCCGCTTCACCCCGTAAGCCACCAGCATTTGCACCCGCTTGCGGCCTGCCGGACGCCGCACTCGAAGACTGACTCCGTCCAGAAATAGATACGCCCAGTCATCCTCCAGCCGCGCCTGATGAAACTGTTGCACCGCCTGGTCCAGCTGCTGCGTGATCCGCGACACCGTCTGCGGGCTCACCCTTTCCTCCGTGAATACCCCTACCACTCGCCCCACCTGCCGTGTACTCATCCCGCGCAGAAACGCCTCCCGGATCAGCAGCGCCACTTCCTCGGCCCGCCGCTGAAACTTCTTTATCACCGCCGGCAGAAAACCCTTTTTTCGCGTGCGCGCGATGCGCAACCGCAACGTCCCAAAGCGCGTCACAAAATCCCGCGTGTAGTACCCGTTGCGATAGTCCTTTCGCTGCTCCGGTCGAGCATAGCGCGGACTGACCATATACAGGTCGCGCTGCCTCTCTGACAGCAACTCAAAGAACTTCTTGGCCGATTGTTGCACCTGTCCTTGCAAATCGCCCCAGAAACTCTCCTGTAGATCCTTTACAAAATGTTGGAAATGCTCGGTGATCGGTGTTACTTTCGCCATTGGGTGTAAGGCTCCTTTTCTCAGGATTCGGTTTTAGCTCGTTAGGCCAAAACCAACTTACACCCTCTGCTTTTACACAAAGGAATTTACGTCACCAGATCAGGTAAAAGGGAAATTGAGTACGGATGCGGAGATGAATGGCGGCCTTGCGCAGCCGCCGCTGTTGAGTTCAGCAGAAACAGAATTGGCTTTGCCGCGCGCGATGGCCGGTGGCATAGCTCTGGCTGAAACAGACACAGCCGCGCCGAATGTTGCGACCGATGCCGGCTTTCACAGCGACGCTGTTGTTCACGCTGCAGAAACCACAATCGCAGTCCAGCCTATCGCTGCCGAACCCGCCGTCGCAGAAGCTGATACTGCCGCCGCTGAAACCACCATCGTTGAAGTTCCGCGGCTGGCGCGCGCGCTTCGCCATCGCGACTTCAGGCTCTTCTGGACGGGAAACTTTCTCTCCAACATCGGCACCTGGATGCAGAACATCGCCCAGGGCTGGCTTGTGCTCAAGCTTACCAACTCCGCTTTCTGGCTGGGCGTGGTCGGCTTCTCAGCATCCATCCCAATCCTGTTTTTTGCGCTCATCGGCGGCGTTATTGCAGACCATGTAAACAAGCGCAAACTGCTCATGATCACGCAATCCGCCATGATGGTTTTTGCCTTTACCCTGGCGGCGCTCACCTGGCTCCATCACATCAATGTGTATGCCATCGTCCTGCTGTCATTGGGAACAGGCATTGCCATGTCACTCAATACGCCCAGTTACCAGGCGCTGGTGCCGCAACTGCTGCCGCGTGAGGACCTGACCAACGGCATCGCGCTCAACTCCGCGCAGTTCAATATGTCGCGCGTCATTGGGCCTACTCTGGGCGGTTTTGCCATGGCCCTGGTGGGCGAGGGCGGCAACTTTTTTTTGAACGGCCTGAGCTTTCTTGCGGTGCTGGTGGCGCTTACGCGCCTCCGTTACCGGCAGCCCCAGGCAGGCGCCGCGCAGGAAGTCCATTTGTGGGAGAAGATGAAGCAGGGCTTTGCTTACGTCTTCCGCCACGCGGAGATGTCCTCGCTGGTCCTACTGGTGGCCATCAGCAGCCTGCTGGCTGTGCCTTATCTCACCTTTGTTACGTATTTCGCCCGTGACGTGCTGGGCGCCGGAGAGCCGGGCCTCGGCATCTTGATGGCGTGCTCCGGGGCGGGCGCGTTTCTGGGCGCGCTTACCATTGCTTCCGTCACGCTTCGCCGCCGCGGGCTTTTTGTGGTCCGCGCGCTGGCGGGGTTCTTTATCGCCATCATCGCCTTTACCTTCTCGCGCAATTTTTATCTCTCCGGATTTCTGCTGGCCGTGGCCGGATACTGCATGATCATCTCCGTGGCCACCATCAACTCGCTGCTGCAACACCTGGCCGCCGAACCCATGCGCGGCCGCGTGATGAGCATCTATTCCACCGCCTTTCTCGGCCTCTCGCCCATCGGATGCCTCATCGCCGGCTCACTGGCCCGCGTCATCAAGGCCCCGCACGCCATCGCCGGCATGGCAACTTTGGCGCTGCTGGGATGTCTGGGTGTGTATTGGCAGAGGGAAGGGTTGAGGGAACTGGATTAGTATTCTTTGATCGTCGATGGGGAGTTCAGCCGCCGAAGCCTGTATTTAGTCCGCGATGGTTTGCCGCAATTGATTCCCTGTTTCTTTTTCCCTTGAGATAGAGTAGATTAGCTTGCCCTCCCGAAATGAAAGCCTTTGGAATGCAAGTCGACTGGAACTACCTGTATCTATTCCTTTCTTTTTTGGTGGGAATTCTTTCTGGCCTGCAAGCGGTTTATTCTCGTTATCCTACCGACTCAATTTCAGCCGCAAGAACAATTCCCGGTTGCTCTTACCTTTTTACTCGAGGTGCGCTCCCGGCCGTGATTTTTGCCGTGCTTTATCATCTGGGAACGATTCAAACCGGTCTTTTCTTCTACGCTCTGGGAATAGGAGTGGCATGGGAAGGCATACTTCGTTCACAGTTCCTGATTAAGCAAACGCCAAAAGCGGGAGGCGGGATTGACGAACTTATCAAAGGCCCTTTGGACCTTCTGCGCTGGTATCAGGATTTGTTTCTGCTCTCGATCGATACCAAGAAGGCGCGCGCATCTCTGCAATTCGTGAAGCAGCAAATGCCGCAAGGAGATTTCAAGACCTTATGCACGAAGGTGCTCGACAATGCGGCCGTGTTTCAAAAACCGATTGCTGGACTGGAAGAAGCACTCACAAAACTCATCGCTGAATTTGACGCCAGTACATCTGACGCGGCTACGAAGAATGAAAGATATCGCCTCAAACTCGGCTATGTTGTAATCCTGAAGGCGGGGAAGGAAAATTTTAAAACCCTGTTTTCTTAACCTGCTGCGCGGATACCCTGCTCGCGAATTGTGACAATCTCGTCGAGAGTTCCGTGGCCTTCAACCTTGATTAAATTATCTTTTTCCAAGTCAGCCACGATTGTCTGCACTTCATTGTCTGGAATGTCTACAACTGACATAATCTGAACAAGAGGCATAGCCTTGTTTTGTGCCAGCAAATCCAAAACGATTTTGGCATTATCGCGTGCCATTTTTACTCCGGTCTCGGCCAAAGTGCCCTCCGCGTAACTCTCCCCGCACGTATATTGTATGCCCGTTCAGTCACCTGGAAAACAAAAAACCGAACCGGGGTAACCAGGCATACTGGAGGTACTTTACCTGATTTCAACAGTTTGGGAGCGCTTCACAGATAAGCCTGGGGCCTGCTCGCGCCCGAACGGTATTAGATGCCGCTGATCATAACCATGGTGGCCCGGCCCTCGGCGTGGAAACCCCCGTTCTTACCGGGGAGCGACCAAGGGGGGCGGCGGATTGAATACCCTCTTTTTGTTATGCCCGATTTAGTGAGTTTTCACCCAAAATGTCAGCAATCGACCATAGCACCAGATTGCATGGTCCCCGGTCCCTCCCCTGGGACGACTGACAATAGCCGGTCCACCTTTCCGAGGGCGCGCAACGCCGGAGGCCCCAAGCCGCGGAGCGCCATTAGCATAGACTCCACTTCTCATTCACCTTTTCCCCTGTCCGTGCTACTCTCATCTCGCCAAAAAATGTTCTGCCGTGCCACACTCCTGCTCTTCATCTGCCTCAGTCTTTTGTCCTGCTCGCATCAGACGCCGTCCGTGCAAACGCCCAAAGAGCAGCCGTTCCCCGCCGGATCTCCCATGGCGGAGGTCATTCAGTTCAACTATTCGGTTTACCTGCTGCCTGGACGAACTAACGGCAAGCAAGCCCTTGCCGCGTGTACTCAGCTACTGCACACGCGATACAAAGCACTCAAAATGGTGGCCGACATACCCGGCCATCCCACGCATCTTACTGATCCGCTGGTGAGCGTTCATCTGGAGCGAGATGTCCGCAAAAACTACGCGCCGCCCGCGATCGAATTACTGAAATATCGCGGCATAGGCCTCTCTCCGGAGCAGGGGGGCGCGCTGCAAAAATCGCGCGAGGCCATCATCCTGCAATTTGCCCACTCTAAAGAGCAGGTCTGGAGTTCATTACTTGCCGCAACCCAACTGGCAGAGGATGTGGCCCGGCGGACCGGTGGGTTGATCCTTGACGAAGACACCCTCGAGGTATTTACACCGGATGCCTGGCATAAAAAGCGCCTGGGTGACTGGAGCGGCGGCGTGCCGGAGCTTGCCAACCAATTCACGATTGACTTTTATCCAATGGGTGAATATATGCGTGCCGTCACGCTGGGACTCGACAAATTTGGGCTGCCAGACGTGGTTGTTCAAGAAGTGCCACAATCCGCCGGCACGGAGGTTGAGGGCCTGATTGACATCTTTGCGCAGACCATGGCTGAGGGAGCTACCTTCCCCGGCTCAGGGAAATTCAAAATTGATATCCACCGCCTGGAAATGAGCACCTGCGCGATTCAGAGCTGAAGTCGCTGAGCGCTCATGCTTTGGGTACGGCCTGCGTGTTCCTGAAACCGGGCAAGCCGGACGAAGGCGACCCTGAAAATCGATTGGTGGAACTTTCAGCAGCCCTCTACTCCGGCCCCGATCCACAGGCGAAACAGGACAACATGCTTTCTTCACTCTTTGGCATTGAAGATATTGCGCACAATGTGAAGGATACCGAAGAATTGCTTGCGGAGAGCCGCCGGGAACGGGCCAAGCTGCCCGTGCTTCATCAGGCCTTTGACGCAGGCTTACCGCCCGGTGAATACATTGACGTGAAGGCCCCGTTCAAATCAGATGGCGGTAAGGAGTGGATGTGGGTTGAGATTAGCCGCTGGAAGGGAAAGACCATCACTGGCACGCTGCAGAATGACCCAGTTGATGTTCGGGATCTTCACGCCGGACAAATTGTCGAGGTCAATGAAGACGAGGTCTTTGACTATATCCATTATTATCCTGACGAGCACACGGAAGGAAATACGACGGCTAAGATACTTGAGCGAACGGAATCAAATCCAAGAAGCACACCCGGCCACGTAGAAATGCCGGATTGTGGTTCGCCGTAGGTACTGTTTTCCTGCTTCGCTTTGGTGGTGATGCTTTCTGGAAAGCCGAGGGCGAATTGGAGCGGTGTGTTTGTAATTTCGCTATTTATTCGCTTCATGAAATCAGCTAAACTAGGGCTGCGCCGGCGTGTGCAGGATCTTTGAAAATTTAGCTAACAGCTATCAGCGGTGAGCAATCAGCCCAAAACAATCCCAAAAAACGTTCAAGGAAGAAGCTCGACCGGTCGGTCACCGGTCGGTCGAATGGCATATCTGCTTTGTTTTCACCACGGGGATTAGGGGGTGGCCTTCGATCGGGGGGACAGACCGGGGGCATACTTTGCGACCTACTGCTGAACGGGTTGATATCATCCCAACACGCGCGCAAAAAACGCGCGCACCGCCATCCCAGATCGCGCAAAGATGGCGGGAACCCCGGGGGTTGGGATTCCATCCCCACACGCGCAAAAGCGGCGCGCTCCGGGAACCCTGGGGGATTGGGTGACGCCTGGGAGACCCAAGGGTGACCCAAGGGTGACGCATGGGAGACCCAAGCGTGACGCATGGGTGATGCGTGGGTTGTTTGCGTGTGGGCCTTTGTTTTCAACACGGCTGAGAAAAGGCCGGGTGGGGGTTGGGGCAATGTTGATTGCCGGTTCGCTCAGCGCTTCCTTATACCAATCGCGATAGATGAAGGCGAAGTCAGCCAGGCAGCCAAGCGAATGTCAGCGCAAAAGTTTTTGCCGGGCTGAGTGCTGATCGCGGAAGCGCTGAATTGCGAGCGACTTTAGTGAGTGCTGGAGCAGCCATTGATCATTAGCGCGAAGAGCACTGCCAACAGCGCGGAGAGCAGGACGGTCCAACTGATACAGCGCGTCCAGGTAGCGAGCATGGGCATAAGGCTCTTTTGGACTGGGTTTGGGTTTGCTGGTTGCGTGTGCGTCATTGGTGTTTAACCTCCGCTTGCTATTGCATTAAGGCAAGCTGAGCGCCAGACGATAACTGACTGAAAATGCCGGGCTTACAAGCAGCAGCTTTCGCGGCTTATTGTGGCCCGGCGAAGACACTGTTGACGCGCAGACACGTCAGACTGGAAATCAAAAGGCTGAAGCCGGAAACGTAAAAAAGCCAGGCCCTTTTTGGGAGCCTGGCCTGCGTGTCACCGCCTGGGTTAAATCGGAAAACGGCTTACTGCTGAGGAGTGCTTACCGGAGTGCTCTGTGCAGTTGGTTCGCTCACCGCTACCGCCGGCGCGGGTTCGGTCTTGATCTTTACCGTGGTCATGATCCGCTCCAGCCGGTCAAACACCTGGAGATGATCAACCGGTTTGGTTGTGTTTGGAGCGTCTGCCACTCCCAGCGCAAACTCGTAGCATGATCCGTTCTCAAAGTGATGGTAGTAACGCGCTTCGCTCTGGTCGGTTACGTTTTCTGCGCGGGAGAACTCCACGCCCAGCACGTTTGTCTTTTCCGGCGTAAGCGAGTTGTCAGTTGCGTCCACCGGAGGATTGGTCACAGCTTCAGATTGTTCCGGCGTGCTGGCAAATTTGCCGCACTGGTCAGCGTTCAGGTTCTTGTTCACGCTCACCTTAAAGTAGGAGGAAGCGCGCGTTCCCGGCAGCACCAGCGTGGTTAAGGTTTCGCCGCCGTCTTGAACAAAGTTCATTGCCACCGGATCAGGCCATGCGGATTCCTGTGTGTCCTTGTCCGGCGTCAGCATGGTGTAGGTCTTGGGATAGCGGAACGTAACGCCATACGTGTTGTTTTTATAGGTTGCGGTTGAGGCCCGCTTGATGACAGCTTTTTTCTTGGCGACAACAGCCTCTAGCTTGCTTTCCAGCGGCGTTGCCTGGGCCGCGGGCGTCGGGCTGGGGCTTGCCACGCTCTGGCTCTGCGTTGCCGGACTCGCGTTGTTCTTCTTTTCTTTTGAGCAGCCGTTAAAGTCGAGTACCACCGTAAGCACCAGGACCGCTGCCGCTGCTGCTGTGATCGCGTTGCCAATCATGCGCGCCCGCTTTGTGGGGCTGCTGCTTACTGATGGGCTCAGATTGTAAGATTTCTGGTTTGCCATGTTTGTTTCACCTCCGCTGCCTGGGCAGCAACCATTCCTATGGCACGGAGGCGGCCATTGACAAAAGCATTGATTTCATTGGGTTTTGTATAAGGCTATTCATCTTGCCTGCGTGGAATGCGCGCCACACTGTCTGCCACTGGACACGGAAATATTTTGATAAATCGGGTTGGCTGGCTTGCAAAAAAAATTATCGGGGGGTTACTTTGCCTTCTTCCAGACTATATCTTCATTGTTCCTGCGATCGATCAGTGACACAACTTTGCCGCCGTCATCTGTTCCGAACAGCATGCGTCCTTCAACGCCCTTGATAAAAAAGATATCGCTGGCTTCAGGAACCAGTTCCTGTCGTTCACGCCCTTTGCGCTGCTCGTAGAGATGGCCGCTTTCTGCTGTGATGGTTAAAGTTCTTTCCGGTGAGAGCTGGTACGTTCCAACGTAGCTGGGGAATTTGCTGGCATCGGCTTTGCCTGGAGCCGGGTCTTCATAGTATCGATGCACCTGTGTAGCGATGATCTGCCATTTACCGCTGCGCTGCATCCAGGTATCAATTTCATGGTAGCGTACAGTCATTTTCTGGCCGAAAACCGTCTCGGTTTCGTCCAGTTCGTAGCTCAGGATTGCTGTATCGCCCACAATACGGCTTTGCGGTTTCACCACCTTGATAGTTCCTGAGTAGCCGGCGGGCAGCGGTGTTATGTCTTTCACCAGCGCGGCTTTGTCCATGTTTCTGCCTTTTTCGTCAGAGAACAGAACGTCATCGGCATAATATTTCTTGAAAGGACCCTGGTTCTCATGGTTTACATCATGGTTGATAGTGTCGAAGCAACTGTTGCGGCCATCACCGCCACCGGCTGTGAGATCGTTCAGCCCATTGGCGCTGACGCGCCTGAGATCACTGCCCGCTTCCGCGATCCCGGCGGCAACGTCATTGGCCTTTATCAGGAGCCTAAAGGGAAGTAGATAAGCTTATTTCGGTTGCTGCTCTGGCGGCACTTCCTTTATCCCGGGCAGGATTATCACTGAGGTGCTGAACTTTTTGTAGTTTGAAAATGTGTCTTCCTGCTCAATGGCTTCATTCTTCAGCAGCGCGATCCTGGCGCTGCCATTGATGTCCAGTGTTTTTATGGCCCACATTTCATTGTTCACGTGCTGGGTCTCCAGCACAAACCGCGAGCCGGGATGGATGCGGAACAGGAACAGCCCGAAAGAAATGGTGTCAAACGACTCGGCCTCTATCTTCACCCAGTTATAATTTTTCTTTTCCACCCACAGGCGGCCTTTGATCTTTTTCAGTATGTCGGCGTGCGGCTGCGTGGGTTTAAAGTCCGGGCGCGGCGTGGCTTCAATCACCCATGTGTCCTCGCCTGAAACCTTGTCGTCTCCCACCAGGCGGAAATCGTAGGCATTTACCACGTCGCGGGCAAATGCGCGGCCTTCTTCCCGGTCTTTCTTTTGTTTCTCCGCCCGCTTCTCGCGCTCTTCTGGGCTTTCATTGCGCCGTTTGGCCAGAAATTTCTCCAGCTTCTCATCTTCTTTTTTCTGCTCTTTCTCGCTCAGCGGCTTGTCATTCACCTGCATCAGCCGGGAGTAGAACTCCCCAAAATAGAAGTTAATGTCGTAGGTCTTCGTCTCGGTGGATTTCACGTTGCCGTGTTTGTCCAGGGTCTTGATCACCTCGCGCTGGGTACAGGTGTATTTCTGCGCTTTTTCAAAATTGTGGTGGTCCATCTCCACGGCCCGCCTGACAATCTCTTTGGGATCATTCGTCGGTGGAAGCTCCACTACATCGTTTTCAGCATTTTCTTGCTGTGCTGCCGATTGTGCTGGCTGCCCAGCCGCACCGGGTTGGGCCGCTGTTGGTAAGGCCTGCGGAACCGGGTGCTGTTGTTGTCCTAAACAACATGCCGCAAATGCACCCACCAAAAGCAATAACTGTATACGCATGTTTCCATTCATCCTTTACAACATACACTGGATCGTGAAGAAAGTTGCAATCCTGTCTTTTGCGCAGTTTTAGAATTGCTGTAACAAGGTTAGAAGCTCTATATAAGCAGTTCCATTATGGCATTTCCGATTTTCGTAACAATGCAATATCTAGCGGTATAGATAGATAGTTCGGCGTGTATGGTTTTTGTAAAAGGAGGCTGTCAATGTCAGAACTGGATATTCTCAAAGCATGGAAGGACGTAAACTATCGTCGCAGCCTGTCTGCGCAGCAACTCGCACAAATCCCAAACAACCCTGCCGGTGCGATTGAAATTTCGCAATCGTCAAGCATGGGCAAGCTTACACCAATCTGCACGCGGATCATCAGTGCGCCGTGCGACAACTGCTAGTAAAACTGCAAGACAGATCTGGTGACAAGCCCGTCTGCATGTTACTGTGAACGATTTTAGTGGTGAATCCTGGGATGCAAATGTCCTCAAATCCTGCATGGCGCATGGCCCTTAATTTAAGGGAAAGAATGTGCGCCGGCATGGCCAACGGCTCTGGCTCCTTTGCCAATGAAACTGCTCAGCGCAGGTTTTCTTACTGGCGTGAACAACCGCCTTTCAATCGCACTGGATTATTCGCAAAGAGGCTGGCCGCAGACAACATTACTGATCAAGACCTGCTTTATCTGCTTTCCGAATCCGGCGAGCAGTTGACTGAGCGCTTTCCACAAGAGCAAGAGTGGGCGGTGCGCCCGGTAGTTGGCGCCACCACAACGCTGGGGGATTTTGATCTGGTTCCAGACAGCCTCGCCAACTCAAGCACCCATCCATTTCTATATGCGTTCAAGCCATGGTTGCTTGTTGGAAGAAGCCGGCTTCATTCTAGCATTCAAAAGATTATTGCCCCATATTCTGGTTTACCTTTCGACTCTTTGCGAATAGAAGATGCTTTGTATAAAGAGCTTCCCCCAGGAATTCTCAGCATAGTGTCCCGGACAATGGTGCTTGAGTTGAGCGTTGCCCGGATGCGGGGCCAACTGGCGGGCGAAACTGCCGCTGAGAGGTTTAACGCATTCATAGAGCGCATGCAGAACCCTCATGTCCTGGAAGATTTTCTCAAAGAGTATCCTGTCCTTGAACGGCGGGTATCTGAGATCGTTGGTTCCTGGCTCTCAGCCGGCGTGGAATTTGTAACGCATTTGTGCGCTGACTGGAGTGCTGTTCGCCACAAGTTTTTTCCAGCCGATCCCGGTGCTCTCATTGAATTGCATGGAGGACTGGGCGATCTGCATCGCGGCGGCAGGGCCGTGCGGAAGCTGGTGTTCAGCTCCGGTGCGGCTCTGATGTACAAGCCACGGTCACTTGCCGTCGATTTACATTACCAGGAACTGCTCAGGTGGATAAATTCCAGGGCTGCTGAGTTCGACTTCAAACCCCTTTCGGTACTTAATTATGGCGGCCACGGCTGGATGGAACATGTGAGCGCAGGGCCCTGCGCTTCGGCGCAGCAAGTCACAAGGTTCTATGAGCGCCAGGGCGCATATCTCGCGCTGCTCCACGTGCTGAACGCAGCGGATTTTCACCATGAGAACCTGATTGCTGCCGGGGAACATCCGATACTGGTCGATCTGGAATCGCTCTTTCATCCGGTGTTCGCAGAGGCCAACGCGGGAGAGAGCGTGACGATCGCGAATCTCGCCATGGATGAATCAGTCTTGCGCACAGGTTTTTTGCCTTTGCGGTTCTGGGCTGAAGACGGGTCTCCCGGCGTCGACCTGAGCGGCCTCGGCGCGGACCCAGGCCAGACTCTACCCCGGTCAATCCCAGGTTGGGAGCTTGCAGGAACAGATGAAATGCGCTTTGTGCGGAATGCGCGCTTGCTCCCCGGCAGCCATAATCGGCCGACCTTGGCAGGAAATACAACGAACGTTACGGAACATCAGGACGCTCTGGAAAAAGGTTTCATCCGGTTCTACCGACTGCTGATTGAATGCCGGGCTGAGCTGCTGGCGCCTGGCGGCCCTCTCTCCCGGTTTAGCAATGACGAAGTGCGCGCCATCCTAAGACCTACACGCACTTACGGCAGCCTACTGACCGAAATCTCGCACCCGGACGTGCTCCGTGACGCGCTCGATCGTGACTGCCTGCTGGATTGGCTGTGGATTGAGGTGGAACAGCTCCCCTATCTTGCTCCAGTAGTACCGCATGAGATTGCCCAGCTGCAGCGCGGCGATATTCCGCTGTTCACTAGTAAGCCAACGTCACGCGACCTCAATAGTGCCACGGGTGAATGCTTACCGGGCTTTTTCGCTTGCACTGCAATGGAAGCAGTCGTCAATCGGATCCGGCATCTTGATGAAAAGGACTTGGAGAGGCAGCTCTGGTTTATTCGCGCATCCCTGGCCACGCTACGCACTGTTGGCCCGAAGAAGGCAGTCTACCGGGTCAAGGAGCCTGAACAGATGCGGCCATTGGCAGAGTTGCGAAGTAATTTTATCGCCATGGCAATCGAGATCGGCAACCGTCTTCACACGCTGACGCTTCAAGGAACCAGCAGCGTTGCATGGTTAGGCTTGAACTATCACGTGAGTGAAGGCTGGGGGCTGGAACCGGCTGGCCTTGATCTCTACAGCGGCCTTCCGGGCATTGCACTGTTCCTGGCTAATCTTGGGGCGATCACCGGGGACTCCCGGCATACGGAACTCGCCAGGCTGGCCGTAAGCACCGTTCTTGACCAGGTGCGGGACAATGCATCGCGCATCAATCACCCTGGATTTTGTGATGGTGTGGGCGGACTCATCTACGCGCTGTCTCATCTTGGTGTTTTATGGGACGCTCCTGAATTGATTGCCGAGAGCACGCGGTTGCTAAGCCTTCTTTCGCCATTGATTGAAGCTGACAATGATATGGATATTGTCTATGGTTCAGCTGGATGCATTGGCGGTCTGCGAGCATTGCACACCTGCGCTCCTTCAGATGAAACCGGCGCATTGATTCGCCGATGCGGAGAACATCTGCTTTCCCGGGCCGTGAAGATGCCCACTGGCATCGCGTGGTCTTGTGCTTTCTCCGCTGCGCAGCCGCTTGCCGGCTTTTCACACGGTGCTGGCGGCATCTCCTGGTCCCTGATGGAAGCGGCATCTATCACTGGAGAGATATCGTTTCGGTCCGCAGCCATGGACGGAGCGGCTTATGAACGAAGCACTTTTCTTAGTGAAGAGAACAATTGGCCCGATTTTCGAATCGGAGTGGATGGCAAATCGCCCACAAGCAACACGCCCGCCCCTCCGTGCTCTCCGACGTGGTGCAACGGTGCGCCTGGCATCGGTTTGTCCCGAATCGGTATGCTTTCCCACAGCAACGCGCCAGAACTCATGGAAGATTTGAAACTCGCGCTCGGCATTACGCTCAAAACTGGATTAGGACTGAATCACTCCCTCTGTCACGGTGATTTGGGAAATATCGAGCTCATCATGCAGGCGCATGAGCTATGCAAGGCTCCTGAGTTGCTCACACAACTCACCCGCGCGGCAAACATTGTGCATGACAGCGTAAAACAAAATGGCTGGCTTAGCGGCGTGCCGAAAGGAGTGGAAACGCCGGGCTTAATGGTTGGCTTGGCCGGAATCGGTTACGGGATGCTTCGCTTGGCCGTTCCAGATCGCGTGCCATCCGTTGTGAGCTTGGGTCTGCCGGTGGCGAATAAGAACGTCCCACTCAATTAACCCTCTTCTCACCTGGATGAATGCCTTCAAATGAACAATTACGACAGATTCTGCAAACATTATGACGCCGTAATGGGTGACCAAAAGCAGAGGGCCGCATTTCTGGAATCGCTCATTCGCAGGCAACATCCAAAGGCGAGCACCCTGCTGGAACTCGCATGTGGCACTGGCGCTATCCTGCGTTATCTGGCGTTAAAGTTTGACGTCACAGGGCTTGATGTTTCGCATGGCATGCTCAGAGTAGCTAAAAAGCGTTTGCCGCATACGCCACTCTACAGGCAGGATATGACCCGTTTTAAAGTTCCCGGAAAGTTTGATGCGATTCTCTGTGTTTATGACTCCATCAATCACCTGGCTGATTTCCGCGATTGGCAAAGGGTCTTTGCCGGAGTCAGGCAGTGCCTGAACCAAAATGGCGTGTTTATTCTTGACGTCAACCCGGAACACATACTCAAGTCAATGGCGCAGGAGCCGGCGCGAATCCATAAATTTGGTAAAGACTATATAGCTATGAAGCTCACGGAACAGCCTCACGGACTCATGAACTGCAACATCAAAATATTCGAGCACGCCGGAGGAAATAGATTCCGCTTGTACGAGGAAAATATTCAGGAGAAGGCATTCCCGATTGGCAAGATAAAGGCTGCGCTGGGCAGATATTTCAAGAGGATCATCGCAATTGACGAAAAAGGCAAGCGGCCAAACGGCAAGACGCCAAAGATATTCCTTGTTTGCCGGGTCTGAACTCGCTGCAGCAGCGCGTCGTTCACCGTCTGGTTGAGTGCTGCTTCTATACGCTATCCAGCGCCGCTCTCAGCTCTCTCACGCTGTGCTCTGAAACTACCGTACGTTGATATTCGCCGCTGGTGAGGCTGCCCATATCGATACGTGAATTCTTGAACCGCATGGCGCTGGCTACGGATTCGCCCAGCCCGGCATGTATCTCACCCACCCCCGTGTAATTCACCACCGCTTTCACGTTGCTGATGGAAATTTCTCCGCAGGCCATCACCTGGATTTGACCCTCAGCATTCTGTACAAGCTGTCTGAGCGTAGGCATGGCATCAATGGCGGAGCGCTGGCTGCCGGAGGTGAGCACGCGGTCCACGCGCAGCTCGATCAGGTCGTCAAGCGCCTGTGGCAGGTCCGCAGTCATGTCAAATGCGCGATGGCAAGTCACCTTCAGCGGACGCGAAAGCTCCACCAGTTGCTGCATACGTGGCTTGTCAATGTGGCCTTCAAGCGTAAGTAGGCCAAAGACCACGCCGTTGGCGCCAAGCTGCTTGGCAATGAGAATATCGCGCTGCATGATGCTGAACTCGTCGGCGGAATAGCAGAAATCTCCGCCGCGCGGGCGAATCATGACCTGCAGGCCGATGGAGATCTTTTTCCGTGCTGCGGCAATCATGCCTGCGCTGGGCGTGGTGCCGCCTTCGGGAAGCCCGGCGCAAAGCTCAACGCGGTCAGCTCCGCCGTGTTCGGCGTTCACCGCAGACTCTACCGAATCCAGGCAGATCTCAAGCAGCCGGTGTGCAGGACGGATTTGCGGCTGTGCTACCACACCCGGCAGCGGTTCTCGCGCACCATGGGCTGGCCGGCTTTGCAGCTAAAAGCCTGCTGAAATTCCGGTATGTTTACCATGAGGCCGTTCACGCGATACTTGCCCGGCGAATGCTCATTGGTAATCGCGTTGGCGCGCAGGTTTTCCGGGCGCTCATTCTCGCATGCCCACTGCGCGTAGCCGATAAAGAAGCGCTGGTCCGGCGTAAAGCCGTCACGGTTCTCCAACTGCTGGCCCTTGGTCTGCACCTTCCACGCCATGTAAGCCAGAATCAGACCGCCCAGGTCGGCCACGTCTTCGCCTTCGGTAAGTTTGCTGTTGATCTTTATGTCGTCCACAATCGTGTACTGTGCGTACTGGTCCACAATGCACTGCGCGCGCTTCTCAAATGCTGCGCCGTCTTCTTTGGTCCACCAGTCGCGCAGGTTGCCCTTGGCGTCAAACTGGCGGCCTTCGTCGTCAAAGCCGTGCGTCAGCTCGTGCCCAATCGTGCCGCCGGTATTGCCGTAGTTGGGGGCATCATCTTCTTTAGGATCATAAAGCGGAGGCTGCAGCACTCCGGCTGGAAAGTTGATGTCATTCATCTGCGGGTTGTAGTACGCATTCACCGTAGGCGGCGTCATGCCCCACTCGCCGCGATCGAGTGGTTTGCCGATCTTGGCCAGCTGGCGCTTGGCTTCAAACAACGTTGCCCGTTGCACGTTGCCCAGAAAATCTCCGCGCTTGATATCCACTGAGCTGTAGTCGCGCCACTTGTCGGGATAGCCAATCTTATTCACCACCGCATGCAGCTTTTCCAGCGCCTGCTTTTTTGTTTCCGGGCTCATCCACGTGAGCTGTTCGATGTCTTCCTGCATTGCCTGCTCAATCTGCTTGGTCATCCGCAGCGTGCTTTCTTTTGTCTGCTGGCTGAATGCGCGATTCACAAATTCCTGTCCTAACGCTTCGCCAAGCTGTCCGTCAGTCAGGCGAACGCATTTCTTCCACCGCGGCGGCAGTTGCTCCACGCCGCGCAGCGTGTGGCTGTAGAAATCAAAATTCTCCTTTACGAACGCCGAAGAGAGGAACGGCGCTTCCGCGCTCACCAGATGCCAGCGTAGATAAGTTTTCAGCTCATCCAGGCTGTTGGACTGCAGTTGCTTCTCCACTTCCTGATAAAATTTTGGCTCCGTCACGTTGAAGGTGTTCACCTTGCCAATGCCGGCGGCGGTCAGGTAGGTATCAAAGTCAAAGCTTGGCATAAGCGCCTGGAGCTGTTTGCGGTCCATCTTGTGGAACAGGTTGTGTGGGTCGCGCTGTTCCACGCGCGTGAGTGAGGCTTTGGCCAGCGCGGTCTCAATCTCCATGATCGTCTGCGCTTCACTCTTGGCGGTATCAGGCGCGTCGCCCAGCAGTTGCAGCATCTTCTGTACGTGCTCCGCGTATTTCTGGCGGATCTCTTCTGATTTCGCGTCGGTCTTGGTGTAGTAATCGCGATCCGGCAGCCCAAGCCCGCCGGCCGCGGCAAAAGCAATGATCTGTGAAGAATCCGCAAAATCCTGGTCAGAACCAAAATTGAAAAGCAAGCCGGAAGTAATGGTGGTCATGTGCTCATGGGCCAGCAATGTTGCCAGGTCTTTCTTGGTCTTCATGGCTGCGATCGCCGCCAGCGCCGGCTTTAGCGGCGTAGCGCCCAGCTTTTCTACTGCAGCCTCATCCATGCATGCGCCAAAGTAGTCGCCGATCTTCTGCTGCGTCGGCGTGCGGCCACTCGTCTTCTTCGCCAGATCATCCAGGATTCCCCACAGGAAGCGCTGGTTATCAACCGTCACCTTGCCGTAAACGCTCCAGGAAGCCTGATCGGCAGGGATAGGATTGTTCTTCATCCAGCCGCCGCAGGTGTATTGGTAAAAATCAACGCAAGGGTCGGCAGACTTGTCCATGGAGGGTACGTCCAAACTCGGCGTATAGGGCAGCGCCGTAATCGGTTTGTCTTCCACTACCACTGTAGGGTTGGCAACGCCGGGCTTTTCTGCCGGTGTGGGCTGCTGCGCCAAAGTTTGAATCGAACACAGAAGGGCGGTAGTAAGAAACGTGGCAAAAAGATGAGCAAGGGTTTTCATGGAAGTTTTAATCCTGATTTAGCAAGTTGGCGGCGGCCAACTGCTATTTGTCATTTCGTAAACAATTTGACGGGTCAGTGTACAGCAAGTGAGCACATGGAGAGAAATAGATAAGCTGCTTTTTTAGAAGCTCAGCAAAGCCATCCAAGGGGTAAAATGTCTCGCTACTCCTTAAAAAATATTGCCGGCAGGGATCTGACCTATGAAGGTGTCGCTTGCTCTTCTCATATCATCTCTTTTGCTCTTTGCCGTGGGATGCGGCGGTACCCCGGCTGTGAGCCTAAACTCGCTGTACACCAAGGAACAACCGCCAAGCCGCGAACCTGGAATTGAAGGCAAGTGGCTGCCTGAGGAACCCGGTTCTGATGAGGCAAAGAATTTGGACGTCAGGAACGATGGCTCCGAGTGCTATGCCGCCAAGGCACAAAAACCAGCGGAGAAAGACGACAGACCTTCTGGCCCTGAACTTTATAGCGTCTGCCTGGTGCGCCTTCAGGACAAATTGTTTTTCGATTCGGAATTGCTCAACAAACAATATGGCGCGGAGAGCGTTAGTCCTTATGATCTGGGCGATGGTGTTGTGCGAGGTCATATCATCGGCCAAATCTGGCTGCTAAAGGACATGTTGCGAGTGGCCCGGCTAGATTCAGATTGGATTGAAAAGAATACGCCCGAAAATTTTCATGTCATGAACGGTTCAGAGGCGATCATCACGGCCAGCACAGCCGACCTGCGCAAGCTGGTGCTGGAGCACTCAGGCGATGACTCTATCTGGGGAAGCTTTTATTACCTCTGCCGGCCGGACATCGATTGCGTCGCGCGGGCAACAGAAGATCGTCTTGCGCGTTACCCTAACGATGCAAAAACGTTGCAGAAGGCCGCTGTCTTCTTCCTCTCGCGTGGCGATAATGACAGGGCGGTCGCCTTGATGCAACACGCAGTGGAGGCAGCTCCAGACCAGGAGCTAAATCACGCTTATCTGGCGTTGGCCCTGGCCAGCAAACGGGATTTTGCAGGCGTGCGCCGCGAACTCTTGCTGGCTCAAAAGCTGGACAAAGAAGACCCTGAAACCTATACCGCTTATATTGCCATAAGCTACTACCTGGAAGGAAACTTCCCGGAAGCGGCGCGTGTCTTCTCCCAGGTGCATGCAACTGAAAAAGAACCTTCTGCACAAACTGTGCTCTGGAATTACTTTTCTCTGGCACGCGCGGGGCGCCACAAGGAGGCAGATGCTTTCCTCTCCAGAGAGACAGCGCACTTTACCGGCTCTGCTGAAGACAACTTGCTGCTGCGGGAAGCCGCCGGGCACGTAACCAACCCGCCTTGGGCTGACTTTGCTCACCAAAATGACCAGGAAGATGAAAGTGTGGTTTTCCTTTATGCTGAAAACTGCCTGGTCCAGGGGGATCTGAAGTCTGCCAGAAATGCTCTTCAGCACATCATCAATAAGCAAGACAGCTACATCATTAGCAAGGTTATATCCAGGCTCGAACTTGCGCGGCTAGATTCCAGGTCTCAATAAAAGACGCTACTCAAGCCTTAGAGCCTGTAACAAACCCCCTTGTAGCCGCGGTAGGTGATGACAGTGTTCTAAATCCTTCCTTGAGAGCGAACCGCTATTCCGACCGCAGCGCCTGGGTCACATCTACCCGCGCGGCGCGGGCTGCGGGAAGCATTGAGGCGACGATGGCAACGATCATCAGCACCGCGGCCGAGACGACGATGGGCAATGCGCTCGGCATCTTCAGGTCCGGGAAATACCTGGCGCCTACGCGCGCCATGACGAAGCCCAGTGCAGCGCCGGCGAGGACACCCAGGGAAGCCATGGCCGCGCCCTGTGCGATCACACCCTGAAGCAGCTGCCGGGGCTGCGCTCCCAGCGCCAGCCGGATGCCGAATTCACGCGTGCGCGCGCTGACCGAAAACGCCAGCACTCCAGCGACACCGACCACCGCAATCATCAGAGCGACCACGGCGAACACGCCGAATACGACCGAGTTCAAGCGGTCAGGCGTGAGCACTTCAGTGCGGACGTCTTTGAGCGTGGCAGCATGTTCCACGGGCTGATCGGTGGAGAGCTCGCGGATGATGTGAGTGGCCGGCGCGATCAGAGCGTAAGGATCGCCGCTGGTGTGAATGAACAGATCGGCTCCAAACATGGGGCCATCTTCAAACGTGTTGTAAACCGTGAGCGTAGGCCGGGCCACGACGTGCTCGTCATCGATATCCGCGGTAACGCCAATAATGCGGTGCGGCGCCTTGACCCGCGCCTTTTCCGCGCCATCGCCGGAAATGAACTCGAGGACAGGATCGCTCCAGTAAATGTAGTGGCCCACGGCATCGCCCTTGGGGAACATGGTTCGGGCGAGCGTCTGACTCACGATGACAACGGGGTCCGATGTTTTGGTATCGCGAGCGTCGAAATCACGTCCGTCAAGGATAGGAACGCCCAGGGCGGCAAAGAATCCGGGGGAGATGGTGCGCCACCGCGCGCGCGGATCCTCAATGCCCGCTTGATGGGGGTGGCCATCGCCGGAAAACTGCAAGCCAAAACTCTGGCCGTCACGCCAGGGAATCACATTGCCGAAGGCGGTTGAGTTCACGCCGGGTAACGCGTTGATGCGCCGCATCGATTCCTTGTAGAACTCGATGACCTGTTCCGGAGTTCTTCCATAAGACATCGCCGGAACACTCATCGACAGGACGCGCTCTGTGTCCAGGCCGGTCTGCGCCCGGCGCAGCGCGACCAGCGTTGTAACCAGGCTGCTGGCTCCGGCGAGAAGCACAAAGGAGAGAGCGATCTGCGTAACCGCGAAGATACGCTGGCGCCGGCCGGTGCCGCCGCTAATGCGCGCGCCGCCGGTGGCCAGGCTCAGGCCCTGGGTGGTGTCGCCCGCAGGCAGCCGCGGGACGAAAGCCAGGACCACGGCGGCGACTACCGCCAGTCCCGCCCCCACCCACAACATGCTGGAATCGACGGTCAGATCCAATGCGCGTACCGAGAAGCGCGAGGCATAGCGCGCCAGAACCGTGACCAGTGGCTGCGCGCTGACCACGCCCAGAGCGGCGCCCGCCCCGCAGACGATCAGACCTTCCGCCAGCAGCATGCGGCGCAGAGCGGCGCGGTTTGCGCCCAGCGCGGTGCGGATAGCCAACTCGTTTTCCCGCCGGACGGTCCGTGCCAGAATCAGGTTGGCCACGTTGCAGCAGGCAATGATGAACAGCAATCCTGAAGCCGCCAGCAGCACCAGCAGAATGGTCCTTGCGCCGGAGGTGACTTCATCGCGAAACGGCTTGACTCCAATCTGGAAGTTCGCTTGTTTCGTATAGGCTTCAGGATACTTCTGGGTCATGGCCGAGTACGCCGTCTGCAGCTCTGTGCGAGCCTGGTCGACGCTGGCCCCCGGAGCCAGCCGGCCAAACAGCTCGGTCATGCGATGCACGCGCCCCGTCACCATGGTCGCGGAAAGATGATGCGGGCTGGTGACCATGTTGGCGATGATCTCCGTCTCTTGCGGATAGGGCACGCAGGGTTCAAGCACGCCGATGATGGTCGCCGTCCGGTCGCCGATGCTGCCCAGGCGGATTTGTTTCCCGATGACGTTGCGATCGCGATTGAGAGTGTTGTTCCAGAAACGATAGGTAAGAACCACGACGCCGGCGGCGTTCGGACCATCGTCTTGCGGGCCGATCAAACGTCCAAGTACGGGATGCAGGCCCATGACGTCGAAAAACGTTCCGCTCACGACGCCGCCTTGAATGGTACGAGGTTCACCCAGACCGACCATGGTGAAGCCCATCGCGGAAAAGTCGCCGAACGAACCCACGCTCTTGACGCTGGCTTTCAGGTCCTGGATCTCTGGCACGGAAAACATGGCGTTGTCGGTGTCGATTCCGGGAGCACTCTGGCGGACATAGATCAGCCGGGCTTCGTCACGGTTGACCAGCGGCTTGAGAAGAATGCCACGCACCAGCGTGAAGATCGCGGCGTTGGCGCCGATGCCCAGGGCCAGGGTAAGTATCACGGCAACTGCCAGGCCGGGAGTCCGAAACAAGGAATGAACCGCAACTCTCAAATCGCGAACGAACGCCATCGGTAACCTCCATCCACGGCAAGGCCAGCACCGTAGCTGCCAATGCCGGGCCTTGCCTACACTATATAGACGAACTGCCGGACCGGAATTCGACAAAGCGCCAAAAATTTGCCGGCCGCTGCTTCGCAGTGTTCTCCGAATGGTCCTGATAAACGGCATAATCGGAGAAGCAGGCTACAATTGAGCGTCCGTGGCCGGCCTTACCCCAGGTCTCCGCGATAGCCTGCCTTTACTTTCCGTAGCTTGCGCATGACGATCATCAAAGCTTCAGCTTCTCATTTCGCCCGCGTCAATCCCTCAACAACTGCAGCAAGCTTATCGAGTATCTCCTTCCAGCCCTCAAGCTGGCCGCTCTCGACTGCGTTCCGCATGGTCTCATTTCCAATGAACGTGAGCTTCGTCTGGCCGTTTCCAAGGTCCTCAAAGATGGTCACGTCGTACGCACCCTCTACGGCCTCATGTTCCAGTCCCAGCTCAGCAGGATCAATCTTGTTTCCCTTCGAGTCTGAAAAGTACATCAGGGAAACGATCTTCTCGTGCGGAACAATCTCGTGGTATTCAACCGCATTCCAGAACTCCTGCCCATCTGGAGTTCTCACGCAGCAGAGGAATTTCCCCCCAACGCGAAAATCCATCTTGCAAACAGTCGGCGTAAAACCCTTCGGCCCCCACCACTGCATCACATATTCCGGGTCTGTCCACGCCTTCCAAACCAGTTCCCGTGGAGCATCAAAAATTCTGGTGACAATCATCCGCTCCGTCTCATTCACCGTGTTTTTTGCCATCTCTGACCTCCGCTCTTTTCATTCGATTCACGACCACCTCCAGCCTGTCGAAACGCTCTTCCCAGAGCTGGCGGTAGCTGATTGCCCAGTCGCTGACTGTCTTGATCGCCTCTGGCCTGAGCTTGCATATACTCTCTCGTCCACGCTTTGTCTTGATTACAATCCGCGCCCGCACCAGGTAGGCAATATGTTTTGAAATCATCTGCTGCGAGAGCGCAAACGGTTCCGTCAAACCATGCACCGAGGCAGGCCCGCGGGAGAGCCTCTCGACCATCGCGCGCCGGGTTGGATCAGACAATGCCGCAAATGTTGTGTCTAACTGACCCACAACCATATGGTAGTGGATTTCCGCTGAATGTCAATTGCTATTTTTCGCGGCCCCGGTTTTCTGTTCCCTGATCTCCGGACCCTGATGACCACGCGACGAGTGATAAATCGCCACTCATGCAGTTCCGATTTGTATAGACCAGGCTTTCATGGACGGGGCTGTCAAGTTGACATAAAACCGGCGATGCGCGGATCTGGCCTTCCCGCAATTGTTCTGAGTCGCAATATGGGAAGTTCCTGCATTCGTCGCAAAACGTCGAAAACGTCGATTTGCGTCCGGACCACCCCAGCCAGACAGTGACCAGAACCAATCTTTAGGATGGTTTTGTTACGGGCTCTTAGTCACAAGCAGGGAAACGAGTTCTGGAAAGCTCAGACTTTCGCCGCCACAGCCGTCTCCACCGGCAGGCCGGCTTTGCGCCAGGCTTCAATACCTCCGGAGACATTGATTACGTTCTCCACTCCCGCGCGGCGCAGCAGGCTGCAGGCAATCATGCTGCGATATCCGCTCTGGCAATGCACCGCCAGCGGCTTTGTGGGATCGATCTCAGGCGCGGTGACTTTGAACTGGTCCAGCGGGAACAGCATTGCTTCAGCGATATGCCCGGCTTGCCACTCCGGCTCGCGTCGTACATCCAGCACCTGCGTTCCATTACTGTTCACGCGTACTTGCAGCTCTTCCACCGTTATCTGCGGCAGTTGCGCCACCGGCAGACCCGTTTGCTTCCACGCGGCAACTCCGCCTTTCAGAAAGCTCTGCGGATCTTCAATGCCCACTCGCGCCAGGCGCATGCGCGCCTCAGAATATTGTTCCGGCGTATCTGCAATCAGCACAGGGTTTGCCCCCAAGCCCATCAGCGCGCCTGCCCAGGAAGCAAACTGCCCCGCCAGGGCAATATTCACTGAGCCGGGAACATGGGCCGCGGCAAACTCCCCGCCAGGCCGAACGTCCAGCGCAAATACTCCCTGGTCTAACAGCACATTCAATTCCTGCGGAGAGATTGCGGCAAGCTCCGGCATCTCCGCCAGCGCAGGGGCGCCTTCGCGGTTGATCTGCGCATCCTGCATGAAATATTCAGGTCGCGCAGGAAGATTTTCCGTCAATTGCCGCACGAACTCATCGCGGCTTTTGATCTGCAAAGCGTAGTTGGTGAGCCGCTCCGTGCCAATGGTGGACGATCTTTCCGCTCTCATGTTGCGCCCGCACAGCGAACCCGCTCCGTGCGCCGGATAGACCAGGACATCGTTGCTCAACTTGAGCAGCTTGCCATGCAGGCTGTCATAGAGCATTCCGGCAAGTTGCTGTGGCGTATGCGATTTGGCTAAATCTGGCCTGCCCACATCGCCGATGAACAGCGTATCGCCCGTCAGCACCGCCCATGGCTTGGCGGATTTTTCTTCATCCGTGATCACCAGGCTCACACCCTCAGGCGTGTGCCCGGGCGTTTCCAGCACAGCAATGCGCACGCTGCCCAGCTTTATCTCAGAGCCGTCTCGCAGTGCGTCATGCGGGTACGTAGCGCCTGCCTTTTCACTAATGTGGATGGTTGCTCCGGTGCGCTCCGCCAGTTCCAGGTGTCCGGAGACAAAATCAGCGTGCAGGTGCGTCTCAAAAATATGGCGGATTTTAAGACCGTGCTCGCTTGCGGCTTTCAGGTAGAGATCGACATCCCGCTGCGGGTCCACCACCGCCGCTTCGCCCTCTGAGCCCAGCATGTAGGAAGCATGGGCCAGGCATCCCAGATAAAACTGCTCAAAATACATCTGCTACTCCTCGGAGCGTGCAGCTTAATGATAGCCCGGATCGTACTTAGGAACTGTACTTTTACTTACGCCAGCCTCGGCGCCTTGTCTGCTGCTCCCTTCACTGCATAAAAAACAATGTAGAGATAGCACAAAACAGGCAGCAGAAATGCATGATGAATGCCAATGTGATCGGCCAGCACGCCCTGCAGTTCAGGAATTACCGCTCCGCCAACAATCGCCGCCACCAGCAGCCCCGACCCTCTACCCGTCAGTGGCCCCAGGCCTTCAATCGCCAAAGCAAAGATGCTGGGAAACATAGTGGAGTTAAACAAGCCGACCAGGATCAACGTCCACATGGCTGCATGGCCGAAGCTGAGCATGGAGACTGTTACCAGCACGGCTGCAATCGCGGCGCTTGCGGACAGCAGCTTTTGCGTACGCACGCGCTGCAGCAGCCAGGCCCCGGCAAAGCGGCCCACCATCGCGCCGCCCCAGTAAAACTGCAGGTAGCGGGCAGCAGTCACCAGGCTCATATCGCCGATTTCTTTCTGGCTGAAATAGTTGGTCATCAGGCTGCCAATGGCGACTTCAGCGCCTACATAGACAAAAATTCCCACCGCGCCCAGCACCAGCCGGCGATGCCGCCAGATGCTGTCTGAAATTTCGCCGTGCGCTTCGGCATAGCTAATCACCGGCAGCTTGAAGCTGCCTACGATCACCGCCAGAAGAAACAGCGCAACCCCAAGCCCGATATACGGCGCCTTGACCGTAGCTGCCTGCTGCACGCGATACGCATGTAGTTGCCCTGCGCTCATGGCCTGTATAGCTGCCCCGCTTAGCGGTGCGATAGCCGCTCCCAGGATCAGCCAACTTCCAAACCATGGCGCCGCCGTGGTTCCCAGTGAGTTGAAAGCCTGCGTCAGGTTCAACCGGCTTGAAGCTGTGCGTGGCGGGCCGAGTATTGCCACATAAGGATTGGCCGAGGTCTGCAGGATGGTCATCCCCGCGGCCAGCACGATCAGCGCCGTCAGGAAGAGTGGAAATGCTGGAATGGAAGCGGCTGGCACAAACAGAAGCGCCCCGACCGCCATCGTCATCAGCCCGGTGACCATGGCGCGCTTGTAGCCGATCCACTCAATGATCTTTCCTGAGGGCATGGAGAAGACGAAGTAAGAAGAAAAGAAGGCAAACTGTACCAGCATGACTTCCGCATAGTTCAGGTCAAAAATGTTTTTGAGGTGCGGGATCAGGATGTCATTCAGGCAGGTTAGAAATCCCCAGGCAAAGAACAGCGTTGACACCATGGCCATGGCGCTGGTGTCAGTCTTGATCGGTGCGGTTTGTGGGATGCTGGCAGCGTCGGGTTGGTTGAGGATTGTAATGGCGAAGGCCCACGAAAGCTGTGGGACTACTTAAACACAACCGGACACAATCCTCAAGAAAACGGCAAGGCTGAATGGCGCTGAGAAAGTTATTCCTGGAAGTTAAACGCCGCCTTCACCTTGCCCACTTCAATAATGTCTCCAGCTTCAAGTTCGCGCTGGCTCACCACGTCTTCACCATTGATCCTGATTCGCGTTTTGCTCTCTGAAGGCGCGATGAAATATTTATTGTCGCGCTTGCTGATGAGCGCCGCGCTGGAAGGCGCAAAGAAGCCTTTCAGCCGGATGGACGCCATGCTGGACTTGCCGATCATCGTCATCTTGCCGGTGAGCACGTACTTTTCCTGGTCGGTACGGCCTTCAAGAATACTCAGCAATCCAATGCGGTCTTTCTGCGCGACAAACGGATCAGACATCCACGACGGCCGCGAAATTCCTAATGGCCCATTGCTTGTCCCCGATGCTCTTTTATCGGCAATTTTCTCGCGCGATTGCTTGGTATCCAGCAGCATGGTGGCTTCCAGCTTTGGCGCGGATGGGCCTGCCTTGGCGGCTACGGCAAAGTTGGGCACCGGGCCTTCATGCTTGAACTCCACCAGATGTTTGCCAATCTTTACCTGGTCGCCGTGCTTCAGTGCGGCTTTGCCCACACGCGCGTTGTTCACGTAGGTCCCGTTCAGCGATCCCAGGTCTTCCACCACGTAGTGGTCCTGTTCCCAGCTGATCTTGGCATGATGGCCGGAGACAGCAAGGTTATCTATTTGCACATTATTGTCCGGCAGGCGGCCGATGGTGGTTGCGGCCTGCGTCAGCACCACCTCTTTCAGCACCTGCTCAGACTGTTCAAACTTCAAATAGAGTTTTGCCATTGCGGCCCTCCATAAAATAGCTTGCTCACAAGATTGCGATACCAAGGCCGGTCCACGATCCGCACCAGCAGGCAGGTTATGTTGTCATCGCCGCCACGCTGTTTGGCGATCTCCACCAGTTCCGTGCAAGCCCGTTCCAGATTGCCTGCCGGTTGCACAATCGCCAGAATCTCTTCATCTGTCACATGGCGCGTCAAACCGTCAGACGTCATTAATAAAAGATCGCCGGGCAGTGCGACCAAATCTTCAATGTCCGCCTCTACTACTTCTTCTGATCCCAGCGCGCGCAGAATAATGTTCTGCATCTCTGATTTCTGCGCTTGCTCCAGCGTGATATAGCCGCGCCGCACCTGCTCCATCACCAGCGAGTGGTCCTGGGTGAGCTGCTGGATTGTGCCCTGGCGAATCAAATAAATCCGGCTATCGCCCACGTGCGCAATAGCCAGCGAATGCCCGTGCACCAGCGCTGCCACAATCGTCGATCCCATGCCGCCGTGCCCGTTTTGCTCCTGTCCCGCCTCAAAAATTGTTTGGTTCGCCAACTGGATTGCATTGGCCAACCGGCTGGAGCCACTGGAATCCGCGCTTGTAATGGAGAGCGGATTGGAGACGGTTGGCGTTTCTTTGCGGAAATAGTCCAGCAGAATGTCCACACCCATCTTGCTGGCCACTTCGCCCGCGGCCTGCCCGCCCATGCCGTCGCAAACCACAAAGATGCCGTAGCGCGAATCGAAGCCGAAGTTGTCTTCGTTGTTCGCGCGCACGCACCCGACGTCGGTTTTGCCGGCCACTTCTACCGCAAGCGCCATGTGTGGGTCCCGCGTGTGAAACGCTAAACTGGTACCTTTCTCAATCATTATCCTGTTTTCAATACGTTAAGTGGGGAAATTTCAATATTGCTGGAGGAGATTCGCGCCTTTCACTTCCGGGGGAATTGGGCGGATTTTACTAACCTTATTTATGCGTTTGCAAGTTACCAGCAGGTACCGGCTCAGCCGCCAATATGCACCATGCTGCGCGAAGGCTTGATAAATCCAGCTTCGCCAATATGATGCCGCGCTTCCTTCTGGTCGACCACTGAACGAACGTAATCAGTTAATTCACTGTCACTCGCCTCGCTGTACATGCGCCCGGCAAGGTCGTGATCAAGCAGTGAGAACAGGCAGGTGCGGATCTTGCCGTCTGAGGTCAGGCGCACGCGTGAGCAATGCCCGCAAAAGGGATGCGATACCGGCGCGATAATTCCGATTTCGCCTTTGCCATCGTCAAAGGTGTAGCGCCGCGCCGTCTCACTGGGAGTGTTGGGAAGCTGGCGTACGGGACGAAACTCGTTCAGCTTCGCGAGTATCTCGTCCATGGTGACCACCACATCCGGGGACCACACGCGATCTTCTTCCAGCGGCATGAATTCAATAAAGCGGACCACAACTCCTTCATCGCGAGAGAAGCGCGCAAACTCTGCAATCTGGTCTTCATTAAAGCCGCGCAGCAGAACGGCGTTCACCTTCACCGGCTCCAGCCCCGCGCGCTTGGCCGCACGAATGCCGGCCAGCACGCTTTCATATCCATTGGGCACACGGGTGATGCGCGCAAATTTCTCTGGATCAACCGCGTCCATGCTGATCGTCGCCCGGCGCAGGCCCGCATCTTTGAGTGGCTGCGCCATCTCCGCCAGCAGGTGTCCGTTGGTGGTGATTGCCAGATCAAGCTGCTGGCCGTCTAAGGTGCGTAGCTGCGAAAGGTCGCTGACAAAGCCCACCAGTCCATGGCGCAGCAGAGGCTCACCGCCCGTCAGCCGGACTTTCTCAATCCCCAGGCCCACCATCAGCCGCACCATGCGCAGGTAATCCGCAAACGGCAGCTCGGCATACTGTGCGCCTTCATTGCCAGTGCGGCAATAGACGCACTTGTAATTACACCGGTCCGTGATGCTGACCCGCAGGTCAGTGATGAAGCGCCCGTGTTTGTCGCGCAAACGCATCGGTTATTTAGATTGGCAAGGGATAAGAAGGAGGGAAAATGCGCACAACGCGCACTCCGGTTCCTTTCCAATTCTTCCCACAGGAAGAGGGGAGGCCCACGCGTTTCCGCTTCCGGACCCTTGTCCTTGCCTTAGCAAGGAGCCGTCACATCCGGCAGGTATACCTTAGGCCGAAAGTGATCGGAACCTGTGTTTATTATACTTCACGGCTTTGCCGCACACTCTTTGGGCTGCAGAAGCAGAGTTGCTTCTTCTGAGTTTTGTAGGGATTCTCCAATATTCTGCAAAATTACAACTTTTGCGAAATCAAATTATTTTTGTTAAGTGCTTAAGCACCATACTTATAATCATTTGGCATTTTGGGTGCATTTGACCTTAGCGCGTGGCCGAACGTGTTTTTGATCTGGGTGCAAATTTGAAATCGTTCGAGGAGGACCCAATGAAATCAAGCTGCCAAAAGGCGAGGGTTATCAAACACTTTATTTTGCTTTCAACGTTGCTGTTTGCTTTGTCGTATAGCCTCCCTGCCCAGGACGCAACTGGGCGCATTGTTGGGACCATCACGGATCCCTCAGGGGCGGTTATTCCCGATGTTCATGTTGTTATTACGAATGCTGAAACGCATGTCTCTCGCGAAACCACCACAAACTCTACCGGCTTCTATCAGGTGCTGGCGCTGCCCATCGGCAACTACGCGGTTTCAGCCGACCACAAGGGATTCAATCCAGTAACCACGAATTCAAATAAGCTGGAAATCAATCAGTCGCTCAAAGTTGACATCAAGCTGGAAGTTGGCAGCAAAACCGAAACCGTTACAGTAGAGAGTGCGGCCTCAACCGTTGAAACCATCAATCCAACCATGGGGTCAACGGTTTCAGACCGTTCCGTGCAAGACCTGCCGCTCAATGGCCGCAACGTGTTGGACCTGGCCCTGCTACAGCCGGGCGTGTTGCCTGCTGACAATCCGAACAACACCAGCGCCTCCAGTGCCAACACGGCGTTCAGTATTTCCGGGGGGCGCAACGATTCCAACACTTTTATCCTGGATGGCGGCGCGAACAATGACCTGCTGGATAACGGCGTTGTTTACAACCCGAATCCTGATGCTGTGCAGGAGTTCAAGGTACTTACCAGCAACTTCACCGCGGAATACGGCCGGAACAGCGGCGGAATTGTGACCGTCGTTACCAAATCCGGGACGAATAACTTCCACGGCAGCGCTTATGACTACAACCGAAACGATGCCTACAACGCGAATGATTTCTTCAGCAACTTTAATGGCCAACCGCGCGGGGTGCTGAAGAGAAATCAATTTGGCGGCACCATTGGAGGCCCAATCGCCAAGAATAAATTCTTCTTCTTTGGGTCTTATGAAGGTCAAAGGCAAAACGCATTACAGCCCGGTGGACAGGTTACAGTACTTACTCCACAGGAAGCTCAAGGTGATTTTTCTGCTTCGCCGAACCAGGCAGCCGTAGCAAGCTTTCTTCAGGCAAATCCTTTTTTCCAGCCCAATCCCGCTTTGGCAGCGGCGGGCGTCATTGATCCCACCAAATTTGATCCGGTAGCTAAAGCGTATCTCAGTGCAGGGCTGATACCCATCACGCAAGGGGGCAGCGAATCATTCCAGAATCCGGCCCAAAACAACTACGATCAAATGACGGCAAAATTTGATTGGGACATGTCAGAAAATAACCACTTCACCACCACTCTGGGACGGCTCCACAACACGCAACTCAATCCTGGACCGGGCGGAATTCCTGGATTCAACTCTACTTTTGAAAATCATCGCCAGTTCGTGCACTTGCAGTACACGCACATCTTTTCACCCATGCTATTGAATGAATTTCACGTGTCCGCGCAGCGCAACGATAGGTTGCAGTCCAAGCCGGCAAACACAGCTCCCATCCCGAGCGCTCTTGGCGTTGCCATCACCCCGGACATCGCGACTGGCCCCCCACAGCTGGATTTTCCCAACCTCACTGTAGGCTTCAGCATTCAAGGACCATCGAGCCTGACCGACAATACATTTAACTATTCCGACACTCTTTCCTGGACCCGTGGAAAACACACCATGAAGTTTGGCGGCAGCTTCATCGCCTTCCAGGACAACCAGATCTTTGATTTCATCGGCAATGGATTGTTTGACTTTGGCAAGTCGAACGGAGCCGGCGATCCGTATGCGAACTTCCTCGTCGGCCTGCCGCAGGATTTTCTGCAATTTCCGGCAGCGCCCTCAAACATACGCGGCAAATCGACTTTTGTATTCGGCCAGGACGAATGGCATGTAAAGTCGAACCTGGTCTTGACGCTTGGCCTGCGCTACGAATACAGCACGCCTAAACGCGACACCTTTGGCCGCACATTTGATATTATTCCCGGCCAGCAATCCACCGTATTTCCTGGAGCGCCGGTTGGCCTGGTCTTCCCCGGTGATAAGGGCACTCCCGCAGGTGCAAATTTCCCAGACAGGAATGATTTTGCTCCGCGCGTTGGCTTTGCCTGGCAGCCGTTCAAAGATTCCAAAACCAGCGTTCGTGGCGGGTTTGGCGTCTTCTATGACGTGCTGAAAGCAGAAGACAACTTCCAATTCAACGGGCAGGTGCCATTCGCTTCTGCAGCGGCTTTCGGCTTTCCTGATCCTTCAACAGGCGGCTCCGCCGGCCCATTTGCGTTTATGAGTGATCCGTACGGTTCCACTGGAACCCCTAATCCGTTTCCATCTAAACCCATAGACCACTCGGTAAATTTCTTCAATACTTTTGGAACGTTTGGCGGCGGCGGCGTCTTCTTTGTTGATCCTCATCTCCGCACGCCTTACACCTATCAATTCAACCTCAGCATTGAACATGAGCTTGCCAGGAAAACGACGTTAGAAGCTGCGTATGTGGGCAGCATGTCTCGCAAACTAACGGCTTTAAGGGACGTAAACCCCTTTGATCCTGCAACCGTAGCGGCTGGCGATCCGCAGAGAGTCCTGAACGAAACTCCCGGCAACGTTCTTGCCGATAACGTTGGTTTCACCACTGCCGGCAGTTTCGGCTTCCTGAATGAATTCACCAACTCCGCCAATGCCAGTTATAACGCGTTGCAGTTGAGCTTGCGCAAGCAGTCCAGTTCATCCAGGTTTGGTAACACCTATTTCACTCTGGGCTACACCTACGCACACAGCATTGACGATGCTTCAGGGTTCCGCCAATTCAACAGCAACGTTCCTACCCTGAATCCAAACATTTTCCGCGCGTCTTCTGACTTTGACGTTCGGCATTTCCTTGTATTCTCCGGGGGATGGGACCTGCCCTTCAACCGTGGACCTAAGCTTTTGGTAAAGGGATGGAGCTTGTATCCCATCTTCTTCTGGCGCACAGGTTATCCTCTGACCGCCAGTGCGGGTAACTTTACTGAAGACCAGGACCCAGGGCTTTCCGGCCTGGGCGATGGCGGTTTGGCGAATGCTGACCTGACAGGACCAATTCACTATCTTGACCCGCACAACGTTCAACCCTTGGGCGGCCCATTCTTCTTTGATCCCAGCTCATTCAGTGACACTCCAACAGCGCCCTACGGCACCGCTCCGCGAAATGTGATTCGTGCACCGGGACGCGCCAATCTGGATTTCACTCTGGCAAAAACCACGCCTATTTATAAAGACAGGGCCACTCTGGAACTGCGCGTGGATGCCTTTAACATTTTCAACCACACTCAATTCAGCAACTTCGACACAAACGCGGGAGATGTAGGTTTGTTTGGCCAAGCCACCCAGGCGTATGATCCGCGAATCCTGCAGCTCGCTGCCCATATCCGTTTCTAAGCAACGGAATCAAGAGCCGGTCTGGAAACAGGCCGGCTTTTTTATTGAATCGAAAGTTTCACAGTAATAAGACCATCAGCGCATCATCCACATAACCGGTTGCCGAGTTTGAGCGAGTGCGGCTCAATACCATTAGCTTTTGAAGCCTACAGCCTCATAAAGCTTTTGCGCAGGCAGGCCGGCGGAAGCCACCAGGGTGATCTGTTCAATGCCTTCAATCTCTCGTGCGCGACGGATGATCTCCTGCATCAAAGCTTTGCCTACGCCTTTGCCGCGCTGCTCTGGGCTTACATAGACGCCCCATACATGGCCCTTGTGCCGCTCCTTGTTGTTCTTGCGACGAAAGAACCCGGCTGTACCCATAAGCTTGCCATCTTCAAAACTTCCGACCACAAAGTTACTTGCCGGGTCGCCTGCGCCCAGATGCTTTCTGGCAGTCTCGACCGTTGTGGTTTGGTGCTCCTCTGCCGAATCGGCAAAGGAGGCAGGATCGTTGTGCAGCATTTCGAGGCGCAATTGCCACCAGGCGTCGCATCAGCGGCGGTGAGAAGGCGGATTTCCATCGTGTGCATTTCGCAGACTTAAGGAAACGCTGTATTGATCGTGCGGAAATTCTGCGATACAACTATGCGCGATGAATTTCGTGATTCGCGCCGCTGTTCTCCTTGCCGCTGTCTCGCTCTCCGCCCAGCAAACGCCAACCGTTTCACCGGCCTCGCTCACGCAAAGCGCTGAGTCGGGCGATCCCCGCGCGCAATTCGAGCTTGGCCGGGCCTATGAAGACGGCAAAGGCGTCCCGCAGGACGATAGCCGCGCTGTTGAGTGGTTTCGCAAATCGGCGGAGCAGGGCAACGCGCAGGCGGAAAGCAGCCTGGGCGTAATGTATGCGCTGGGCCGCGGCGTTCCTCGCGACCGGGAAGAAGCTGTGCGCTGGTATAAAAAGGCCGCGAAGCAGGGATCGGCCGATGGCATGTACAACGTGGCTATCTCATACTTCAATGGTGAAGGGGTGGAGGAGAACACCACGCTCGCCTGCATTTGGATGACGGCAGCGCAACGTAAAGGCGACCCCCAGGCGGCAGACGCTCTTAAGCACATTGAGGATCAGATTGGAACCGCGGTGGGTCGTTGCAGATACGATCTTGCCGGTCTATATGAAAAAGGTGACGAACTGCCGCAGGACCTGCCTGCCGCCCTGCAGGTTTACACGGAGGAAGCACAAAAGGACCATAAGCAATCGATCTTTGCTTCTCCGGCGCAGTTCAAGCTGTGCCAGTTGTACGTGGCAGGAAAAGGCGTGCCGCAGGATTATGCCCAGGCCAGGGTATGGTGCAAGAAGTCCGAAACGCCATTTTCGTACGTTGTGCTGGGCCGCCTGGCGGAGAGAGGATTAGGCGGCGACAAAGACCGGAACGAGGCGTTGAAGTTCTATCGTGACGCTGCTGTGCTTGGTGTGCCCGACGGGATTATGGAGTGCGGGCGGCTTCAATCTGAAAGCGGAACGCATGAAGGTTGGAAGAACGCATATTTTTGGTATGCACTCGGCGTGGACCTCAAATTTGCCGGCGCTTCTGAAAAACTTCAGCAGGCCTCCGCTCAGCTAAGCGAAAAAGAACGAGCAGCACAGGAGAAATCATTTAAGAACTGGCTCAAGTTGCCAATCAACCGTCGTGCGGCTGAGATGAAGAAGCATTGAGAATTTGAAGTGGCGTTCTAACGTTTGGCTGTCCTGGCCGCTAGCAGTTCCCGACAAGCCACAATCTGTTCTGGTTGCATCACCCGTTTGGGCACAATGAAAAACATTCTTGGCTGGGTAAAGAGCATAAAGCTGCGCTTGGATTCCTGCCAGCGCTTGATGGTTCCCCATCCGGATTTGTTTTGGCCGTTCTCGCTGGAATACACGATTTCAGAATCAGTCAACGTAACCTGCAAAGGCACATGCAAAGCGCGTATTTTGCGGAACTGTCTTCGGAAAGGATGGCCTGAAAAAAGATAGGCAAGAATTGCTGCGCCGGCGATGACTAAATACACCATCGGGGCAAACTGACGTGCAGATTGAGACCGGGGATCAATCAGCAAGAATATGCAACCAACGATGGCCAATAAGGCGAAGATGGCAAGTGGGATCGCTACCTTGAGCTTCCTGTACTGGCTCCGCACGTAGCTCAACTGCGCATCAACAAAATCGTCTTCCGTTAGCTCGAAATCAAAGGTCATCACATCCCGTCGTAATTCGGACCGCCGCCGCCCTCAGGCGGTACCCAGGTGATGATCTCATATGGGTCCATGATGTCGCAGGTCTTGCAGTGCACGCAGTTGGAAGGATTCAGATGGATTGATTTGCCCTTCGGCTCGCTTGGGTCGTCTTCCATCTCATAAACATTGGCTGGGCAAAAATTCTGGCAGGGATTGCCAAACTCCACCACGCATTTGGTATTGCAGATGTTGGTATCGGCAATGATCAAGTGCGAAGGCTGGTCTTCTTCATGCTTGGTGCCGGAGTGGTAGAGATCAGTCAGCTTATCAAAGGTCAGCTTGCCATCGCCTCTGGCTTTGCCCAGCAGTTGCGCGCGGTTGCCGCCATCTGCCGGCAGTTGGTCCAGATGCTGCATGCGCGTGTGCCCTGCCTGGGCATGGTAAACCTCATGCATGCCGCGCCCGCCCGTGATCTGTTGCACAGCCGTGTGGAACAAACCGGAAACCAGCCCCTTCTCAAACCCCTGATGGAAGTTGCGGACCTCCCACAACTCGTCCCTGATCCAGCTTGAATCAACAGCTTCTTTGTATTTGTGGAGCTGTGCCTGGCTAAAGTTATTTTTGAGCAGCGCATTGAAAGCCGTCTCCGCCGCCAACATGCCGCTCTTGATGGCCAGGTGTATGCCCTTGAGGCGCTGCGAATTTAGAAAGCTGGCTGAGTCACCCACGATCATCCAGCCGTTGCCTGCCAACTCCGGCATGGCAAACCAGCCGCCGTAAGGAAAGGTCTTGGCGCCATAGCGAATCATCTTGCCGCCGCGCAATAGCCCGCTGATAAACCTGTGCGTTTTAAAGGTCTGCAGCACGTGCTGCGGATCAAGCCGCGGGTCGGCATAGTCCAGGCTGGTTACGTAGCCCAGTGAGACGATGTTGTCCTTCGATCCATAAATCCAGCCGCCGCCATATTCTTTGGTGGTGAGCGGCCAGCCCATGGTATAGATCACCTGGCCTTTTTTGATCGCGCCAGTTGGCACCTCCCACAGCTCTTTTACGCCAATGCCATAAACCTGCGGATTGCGATCTTTTTGCAGATCGTATTTGCCGACTAGTTGCTTCGTGAGCGATCCCCGCGGCCCTTCCGCCAGCACCGTGATCTTCGACTTGAGATCGTATCCAGGCTCGAAATTGGATTTCTTCTGGTTTTGCTTGTCAACGCCTTTATCGTCCGTGCGGACGCCCACAACCTTATCGCCATCAAGCAGCAGTTCAGCTCCGGCAAAGCCGGTGAAAACGGTAATGCCTGCCTGCTCAACTTTTTCTCCCAGCCACTTTACAAAGCGATTGATGGAGATGACGAAATTGCCGTGGTCGCGGAGCGGCGGCGGGGTAAGCGGTAAGCGGTGCTCGTGCTTTTCAGTAAGAAAATAGACGTCTTCGTGCTCAACTTCTGCGTCGAGTGGCGCTTCTGCGCGCCACCCGGGAAGCAGCTCATCCATTGACCGCGGGTCCAGCAACGCTCCAGAGAGTGAGTGCTGGCCCAATTCACGCGCCTTTTCCAGCACGTAAATATTCTCTTTGCTTAGAGGCGTATCAGGGTTGCGGCGGTTGTGCCGGTCAATCAATTGTGCCAGGCGCAGCGCGCAGGCCAGCCCGGCCGGCCCGCCGCCCACAATGGTGACGTCGCTTTCCATCTGCGGACGGTCAACACCTTCAAGAGGTTTGCGAAAATAGATCATTCTTGGATACTCAGTAAGTAGTCAGGTCACCGCGAATACACGTGAATCAACACGAATCAAGACAGTGATTCGCGCATTTCGCGTTTATTCGCGGCTAAATTTATCCTTTGGCCTTCTTCACTTCTTCCGTCAGCGCCGGGACAATATCAAACAGATTTCCCACCACGCCGAAATCGGCAATTTCAAAAATCGGGGCTTCCGCGTCCTTATTAATGGCGATGACGCTGCGCGAGCCTTTCATTCCGACAATATGCTGAATGGCCCCGCTAATGCCGACGGCCAGATAGAGCTTGGGTGAAACCGTCTGGCCGGAGCTGCCAATCTGGCGGTCCATGGGGAGCCAGCCGGAGTCGCAGATGGGGCGCGATGCGGCAATCTCGCCGCCAAGGGCATCGGCCAGCGCCTTGGCCAGTTCAATATTCTTTTGCTCCTTGATCCCGCGGCCCACAGAAACAATGATCTCCGCCTGCGTCAGGTCAACAGCCTGTTTTGCTTCCTTGAATGGATCTTCCGGCTGATTGCGTTGCACACCATCAGGTATCTGCGCGCTCACATTTTCTACCGGAGCAGGTGATGCACCGGCTTCAGCTTTATCGCCACGGAAAGCCCCTGACTGGAACGTTACAAAGTGCGGCGCCGGACACGCGAAGGAAACGTCTGCTGCAAACTTGCCCTGAAACATCTGACGAGTGAAGAGCAGCTTACTGCCGTCTTTGTGGAAGCCTGTGGCGTCGCTGATCAGCGTTCGCTGCAAGGCCGTGGCCAGTTGCGGCGCAAAGTCGCGCACCTGATAGGTGTGCGGCATCAGCACCAGCGCGGGCTGCTTCTGTTGGATGAAGGCTTTAAGAGCAGCCACCACGCCATCCGGCTCATACTTGGCCAGCTTGGGTGATTCAATCGCATACACCTTCGCGACCTTCTTGCCCGCAATTTCCTGGGCAATGCCGGAGATGCCGCTGCCAAACAGCGCAGCTTCCACCGTTGCGCCGGTTTCTGCTGCAATGGCCTGTGCGGCCGCAATCGTCTCCCAGGAGACGCGATTCAGTTTGCCCTCACGCTGCTCAGCTACTACAAGAATTGTCTCTGCCATTTGTCAGTTGATCTGCCGTTTCTTTTTAGCGAAACCCATAACAATCAAAACCAGGGCTATAACCACATCTCCGATGAAGAAGTATTTCATGAGCCCGCCGCCGTTGCGGATGTCCCAGCCCACAAACAAGAGCCATCCCAGGCCTGCCAGCAGCATCACGATCCCAGCCACCATAAACGTGGAGCCGGTTTCATGTTCGGTTACAGGAAGATAATTTCCGCCTTCAGGGTCATATTCCATTCGATCCATGGGGTACTCCTTAACATCAAAAAATTGTCAAATCAGATGACTCGAATTTCATTACGAAGTTTGTCCACCAGCTTTTTTGCCACCTCGCCCGGCGATCCCTCAAGCATCTCAGTCTTTTTGCTCTTCTGCGGGATATAAAGTTTTTCGATCTTCTGCAGGTTCTCGCCCAAAGCGGACTTTACTTCATCCATGGTGACTTTGCGTAGAGGCTTGTTTTTGGCCTGCTTGATGCCCAGCAACGTTGCGTAGCGCAGCTTATTGATCCCGGATTGGATGGTCAGCACCGCCGGCAGCGGCATGTTTACATGCTGAAAGAATCCTGATTCCAGCTCGCGCTTCACCTTGATTTGCGAATTAACGCCTCCTCCATCACTCTTTTGGATTTCCATAATGATGGTAGCGTGCGGCCAGCCCAGCAATTCAGCCATGATCACGCCGGTTTGGGCGTAGCCGTAGTCGTCCGATTGCAGGCCGGTAAAAATCAAATCAAATTCCTCGTCCTTGATTGCCGCGACAAATGCCTTGGCCATATTGAGGGCATCAAGGCCTACAAAACCGTTGTCTTCCAGATGAATAGCGCGGTCAGCGCCCTTGGCCAGCCCTTCGCGCAGTACCTGCTGAGCCCGCGCCGGCCCGGCGGTAATCACCACCACTTCGCCGGTGTGCTTTTCTTTTTGCCGCAGCGCTTCTTCCAGCGCATACGCGTCAGGCTCGTTGACTTCATAAGAAACATCGTCGCGGATCCATGTGCCGCTTTCATTGAGTTTAAGAGGAGCGTCTTTCTGCGGGACCTGCTTCATGCAGACCAGAATCTTCATAGTTCAGATATTCCTGTCAACAAAACTTTAGATGCGGCGGAGCAACGCTATGTCAGCGCCAGCATAGCCTATGAAACCTGCAAGTATAAATGAGAGAAGAGTGTTGTGACAGGGCCACAGGCCCCTTAGCCGTGGGCGGGCGTAGGCAAGGCGTGAAATGAAAAGGAAGCGAAATCCTGCGCGTGGCAAAAGATCTCAATCGTTCAGAAACGCTACAGACTGCACTCCTGCCACTTCAAAGCGCTTGCGGCAGCGGATGTTCTTGCACGCCACCATATCGTCGCGGCGCACCATATAGCTCTGGGCTTTGGCGAACTTGGCGCGGTCGCGCTCATCAGCCCGCCCGGGAAGCTGCTTCTTCTTGGTGCGCACCAGCCATGAAAGCTCGTAATCGCCGGACTGGCGGCAATGCGGACACGTCAACGTGTGGGGCTTTTTTGATTCTTTCTCGTCAAAGAAATCGCGCTCGTCCATCTACTACTATATTAACCAAACAGTACATAGCGGGCACAAGAATCACATGGCATCGGGGTTAACTCTTTTGAGTGCGCCCGAAGAACGCGCTGAGCTGATCGCCGGATTTTCGCCAAGTATGCGGAACGCCTCTGCTTCGCAAAACGGTCTTTCCGCGCGGCTCGATTCCCGAAAAAGAACAATAGGCCAATGATCAAACGCGCGCCACCGTTCGTCCCATCCCCACATACCGGCTGCTTGGGCTGCGATATAATGCCGCGTATGAAAAGACCTTTTATCCAGCGTGCACTCTCTCTTGTGATGATCTATATATTACTGGCGCCGCAGAGTTGGGCCACCTGCGGAGGCGGCGGTGGCGGCGGCATGGGAGGCATGAGCGGAGGCACGTCAGTACAGACGTACCAGGTGCCGTGGAAGCTGATCCAGCCGGAAGAGCAGCCGAAGGAAGGGCTGGCGGTTTACTGGTTCCCCACCGGCGAAAATGAGCTTCGGAACTCCAGCCTGCGTGAGTCGCGTACGCTCCAGCTCTATTCGCAACAATGCGTGACCATGGGCGTTGTGGATGCGAGCAGCCCGCTTGGACACAAATACGTGCCAGACGGCAAGCTGCCGGTGGCATTGCTGGTGCAGCCCTCTGACGGCGCTGTGGTGGGCAAGCTGGAGAACAAGAACGGCAAGCTCTCAGTCGGCGACCTGGAAAAGATTGTGGAAAGCGAGATGAAGAAGCGTGAATCCGCGATCAAGGAAAAGATGGATGATGCCAAGGCCAAGGCAAAGGCAGGCGACAGCAAGACTGCGATCACCGAACTGCGCCAGGTGGCAGACCAGAAATGCATGTTCCCGGGCAAAGCCAAGGACGCCGTAAAAGAATTGAAAAAGCTGGGCGTAACGGACGTGAACGCCGAGCTGATGCCGGATGGCCCGAATTTTGATCCGGCCCTGAGCGCAAAAATCCAGCAGACGATGACGGCGGGGCTGAAAGCGGAAAACGCGTCGAAATACGAAGAAGCAAAGAAGCTTTATCTGGCCGCGCACCAGCTTGATCCCAATGATCCAACCCCGCTGCGCTATCTGGGCGAGCTCTATCGCCACTACACCGGTGAGTGGGACAAGGCGCGAGTTACCTTCAATCAGATCCTGGCCATGCCTGCTGATCCACTTTCGCGCGCGGTAGCATTGCATGGATTGGGCAAGATGACCATCCATGAGGGCAACTTCAAAAAAGGCCTGGGGCTGATGGAGGCATCAGTAAAAGAGTTTCCGCTGGCGCTGGCGTACCGCAACCTTGCGGTGTACTGGAACTCAGAAGGCGACAAAGCCAAGGCTGATGCATACACGCGGCAGGCGCTGGCGCTGGACCCGCATGATCCTTTTAACCTGATCTTTGCTGCTGCATTCATGGCCGGCAACGGACATGGCGACGAAGCATTGAAAATCGCCAAAGAGAATGAAACGCTCCTTTGCGCTTCCTACAACCTGGCTGCCATCTATGCGCAGATCGGGCAGAAAGATAAAGCCCTGGAGCTGCTGAAACGGCACTTCTTTGAGTATGAACGCTATCAATCTGTGCGCAGCAAAGAGATGATGGAAGCGCGCGTGGATGCGGTGTTTGCCTCGCTGTACCAGGACCCGCAGTTCGTGGCGCTGACTGCCGGCGCAGATGGCAGGTTGCCCCTCCCGGCGATGGGCAAACCGGCTGGTAACTGAACGGCGCAGAAGAGTTGACTTGTTTCAAATCGGGCACGGAGAGAAATCCGTGCCCTGATTCTTGAGGCCATTTTGGGTCGGCAGTTCAGCCTGTCAAAAGCTTTTAGCCCGCTTCAGCCGTTGATCGCGATTCTTGAATCACAACAATCTTCAAGCCCATTCTGCGTGCAACTTCAACACCTGCGGCAAGGGTCGCGTCATCAGTCTCGTGGCCACGGATGATCTCGAGCGGCTGAGTCTGGTCATTCGGAAGCGTAAACCTCATGCCCAGAATTTTCTTTGCCCGGTATGTCACCGTCGCAAGCTCGGTAACGCTAAGCAGCGCCGCAGTGGAAACAAGAATGGTTGCCGGTTTTGCGACTTTATCGAGCAGGGTAAAAATTTCGATCTTTGATTCCAGTTCGTCGGGGACAGCTTCAATCACCAGGCTGGCAGAGCGCGCGGCCTGCTCAACGGATGAAGCATATTCAATGCGGGCCAGCGCCGCATCAACCGCTGGCTGCGCAAGCGCGCCATGAGCCAAGGCTTGGCCAAGGGCAGCGCGAATCTCATTACCGGCCCGGTTCAGGCTGGCAGGAAGAATGTCTTCCAGGATCGTCGGGAACCCGCCAAGGGCCGCGAGTTGGGCAATGCTTCGGCCAAGCGCGCCGGCGCCGATGACAGCAATGGTGCCGACCTCACTCACGATCAGCCCTTCTCCAGGCCCTCCATGGTCTTGACGAAGTTAGGATCGGAATTGCGCATGTAATCGGCCAGGCGCTTGCGCTCTTCCGCAGTCATGGTTGTGATACCGGCCTGGATACGGCGCAGAGTGGCGGCAATGTCGTCAACGTAGTTCATCATGCGAATCAGTTCACCGGTTGCTGGCATGGCTGGATTTGTGGCTCCTTGTCCAAATAGTTATTTTCAACCGTTTCCCATGAATTAGTAAAGGAGCTAAAGCCAATGTATTTGGCGTTTTGGCATTCAATGCAGTTTTAGCCGTAACTTCCCCATGCGCCACCTGAAGTTTGCGCATCTAAGTTAGCGGAAGTTCTTGTCTCAAAAAAGCCGCTTCGTTTGACCACTGCATGCGAGCCAATCCATCCATCCTGACGGCCGAATCAAGCGGCATTTCTGAATGCCTGGACCGTCTGGCTTCAGAGAAGCAAGTGGTGCGTCCGCTCTCTACGTATCGCTTGCAGTTTAACGCAGGATTTCGTTTTGAAAATGCGCGCAAGCTGGCTGGCTATTTGCATGCTCTCGGCGTTTCCCACATTTATTCTTCCCCCATTCTCAAAGCACGGGCGGGCAGCTCGCATGGTTATGACATTACTGACCACAACCAGTTGAATCCAGAGGTCGGCAGTTATGAAGAGCTGCAAGACCTGGTCCGCGAGCTTAAGAATTATGGCATGGGACAGGTGCTGGATTTTGTCCCGAACCACATGGGCATTGGCCCGGGAACAAATCCCTGGTGGCGAGACGTGCTGGCCAACGGCCGTGCTTCAGAGTTCGCGGAATTCTTTGATCTGGATTGGGCCCCGCTTAAGCCTGAACTGCACAACAAGCTCTTGCTGCCGATTCTGGGCGATCAATACGGCGCGGAACTGGAGTCCGGAAAGATCAAGCTGGTTGCCGATGAAGAGGGGTTCCATCTTGAGTACTTTGACAAGCAATTGCCGCTTGATCCGCAAACTATTCCCTTGATCTTTGAGCCTCTGCCGCAAGACCTGCCGCAGGAGTTGCGAAACCTGCTCTCTGGCCTGCGCAGTCTGCCTCCACACAGCGTTACTGCCGGTGATGCCGTGCGCCAGCGCCGGCGCGCAACTCCTTCATTGTTGCAAGCGCTTAAAGAGTTGCTGGCCGGGTCTCCTGATGTCCGCCAGTGCATGGAAAAAGCGGTTGCGCAGGTCAATGGACGCCCCGGCGATCCGCCCAGCTTTGATCTGCTGCACCGCATTCTGGAAGCACAGGTGTACCGGCTTGCGCACTGGCGTGTTTCCGGTGAGGAAATCAACTATCGCCGCTTCTTTGACGTGAATGATCTCATTGGCCTGAGCATGGAAAATCCTCGCGTCTTCGCAGCCACGCACCAACTTCTGCGCCATCTGCTTGCGGATGACATGATTCAAGGCTTGCGCATTGACCATTGCGATGGCCTGCTCAATCCCCGGCAATACATGACCCGGTTGCAGATGCTTTATGCCGCCAGCCAGTGCGCGGGTGAAGCGCCGCGCGCACCTGTTGCCGAAAACGGCATTGAGGAGGACCTGCAACAGGTCTTTGGCCAGCATGACTGGATGAATCGCCGTGCCCTGCTTTATACCGTAGTGGAAAAAATTCTGGAGCCGGGCGAAGAACTGCCGCGCGAGTGGCCTGTGGATGGCACCTCAGGGTATGACTTCACCATGCTGGTCAATGGCTTGTTTATTGACCACCGGCATGAGCGGCACTTCACTAATCTCTATCGCCGTTTTACCGGCGTTTCTTATGACGTGGAAACGGTCATCTACAACAGCAAGAAGCTGATCATGCACGCCTCTCTGGCCAGCGAGGTCAACGTGCTGGCGCACCTGCTGGATTCCATTTCACTCACTGACCGCTACGCGCGTGATTACACGCGCAAAGCTCTGCGCGACGTGATCCGGGAAACCATCGCCTGCTTCCCGGTGTATCGCACGTATATTGATGAGCGCGGACAAATGACCGAGCGCGATCGGGTTTATATTAATGAAGCCATCAGCCGGGCCAAGCGCCGCAATCCAGATAAGGCGCCGGCCAGCTTCGATTTTCTGCGCGACATCCTGTTGCTGGCGCGCAAAGACTCTGAAGACCACTCTGACCTCTATCGCAGAAAGCTCCATTTCGCACTCAAGTTCCAGCAGGTCACAGGACCGGTGATGGCCAAAGGCATGGAAGACACGGCGTGCTACATCTACAACCGGTTTATCGCCGTGAACGAAGTTGGCGGATCGCCGCGACAGTTCGGCATCTCCGTTGATGAATTCCACGCCGGTAACAGCAAGCGCGCTACAGACTGGCCCTACTCCATGCTGGCCACCTCCACGCATGACACCAAGCGCAGTGAAGATGTCCGCGCCCGCCTCGACGTGCTTTCTGAAATGCCCAGGCTCTGGGGATCGCAGGTGGTACGGTGGCGCAAGGCCAATCGCGTCCACAAACGCCTGCTATCTGACGGCCGTCATGTGCCGGACATGAATGAAGAGTATTTTCTTTATCAGACGCTTGTCGGTTCATGGCCTTTTAGTTTTAAAAGCGCGGAGCAGCAGAACAGCTATATTGCCCGCATCAAGCAATACATGACCAAGGCGGTGCATGAGGCCAAAGTAAATCTGAGCTGGATCAATGATGATCCTGCTTACGTAGAGGCGCTGCAGAACTTTATTGAAAAAGCGCTTTCCGCCACAATCGCGGGTCAGCCTAATTCATTTCTGGCGCAAATTGAGGCCTTCATGCCGGCCATCAACTTCTTTGGCGCCATTAATTCCCTGGCGCAGCGAGTATTGATGATCACCTCGCCAGGAAACCCCGATATTTATCAGGGTACAGAATTGTGGGACTTCAGTCTGGTCGATCCGGACAATCGCCGCCCCGTAGATTACGAATTGCGCCAGCGCTTGCTGGCTGAGCTTGATCGCCGCGTGGAAAGCGGCAACTTGCCGGAGCTGTGCACTGAGTTGCTCAATAGCTATCAAGATGGCCGCATCAAGATGTGGGCCACCATGCAGGCTCTGCGCTTACGCCGCGACCGGCGCGATCTGTTTCAGCTTGGTGAATACCGCCCGCTGCAAGCTTCCGGCGAAGCGCAGCGGCATGTGGTGGCATTTGCCCGTGAGCGCAAGAACCAAGTGGCTATTGTGGCTGTACCCCGGCTGAGTTACACGCTGGCTGCAGGCGCTGTGCGCGCTCCCATCGGAGAGCTTTGGCACGACACGGAGCTTCCTGTTCCGCCGCGCACTGCGGAGTTCCTGGAGAATGTTTTTACCGGTGAGAAAATCAAGGTCAGCGCCAATCGCTCACTCTTATGCCACGAACTCTTCGCGCACTTCCCGGCTGCTCTGCTCACCAGCGGGTAGAATTTGCGGGACGCGGTCACACACCTCACAAAGCGATGCCAGTTTCTGGCCCAGTTCGTCCCTTAGCGCGTTCGCGGCAAAGCGCCAGCCCCAATTGCCGTCACTGAGTGAAGGGATATTCATGCGCGCTTCACTGCCCAGCCCCAGCACGTCCTGCAAGGGCACAATGGCCAGTCTGGCTACGGAAGAGAACGCAGCGCGGATAAAAGCCCAGTGCATGCCATCCTCTGGTTCGCCCAGGTACGCCGCCGCGAATTTCCTTTCTTGCTCTGTGGCTGAATTCTTCCACCAACCCGCTGTCGTATCGTTATCATGGGTGCCGGTATAAGCAACGCAATTCGGCTCAAAATTCTGGGGAAGATAAATATGCGCGCCAGGATCACCAAACCCGAATTGCAGCACCTTCATCCCCGGCACGCCGAGCCTTTTGCGCAGCGCATGCACTTCTTCTGTGATCAGCCCCAGATCTTCCGCGATAAACGGAAGATCGCCCAACCGATCCCGCAGCGTTGCAAACAGATCGTCTGCCGGGCCTTTCACCCATTTGCCATGGACTGCCGTCGGCTCCGTTGCCGGAATTTCCCAATAACTCTCAAAGCCGCGGAAGTGATCAAGCCGCACAATGTCACAGGTCTTAAGCGCCCAGCTCATGCGCTTAACCCACCAGTCATAGCCGCGCGCCTTGCAGGCCTCCCAACGATACAACGGATTTCCCCAGCGCTGGCCGGTCTCACTGAAAGCATCGGGCGGGACCCCAGCCACTACCGTGGGCAGCAGATTTTCATCAAGATAAAAAAGATCGGGGTTGCGCCAGACATCGGCGCTGTCATAGTTCACAAAAATGGCGACATCGCCCACGATCCTGATGCCGCGTTGCACGCAGTAACTGCGCAGCGCCCGCCATTGCTCAAAGAAAGCAAATTGAATCGCGCGCTCCACTTCCAGCTCGCGCTGATATTGCAACCCGAACTTATGCAGGCCTTCCGCTTCACGCCGCGCCAGCTCTTTGGGCCAGGAACTCCAGGTAGCGCCGGCATGGACCTGGCGCATCACGTCAAAGAGAACAAAGTCATCCAGCCACCAGGCATTTTCCCGCTTGAAACTTTCAAAACGGTCGCGGTCGCCATTCCCGTGCTCTAAAAAGTTTTGCGCGGCTTGCTGCAACCGCGGCAGCTTTGATGCTTTCACCTCGTCAAAATTGATCCGGCCAGCGGAGTGGGCAAGCTTCTTGAGCCGGTCATGGCCAATCCATCCGTGCTCAGCCAGCCGTTCCAGGCTGATCAGCAGAGGATTTGCGGCAAAGGCTGAGATAGCGGAATAGGGCGAATTGCCCAGTCCAGGCGGCGAGAGTGGCAGTATCTGCCAGAGCCCCATGCGCGAACGCGCCAAAAAATCAGCAAAGGCATAGGCCTCAGGCCCCAGATCGCCGGTCCCGCCCCGCGAAGGTAGCGAGGTTGGATGGAGCAGGATTCCGGCCGATCGCGCAGACAGCATGATTTTCTTTGATGCAGACTTTAGCTGCGAGCTTTGGTAAGTCTATCCATCTCGGTTTTGTTGATCTTTACTTTGCCTTCTTTTTCCAGGCGCGCGCTCAGATCACCGACGAACGTTGACAGCAGTTCCTGCTCTTTTTGCTGGGCCAGTTGTTCCCGCAACTCGTCGCGCTGCTTGGCAAAGTCAGGATCGGAGACAGAGGGATCCTGGCGCTCAACCACCTGCAGAACTCCCTGGCTCGCTCCGAAATTCAGCGGACCGCTGATCTCGCCCTGCTTAAGGTTAAAGACAGAACTGGCTGGGCCTGACATCTGGCCAATGTCCGGAACCTGCCCTGTCCGTCCTACCAAATCACTGGTATTCAGGGTGGCACCGGCTTCTTTTGCAGCCTTGGCCAGGTCGTGCTCGGCATGGGCGCGGTCCGCCATCGTCTGTGTCTTGCGGCGCAGGATGTCATTCGCGCGCTCGTTCTTAAAGTCAGTGGTTACGCGATCTTTGATCTCGTCAAAGGTTGGGTTGCGCGCCGGTTCAATGTTGGTTACTTGAAACAACACATAGCCGGTTGGGATCCGCCCAAGCTGGGGGCCAGCTTTCTCGTCTGTTGTGAAGATGGCCTGCATCAAGGCGGGCTGTGATCCAATGCCGGGCAATGAATCAGTTCGGGCCACCGGGTTGCTCGGCACCAAATGCGCGCCATATTTGGCTGCAGCCTGTTCCAGCCCTTTATTCTTAGCAAAATCCTCAGCCTCATTGCCGGTTTTGTTCAGCAAGTCACTCAGCTCTTTCTGTTTCTGCGTTTTTTCAATTTCGTCCTTCACTTCCGCCAGCGGCTTCAGATGGGCATCTTCTTTATCTTCTGTCTGAATAATGTGGAACCCAAACGAGGTTTTCACCAGATCGCTGATCTGCCCCTTGCTCTGTGAAAACGCAACTTTTTCGAATTCCGGCACAGTCTGGCCCTTGATGATCCATCCCATCTCTCCGCCGTTCTCTTTGGTTCCCGGATCCTGGGAGTATTTTTTTGCCAGCGCGGCAAAATCTCCGCCGGCTTTCACCTGTTTCAGCACGTCTTCCGCTTTGGCCCGTGCTTCATCAACGCCCTTCTGGTCCACCTTGCCATCTGGACCGGGCTTGGGCGTTTCAATCAGGATGTGCCGCACCTTGGCCCGTTCCGGCACACGATAAGAATCCTGGTGCTCGTTGTAATAGCTCTCGATTTCTGCCGGATCGACCGTGATTTTGCTCTCGAAATCCTTGTCATTCAGAACAAAATATTTGAAGGCCCGCTTTTCCGGGATGGCGTTCTGGTATCGCGCCTGGTTTACGTTAAAGTAAGATTTCAGTTCTGTCTCGGTCGGCTTGATGGTCTTTTGAATGTCCGCCAGCTTAATAAGAGCGTACTGGAACTTTATCTTAGTATTTTTGTTTTTGTAAGCCTGCTCAACGACAGATTCCGGCACGGTTGCGTTGGCAGTGACAATGCTGAATACTTTGCGCTGCAGCATACCAAGCTTAAGGTCGCGCTCAAATTCTTCAACCGTCAGGTCATTTTGCTGCAGGATCTGCCTGTACTTGTCAGCGCCAATCCATTTGCCGTCAGGAAAAAATGTTTGCTTATATGGGGGATTTTGCAGTTCGTCCTGGAGCTCCTTATCAGATACGTTCAGGCCCAGGCGCTCACCTTCATAGGTGATTTCAGCCTGCTGAATCAGCTGCTGGATGGCCCGTTGGGTAAGAAAAGGAATGAAGGCTTCAGGGTATCCCTGCTGACGCCGCTGGGCGTCGACCATCTTGTTCACATCCGCAGTCAAAATCTCATGACCGGCCACGGTGGCTACAACGCCTGATTCGGTGACGGTATTGCCGCTCATGAAGCCAGGAATCAGGTAAGTAACCATACTGGCGGAAAGGAACAGAAGCAATCCGCCAAGAATATATTTAGCGGCCTTGTTGCCACTCTGCAGAAACTTAATCATGGCTTGGTAAACTCCAGGGAAATGATGAGGTCATAGTTATTATAAATGCGTTCATCATTTAACAAAACTTTACCCCACACCAATCTCCTCAGAGTACACACTGGGCATCAGAGCTAAACAACATACCTTACATTCCGGCAGCTGAGAAATGGAGAGCCAGCGTGATTTCCGCATCTCGTCCCGGCTGCGCAACAAGTATGCGGATTTCGTGTTTACTGAGGTATTTATATTGCATTTTCTGTAATTGGCATATCCAAGGTGCAGGGCCAATCGGGCATCCTGTCCGGTAGTCGCCAATACGATATTGGTGTCATAATCTCCAGATAAAGCGCGAGGGTAAAAGCCATGGTGGTGAATCAGCGTTTTCCTCTCTTCGTTGTAGCGTTTTCCATAGTCATATTCTTTTTAACAGGCTGCGGCGGTGGTAACTCTCTCAGCTTTCCACCTCCCCAGGGAGGCTTTACGAATGCCAATCTGACCGGTGCATTCGCTTTTTCATATACCGGTACCGATGGCGCGGGCTTTCTGGCTGTGGCAGGCAGCTTCCAGGCAGATGGTAACGGCAATATCACCTCCGGTATGGAAGACATCAACAGCGGGTCTGGCATCGCTACCAATGCCGCTGTCAGCGGCACCTATACCGTCCGTGCTGACGGTCGCGGCTCGGCAACGTTGAAATCCCCAGCCGGCAACACCGTCATCGATTTCGTAATTGTTTCCGGCGGTCACGCCCTGGTAACGCGCTTTGACGCTAATGCCACTGGCAGCGGAACAATCGACCAGCAGACCGCATCCGCCTTTTCAAATACAGCTCTGGCAGGTCAATTTGCCTTCAGCTTAAGCGGAATTGACGGCGTCGGCAATCCACTGGGGGTAGCTGGAACCTTTACCACTGACACTGCAGGTAACATCACCTCAGGCCTTGACGATTCCAATGATAGCGGTGCCGTGGTAACGAGTGATCCCATGACAGGATCGCTCCCCGTGGCCTCAAATGGGCGCGGGACTGCAACCATCAACACCGTGCGCGGTACATCAACCTTTGCCTTCTACGTGGTTGATTCCACCCACATTAAACTGGTGGAGACTGATACGACCTCGACCTTCCTGGGCGGCGAAGCCTTCCGCCAGACTGGCCCATTTTCCAATGCTTCTGCGAACGGCCCATTTGCCTTTACGCTGGCCGGGGCAGATCTTCTGAGCGCCGGCCCCTTTGCTGCGGGTGGAATCCTTACCGCAGACGGAGCAGGGACGGTGACCGGCGGTACTGAAGACTTCAATGATGTCGGATTGGTCACAAGCAATGTCGGCCTCACCGGCAGTTACAGCATCGCTGCCAATGGCCGCGGCACTCTGAGCATTGTGACAGGTTCAGGCACCTTCAATTTCATCATTTATCCTTCTTCGTCCGGCATCCTGGTTTTGGAAACCGATATCAACTTCCTTACAGAAGGAACGGCGCTACAGCAGACGCCGCCTTTCAGCGCAAGCTCTCTCTCTGGGACCTTTGGCATGAACTTTACCGGCGCCAGTGCCAACGGCGAACTGGATTCAGTTGCTGAATTCACTGCTGATGGCGCCAGCAAGTTCAATGGCATTATTGACTTAAACAATGTCGGCGGCATCACCTTTGGGCAGCCGCTCAGTGGGGTGTTCACCATCTCCTCCAACGGGCGCTCCACCGTTACGCTGCAAACCTCGCTGGGAACGCAGAACATGGCCTTCTACTCAGTAAGCGCCACTCGCGCCTTGTTCATTGAGTTGGATAACGACCTGGTTGCGGCAGGCGAGATCAGGCATCAATAGGCTGATATTTGTTTAACCTCGTTTTGGGCGGCAGCAATGCCGCCCATTTTCTTTCTGCGCGCCCTTTTCAACCGTTTGTCACGCTTGTGAACAAAAGGAAAACGGAAGGCGCTTTGGCCTTCCGCTCTTATCACCTCCAGAAAAATGTTTTACGCCGTTTTAGTAAACCCAGCGATAGCCATCCCAATACATCCAACGGTGGCCGTCCCAGCGCCGGTCGCGATTGTCATATCTGCGGTCGTAATCGCGGTACACCCGGCGGTCGTGGTCGCGATCAAAATAGCGCCGGTTGTCCCGGTCGCGGTCATACCTGCGATCTCGGTCGCGATCTCTGTTCTTATCGTGGTCCCGGTCATGGTCGCGGTCATGATAAGCCACGTTTTGCGGCAATGCCTGAGCTGATGCCAACGCAGATCCCCCGGTAGTAAGTGCTGCTCCTATTACAAGTATTGCTAAACGGTTCATTGATTTCCTCCTCAGCCCAGGTCCCGGTTTTCTCTCTTACCACAGTGGTCCAGGACTTAGCTTTTTTCCTTTGTTTTCTATAACCCCATCGGCATGCTCTTGTTCCTAAACCACGGTTACGAACTGTCTGGATTTGTAAAGGTAAGCTGCTATTGAACCTGGTGTTAGGGCCGTGTAAGTTTTCTGTTCCACCATGCAAGTTGAGCGTGTCTAAGCGTTCATGGAGTAATGAGGTGACCCCTTGGCCTATATCTCCAAAAACTCTGACCCTCTCTTGCAAGCCCTTCAACAGTGTGATCAGCAGCTTGAACTCTGGCTGAGCCGCTCTCCGGAAAATGTCCGTCTGCTGGAGCAGAATCCGGCGGCTGCTTTGCAGGCTGTTCATCTCGATCTGAGCCGTGACGCCATGATCGAATTGGTGGAGGTTTTAACAGCGCTGGCAGACAAGCTTGATCTCACATTACCTGAATCGGCGGGCGCGGCCTGAAAGCGCTCGGCTGTGAATCATCGTTGCGAGGAAAGCGTCACACGAAGCGTTTAATTTAGCTTGGTACGCGTGAGGCAGGGAAGCTGCGAAACTCGTGGCATCACATAATCTGAAATAAAAATGGCCCGGCAATCCTTCGCCGGGCCATCGTTTATGAGTAAGGGGGTTCGTCTTACTCAAACCGCAAAGCTTCAATAGGATCAAGCATCGCTGCCTTCCTTGCCGGATAGAAACCAAAAAAGATTCCTACCGCCATGGAGAACACCACGGCCGCTCCCACTGCCATCGGGGAAATCAGAATGCTCCATCCCAGGACCTTGGTGATGGTGATGGATGAGACCACTCCAAACAGGATCCCCATCAGCCCTCCGGCTGAGCTGAGCACCAGTGATTCACTCAGGAATTGCCGCAGAACGTCAGACTCGGTTGCGCCAATCGCGATACGAATTCCAATTTCACGCGTCCGCTCCGTAACGGAAACCAGCATGATGTTCATAATTCCAATGCCGCCAACGATCAGCGAGACACCGGCAATGGAGGCCAGCAGGAGCGTCATGACCTTGGAAGACTCGTCTGCCAGTTGCGCTACGTCAGCCAGGTTGCGCACGCTGAAGTCATCATCCTGCCCCGGGCGAATCCGGTGCCGGTCACGCAGCAACGCGGTAATTTGCCCCTGTGCCGCATAGCTGGCATCTTGTGACGTCGCAGATACCATGATGCTCTGCAGCCAATCCTGCCCAGTGATTTTTTTCTGCAGCGTAGTGATCGGCACAAAGACGCCGTCGTCCTGATCTTGCCCGATGCCTGACTGGCCCTTGGCCTGCAGCACGCCTACAACCTGGAATGGCAGGTTGCCAATCCGCACAGTCTGGCCGGTAGGATCAGAAGTTCCAAACAGGTTCTGCTGCACGGTTGCGCCCAGCACCACAACGTTGCTGGCGCGATTCACATCATCCTGGGTAAAGTTGCCGCCCTGGGCAAAAGCCCAGTTGCGGATGTCAAAGTACTGCGGCTCAGTGCCGGTAATGCGCGTGCTCCAGTTCTGATTATCGGCAACCACCTGGACGCTTGATCCAGATACCGGCGCTGCCTCAGCTACGGTCGGCACCTGCTGCTCGATCGCTTTCATATCCTCATACACCAGACTCTTGGTCGCCCCACCGCCTAAACGAATGCCGCCTTTGTTCACGCTGCCGGCGCTGATGAACAACATGTCCGTTCCCATGGACGCGATTTGGTTCTGCACCTGCTGCTGCGCGCCCTGCCCCAGGCCTACGGTTGCGATCACCGCTCCTACGCCGATCACAATGCCCAACATGGTCAACAGTGATCTCATCTTGTTTCTGGTTAACGCTCTGACTGCTATCTTTAGAATCGCTAGTAAATCCATAATGAACCCCCGTTCATAAACCAACTTCAATCCAACTTCTTTGTTTCTCCGTACCTCGTGTCTCCGTGGTTAGAATTTTCTCTAGTCTTCGTCCACCGTCGGCAGGTTCTTCAGCGCTTCTGCTGCACGTGGCCGGTTCCGTACCGGATCGTCATGCCTGATCTTTCCGTCGCGGAACACCACCATGCGTTTTGCAAACTGCGCGATGTCCGCCTCGTGGGTAACCAGCACAATCGTCAGCCCGCTATCATTCAGGTCCTGGAAGATCTGCATGATCTCCACTGACGTTCTGCTGTCCAGGTTGCCGGTTGGCTCATCGGCCAGCAGGATCGCTGGACGGTTCACCAGCGCCCTTGCAATTGCTACGCGCTGCTGTTGTCCGCCGGAGAGTTGGGAAGGGAAGTGGTCCAGCCGCTCTCCCAGTCCCACCAGTTCCAGCACTTCTTTGGCCCGCGCCATGCGCTTCTCTTTTTCCATCTGCGCATACAGCGTGGGCAGCTCAACGTTTTCCAGCGCCGTGGTGCGTGAGAGCAGGTTGAAACCCTGAAAAACAAATCCCAGCTTGCGATTGCGGATCGCCGCCAACTGCTTTTTATCCAAACTGGAAACGTCCGTGCCTTCCAGGATGTACTTTCCGCTGCTCGGCTTATCCAGGCAGCCCAGCATATTCATAAAGGTTGATTTGCCGCTGCCGCTGGAGCCCATGATCGCCACGAACTCTCCCGGCTCAATCGTCAGGTTCACTCCGCGCAGCGCATGTACCTTGGTCTCTCCCAGGTCGTAATACTTGTGCACGTCTTGTACTGCGATTACCGGAGTCTTGCTTGCCGGCTGCTCCATCACTTCATTCTTCAATTCGACTTGTGCCAGCGTTGCCATAAATCCCTCTTTTTCAGTGCTTCCTCTTGGCTGTTTCCTCTTTATTACTTGTCCTGATCACGCGCGATCCTTAGCGTCCCATCCTGCCGCCGCCTGCTCCGCGGGTTGAGCCCATTCCCGGCGCTGCCGTGGTTGCGCTTGCACTCTTGCTGGGGCCTGCTGCTCCAGTAACCACCTGGTCTTGCGGGTTCAGCCATCCTTTGAGCACCTGCGCTACTTCAGTGGTGGTGTGGTCGGTGATGCCCAGTTTGATCTGTACCGGCTCCAGCGAGTTATTGGCATCAAGCTTCCAGACGACTGCAGTAGTGGCCTGCTCACCTGAAGCCTGCTGCGTCCCCTGGGCTTTTTTGCCGCGTCCCGCACCAGCAGTAATGCCGGCTTTCTGGTACGCGTCGCTCAACTGTTGCGCCGTCAAATCAGGCGTGAACCGAAGCGCTCCGTTCGGAACTTTCACCACATCACTTGCCTGCGCCACGGGAATGCTCACGTACGCCGTCATACCCGGAAACAGCTTCATGTCCGGGTTATCGAAGTCCACCACGGTGGTATAGGTCACAACGTTCTGCACGGTCGTGGCATTCAACCGCACCGCGGAAACTTTTCCCTTGAACGTATCTTTCGGGAAAGCATCCACGTTGAACTTGGCTTCCTGCCCGGTCTGGATTGAGCCTACGTCGCTCTCATCCGTGCTCACGTAAACCTGCATCTTGGTCAGGTCTTGCGCGATGGTGAAGAGAGTCGGCGCCTGCAAGCTCGCCGCTACGGTCTGGCCCACATCAACGCTGCGGGCAATCACGGTTCCATCGATCGGAGACTTAATCGTGGTGTAGTCAAGGTTCGCCTTGGCCACCGTCACCGCGGCAGAGTTCTGCTGTACCTGCGCCGCTCCCTGCGTTACTGCGGCTTGCGCAGCGCCCACAGCAGCATCGTTGCTCTGCCAGGTAGCTTTCGCCGCATCCAGTTGCTGCGCCGGGATCACGCCGTCATTCGCCAGCGCGACGCTGCGGTCATAATCCAGCTTGGATTGGTTTGCAGCAGCCTGGGCCTTCGCCAAATTCGCTTTCGCCGCTACCAGGTTCGCGTTCGCGTTGGCCAGATTGGCCTGCGCCTGCAGCAGCGCTCCCTTAAACAATGAAGGATCGATCTGTGCGATTACTTGTCCCTTTTTCACATGCGAGTTAAAGTCGGCATAAAGCGTCTGGATGGTGCCGGACACCTGTGAGCCAACCTGCACCGTCGTTACGGCGTTAATGGTTCCCGTGGCCTGTACCACGTCCTGAATGTCGCCCTTCTGCACTTTTTCGGTGTAGTACTGGGGCGCTTTCTTGGTCTCAAAACTGAAAGCCGTAAGCAGCCCAATCGCGGCCAGCAGCGTGCCAATAATCGTCCACTTGTTTTTTATGAATTTCATTTTCGAACCCCTTGAGGCCGTCTCCCTCTTTTGGGCCTCTGATGGATTAAACCCGGTTAGGAAGCCGCAAGGGTAAAGTGTGGTAAGAGAGGGGTTAATAATTGTCTAGACGGTTAATTCGTAAGTGGCTGGAATTGGAGGGTGGTTAACAGAACTTTACAGCGAGGGGCTGGTTCGCTCTGTGGAACGGCCGATCAAAGTGAAAATGAAGAGAGGCTGGATTCTTCCCAGCCCGTCAAATCTTTCCTGTCAGTCTTTAACCGGCTACGCGCGTTCCATCTTTTGCGTGAAAACCGCCTTGAATCCCCCGGCGCGTAAAACCAATTCTCATGGCCTTCGTGTGAAGGTGCTTTGCATTAATCTTCCTAATAAATCCCTTGATGTATTGATTTGCTCAAAAACCTGGGGTAAAGTTCGCCCATGCTCAATTGCTCATCCAATCCGTGTTGTTGCGCGCCAAACCCGTGTGTCTCTCCGGGCCAATGGGCGGATATGAGCTAACGCGATCTTGGAAGCAAAGCAAACTCCCCCGCTGCATAGCCGGCGGGTTTTTTATTGCCCGACTACTAAACCAGGCACGTCAAATTTTTTTGAAGTAAGTAAAGGACAAGGCCATGAAGCCCGGAGAAGCTGTTGACGGATCCATTGACCATCGCGCGCTGCTGGTAAACGCACGACGCGTGGTGGTCAAGGTCGGCACCGGCGTAGTGTGCAATGCGCAAAATGAATTTGATCCTGCGCAGGTTGACGGGCTGGCGGCAAACATTGCCGGACTGATTAAGGCCGGGCGCCAAGTGGTGTTGGTAAGCTCCGGAGCAGTCACCCTGGGTGCAGCCGAACTCAAAATCCATCGCAGCCGCTTGCGCGATGCTACGGCTACACGCGCCTGCGCTGCCGTAGGCCAATGCAAGCTGATGGAAGCCTACGCCGAATCTTTTCGTCCGCACGGCATCACCGTTGCGCAGGTTCTGGTTACAGAAGACGACTTCAGCGATCTCAAGCGCTACAGCATTCTGCGCCAGACCTTTGAGCGTCTGCTCAAACTGGGCGCGGTGCCGATTGTGAATGAGAATGATACCGTCACCAATATCTATACGGAGCAGGCGCCGGTCTTTCGCGATAATGACCGCCTGGCGGCGCTCGTACTCAGCAAGCTTGAAGCGGACGCCCTGGTGCTGCTCTCCAATGTCAATGGCCTGCTGTATCGCGCTCATCAGGGGTCGGCCCACGAAACGGTTGTCACCATGGTCACGGAAATTACTCCGGCCATTCGCGATTCCGCCCACGGCACTTCCGCCACCGGACGCGGCGGCATGGCCGCAAAGCTTGATGCCGCGGAGATCGCGATGCACGCGGGCGGGATGGTAGTAATTGCCAACGGGAAAACTCCCGGCATCCTGGAGCAGGTATTTCACGGCGATGAAGTAGGCACGCTCTTTCTGCCCGGTTCGCGCATGGCCGGCAAGCGCCGCTGGCTCGCCTTTGCCACTACGGTGCGCGGCCAGGCATCCATCAATGCCAACGCAGCCAACGCGCTGCTGCATCGCCAGGCCAGCTTGCTAGTCTCCGGCGTTACCTCTTGCTTGGGCGAGTTCTCTTCCGGCCAAGTGATTGCTGTGGTTGATGCTGACGGGCATATCATTGGCAAGGGCATTGCCGAATTCAGCAGTCAGCAGCTTTCCGCAATGCTGGCCGCAGATGGAAGCCGGCGCGGCGTCCTGGTACGCCGGGAAAATTTCTTGATCCTTTGAAAAGCAGTCTGATGACTAAAGCCTCACAGGCCGTAACGCCCAATACCATTGCCGCCCAGGTACAACGAACGCGCCACGCTGCGCGAACGTTAGCGCGGCTTTCAAAGGATGCTCGCAACCAGATTCTTCTCTCTGGCGCCGACCTGCTGGAAGCACGCGCCACTGTGGTCCTCAAAGCCAATCAGGAGGACTGCGCGTTGCTGGAACACGAGATTGCCGCGGGTACGGCGTCGGCAGCGTTGCTCAAGCGTCTCAAGACTTCTACTTCAGGCATCAAGGATATGGCGCGCCAGGTTCGTGACCTTGCGCAGCTTGAAGATCCGCTCAGCCACGCATTGGCTACCACTGAACTCGATGACGGCCTTATTCTGCAAAAAGTTCCGTGCCCTCTGGGCGTGGTAGCGGTGATCTTTGAATCGCGGCCTGACGCGGTCCCCCAGGTTGCATCACTTGCTATCAAGACCGGAAACGGGCTGGTGCTGAAAGGCGGTGCTGAAGCCCGGCACACCAACCAAGTGCTGGTTTCCATCTGGCATGATGCATTGGCCGCCCTCGACCCTTCACTGCGCGACGCAATTTGTGCGCTGGAACATCGCACGGAAGTTATGCAACTGCTGAAGATGGACCGCGATATCGACCTTGTAATTCCGCGTGGTTCCACTGAGTTTGTGAATTTTGTTTTCCAGCACAGCCGCATTCCTGTGCTTGGACACGGCAGCGGCATCTGCCACATCTATGTTGATTCTGCCGCCAACCTGAAGATGGCGACTGAGGTTGTGGTTGACGCAAAGGTCCAATATCCCGCCGCCTGCAACTCAGTGGAAAAAGTCCTGGTACATCAGGAGATCGCGGCACAGTATCTGCCGCAGCTCGTCGGCGCGCTGCAAGTCGCCGGCGTTGAGGTTCGTGGTTGCCCGCGAACAGCCAGTCTTCTTCCCAGCCAGAGCATCTTTCCCGCCACAGAAGAGGATTGGCACGCCGAATATGGCGGTTTAAAAATCACCATCAAGGTCGTGAGCGATCTCAACGAAGCCATTGAGCACATCAACCATTACGGTTCACGCCACACGGAGAGCATTCTTACCAGCGATCCGCAATCCGCAGAAAAATTCTTGAATGAAGTTGATGCGGCCAGCGTCTTTCACAATGCATCCACGCGCTTTGCGGATGGCTTTCGCTACGGCCTGGGCGCTGAAGTGGGCATCAGCAACAGCAAGCTTCACGCGCGCGGCCCTGTCGGTCTGGAAGGATTGCTTACCTATAAATACCAATTGCGCGGCAGCGGACAGATTGTGTCCGATTATGCCCCGGGTAAACGTACTTTCAAGCATCGACGCCGCTGAAAGCCCTGTTCCCAGGCGCAAGATAAGTAGAGTTAATTCCTTATATCTTTATGCAGGCAATCTGGAATAGACTTTACACCCACCCCCGGATTTTCCTGTTTTACAAGAGACTTACCATGCGCCGCTTAAGCTATATTTTGTTGCTTTGCCTGTTTTTTGGTTTCGCGGGCCTAACCGCTACCGGCCAGCAACCCCAGTTTCCCTCTGCGCAGAACGATCCATGCGCCATGCCTGCTTTCACCAAAATTGTCAATGAACCCAATCTGTTCAATGAGCAGCAGGAAGAGTGGCTCGGCGACATTATGGACCAGGACCTTCGCCGCGACTTTAACGTGGTTGAAGATCCTGGTGGCTATCTGCAGAAGCTGGGTGAGCGGCTATTGGCCCAACTTCCTCCCACCACAATCCATTACCACTTTGCCATTATTGATTCTCCTGAGCTGAACTCGTTTGGGGTCGCGGGGGGCCGTATCTATATCTATCGCAGAATGATCGCCTTTACTCGCACGGAAGGCGAACTGGCGTCGCTGGTCGGACATGAGATTGGGCACGCGGCCACGCATCAGGTGGCAATTCAGGTATCAGGCTGGCTCCGTGAGCTTGGCGTCACGTCTATTGGCGACCGCCAGGATGTAATCAGGAAATGGAATTTGTTCAAAGATAACGCCGCCAAACTCAGGGAGCATGGTGAGAGAGACCGGTTCCGCGATGAGCAGCTCATCGCTGACCGAGTGGGACTCTATGCCATGACGCGCGCGGGGTACGATCCGGCGGAGTTCGTTGCGTTTGCTGACCGATCGCTAGAGACCAAGGGCAAGACGGGAGGCTTCTGGAGCGATTTCTTCGGCACAACCAGCTTTCAATCCAAGCGCCTGCGGGAGATCATTCGCAACTCTGCTCCTTTGCTTTCCAAATGCATTGCTCCCTATACCGCAGACGCTCAGCATTTCACCAGGTGGCAGCAGGAAGTCATCGCCTCAAAGCTGATAGTGGCCAAGGCGGAGCTTCCCGGATTGGTCCGCAAGATAAGGCTTCAGCCTCCGCTGCGCGGTGACATTCAAGACATTGAATTCAGCAATGACGGCAAATATATGCTGGCCCAGGATGAGAGCAGCATATTCGTCCTGACCCGTGAGCCTTTGGCAAACCTTTTCCGCCTGGATGCCCTGGATACTTATCACGCCCGGTTCTCTCCGGATTCCCGCTCCGTGGTTTTTTACGATAAAGAGCTGCGCGTGGAAAAATGGGACATTGCCACCCAGCAACGCACTGCGCTGCACGCCGTAACTGTGCCAGATTGTCTGGAGACCGCCCTTTCCCCTTCTGGGGATTACCTTGCCTGCATTGCCGTGTCGACTGAAGGCGATGAATTCGGCCTGCAAATTATTGACGTAAATGCTGACAAGGTCATTTACGCACGCAAAAAGTTTTACACGCTGGACCTCTCTGACATTCTCGAGTTCTCTTTGGTGCGTTTTTTCGGCCCATTGGATATCGACATAGGGATGCATTTCTCCCCTGACAGCCGCTATTTTGTTGCCGGACACCACAACTCAACCCTGGCCTTCGATCTCAAATCCGGTACTGAGGTCCACTTGCCTTCTCGCGTTCAGTGGCTTCTGGGTAATGCGTTCGCGTTTATCTCTCCGGAAGAAATTGCCGGCGTGCAATTCGCCGGGGACTCAATCAAGCTGGTGCGTGCGCGCTTCCCATCCGGAGAGAAGATTGATGAATTTAAGCTGCCGGCTTACGGTAAGTTGTACAGCACTACCCAAAGCAATTACCTGCTCATGCGTCCCGTTGCAAACCAACCCGTGGGGATCATCGATTTGAAACAGAAAAAGCTTGCCCAGGTCTTTCGCAGCCCTGGATTTGGGGTTTATGGAGAGTTTTTTGCCGGCGAGCAAGCCAATGGTGAAATCGGGCTCTTCACTGCTTCTGATGAGAAGCGCATCGCCCACGTGCAGCTTCCTGAAAGTCCTTTGGCCGCGTCGAAAGTATCTGCCTTTTCACCAGACGGGAAGTGGCTGGCAGTTTCCGGCGACTCACGTGGGGCCCTCTGGCGGCTTGAAACCGGAGATCGTGTTTTCTATACCCGCGGTTTTGAAGGCGCTTACTTTGACCATGATCAACTGGTGGCCCAGTTTCCCAAGTTTGCGGCTGAAAGCCCAAGCATAGTGGAACTTGATCCTGTGAACAAGAGCACCAGGAAGCTCTACGATCTTGACGCCAAGAAAAGTGAATGGCAGCAGGGCAAGGCCCTGATCTCCCTCCGACCTGAAAAAGAGAGCGACAAAAGAACCCTCTACGGGCGTAATACCGTCCTGGAGGTACGCGATGCGATATCAAACTCGCTGCTGTGGGAGAGAAAGACGGGTAAATCCATTCCCAGTTTCTACTGCCGCCATAACACTCTCACTTTGATCATCGGGGAATATGACGCCATTAAAGCAAAGGCAAAGGAAAACCCAAGCCTGAGCAACGTTCTCAAGGGAATTGACTCCAAACGCGATGCCTATCTCATTGAGGTTTATGAAGCCTCTACCGGGAAACCGCTGGGCTCATTACTGGTGGATACCGGGAAGCTCTCTTTTAAAGTGCGCCGGGCCGTTACCGCCGGCGATACGGTTCTGGTAACTGATTCCCTTGACCGCACTCTTGTGTACTCTCTCAAAACCGGCGCGCAGCGGGGGAAATTGCCGGGACGCTTCTGGGACGTTTCTCAGAATGGTGACCGGGTGCTGGTTGGGGTGGATCGTGATGTAACTGAGGTTTACGATGCCAGCACATTGCAACCGGTAGCTCACTTCTCATTCCCGGCCCATGTTGCTAATGCTGACTTTACCGCAGACGGCGCCAATATTATGGTTTTGACAGCCGACCAGACCGTATATGAATTGAAAGCTACAACCACGCCTGAAAGCGCCAGCGCCGCAGAGGCGACGAAGTAGCGCGGATCAAGCCTAGTAGGGGTTTAAGGCAAAAACGAGAAGACGGCAGGTTACTTGGCTTCGGCTGGTTGAATCTGCACAAATTGCCAGCCAAAACGTCCCTTGATGCACAAATTGCCATGGGTCACATCGTGCTCAAGCGGCGAGCTCACCTTTACGATCTTGCCGTCCTGCTCATGCACAGTAAGATTGCAACCCACGCCGCAATAAGGGCAGATAGTCGTGGTCTGCTCCTGCTTCGATTCGTCCCACGTTCCCGCCTGGCGCATATCGTATTCGCTCTTGAACATCAGAGCGCCGGTAGGACACACGCCAATGCAGTTGCCGCAATAGACGCATGCAGACTCCGGAAGTGGAACCTGAAATTCGGTGGCGATTCCGGCGGAAAATCCACGTCCGGAGACTGCGATGGCAAAGGTGTTCTGCGCGTCAACACCGCAGGCTTCCACGCACTTGTAGCAGAGAATGCATTTTGAATAATCGCGGACGTACAGATCGTTATCAATCTTTACGGGCTGCTTTACCGTGGCTGCGGACGGGCCAAAGCGCTGCGGCTGGGCGCCATAGCGCGACAAATATCCGGCAAATTGCGGAGCCGTTGAAACGTCAACCGACGACGCCAGAAATTCCAGCACCATGCGCCGTGAAAGACGCACGCGATCGGAATCCGTCTTGATCTTCATCTTGGGTTCAACTTTGCGCGAACAAGCCGGAACCAGCGTGCGCGAGCCTTCCATCTCAACCACGCATACGCGGCAAACGTTCACCGGAGTAAGGCTCTCAAGGAAACAGAGGGTGGGCGTATCAATTCCCAGTTTGCGCGCCGCTTCAAGAATGGTGGAGCCTTCCGGCACGGAAACGGCCTTGCCGTCGATTGTGATCTCAACCATCTTCCGCTCGCGCTCAACCGGAATCTGCGGTACCGGCCCGGGCGGGACCGGTATGAGCGGCATCGGGGCCAATTCCGGCATAGCTGCGGATTTTTGGGTTTGTAGCGTGGTCTCTTTCATGCGAATAAATTCCACCTCTCAAGCGCCGACTCCACGGCGCTGGAAGCAGTCTGGCCCAGGCCGCAAATCGAGGCATCGCGCATGGCCTGCCCCATCTCGCGCAACATGACGATCTCGTCTGTCTTGGAGCCAAGCGGACGGCCGTCAACCAGCCGCTGCAAGGCCTCTTGCTGGCGCACCACCCCCACGCGGCAAGGAACGCACTGGCCGCAGGTTTCATGGCGGAAAAACTCGGCAATGCGCAGAAGAATACGCTTTAGATCCACGCTGTCATCAAACAACATGACCACACCTGAACCAAGCGTTGCACCAATAGCGCGCGTGCCTTCAAACGTGAGCGGCACATCAATCTCTTTGGGCGAAATGAACGCGCCCGCCGCACCGCCCAGCAACACTGCCTGCAACCGGCCGGTGCCGGCTACGCCTCCAGCAATCGCCATCAACTGGCGCAGCGTTGTGCCCATGGGCACTTCATACAAACCGGGGCGGGTCACATGTCCGGAGAGGCAGAAGAGCCTGGAGCCGGCAGAGTTTTCCGTCCCAATTTTCGCGTAGGCCGCGCCGCCATCACGCACGATCATGGGCACGTTAGCCAGCGTCTCAACGTTGTTGACCACGGTCGGCTGGCGAAAGAGACCGGCCTGCGTGGGGAAAGGCGGCTTGTTGCGCGGCTCACCGCGATAACCTTCAATGGAATTGAACAGCGCCGTCTCTTCACCGCAGATGTATGCTCCGGCGCCGCGGCGCAGCTCGATATCAAATTTCATGCCGGTGCCCAAAACATTCTGGCCCAGGAAGCCTTCCCAGCGCGCGCTTTCAATCGCATGCTCCAACCGGTCCGCCGCAAAAGGATATTCGCCGCGAAGGTAGATGTATCCCTGCTCTGCGCCTGTAACCAGGGCAGCAATAGTCATGCCTTCAAGAACGACAAAGGGATCGCCTTCCATAATGATCCGGTCTTTGAACGTTCCCGGCTCAGATTCATCGGCGTTACAGATGAGGTAATGCTTGCGTTTGAGGTCCTGCTTTAGGCGGTCGCGTTGCGTGTACAGAGCTTCCCATTTTTTAGCTGCAGGAAAAGCAGCGCCGCCACGGCCCAGCAGTTTTGAAGCTGCAATCTCTTTGAGCACGCCATCAGGGCCAAGATCAATTGCCTTGCGCAGGCCTTCATAACCGCCCAGGCGCTGGTAACCATCCAGTTGCGGGGCGTTGTTCTTGCCCACGCGGCGCAAAAGCATCAGCTTGCTTGAGCCTTCCTGCGGAACTGAGAGTTGTGTATTCAAGACATCTGCCGCTTCAGGCATGCAATCATTGGCCGCATCTTTTATCAGCGACTCAACACGGTCCGCCGTCGCCGGCGCCAGCACGCGCTCCTGCGGCTTGACTCCAGCTTTCGACACCAGAACAGCCGGTGCACGTTCACACAATCCCAGGCACTCGCTGCGCTTCCACATCGCGCGACCGCCCATGCAGGGCAAGCCTTCTTGGCCAAGCTTGTGCTCTAACTGATCACAAAGCGCATCTGAGCCGCGCGTGATGCAGGCAATGTCATCACACACATGCGCTACGGCAAGCGGGAGAGGCTTGAGGGAGAACATGCCATAAAAAGAAGCCACGCCGTAGGCTTCAGCCGGTGGGATATCCAGACGCTGGGCAACATAGTTCAGCGCGCCTTCGCTGATCCAGCCGATATGGTTTTGGATGGCGTGCAGAGTGGGCAATAACAGGTGCCGTTGGGAGTGGGCTTTGTGCGCTCCGCCCAGGGCCAGATGTCCGTCAGAATTGTGGCGTTCCCCGCCATCCCAGCCTGATCCCGGCGCGCCCAGTTTGGAATCTACAGCCGCTTTTTCTTCAGGAGTAGCCTGCGCGCCTGTCAGGTGAAGGTCCAATTATTCCTCCGCACACTTCTCAATTCGGATCGCGGTAGCCTTGAACTCTGAAACGCCGGACTTGGGATCGACTGCGTTGATCGTCAAGTCATTCGTGGCCACCTGCTCATGCGCGTGCACCGACAAGAATGCCAGGCCGGGGCGCAAGCCGGGATCAAACCACACCGGCGCGATCACCGAGCCTCTGCGCGAGCTTACACGCACGGTTTCGCCTTCGTTCACCTTGTACTTTGTGCCATCTTCCGGCGAGAGCCTCAGCGCTTCCCTGCGGCGCAGGGGCGAGGCAAATTTCTCGGTTTGCACACCGGTGTTGTAATCATCAAGGCGGCGGCCCGTGGTAAGGCGGATCGGGAATTCATCATCCAGTTTGTCGACCGGGGGCACATGTTCCACCATGTGGAACGGCGCGCGCGGCCCGATCAATGGATCGGCACACAGACGGCCATGCAGGAACATCTCGCCGGGATGGTTCTCGTCATAGCAAGGCCACTGGATGCCGCCCAGCTTTTCCAGGCGCTCATAGCTCATGCCGGCATTCATCGGGCTGAGCTTGCGCAGTTCATTCCAGATGCACTCTGATTCGGCGCAGCCCCAGTCATGTCCAAGACGCCGTGCAAGATCAAAAATGATCTCTATATCGTCACGAACGCCCGGAGGTGGAGGCACTGTGCGACGAACACGCTGTACACGACGCTCACTTGAAGTGACTGTGCCTTCGCTCTCGAAGGCACCGGCTGTTGCGGGCAGCACCACGTCAGCCATCTCAGCGGTCTTGGTATAGAAAAGATCCTGCACCAGAAGAAATTCCAGTCCGCCCAGCAGCTTGAGCGCGTGATGGCGGTCCGCTTCTGAATCCGCAGGATTTTCTCCGAGACAATAGAGCGTGGTGAGTTCCTTGCGCTCCATCGCATCCAACATGCCGCTGATATGCCAGCCCTTTTTGGGAGGAAGCGTCACGCCGTAAGCCCTTTCAAACTTGGCGCGGATTTCGTCATTCTCAACATGCTGGAAGCCGGGGAAACGATCAGGGATCGCGCCCATATCGCCGCCACCCTGTACATTGTTCTGGCCGCGCAACGGGCAGACGCCGCTTCCATAGCGGCCCACATGCCCAGTGACCAGCGAGAGGTTGATCAGTGCGGTAACATTGTCGACTGCATTGTGGTGTTCGGTAATGCCAAGAGTCCAGCAGAGCTGTGCGGTTTTGGCTTTGGCGTAGGCATGTGCCGTTTTGCGGATGATCTCTGCAGGTACGCCGGTTTCTTTTTCCGCATACTCCAGGGTGTACTTCTGAACGTGGGCTTTGTAAGCCTCAAAATGGCTGGTGGCATGTTCAATGAACTTCATGTTGGCCAGGCCGGCAGCGATGATCTCGCGTCCCATGGCGTTGGCCAGCGCGATATCAGTGCCTACGTCGATGCCCAGCCACACGTCGGCCCACTGGGCCGATGTGGTGCGCCGCGGGTCAACCACAAACATCTTTGCGCCGTTGTGCACCCCTTTCAACAAGTGATGAAAGAAGATGGGGTGCGTCTCCCGCGCGTTGGAACCCCAGAGCAGAATTACATCGGTCGTCTCAATTTCTTTATACGAGCTTGTGCCGCCACCCGCTCCAAAAACCGCCGCCAGACCGGCGACGCTGGGGGCGTGTCAAGTTCGGTTACAACTATCAATGTTGTTGGTCCCCATTACCGCGCGGACAAATTTTTGCGCGATGTAGTTCAACTCATTGGTGGTCTTGGAGCAGCTGAACATGCCGAAGTTGCGCGGGTCTTTTTTGGCGATGGAGTTGCTGAACGCCTTGACCACGCGGTCCATGGCTTCATCCCAGGTGGCCGGGCGATGTCCACCGTTCTCACGCACCAGTGGCTCAGTCAGTCGTGTTTTCAATGGAATAGGCATACTGGCCTCAAAGTAAGCACTACAGAATCGTAGCACTTTTGCCTACACATGGCAGAGGGCATAACGCCCTCTTGCCAATGTATAGAGAACTAGAGCTCCATTGCGGTTACTTGCTGCTTGGGGCAGTAGCAGCCGGAGATAGCGCCGGAGCAGTTGTTGCCGGCGCCGGTGATGCTGGGGCTGTTGCCACCGGCGGAGCCACAAACAATTTTTGCGCGTTTTTCCAGAGTTCAACAATGCCCCAACCCCACGGTACGCCGACAAACAACCATGCCAACGCAACCAGCACTACAGGTGTCTTTTTTACTTGATCCATTTTCAGCTCCTTTGCGTTAGCTGCGCACCACTGCCGTGCCGGACACGGCAGCGCTGTCTGTGGCTTGGGTTTGATACCAATACTTGGAATTCACCGGCCGCACCATCGCGTTGGCAATCAGACCGATAATCAACAGTCCAACCATCACGTAGAGGACCGCCGAGTAGGAATCCGCCAGCGGAACACCGTGGTTCTTTTCATACTCGCGGATGTGGTTCACCAGCCACGGCCCCACGATGCCCGCCACTGACCATGCGGTGAGCAAGCGACCGTGAATCGCGCCTACCTCCATGGTCCCAAACAGGTCCTTCAAGTAAGCCGGGACGGTGGCAAAGCCGCCGCCATACATGCTGACGATTACGGCTGCCACGGCCACAAAGAGTGGAACACTGTTCAGGCCGCTGCTGCCCGTGCGCGGCGCCAGGTAATAGAGAATCCCGCCCAGGATAAAGAACACAAAGTAGGTGTTCTTACGGCCTATGTAGTCTGAAACGGTGGACCAGATGAAGCGCCCGCCCATGTTGAACAGGCTAAGCAAGGCGACGAAACCTGCCGCTGCAACCGCGGTAATCCTCCCTTTGAACAACTCCTGAATCATGGGCGAAGCTTGTTCCAGGATGCCGATGCCGGCGCTCACGTTCATGCAAAGCACGATCCAGACCAGCCAGAATTGCGGGGTTCCAGAAGCCCTATTGACTTCCACGTCATGCGTTGTGACCAGAGCCTTGGGCTTGGCTGGCGCAGTCCAGCCTTCAGGCTTCCAACCCGGCGCGGGAATGCGAACGGTGATGACGCCAAACATCATCGCCACAAAGTAGATCGCTCCCATCACCAGGAAAGTCTTCATCACGCCCAGATCATTGTTCGTGCGGAAGTGGTCCATGAGATTTCTGGCCAATGGGGAACCAATCAACGCACCACCGCCAAAGCCCATGATGGCCATGCCGGTCGCCATGCCGGGCCGGTCTGGAAACCATTTAATCAGGGTAGAAACCGGAGAGATGTAGCCAATCCCCAACCCGGTACCGCCGATCACACCGTAACCAATATAGATGAGCCACAGTTGGTGGATCTGGACGCCAAGGGCGGAGATAAAAAATCCGCTGCCAAAACAAACAGCGGAAGCGAACATGGCTTTGCGTGGCCCCACCCTCTCCAGCCACTTGCCGAAGACTGCGGCAGAAAGGCCGAGAAAGACAATCGCCAGAATGAAAATCCATGCCAGATCGGGGAACGTCCAGTCCAGTGGATTGGGGCTGTCCATGGAGACAGGCAGCGCCTTCAAGCCGCCGCCGACGGAATGAACCTGAATCAGGTAGTTCAGCGGCTTTTTGAATACACTGAAGGCATACGCCTGGCCGATGGCCAGATGGATGGAAAGAGCTGCTGGAGGAACTAGCCAGCGGCTGAATCCAGGTTTAGCGACTATACGGCTGCGATCAAAGAAAGAGAGTGCACCCATGGCCTTTAGGTCCTCATCTATTTGAAATGGCTTGCGTCTTGTCAAAAAACCGGAGACTGGAAAATCAGCCGGACTGCAGGCTCCAAAAAACGGGACTCGGCTGAACCCACCGCTCTTTGGCCGGAAGATCTGCCGCAGCAGATTAACATATCGAATCGCGATATATCAATATCGAAACTGCTGCCCAATTACGGGCAACATTATATGCCGATTGGCCAATCCTGCAAGCGCCACTTTCTGCCCAGCCATCTGCTTTGCGCGCAGACTCATCCCAGTAAACATGGCCGCGATCCGGGACCGTTCGCCTCAAGACCCGAATACTTCCAGACAGGAGTCCGCTCAACAAGACTTTTCCACGGCAGCCGCTGAGCGCTGGCGGAAGCTGGGAAAGGAACTCCAGGCTGACGTAGCTCAATTCAACTCTCGTCAACCCGGTGGCGAGTTTGGCCAGAATGGCGAAAACGCCTTCCGTGTAACCAACAGCAACTCAAGCCTGGAACTTCTGCTTACCGCTGATTTTGAAAACCATACCGTGCGCTATGAGTATTCCGCACTGAACCATGGGGCCGGTGTTCCTGAAGGCGGCATGCTCTCGATGCGCCAATCGAGCACGGGATCAGTAGAGTTTTACTCCGCCGACGAGCGGCTCACCTCAGAAGAAACCCGGCAGGTCTTACTGGAACCCATGCTTTTTCCCAAAAAGCCGTGAAGCTAACGGCGTGCCGCCACCAGTTCGGCCAGTTCCGCAAGGTTATGAACTTCATATGTTGGAATGGCAACGCCAGGCTTGGCAGCGCTGGCGCCCGGCCGTACCGATGGCCGGTTGACCCAGACATTCTTAATACCCAGCGCGTTGGCTGGGGCAATATCGTGGTAAAGGCTCTGCCCAGCATGCAAGACTTGCGATTTCTCCAGGCCGCTTCGGCGCAGCGCCTCGTGAAAATTCTGGTGTGAAGGTTTGTAACTCCTGACCTGCTGCGCCGTCACCACAAAGGCAAACTCCACGGCCAGCTTCTTTTGGGTTTCAGCAAACAGGTCATCATCCACATTGGAGATGATTCCCAAGCGGAATTTTTTTGCCATGGCCTGCAGCGCTGCCACCGTGTCAGGAAACGGCTCCCAGCGGGTGAGCGACTCTACAAATTCCGCGCCCTGCTCTTTTGTGATCTCTGCTCCAAGCCTCTGGCCCATCTGCTGCGCTGCTTGCGCCAGCACCTGGCGGTAAGGAAGATACGGCCCGGATTCCACTTCAGCCTCAATCTCGCCATAGAGTTCAAGAAGCCGGGCATCGCCAGAGCTGCGGCCCTCGCGGGAAAACATCGGCCTCAGCGCGGCCAACATCCCGTTCTCCCAGTCAATCAATGTTCCATAACAATCAAATGTGATCAGGTGAATGGATTCAAAGCACATGCAAAAAAGAATAATGATTGGCCTCTGCTCTGTCGAATGTGGTGCGTTGAAAGGCGGACCACTGGAACCAAAGCACGTTGGGCAATCCTCGAATTTCCACAGCGGCATCACAGTTGAAGCTGACTCGCGCGCTATCGCGATCAGAGCTCTTCCCATGTAGTTAGACAGGCTGCATACTAGTAGCCCATGTTAGCGCCTGTCTCAGAGAGTCCCTTCGCCGTGCTCACGCTGATCGCAGCACCTGCGGTCTTTACGAATGCGTCTTCAGTCTTGGCATTAGGTACAGGAAATCGCCTGGCACGCGTAGTGGATCGCACGCGGCTGCTGGCTAAAGATTTACATGGCTCTGAGATCGATAACCCAACTCGATCGCTTTGGGTGAGCCATCTGGGCCGGCTGGAGCAGCGCGGCGCTCTGCTGGTCCGTGCCCTGAGCTTTTTTTACACCGCGATTGGCTGCTTTGCCGCAGCCAGTGTGGTCTCCATTCTTGGCGCCAGCGCCGTTTCATTGCAGTACAGATGGGTATTCCAGGCTATTGTGGCTATCAGCTTTATTCTCGGAGCCGTTGGATTTGTGGGTTTGTCAGCAGGCTGTTCATTTCTGGTGAACGAAACGCGGATTGCGCTCCGCTCTATCAACGAAGAAGCGCAGATGGCGAAAAGCTGGTCAAAATAATTTCTTGGTAAATAAATTCTGCAGCTCAGTTGCTGCCGGCCGCAATAGCGCCTGCATGTTGCAGCTCTTCACGGTCGGCCTGCGGTGAGCAGTTCTGGCGAAGTTTGCTGAAATACGTTTTGGCTTTTGCTGCATCGCCTGCCTGGTTGGCCGCCGTCGCCGCGCCGTAAAGTTCATTGAAGCGATTTGGCGTTCTCTTCAAACCCGCCTCGTACTCTGCCAAAGCATTTGCCGGTTGATGTAGTTCCAACAGCATGTTTGCCAGCATCTCTCGCGCAGGGACCATGAAACTTTCAGCATCCTCACGTTCCTGACGGTCAGCGATAGAGCGCATGTGCTTTGCTGCTTTCTCGCCCTTGCCTTTCGCAAACTCAACCCAGGCCTCAGCCGCTTGATAACCATCCAGTCGCTCGTTCTTATCGCGGGCACTTTTAGAAATCTTTTTCAAACTCTTGAGGTTCTCTTCTGCAGCCTTCGCATCGCCAAGGTGAGCAGCAGCAATCGCGCGGACCCAATAAATTCTCTGCTGATTATAAGCACTGCCAGTTGGAGCCAACGATAGTGCCTCTTTCCAATGATGCAGCTCCAGCAAATTGCGCGTGGTGAGATTGATCCGCATGTTCGCGGTGGTTTCCGTGCTGCGTCCGGGAACCTTATCCAGGTCTTCGACAACCTGCTTTGCTTTGCCTTCCTCGCCCAGTTGTAAATAGGAATAGTCCAGAAAATCCATGGCGTGGAATTGATAGTGCGCCTCGCCCATGTGATGTTCCGTGGCATCAGCGGCTGCAACTGCGGCCGCCTTATTAGAATCAATCGACTCCTGCCACAATCCCAGTCGCACAAAAATGTGCGACGGCATGTGCAACGCATGGGAGGAATCAGGAGCGATCTTGGCATAACGACGCGCGGCATCCAGACCTTCAGACGCCAGCTCTGGCGTGTCCGCAGCGTGGATCAGATAATGCACCGCGCCCGGATGTTCCGGCTGAGCTGCCGAAAGCCGGCTCAATATCTCAATTGCCTGTTTGCGAGCTGTGAGGTCGCCCTTCTCTGGCAATGCCAGTAATGACAGCGCGTAGAACGCCTGCGCCTCTCCATCATCAGGATAGTGCTTGCTCAGGTCGGCCATGGCGCGGCTGTAATCCGCCAGACGGCCAGAATCAACGCCATCTTTAGCTGAGAAGATAATTCCCAGTGCAGCAATATATTCGTCTTCGCGCTTGTTTGTACCGCCGATCTTCCGCGCTTTCTCCAGATACCCCCGGCCTTTCACGAGATCCTTCTCATTTGCACCATCCCAAAGTGGACGATAGCTGCTCATCGCCAGTCCCCAATAAGCCATGGCGCACTGCGGATTGACCTGGGTTACCAGATTGAAAGCGTTTTCCGCCGCGGCGTATTGGAACGAATGCAGAAGCGCTACACCCTTGTTAAATAGAGGCTGGGCTTCCGCCTTGCATGAGGTGAGGAAGGAGACCTTTCCCAATCCTTGAGTAGCCGCTGGACTGGCCGAACTCTGCGCCGGAAGCAACGGCGCGCACGATGCAAAGAGCATGAAAATGAGGACGTATCTGGAAGGTAACATCACGGAAGCCTTTGCCTTGAAATTTGTTTTCAATTTTAGCGCCTTTTTAGATATAAGCAATTGAAAAACAATAACTTAATAACATTTCACGGCTTAAGCGCGCAAGCAGGCCTTAGGCCACATCTATGTAACCCTGGGAGCAGCCCTTAAGGTATATGGCCTAGCGCCAGCCTAGCCGAAATAATATGAAATGGACGTTTAGGAAAGGCCCGTATGTGCACGGGGTTTCACATTCCCGTTAACACAAGCTGCCCTAACCTTGGCGTCGATTCCACCCGCGGAAGACTGTAAACCCGGGCAAAAGGAAGGTTCCCTAATGATCGACAGTAAAGTTGTTCTAGGACTTGTGATACTGCTGGGCACTTTGATCGTCGGCAGCAAACCTCCTGCCGGCGGAGTTCCAATTCCGCAAGCCGGGATTAGCAACGCACAATAACCCTCTGATGAAACATCGCTTTTTTACGTTTGACTATGTCCTCTGGCTCAGCATCATCGCGTGCCAGTTCCTGGCGTGCTGGGCCATAGTCAGACGTAAAGATTTTTTCCGGCACTGGAAAGCCTTTAGCTATTACGTGTTTTACATGACAGCTTCTGCCGTGGTGATGCTGGTGATCTCTCAGGTCGGCACCCGCGACATGTTTCTCTTTGGCTATTCGGTCATGGATTTCGTGGAAGCGATCCTCCTGAACCTTGTCGTCCTGGAAATCCTGGTGAAGGTGTTGGATCCATTTGAATCGCTGCCTGGCCGAACCGTGGCGCGCTTCTGCTTCTGGGCCATCCTGGGCATTTCTACCGCAGTCGCGCTGTCCGTGATGATGCCCGCAGGGCATAAAGAGGCATATATAAAAGTCCCTCTCACCATTGAACGAACCATCTTCCTGGCTGATGCCTGCCTGCTTTGGATCCTGTTGGTGCAGTCCAAAGCTCTGGGCATTACATGGAAATCATCAGTGGCAGAGATTGCGATCGGCTTCGTTCTGTACCTGACCGTGCAGGCGACCACACGGTTCGTAGCTGCCATCTACCAAGGTCCAAAGCTCCTGAGCCTGGCCAGTGAAGTAGGGCAGGTGGCCTACTTGATCGCTGTGCTGAGTTGGACCTGGACTATCCTTCATCGTGACCCCATTCCCGCGCCGCCATCGGCGGAAGCATTAGCTCACGTGCACAAGCTCTCATCGGAAGATCTGGTTGTGCCCAAAGAGCGGATCTTTGCCGCAGTTGGCATCAAGATCACCCGCCCCGGTGACGAGCAAATTGACGAGCAGGAGCAGCATGAGGAACGTCCTGCTTAATCAAGCCTCTCAGCGCTGATCTCTTACCGGGTCCTGTACCCGGCCCTTCCATTCCCCTCCACGCCCTGACCAGTATTTGTAGGCGGAGTGAACCGTAGCGCCCATATAAAAGACTGCAATCAGCGGCAGCGCCAGGCCCCAGATTGGGAGCAATCGATAGATACGCAGAACAGGCATAAAACTAAGCGCCATCAACAACCACGCCAGTGCTCCCAGAGCGGTGGAAACTTTACTGTGGCTGAAGAAGACCAGCGCAGGAGGCAGCAGATAGGTTACTGCCATTCCGGCCACGGCCAGCACCAGCAGCAAAACCGAGTGCCGAAGCTGATTGAAGGCGGTGCGGGAGATCATGCTACCGATGCCGCCAAACCCATCATAGGGACGGATGCTCTCTGTTGTTTCAGTCGCACCCAGCCACAATCGGCCACCACTGCTTTTCACTCGTGCTGCCAGAGCACAATCATCAATCACCTCATGCTGAATGGCTTCAATCCCACCAGCCTTTTGTAAGGCCGTAGAGCGGAGAAGAATGCATCCACCGGCAGCGCCTGCTGTTGAGTGGCGGGGATTGGCAACCCATTTTGGTGGATACAGCTTAAAGAAGAAGAAAACAAACGCCGGGATCAGGAATTTCTCCGCCGGCGATTCACAGTGGAGCTTCACCATGAACGATGCCAGATCGTAGGAACCTTCCTCTGCAATAGAGACCAGCGTGGCAAGGCCCTTTTGCGCATGAACCACGTCAGCATCAGTAAACAGAAAAAACTCTGGTTGGAATTGGCTTGCCCGTTCTACCCCCTGCTGCATCGCCCAGAGCTTCCCTGACCAGCCGGATAGAAGCGGCTGCCCTGCAATCACGGTTAGCATCTCTGGCCGACCTACGGTCATAGCTGCATCTTGAGCTGCCTGGGCAGTGCCATCTGAACTGCCATCATCCACCAGAAAAATATGCAGGGTGTTGGGGTCAGATGTTTGCAGCAATGAAGCAACAGCACGGCCCACAACACCAGCCTCATTCCTGGCTGGGATGATCACGGCTATCCGCGCCGGACGGGGGTTGGCTTTCTGCGGGCGATCCGTCTGAAGACGCCAGAACTGCCCGCGCGCAAACAGCAGATATCCCCATATCAGCAGGCTGAGAATTCCGGCAGCGATGAGCATTCGCTGTATTGTACGATCCTCGAAATTCAGTTGCCCGGCAAGACAACTCTTATCTCTAATCGAGCTAGTGGCTGGATGTTTACGCCTTTGACCTGCTTATGGGCTCAGTGGGCACTGACTGCTCCTGCTGGTTGTGCGGTTTTATTACCTTGCCGGGCAACTCTTCTAGGACAACGATTGACACCAGCCACGCGCCACGCAAGGTATCTCGAACATGAAAGCGAACGGGTGAATACAGCACAAAATCATGCTAACAAGACATTTTTCTTTTATAGTCATCAAGCCAGTTCCATTTTGGAACTATTCTATGAAAGCAAAACAGCTAATTCCCATTTTGGGAAGAAGCCATATGATGGGAACCTAGACCGTTTGGATACTTTGAGTTTTGAACCTATTAGTGGAATCTGCTGCATGTCCTTGCCTGGTTGGTACAGCTAATCGGCGCTTGACTCAGCACTTTTGGATTACCTTGGTACCTGTAAATAATCAGGTAATGTTTTACTTAGCGCTCTGAAACGCGGTAAAAGTGTGACTGCAATGCCCCACAAATACCTCTTGAAAGAATTTGAGGACTTCTCTGGTTCAGCAGCCACGCCTGAGATACTCATGCAGTACATTGCGCAGCGGATCCACATGCACATTCCGCGGTACAACTGGGTTGGCTTTTACCTTACCAGCAAGAAAGACTCTTCCACACTGACGTTGGGACCTTATACGGGAAGCTTTACCCCAAACCCCACCATATCACTGAGCGAGGGCTTATGCGGGTCGGCCGCTACCACCGGACGCGTGGTCGTTGCCGATAACGTCGCTGAAGACCCGCGTTATATCCAAATCTCAGACCTGGTGAAATCGCAAATCGTAGTGCCCATCACGGTCGTTGGCAAGGTCGTGGCCATACTGAATGTGGAGAGCTACTTCATGTCAGCCTTTAAGCCGCCGATAGAACGTGACTTTGTGGAGACTTGCGCCAAGCTTGTCGCCAAGTGCTTCGCAAAGAATACAGCCATGTCCCTGGTGCACGCATAAACTTGCATCGATAATTGAGGACTTTTTTTCACATAGCATTTCGGGCCAAAAATTCCTCAATCGCAAAAAAATCCGGGGTCGTAAAGACCCCGGATTAGTTTTTTGCCGCAAACGAGTCTTATTGGACGTTAAGGGAAACGTCATCGATCACGAACGAAGTTTGCAGGCTTGTGTCTTCTGTGCCCGTAAAACGGATCCTTACGGTCTGTCCCTTGAACTGGGCCACGCTGAACGAGTGTTGCTGATATCCCGTTGCATGGTTCAGGTTAGAGAACGTACCCAGTGTAGCCAGCACAGTGGTACCCGCAGAGTTCAACACTTGCACCGTCAGCTTATCAAACGCTGTGGTGGTTGTGGTTTCTGCGGTGTCTATATGCAGCCAGAAGGTCAGTGTTGCTGTGGTGATGGTGGATGGAATCGTAACCGTCTGGGTAGCGGTGTCAGTGTGGCGGACACCATAGCCATCCAGCCACGCATCCCAAGCCCCGGTATGAGCAGGCTCAGCCGTGGAGTTGTTGAGCACGCCTGCCGTTAGCGTCCACGGAGTGGCAACGCCGGTTTCAAATCCACCGTTCACGATCAGGTTCTGTGCAGCCGAGGAATTTACCGTCAGGCTGATGGTGGTGGTATGGGTAAGCGCTCCAGAGGTTCCTGTAACCGTGACCGTTGCAGCCCCTAAAGTAGCGGTGCTGCTGGCGGTAAAGGTCAAGACGCTGGTTGAAGTGGTCGGGTTGGTGCCGAATGCGGCGGTAACGCCCGCTGGCAATCCAGAAGCCGACAAGCTCACGCTTCCTGTAAATCCACCCACGTCGGTAACGCTAATCGTGCTGGTTGCAGTGTTGCCCTGCACCACGCTCACGCTCGCAGGCGAAGCTGAGAGTGAGAAGTCAGGTTGTGCCGGAGCAGTGATGGTGAGAGAAACGGTGGTGGTATGCGTCAAGGCCCCCGAGGTTCCAGTGATCGTCACAGTCGAAGTGCCGGTAGTGGCAGTCGAGCTGGCCGTGAAGGTTACCACACTGGTGGAGGTTGTTGGGTTGGTGCCAAACGTGGCTGTTACTCCGGCTGGCAATCCCGAGGCTGATAAAGTCACGCTTCCAGTAAATCCACCCGCAGGATGAACAGTGACTGTGCTGCTGCCGCTGGTGCCTTGTGTAACCGTCAAGCTGGACGGCGAATCCGTCAATGAAAAATCAGGGTTCGTCTGTGCCGGTGGCAGCACGCAATTGTTCGCCGAGTTGGAAAATTCCAACTGGATGGTGTAGGTGGTGCCATTAGCGACGTACGAACCTTGCTGCCCGTTACAGATGTCGCCAATTTCGCCGTTGGTCATGTCATACCAGGCCAGCGGTGGAGCAAAGGTGGTAGCAATGCCCACCTGCGCATCCGTCAAAGCCTCAGTCAGTTCGTGGCTGGTCACGGAGGTGTAATTGCCGAATACCGAGGATGAACCGCAGCCGGTGGAGCAGCCGCTGCCTGCCTGCATGTCTGGCATTACGCCGTATAGAACGTGCTGGCCGTTAATCAGACTTGACGTGGTGCCGTGATACGCGCAGAAACCTCCGCCCACGCAGCTTGAAGATCCGCCCTGAGTGATCGTCTTTCCTGGAGGAAAGAAGATCATATAAAGCGTATTCGCGTTGCCCTGCGCATCCAGCACAGGAGCAGGCAGGTGCCCTGCATTGATCTGTGCCAGAAGCTCTGATTGGATTTGAGTATCGCTGATGGTAGAGCCGTTGTTGCCCGCGGAAGGAACAATCTGGAACAACCCGCCGAACGAGCCATTCCCAAATGTCTGATTCGTGCCGCCTGAAACGGTCGTATTGTACTGTTGCAGCAGTTGGATCAAGCCGCTGCTGGTGATGTCACTATAGAACTGGCCCATGGTGGGAGAAGTGGTTCCGGCGACCTGCGCGTTGTATGAACCGCTTCCGTACAGTACCTGGACCACCTGGACATTCGAGATAATTGGCCCGCCAAAATAGGTCAGGTGTGCGCCGGCTGGGGCCGCAAACCCAACAGGACCGGGGACAATGGAATTCGGATCACGCCATGGAACACCGTGATGGAACACCGGGATCACCGGCAAAGTAACCGAACTTCCGCTGGTCTGCCCTGTCTGGGAGGTTTGTGCAGATGTGCTGCCATCTGTATTACTGGTTTGGGAAACCTGCGCCAGTGTGGGCAGGGCTGCAAAAATCATCATCACTAGACACAGAAACAACGCTGGACCGCGCGACAATCGGGACATTCTTTGCTCCTTGTGCATTGAAGATTCTTTCTTGGTGGTAATTTTGAAGCCGATATAAAAACGCATATTAAAAACCGCAAATTAAATCGCAATTCGGTCGGGCAGACTTTTTGGCTGTTTTGACTCAAGCTTCAAGATTGGCTCGCGGGGCCCCTAACGGCCCTTCTATCGAATGCCGTAGATACTACTAAATTCGCAGAGACTCTGGACATTTTTATTTCGGACAGTGCTTTTTACGGAAAGGGCCGTTCCAATCTGGAACCCAGTTCCATTTTCGGCTGTCCTATTGGCAGCGGGTTGATTAGGCGAATTTTAAAGTCATTTTCATTTTGCCGATCACAGCTTCTGCATCGCGGAACCGGTTTTCGCGATCCACATTTTTAGCACTCAAATTTCTGGCCTTTTTGGGTTTTCGAACCCCTGCATAAATCTGGACGAATCACCATGCACAAATCGCGTACTCTCAAATCCCCAATAAATGATAGGATTTCCTGCGCACCAGCTTCCTGGCTAGCGCCCTGCCAGGCCCAGAGAAAGGACGTTTGGCCATGAGACGTTCTCTTTGCCGGCTTATTTTTCTTTTGATCATCTTGCCTGCGGTATGCCTTGCTTCGTCTGACCGGCCCATTCCTGACACGCTTTCGACAACTGAGGTGGCCATTCCTGGCCCGCTGCGTTCTTTTCTTCGCATGGCTGGCATCAGCCAGCAGGCTGCTCCGGCGGAAGTGTTGCCTCTGCTGGCACAGGAGATCCGCATCCGCGCCTATGACCATGGAAGAGCCACGGAGTTTCTGGTTCTCTTGGAGCGTTATCTCCACCAGGCGCAGGAATTGGCACAGCAGGCCGGTCCAGATGGCGTGATTCGTGTTTCCAACTGCGAAGATGCAAAACCGCTGATCGCCGTTCTCGGCTATCGTATCCATGAAGGCTGTGGTCCCAATACTTCTCTGCAAACAGCTGATGCTGACCGTGCTTTTCTCACTATCGACTCCGGCTTTCCTCTGGCCCAGCTAGAAGAAACTTTGCAAGGCGGCAAGCCCTTTTCGTTTCCGTTTCCTTCATCGCGCGTGCCGGTGTTGTTCACGGAAAAAGATTGGGCAACAGCCCACAGCGGTGATTCCTCTGCAAACATAGTGCAAACGCTTCTGCGTGATCCGGCGTTGGCCCGCCTTTACGGGGCCATGGCGCGCATGGATTTTTCTACCGTTGCGCAATTGCACCAGTCACCAGGATTGCCAAAGTTGCTCCGCTTTGCTGATGTGTTGGATTTCTATGGCACTCATATCTATATCCGCGCCGGACGCGTGGTGGTTCCCGGCGGTGAAGCTGCCGAACCGGTGTGGAAGAGCCTTGTGGGCGCAAGCCCTGACTCGCCTGCTGAGTTCATCACGCACTTGCTGGGCAAAGACGAAGGCTGGTTGGCCGCCTACTTTGACGCGCTCTCAACCGTTGGCTCTGCGGAACAGACGTACTTTGTTGAACCGCAGCATTTGCAGCGTTTTTATCAGGCGTTTAAGTCCGGCGGTATCTCGCAAGGCGCTGCCCGGCCCATTTTTCGTCCTGCGCCGGATTTACCGCTCCTGATCGCGCGCTTGTATGTTGAGTCCAGCGGTCAACCGCACGTGCCTGGTGGCCTGGATGCCTGGAGATCAGTATTTCGCCGCTTTGACGATTCCAAATCCGGCAAAAAGTGGGCTGGCCGTGCCGCTCGATGGAAGGACCCAGAGCAGATGGTGGAAGCCATGTTCGCGCTGTCTCGCGAGCCGATCAGCCCTGAACCGGTGCGGCTCTACCTGTTGTTGAGCGAGATGGATCGTGGCCGGCCTTCCGATCGCAGGCTGTCTGCTCCGATAGTGAGGTCGCTGGCGGAAAAGTTCCGGCGTTTCGGCGATCAATATCCCGTCTTTTGCGAATTCACCTCGCTCGATAATGACGCCATTGCAGCATATCTCAAAGCCGCTTCTGCGCTCGATAGCATTCCTGCGCCGGCCCTGCGCGCAAATGCCATCGGCACTTTCCAGGCGACACTCGGGTTGTGGCAGATTCTGGCGCGGCAGAAAGAAATTCCTGCTGAAAAAACCAGCGAGTCATGGCAGCGCATCATTGCCCGGTTCGGGGCTATATCAACAACGGTGCAGCTTTTTGATGCCGGACGCAATGCGGTGGCAGAGCTGATGATCGCTGCAACAGGAAATGCAGGCCTTTCACAGGATGAACTCATCTTGCTACTGGCTGGGCCCAACCAATCTACCCACGAAGGCCAATTGGTGCGCAATGAGTTGGCCAAGCGGATGCAGACAGTGTTTGATGCACAACGCTTGGTATCGCTCGACACACTGTTTTCTCTGGGTAGCGGATTGGAACAACTGGCGCAGGGGAAGGCCACTGCAGACTCGCTGGTCCCACTGGCGGCGGAGCTGCGCGAATTTGAAATGCCCCGGCCCATCTTTACGCCCACGGAAAAAATTCAATTCCAGAGCGAGCGGGCAGATACTCGCCATACCACGCTGCAAACGCGCACCAACCTGACCCGCATTATTAAGTCAGGTACCGCGCAGGAACGAATGGAGGCACGCGGCCAGCTCGCTGCCTTCGTCCGTGACACGCTGGTGGGCCTGAACTACGCCTATTACGAGCCGCCCGGGGCACAGATGCTTTTGAACAACGCTATCTTTGTGCGCTCCCATGATTACGCTGAGGACTATCGCAGCGGCCGAGCGGGAATCCAGCCCTGGAAAACGCCGGCCCTAGTGAACCAGGGTGCAACCGCCAGCGGCGGTATTCATCTTGCCGGGTCGCTCGCCGATCTTCCTTATGCTCTCGCTCTGGTGGAACAGGACTTTATTGTCCCGGAGCATGTGCAGTCGCTGATCTGGCAGGACCTGGTGCCCAGCCTTTTGACCTCTGCCGTTCTGCCGCGCTGGTGGGACGTAACCCCGCGTGAGATGCATGCCGTTGCTCTTTACCAGAGAGCAGGAGAAGAACTTCTTACAACTGCCACGGAAGACGCGGGCTTGCGAGAAAAAGTTGTGACGATCCTTGCCGATCGCGTGGCGCCGCAGCAGCTAGGCCAGATTGAAGACGCGATGCACGCTGGTGGCAATCAAGAAGTGCTGGCTCTGGTATTGCCCGCACAATCTTTTTATCTCGCAGCAGAATTTCGCAAGCGATTCCCTTCCGATGCCGCCAACTCAGGCCCCGCCGGCCAGGAATTGGAGCAACTTGTTCGTGACGATCCTGCCGAGGTGGGTCCAGAGCGCATTGCGCGGGATTTTGGCGTGCCGCACCCGGCGCTGGCACATAACTATTCCCGTGACTTGCTGAACGTCAAACTGTTTTCCGTATTTCAGAATTATTCCAGCCGGCTCATGGCCGAGTCATGGGAATCAAACAATTTATATTGGGCGCGTCTGGCTGACGAAAAAGGCTATCCGCCGGTAATGTTGAACCGGCTGGTGCCGGAGCTAACGCGGGCGATGGTAGAACGGCTCTTTGCCAGCAGCCTTGAAGACTGGCCGGCCATCGGCCGCGCCATGCGCGAGACCGGCGAAGAGTTCCGTTTAGGTAAAATTGCCGCGTTAAAAAATGATGCAAGCGGACCGCGCCCCTGAATGGAATGCATGAAAAAGACATGCGCAAAGAGTGATTGCAAATTTCTGCGCGCTGAAGAGACCACCAAATGAAGCGACTCTTTTGGCTATCATTGATTTTTGCCTGTTGTCTCCACGCTGCTGAGGCCCAAACGGCGGAGCAGCCAGACTCGTCTAAGACCCGCACTCTTCGCGTAAACGTAAGCCTGGTGCTGCTCAACGTCGCCGTTACTGATGCCAAAGGTAATTACGTGACTGGGCTCCAGCCTTCAGACTTTGAGGTCTTTGAAGATGGCATTGCCCAGAAGATTGCTAATTTTGGTGAGGGCAACGGGCCGCAGCAACCCGTCAGTCTTTTTCCAGATGGGAAGACCGTAAAGGAAGAACCGCTTGTGCCGCCGCCTTCCACCATTACCGGCGCCGATATCTTTATTCTCTTTGATACCAGCAACTACATGTATCGCGGTTTTGCCCAGGCCCAGGACGCCATTGCGGAATTTGTTCGCTCTCTCGATACGCCTGAACGCGTGGCTTTTTATGCTTACAGTCGCAATTTGTATCGCGGTTCTCTGCTGACTGCAGACCGTAATCAGGTCCTGCGCGGCGTTCGCTCCACCACGGCGGGCGACGATCCTGCACTCTACAATGCGCTTCTGCTTACCTTGAAAGATGCCGGGCAGTTTCCCGGCAAAAAAGCGGTTGTGGTCTTCTCCAACGGCCCTGACCGCGCCAGCATGGTTGCGCCAGAGGACATCAGTGAGCTGGCCCAGTCAGAAAGCATTCCCATCTACGTGATCAGCACGCGGGAAGCCAAGCTTGATCCCCTCTCTACCATGGTTTTCCTGCGCATGGCTGCTGCCACGGGCGGGCAGGCGTATTTCGCAAAAAACTGGCGCAGCCAGCAGAAGGCATTTGCTTCCATCCGGGAAGATATCGCCCACCTTTATTCGCTGAGCTATTATCCGCAACCCAACCCCAACCGAGGCTGGCGAACGATTACCATGAAGCTGGTTGGTCCTGCGGCAAAAAAGTATCACCTGCGAACGCGTAGCGGCTACAGGCCAAAAGCGCCGACCGCTGCAGCCGAGCCACCAGCAGCGCAGTAACTCGGTTGAGTCGGGAATGATTCTCTACGCTGCGGCTTCTGTTGGTTTTTTCTGCTTGAGAAAACTCACGATGGCCTCAACCACGGTCTCTTCACCGGCGCTGGTGTTGATCATGGCGTGGTAAACCTCGCGGTTGGGCCATTCAGCATGGAAATAATTTTTGATGAAAGCGGCGCGTTCGCGGTCCACTGTATCCACCAGCGCCTCAGCCTCAGCTTGCTTGTGGCCCTCGGCAACCAGGCGGCGAACCTTCGTCTCTCGCGGGGCATAAAGAAAAAAGCGCAGAGTGTCTGAGCGGCCTTGCAGGAAATGCTGCGAGCCTCGGCCTACAATCACACAGTTGCCTGCTTCAGCGGCTTGCTGCACTACGCGCTCAGAAAACCTGTGAATGCTGTCCGCATCCAGCATCTCCACCGGATACACGCCCATATTGCCTTCATAACTTCCCAAAGCAAATGATTTGAGTAATCTGCGATAGAGCGGATCGCGACGTTCTTCCTGCTGCTCCACCGCGGAGAGCTTGCAGTTGGCCAGCCGCGCAATCTCCTGCGTAAGGCCCTGGTCCCACAGCTTCCAGTTCAGCCGCGTGGCAAGTTTCTCCGAAATCTGCGGCGCTCCGCAGCCGTATTCGCGCTCGATCGTGATGATTCTGACCATAGCCGCTCCGAAACGCTTAGATGCGTACAGGCCGGTGCGGAATAGCTTACTCCTGAAACGGGCTGGAATCACGCTGGAAATAAAGGAAGATGGCTTTATTCGGCAATATCCAGCCGTACCTGCTCCAGACCGGAACTGACCGTGGCCGGGCCGTAGATCACGTCTTTGCTGCGAGCCGCAGCTTTAATGGAAAGCTCCATGCGCTTGATGGTCTCAGCTACTTTTGAGCCAGGGTCGGCGATGTCCAGCGTGAGCGTGGAGATACGCCGAGTCTGAGCAATTTTCCTCGTGGTCCGCAAGCCCCGCACGGCCGTCAGGATTTCAGACACAACCGTCATTTCCGGGATCTCCCCGATTTTCGCCGGGTCGTAGTCCGGCCATCTGCTCACATGCAGCGACGGCACGTTCTCGCCTTCGCGGAAAAGAATTTGATAAATGCTCTCCGTAATATAGGGAACAAACGGCGCGTAAAGAGCCAGGATCAATCGCAGCGCTTCCCGCATGGTACAACGCGCGGAGATGCGAGCATTTTCCGGATACTCAGCCTGCGTCCAGAAGCGGTCTTTGATCATCTCCAGGTAATCGTCACAGAAGACGCTCCAGAAGAACTTCTCCGTTGCCTCACGCGCTTCATGATATGAATAGTTATCAAACGCTGTGGTCACAACTGGAATGATTTTGTTGAGTTCCATCAGCACCCAGCGATCTTCCGGCGTGCGCTCAGCAAACGGCATAGTGTCAGTCCTGGTGTCAAAGCTGCCGAATTGCAGCGCACAGAACCGTGCTGCGTTCCAGAGCTTTACCACCAGCTTGCGGCCATTCTGAATATCGCGCTCGTTGAAGCGCAGATCGTGACCAAGGGAGCCCCCCGCAGCCCAGAAACGCACTGAATCGGCGCCGAACTTCTTGATGACCGCATATGGGTCATAACGGTTGTAGCCGGTGGCATCCGTAAACTGTTCCAGGTCGCGCTTGCTGATCTTGCGGCCATTTTCGTTCAGGCCCCAACCGGAGATCATCACGTCATTCCACGGCAGGCTGTTGGTATGGAAATGCGATTTCGCCACGGTATAAAAGAGCCAGGTGCGAATGATCTCAAATGCCTGCACGCGCACGGTCATGGGGTAAAGCTTCATCGATCCAAGACGGCCTGGGCTTCCTGCCCAGTTGGCATTGATGAGCGGGCTTAGCGATGAGGTCATCCATGTATCCATCACATCAGGATCGCCGCGAAATTCTTTGCCGCCGCACTTGGGACATGCGCTAGCCGGACATGGGTCTTCCAGCGGATCGACAGGCAGGCTCGCTTCCACGGCCAGAACCGGCTCATTGCAGCTTCCGCAGAACCACACGGGAAAAGGCACGCCATAAAAACGCTGGCGCGCGATGTTCCAATCATATTTCAGGCCTTCAATCCATTGGTCCAGGCGTGTCTTCATCCAATCCGGGAACCAGCGCAGCTCCTCGCTTCTCTTGAGGAACTCAGCTTTGAGGTCGAGCATCTTGATAAACCACTGCGGCGCCATGATGAACTCAACCGGAACACCGGAGCGCTCTGAGACTGACACCACCTGATCGACAGCTGTGTTTCCGCCCAGCAAGCCAGCCGTTTGCAAATCGCCAACAATTTTTTTCCTGGTCTCATCAACCGTCAGGCCGGCATAGGTCCCAGCTAGCTCGGTCATTTTCCCGTTCGGACTGATGCACAAACGGGTATCAAGGCCATCTCGCTTCCAGCGGCGCACGTCTTCGCCGTCGCCAAAAGTGCAGACCATCATCAATCCGGTGCCGAACTCTGTGCTTACATCGGCATCGCCTTTAATTGGCACTTCTCTATCAGAAAGTGGAACTGTTGCCGACTTGCCGATCAGTTCTTTGTAGCGCGCGTCTCCCGGATTGCAATACAGCGCAACGCAGGCAGGAATCAGTTCCGGCCGCGTGGTGGCAATGATCAGAGGATCGGCGCCATTCCTCGGGAAACTCACCTGGTGCAGCTTGCCCTTGCGCTCCAGCGACTCCAGATCAGCCTGCGCCAGCGCGGTTTCAAAATGGGTGTCCCAGAGAACCGGCTCATTGGAACGATAAATCCGGCCCATCTGATACAGCTCGATGAAAGATTTCTGTGCCGTGCGCCGGCAATGCTCATCAATAGTGGAGTAGCGCAGCCGCCAATCGACTGACAATCCCAGGGCACGCCATAACTCTTCGTATTGCTTGATTCCTTCGGCTGTCACCTGCAGGCACAGCTCGCGAAATTCTTTGCGTGTGGTTTTACGTTTGTTAATGCTGTACTTTTTCTCGACGAACCGCTCCGTGGGCAGGCCGTTATCGTCAAAGCCCATGGGATAAAAAACGTTGCGGCCGCGCATCCGTTGGTAACGCACAATAAACTCCGCCTGCGCGTAGGACATGGCATGGCCGACGTGCAGATGCGAAGCCGATACATACGGCGGAGGCGTGTCCACAGAAAACATCTCGCCCGGACGGTCAGGGTCATAGAGATGGACGCGATGCTCGTCCCAGAGCTTGCGGCAGGCTTCTTCCATCTGCGCCGTATCGATATCTTTTGGAAATGTGGTCTCGTCGATGATCATTGCAAGTTATTGATTTTTCGCAGGCAGCCCGGCCAACCAGGCAACAGGTTTACCGCCTTGTTTTTAAGCGGATCATGCTCCAAATGGAATGGATCTGGGCTTCTAGCAGCTAACCTCATCAAGTGTAACATCCTGCTCGGAAGCGATCTCACAACACTGCTTTCGTCAGGATTGTGCTGCCACAGCCGCAATTTTGCGGCATTTAATTTTTGCAAAAGTGCTTGACTTGGCAGGGTCGAATTATATATAACCTAACTGTTATATAACTTATGAGTTATTCAAAGATCGATTCTGCGCGCCTTGACGCGACCTTTGCCGCGCTGGCTGACCCTACGCGGCGAGCCATACTGGCCCGGCTGGCCTCGGGTGAGGCTTCTGTCAACGACCTGGTTAAGCCCTTCCATATGAGCCAGCCGGCCATTTCCAAGCACCTGCGTGTGCTAGAACGCGCGGGACTGATTTCAAGCGTGCGTGATGCGCAACGGCGCCCCCGCCGCATTGAAGCGCAACCGCTGGCCGAGGCCAGTGACTGGCTGGAGAATTACCGCAAGTTCTGGGAGGGCAGCTTTCAAAAGCTTGACGCTGTGCTCGACGAATTGAAAGCACTCGGAAAAGACAGGAAAAACCGTAAAAAACCGCGCCGTTCACATAAAGACATCCAGTGACCGGAATCAGCATGAGCAGGCGTTAATTTCACAAAGATCAAATTTTGGTTGGCGAGGGAGTAAAACGATATGCAGAAGATCACGCCATTTTTGTGGTTTGACAATAATGCCGAAGAAGCAATGAATTTCTATACTTCGGTTTTCAAGGATTCAAAGATCGTGAACGTTCGCCGCTATCCTGATTCAGGGCCGGGGCCGCGCGGCGTATTAGGCGGATCGTTCCAGATCCATGGCCAGGAGTTCATCGTGCTGAATGGCGGTCCGCAATTCAAGTTCACTGAAGCCATTTCTCTCTTTGTGAATTGTGAGACACAGGAAGAAGTGGATTACCTGTGGGAAAAGCTCTCCGAGGGCGGCAGAGAGAGCAAATGCGGCTGGCTCAAGGATAAATTCGGGTTGTCATGGCAGATTGTTCCCACGGCGCTGGGCCAGATGCTGGGAGACAAAGACTCAGCTAAGGCAGGCCGTGTATTGCAAGCCATGCTGCAGATGAGCAAGATTGATATTAAGACTCTGCAACAGGCCTATAACCAACAATAAAAGTAACAATGTGATCAATGCTGTCCGGCAAACGTAATTGCAGGCGAGCGCGGCGTCAGAAAATCAAAAATCGCCAAAGGAGAAGCATATGAAAAACACTTTGAAGGTAGAGGCGCGCGGCGACTACGAAATCGTGATGACGCGCGTTCTGGATGCTCCGCGCCACCTGGTCTTTGACGCCTTTACCAAACCTGAGCTGCTCAAGCGATGGCTGGGGGCCTTTGGCGGCTGGGAGCTTGCGGTCTGCGAGATTGATCTGCGTGTCGGCGGAAAATATCGCTGGGTGTGGCGCAA
>DATEHN010000055.1:0-10900 GCA_035279585.1 Candidatus Angelobacter sp. | reverse complement strand
GCGGGAACAAAGTGACTCCACTGCCCGATTTTCAGTGTCTTTTGTTGCGCGGCGGCGCGCTCAGGAAACAGAAATGCAGGACCAAGCGCTCCAGCGGCGATACTGCCGGCCCCGGCAATCTTGATGAAATCTCTTCGAGATACACCCTTGCCCTTCTTCTCGTCCTTCATACTCCCCTCCTCAGTTTCTTTTAAGCGACTTGTTGATCGCAAACTTTACTGAAAAACTATTCCGCGCGAGCCTTTTTAACGTTCTTCCCCAAAGCGCTTTAAATCTTCCGGAGCGTCTTTGGTTACAACTTTCTTAGCGCCCTGCACCATCACGCGAATCTGCTCCACCACGTCTGGATTGGCAAGCGTTGTGACGTCGCCGGTATCCATCTGGTTGGAGATGGCCGCGAGTACCCGGCGCATGATTTTACCTGAACGCGTCTTCGGCATGTCAGGAACAACATGCACTTTCCTGGGCCGGGCAATTTTGCCGATCTGGTGCTCAATGGCCTTGGTCACGCTCTCTTGTACCGCGGCGGCATTCGTGACTCCCGGCTTGAGCGAAACATAAACCTCCGGCACCCGGCCTTTTACCTCGTCCACAACCGGCACCACTGCTGCTTCCGCTACTTCATTGCACGTCAGGCAAGCCGATTCCAGTTCTTTGGTGCCCAGGCGATGGCCGGCCACATTGATTACATCGTCCACGCGGCCAAGAATGCGGAAGTATCCGTCCGGCGCTTGCACTGCTCCGTCGCCGGCAAAGTAAGGCCAATCATGCCAGTCTTTGCTCTTGGGATTCTTGTTGTACTTGCGGTAATACTGCGCGACAAAGCGGTCGCGGTCACCCCAGATGGTCTGGAAAATTCCCGGCCATGGATTGCGAATGCAGATATTGCCGGCCTTGCCTGATCCGGGCTTCACTTCTTTGGCTTCTTCATCAAAGATCACCGGATAAATTCCTGGCACTGCCGGTCCGGCGCTGCCCGGCTTCATTGGATCAATGCCAGGTTTGGTGCTGCACAGGAAGCCGCCTGTCTCGGTCTGCCACCAGGTATCCACAATCACCGCTTTTCCCTTGCCGACAACTTCGTGGTACCACTTCCACACTTCGGGCTCAATTGGCTCGCCAACGGTGGTCATGTGCTTGAAGTGGTAGTCGTATTTTGCAGGTTCGTCTGGGCCAGCCTTGCGCAACATGCGGATGGCCGTGGGCGAAGTGTGGAAGATATTTACATTTAATCTTTTGGCTACGCGCCATGGACGACCGGCATCAGGATAGTTCGGCACGCCTTCATACAAAACGCTGGTTGCCGCCAGCGCCAGCGGACCATAAACGATGTAAGAATGCCCGGTAATCCAGCCGATGTCGGCCATGCACCAATAAACGTCGGTTGGATGCACGTCCTGTATGTACTTGGTAGTCCCTGCGACATAAGCCAAATAGCCGCCGGTACCATGCTGGCAGCCCTTGGGCCGGCCTGTGGTGCCGCTTGTATACATAAGGAAGAGCGGCGCTTCTGATGGCATAGAAACCGGCGCAACTTCCCTGCCGGAATATTTTTTAAGCACCTCATCCACAAAGAAATCCCGGCCTTCAACCATCGGCTTTTGCGAATGATACTTCCCTGCTTCGCGCCGCCACACCAGCACCTTGTCAACGGTTTGGCCTTCTCCTTTGGCTGTGGCTACAGCAATGTCAGCTTTTACCTTGTGATCGGTTATCGAGCCGCTGCGGTAGTAGCCATCAATCGTGATCAGAACTTTGCTGCCGGAATCGGCTGCGCGCATGCCGCACGCTTCGCCGCTAAACCCGCCAAACACAACAGAGTGAATCACCCCAAGCCGCGCACAGGCCAGCATGGTGATAGGCAACTCCGGCACCACCGGCATGTGGATGGTCACGCGATCGCCGGTCTTCAGCCCGGCAAAATCGCGCAACAGCGCCGCCATCTCATTCACACGGTAATAAAGCTCTTGATAGGTAATGGAAACCGGCGGGATGTCTTCCGGCTCGCCCACAAAAATGAATGCGGCTTTGTTTGTGTGCTCTTTCAGGTGGCGATCGATGCAGTTGTAAGAGACATTGAGCTTGCCGCCAACAAACCACTTCCAAAAAGGCGCATCACTGGTATCGAGCGTGGTGTGCCAGTACTGGTCCCAGCTTAGCAGGTCAGCATATTCGCGGAAGCATTCAGGAAAATTCTTTTCACCAAAACGCTCATCGACGGATGGGTCCGTCAACAGAGCTTGCCCGACAAAAGATGAACTGGGATAAAAGTATTGCTCTTCTTTCCAATGAACTGCTATTTGCGCTTCAGTTAATTCTGTTTCCTGCTCTCTTTCATTCATTACGCGAGCGTCAGCCATGGTATTAACCTCGTGGTTCTGAACTCGAAATTGAGGACTCGCAAGCGGCTGCAGGGATGGGCCGCAATGACGTGCGGGTGGCTACTACGGCCACCCGCCAGCCCCGAAACAGACTATCCTACACCCCTGCCGCCCTGTATGCGCAAGGGGCGGTAAACGATCACCAGATAATAATCAGCCAAACAAACATGCTTACAGCATCGGCTGACTCAATCGCCGCTTGCGGCCACGCCTACCTCAGCCCAGATCTTGGTGTCTTTGGTTTCACCGATCATAAACATGCCGACAAAGAACGTAATCACGGCAACAATAATCGGATAGACAAGCCCCATGTAGATCGAGTGTCCCTTTATCCAGGGATTGGAACTCGTTGCGGCCGCCGCCACAATTGAAGTAGCAATCAATGGAGTAAAGCCGCCAAACCAGCCGTTGCCAATATGATATGGCAGTGACATGGATGTGTACCGAATCCTGGCCGGGAAGAGTTCCACCAGAAACGCGGCAATTGGCCCGTAAACCATGGTGACGTAAATCACCTGAATCGTAACCAGCAGTGTCAACATCGGGATGTTGACCGGGTTAGAGAAGCTCACCATGCCTCTATAGAGCGGGTAATATGTAATCGCCGCCAGCATGCAGCCCCAACACATGATCTTCATTCTGCCTATCTTGTCGCTCCAGGCGCCGAAAACCAGGAAAAATGGCGTGCCGATCAGCAGTGCAATAGCCACAATCAGGTAACTTGTGAGCCAGGGTACGTGGCAGATGGTCTGCAGGAAAAACAGCGCATAGAACTGGCCGGTGTACCACACCACGGCTTCACCTGCGGTGGCGCCAAACAGGGCCAGCAGGATCAGCTTCCAATTTTTTCCGTTTCCAAAACTATCTCTGAAGGGAGTTTTTGAGCTTTTTCCCTGGTCCTTCAAGCGGGCATAAAGAGGTGATTCCTTCAGCTTCAGCCGGATATAGATTGAAATAATCACCAGGATGGCTGAGATCAGGAACGGAACGCGCCATCCCCATGACCGGAATTTCGCGTCGCCCATCCAATACCGGGTCAGGCCGATCACCGCCAAAGCAAGGAAAAAGCCGATAGTGGCAGTTGTCTGAATGAAACTCGTCAGGTAGCCGCGTTTGTGATCTGGCGAATGCTCCGCCACATAGGTAGCTGCTCCACCGTACTCGCCGCCCAAGGCCAACCCCTGCAGCAGTCTCAAGCCCACAAGCAGGGCTGGAGCAAGCAAGCCAACTTGCTCATAAGTCGGCAACAAGCCTACCAGGGTTGTGGAGAGACCCATGATCGTAAGCGTTACTAAGAAAGCATATTTCCGGCCTACCAGGTCGCCGACACGCCCAAATACCACCGCGCCGACGGGCCGTACTGCAAATCCGGCGCCAAAAGTGGCCAGACTGGCCAAAAACGCTGCTGTTGGATTGCCTCTGGGAAAGAACAGCGTGGAAAAGAAAACCGCCAGACTGCCATACAGGTAAAAGTCATACCATTCAATCATGGTGCCGGACGATGAGGCCCATATCACTGTCCAAAGGCTGAATTCTTTTCCTGGCCCCTGGTTCGACAATGTGGTCGCATTTGTTGCCATAGAAAAATCTCCTGGGCGTGGCCGGATAAATCCTTGGTCATCACGCCGTTCAGTTAGGGTGTCTTTTCCTCGGTTTGCCACACATCAGAGCAGAAGAATGACGGAAAGTTCAGCGCCATCTTGTACTCTGGCTTGCGGTTGAAAACATTCTGGGCAGAGCAGTTTTATCTCATGTGATGGAAGGCTGCCCTCCAGTTGGCCACTTAGGGTAGCCTGATTCCCGCAGATGTCAAGGAGAAACGGAGAGCGTGGAACATTAATCATTCATAGGCCTCTCAGACAGGTCATTTGCTAATGCTTCGCCTGTGGAAACAATACTTGTGAAGCGCGGCTAGGCAGGCATATCATTGCAGCCTTCTGTCTCTCTATAATTGCCAGCCATGGTTACTCGATATTCTTAAAAACTCCGGTCCTTGTCAGCTGGGGCCGCAGACTGCCTGGAGGAGTGAAATGAAGAAGAGAGCTTTACGTGCTGTTGGCGCGCGCCTGGATTGCGGATTGACCATCGCAACACTGGTTACGTTTCTCACGGTTCTTGTGGCTTCAACGCCGGCGGTGGCCCAAGCGAATGACGCAGTCACCATCGGCATTATCATGCCCACCACCGGGCGTGAAGCCAAACCGGGCCAATACCAGAAAGAAGGCATTGAGCTTGCCATCAAGCAACTCAATGACAAGGGCGGAATCTTTGTAAAAGAAAAAGGCAAGAAGCTGCCGGTGAAGGAAGTGTTTTACGATAACGGCTCTGACTCTGCCAAAGCAGCATCACTGGTGGAGCGCGCCATGTCTTCTGACCATGTTACGGCAGTCATCGGCGGATACTCCACCGCGCTGGGCGAAGCGGAATCTGTAATGCCAGATCGATATCAGATTCCCTGGATCACCCCTGGCGCAGCTGCCACCAGCATTTTCAGCAAAGGCTATAAATACACTTTTGGCGCTCTCAGCCCCATCAAGTTGCTTGGCACCACCACTGCTGAATTTCTAGGCGGTCTGGTTGACCAGGGCAAACTCAAGAAGGGATTGAAGATGGCCCTGGTGGTGGAAAACACTGACCATGGTGTCGATTACGTGAACGGCATCCAGGAATGGAACTCCAAGCATCCCGGCTATTTCACCGTGGTGTTGAACGAAAAGTTCGAACTCGGAGGCACAGACTTTTCCGGCCTCCTGCAAAAAGTTAAGACCGCCAAAGCAGATATCTTTCTCTCTGACGCGCACCTGCAAGACTACATCACCATGCAGCGGCAATATTTGCAGGCTGGACTTCATCACCAGATAGTCAGCTATGGCGCCCGCGGACCTGAGGCTGACGCTCGCAAAGCCCTCGGCGCCGGCACAGACTATATCCTGGCCGCGCTCTGGTGGTCAGACAAGCTGCCTTATCCACAGGTACAGAAATTTGTTACAGATTACAAACAGGCCTACGGGCGCGGTCCGGACTCCTGGTACGCCGCTACCGCTTACGATGCTATGCGAATCCTGGCCCAGGCTATTGAAGCCGCTGGCTCAACCAACGGCAGCAAAATTCGCGATGCCCTGGCCAAGGCGGAACTGAAAAACGCCCTGATTCCTGGCGGTGTCTTAAAGTTCGGTGCCAACGGCCAGGCGGATTATCCATTTTTGGTTACCCAAAACAAGCCGGGTGACAAAGTGGATATCGTTTATCCCAAAGACGCCGCGACCGGCGCCGCTGTAGCGCCTATGCCGTAACGGTTTCATGACCGCATCCGATTACCTCGACCTGCTGATCAGGGCGCTGTTGCTGGCCGGCATCTACGCCGCTATGGCGGTTGGGATGACCGTGATTTACGGCGTGATGAAGATCGTAAATCTGGCCCACGCCGGATTTCTCATGCTGGGCGCGTACTTCGCTTTTGAACTGTTTCAACGTTTCCAGATTGATCCGGTTCTGGGTGCGGTGCTCGCCCTGCCTGCCTTCTTCATCTTTGGTATGGGAGTGCACTGGCTGCTGGTGCGCTGGCTCCCGCAATCGGATACGCCCACGCTCTCCTCGCTTTTGCTGATGTTCGGCTTTTGGCTCGTGCTCCAGAACGTCGGCTATATCATCTGGGGCAATGAAGAATCTTCAATCCTCATGCCACGCACGTTTGCCTCGCTGCACCTGGGAGAGATCTCCATACCCAAGGTGTCGCTGATTGTCTTTGCCGCTGCCGTGGTCTCATTGGTCCTGCTGCAGATCATTTTCAATCGCAGTTGGTTTGGCCGGTCAATGCGTTCGCTCATCCAGAATCCTTACGCGGCACAAATCGTGGGTGTGGACCACCAGAAAACGTCCATGCTCTCCTTTGGGCTGGGTACGGCATTTGCTGGATTTGCCGGAGCGCTGCTCTCCATGCTCTATTCCTTCACTCCCGATTTCGGACGGCCGTTTCTGCTGCGTTCGTTCGTGATTATTGTCCTGGGCGGGCTGGAATCTGTCTCCGGCGTGGCGCTGGGCGCGCTGGTTCTGGCGCTGCTGGAAACGTTCAGCGTCCAGGTGCTGCCTGCCAGTTATCAACCGGCGATCTCTTTTGCTCTGCTGGTACTGGTGCTGCTGGTAATGCCAAAGGGCATCGCGGGCTTGCTGCAGAAAAAACGGCGGGTGGCCTAATGCCGGTTACCAGAACGCTGCGCCTCTCGCTTCCCTGGCTCTTGCTGGTCGTATTGTTGGCGCTGCCCATCACCCAGCCAGGCCCAAACACGGTGCGCCTGATCTTTACCACTGCTGTGTGGATCATCAGCAGCATTGGCTGGAATCTTTTGGGCGGTCTCACCGGGCAAGTCTCCTTCGGCTTTGCCGTGTTTTATGGGCTGGGGGCGTACGGCTCTGCGCTCCTTATTAATGCCGGCAGAAGTCCGTATTTCGCCTTCCTCGGCGGCATGGCGGTCGCAGTACTGGCGTCATTCCTGGTAGGATTGCCCACCTTCAGGCTGACCGGGCCGTATTTTGCCATCGCCACCATCGGGGTCGGTGAAGCTACACGCGTGATCATGAACAATATTGATATCACTGGCGGCGCCAGCGGATATCGCATCGTGGAGCGTGCGCCGTTCCACCAGCTTGAACACTATTATTCGGCCATCATCATCGCTGCCATAGCAGTCGCGATCTCCGCGCTGGTAATGCACAGTAAATTTGGCTTGGCGCTTCGTGCCATAAAGCAGGACCAGGAAGCCGCTGCTGACCTTGGCGTAAATCCTTATCTCTCCAAGCTTTGGATCCATGCAATTGCCGCCGGGCTTACCGGTGTGGCCGGCGGATTATATGCGCGCTATCACGCGTTCATCTATCCCGGAGATGTTTTCGCCTTCCCCACCAGCATCTCAATTCTCTTGATGCCGGTGATAGGCGGGATCGGCACGGTGTGGGGACCGGTGTTGGGCGGCGTGATCTTTGGCATTGTAGAAGAGGCGCTCACGGTCAGGTTCCCGAATACCCATCTGTTGCTGTATGGATTATTGCTAATATTGATCATCCTTTTCGAGCCCGATGGCCTGGTGGGATTGTTGCGCAAGCTGGCCAAAATCTTCAAATACCGGAGAAGTCGTGAACATCCTGGAAGTAACGACCCTGACCAAGTACTTCGGCGGGGTGGCAGCATTGAAGAACATTAGTTTCGACGTCCCGGAAAAACACATCTGTGGTTTCATTGGCCCTAATGGCGCAGGCAAAACCACGCTGTTCAATGTGATTACCGGCACCTTTCGTCCTTCAGCCGGACGGGTAAAGCTTCGTGGTACTGACGTCACCGGTATGTCCTCATCTGCTCTGGTCAAGCGTGGCATTGCGCGCACGCACCAGATCGTGCGGCCTTTTAAAGCCATGACCGTCGTGGAAAACGTTCAGGTCGCGGTGCATTATGGACGTCGCGCAGTAAGCCGCACAGCCGTTGCTCGGGAACACGCCATGGAGACCCTGAAGCTTGTTGGCCTCGATCACAGAGCAAACTTGCTGGCCTCAGTGCTCTCTCTGGGGGAGCAAAAAAGACTGGAAGTAGCACGCGCCCTGGCTACCGCACCTGACCTGCTGCTGCTGGATGAAATCTGCGGCGGCCTTACCGGAGCCGAAACCAGGGCCATGATGGACTTGCTGCATCGCATTCGCGATAACGGCGCCACGCTTATGTATGTGGAGCATGAAATGAAGGCCATCATGTCTGTCTGTGACCGCATCACGGTCTTGAACTTTGGGGAAAAGCTCGCTGAAGGCAAGCCGGAAGAAATCCAAAACGACGAATCAGTGATTGAGGCTTACCTGGGTAAAAACACCTTTGGGAGCGCTCCGCGTGCCTGATCCGCAATCTCCTGATGCTAACGACGATAAACTCCTTCAGGCACAGAACCTTGAGGTAAGCTATGGCGTAACCCAGGTGCTCTGGGGAATTTCTTTTGCGGTTGCGCGCGGCAAAGTTACTTGCATCATTGGGTCAAATGGAGCCGGAAAGACCACCGCGCTCAATACGATTGCCGGCGTCCTCCCTGTCAAGAAAGGCAACATACTCCTCAATGGAGCAGACCTCACGCGATTGCCGGCGCGCGAGCGCGTCAAGCGCCACATCAGCCTGGTTCCAGAAGGCCGCCAGCTATGGCCCGGAATGTCTGTGGAGGAAAACCTGCTGATGGGCTGCTTTCTGCCAGCGCTCCGCTCGCGTGCAGGCGCCGGTCTGGCCCGCGTGTACGATCAATTTCCTCGTCTGAAAGAGCGGCGCCATCAGTTGGCGGGCACGCTTTCCGGTGGTGAACAACAGATGTGTGCCATTGGCCGCGGCCTCATATCAGAGCCGCAACTGCTCATGCTTGACGAGCCTTCGCTGGGACTGGCGCCCAAACTCGTGGATGAGATTTTTGCGTTTGTTGCCAACATCGCCCGCCAGGGGGTCACCATTCTGCTGGTGGGCCAAAACGTGAACTACACTTTGCAGGTTTCGCACTATGGATATGTTATGGAAACGGGCCGTATCACTGTGGAAGGCACCAGCCAGACGCTGATGAACAATGAATTCGTGCGTCGCGCTTACCTGGGCATGAGCGAAACTTAATTTCTAAAAATCCTTAAGCGCAGCAAGGGATAAGGGGCTTCCCTTGCTACGCTCCAGATACCTTCAAAAAACAAACGTTGTCACTGAAACATATCGCTGATGTCGTTACCCAGTTGGTTTCTTGCGTTCAATGGAGCCAGGCCAAACGTATTTTGGATGAATTTCAGGATTGAAACATCATCCATCTGCACATGAGAGATGTAGTTTCTCTTGGCCAGAGGGGAGATCACCAGCATGGGAACGCGAGGGCCATAACCCTGCGAATCCACCTGCGGCGGCGGCACATGGTCCCACCATCCTCCACTGGTGTCCCAAATCACTATGATCGCCGCGTTCGGCCATATTGCTGATGCCTGCACGTTGCGAATAAAGGTGTCAAGCCACGCAATGCCATTTCCAATGGGCCCACCGCCCGGATGCATGCTGTGGGTTGGCCCAGGTTGCACAAACGCCACCGTGGGCAGACTGGTAGAAGCAAGATCAGTAGCAAACTTGGAAAAGTCGCGTATGCTGGTCGAGTTATGGCTGTCAGTAAAAAATTGGAACGGGTTTTCCTGGGCGACATACTGACCACAAACATTAAGGTTTTCCTGATACCAAGCCCAGGTTAGCCCTTTAGCTGCAAGCTGGTCTCCAACATGCTGAAACGCATAACCAGCGGTCGCTACCACGTCAGTATTGCAGGGCGGGAAAAACGGATCCAGCGAGTTAGGGTTATTGTTATCGTCAGCGGCAACCAGATAAAGCTGGTTCGTCGGGGCATCGCCCAGCACTGAAGGAAAGAAATTGTCCGCCAGGGCAAATTGCTGCGCCCAACTCCACAAGACGGCCACGTCAGGGTTGGTGTTGTCATAGTGCCCCATGGAGGCATCGCCGTTGAAAAAGGCATATTTGTCCATGGCGCCCATGTCCCATACGCGCAAAAAATCATTGCGCAAGTGGGGCAGATCAGGCATGGAGGTTGTGGTTAGCAACTGGGGCGTCACAGTGGCGCCGGTTGCATCTTTTTGGCTGAATCCAGGGACTCCAGACTTGATTCCGTTGGCGCCCGGAAACGTGCCAAATAGGTGATCGAAGGACCGGTTCTGCATGATCACGACGATTACGTTTTTTACTTGTGCTTGGGTTAAAGGTGTCGGCGTTGGAGAAGGAGACGAAGAAGAATTTACTCCGCCGCAACCAATGATTAGGGCCAGAAGGGGAACATTGAAAAAAAACACACAGATTCGTCTCAAGGTTCTCACACCTCATTAGGTGTTTGAGAGAACTTCGCGTGGCATAAGTTGGCTTAAGAATTAACGATTTTTTAACAGAAAAAGATTCTCTTGCCTTAAATCCATCGAACTAAGGAGACGGAGCGGAAACCTTTCCTTTGCGTCAATCCCGTTGTAATCTCTGCCAATAACCCATGCCAGGCATACTGCGCGATTTCTTGCTCTCGTTCTGTCCAGCGGACTTCAGGCAAGCCGTTCGGCCCGAGTCTCCACAACGGACACTCCAAGCCGCAACCTGGGGCGGGCTGGTACAGTTTTTCCTGGCTGCTTTGGCTCTTATCGTCCAGTTGAAGGTTTATTTTGTCCGCCGGTCTCATGAGTTAGCACCTTACATAGCCGGAAAAAACGAAGCCGTACAAACCGGAACCGTTATCATCGTCACGCTGGAATATCTACTCCATCCACTCGCTTCGCTTTCACTCTATCTGGCGATTGAGGGTTTGTTCAGATTTATGGCGGGTCTGGTTAGCGGAGAGGTGCTTCCTAGTGTAGCGTCCCTAACGCTTCTTTGCATTTGGCGACTTTTGCCAAGATAGTTTCGGCATCCTTGGTCCATACGAAGATTTTTGGGTTGCGGTTGTGGATGGCAAGATACTTTTTGATGGCTGCGATGAGGGAAGCAA
>DATEHN010000054.1:0-8447 GCA_035279585.1 Candidatus Angelobacter sp. | reverse complement strand
CTGGTTCCACGATCACATGTTCAGCTTCACTTCACAGAACGTGTACAAGGGCAACGCTGCGATGTTCAACCTCTACAGCTCACTCGATCGTGGCGATGAAACCGTGAATGACGGCGTGAACCTGCGCCTGCCTAGCGGTTCGTCGAACGGCAAGGGCTGGGGCAACCTGGATTATGACGTGAACCTGATGTTCAACGAGAAGGCCTTCGACGCAAGCGGCCAGCTCTTCATGGATATCTTCCAGTTTGACGGCTTCCTGGGCGACCTGATGTGCGTGAACCTCACGTACAAACCGTTCTTCGAAGTGGAGCGCCGCAAGTACCGCTTCCGCATCCTGAACGCCAGCGTTTCCCGCTTCTTCAAGTACGGCCTGTCTGACAGTTCACCGATGATCCAGATCGCCAATGACGGTAACCTGCTGCCTTCACCGGTAGTGCAGACCGTCTCTGACGAGCAGGGCATCGCTGAGCGCTATGACTGGGTCATTGACTTCTCCCGCTACAGCGTAGGCAGCAAGGTGTGGCTGGTGAACGTGGCCGAGCATCAGGACGGCAAGAAGCCTTCAGCAGACCTCACGGTTGCCCAGGCACTGGCCGGCAAGTCCAACGATCCGTGCGTAGGCAAGTTCCTGGAATTCCGCATCGTGCGCGACCCGGCCACGCCAGACGTGAGCCAGGTGCCCGCTGTGATGATTCCGAACCCCGATCTGTCGAACGTTCCGATTGCGCGTGAGCGTACCTTCACCTTCGGCAGCGGCGCTTCACAGCCGCTTTCTCCGGATGATGAAGCCAACTTCACCACTGGCGCCGGCGGACAGCCTGGACCGTGGGGTGTAAGAACTGACCAGGGCCCGATGCTGAACGCCAGCTTCGGTCGCATCTCGGCCGCGCCTGGCTTCAATACCCGCGAAGTCTGGACGCTGCAGAACGGCGGCGGCGGATGGGACCACCCGATTCACATCCATTTTGAAGAAGGCCGGATTCTGGCCCGGAACGGCAGCGCTGCTAATGTTCCGGCCTGGGAGCAAGGCCGCAAGGATGTGTACCGCTTGCGTCCGGGTGGAAGCGTGACCCTGACCATGCAGTTCCGCGATTGGGGCGGGATGTACATGGAACACTGCCACAACACGGTGCACGAGGATAACGCCATGTTGGTTCGCTGGGAAATCGATAACGGAGGCGCACCGTTCCTGCGGCCGCTGCCGACACCGATCCCAACGCCACAAGGTGTCACCTTTGAGGCGCCGCAAGACATTGCTCCGACCGCTTTCTAGGCTGCGCTGGAAAGTGGTCGACTAACCGGCCGGTGGGTAGCCCCGTTAGCGCTCCCTGTCATAACGCGCTCAGCGCGTGAATAGACAGAACAGGAATTGCCCCCGGCCGGATTTTGAAGAGTAAAGACGCATAAAGAACCAAGGGCGAGGGTCAAGGTAATGCGAGTAAAAAATTGGATAAGAGCGGCGGTGGTGTGCAGTCTGCTTACCGGCGCTCTCAACTTTTTCTCGGCGAACGCGCAAGCCCAGAGCCGCTATGGCGCGAACTATTTTCCCAACGTCGTCTTAACCACACAGGATGGTACGAAGGTCCATTTCTATGATGACGTGCTCAAGGGCAAGAGCGTGGTCATCGACCTGATTTATACCGAATGCCAGGATTCCTGCCCGCTGGAAACAGCTCGGCTGGTACAGGTGCAGAAGATCCTGGGTGACAGGGTAGGCAAAGATATTTTCTTTTATTCCATCAGCATTGATCCCAGGCACGATACACCCAAAGTGCTCAAGGAGTATGCGGCCAAGTATCACGTTGGACCAGGCTGGACGTTTCTGACCGGCAAAAAAGAAGACATTGCTCTGGTCAGCAAAAAGCTGGGGCTTTACACCGATCCCGATCCCAACAATCGTGACGGTCACACACCGAGCCTTCTGATCGGCAATGAGCCTGGAGGGCAGTGGATGCGCAATGCCGCTACCGACAATCCCAAGTTCCTGGCCAACATGATTGGCAACTGGCTCAATGGCTGGGCAAATTCCAGGCCGGTGGAAGCCAATCTTGATTACAGCAAGGCAGGGCAAATTGATCTGCATACTCAAAGCGACAAAGGCCGGTACATCTTTGCTTCGCAGTGCGCCGCGTGCCACACCATTGGCCACGGAGACAAGATTGGCCCTGACTTGCAGGGCGTAACCAATGTGCGCGACCGCGCCTGGCTGGAGCGTTTTATCTCCACGCCGGACAAGGTGCTGGCGGAGAAAGACCCGATTGCTGTAGCGCTGTATGAGAAATACAAGCAGGTAAAGATGCCCAACCTGCGCATGGCAGACGTGGACCTGCAAAACCTGTTGAAGTTCCTGGCCGATCAGAGTGCTGCCCAGCCTAAAGAAGAACCTGCTGGAGCTTCTGGAGAGACCGCGGTCAAGACGACTGCCGAAACCAAGGTCGCGGCCACGGGAAGCAACAGGTGAAGAAGAATTTGCCGGCCACGGTGGAGAAGAGATCCATAACCTGGGGCCGGAAGAGGACGAAGGTTTTGATTTGAGCTGAATCAACCGGGCTTGTTCACACGCGCTGCGTCAACATGAATAAGCGTAAAACGACCCGATGGTTTGGCGAGGTAGCAATGAAGCGCTACCAACAAGTTGCGACTGTACGCCAGCCCGATGGTGGTACGGCCGTAAACGGGGCTGCCGGACCGCAAAACGGTGGCCCCAAAAAGAATTGTGCTTACGAAATTTTTGAAGGCGATTGGATTTTAGCCGGCTGATCCCGCGTGAGTGTTTAACGCCGCTGGAACAGCTTGAAAAGGTTTTGGAGAAGTAAAAGAAAGCGCTTCTCCTGCAAGTTTGCGACTGTGCGCCAGCCCGATGGTGGCACAGCCGTAAACGGGGCTGCCGGACCGCAAAACGGTGGCCCCAAAAAGTTGCAAGTGATCCTGGTTTGAAGGCCCAACTTGGTTGTTCTGAGCTGATGCGCAGTAAGCGATTTGAAAGCTCAACGGGTTGGGCAAAGCAGCGCGGAAGAGCGCTGTTCATTCAGTTTGCGGCTGTACGCCAGCCCGATGGTGGTACAGCCGCAAACGGGGCTGCCGGAGATTCATCCGCAAAACGGCAGCTCCCAAAGTTCTGAAGAGACTTTGAGTTGAACCGTTCGTCAAAAAGTTGCGGTTGTGCGCCAGCCCGATGGTGGCACTGCCGCAAGCGGGGCTGCCGGAGATTCATCCGCAAAACGGCAGCCCCAAATTTTTGGACGCTGATATTGGCGCATAAAGCATTAGCCATTCATCTTTGCCATCAACCCCCGTATTATGTTCTGCGATGAAAGAACGTATCCAGGAAGCGCTTGCGGTATTGGTCGGCCAGCCCCTATGGTCGTCCGGCCGCGCGGCAGATCTTGAGTGGTTTGGATTTGGCGGACGCAGGACTGTCAAAGACAGCCGCGGAGAAGAGCAGGAAGTTGGCGACTATGCCCTTCATGTTCAGTGCGCGTGGCGCATACGCTGCGGAAGCCAGGTGGTTGTGGCCAGCCGCGATCTCTACTATCAGCCGGAAGAAACTGAAGACCGGCCTGAAGATTTTAACTGGGACGTCCAGGGCGGCAACCGGCGCGACAAGCGCATTGCCGAGCTTTTCCAGAATGAAACGCGAGAATTTCCCGTGCAAAAGGTTGAAGCCGGCGAAGCCGGGGCTTTCACCATCATTTTCGATCAAGGATATGCCCTGGATGTTTTTCCAGATGACTCTCTGAGCGGCGAGTACTGGCGGTTCTTCAGGCCATATCGAGGCGAACGGCATTTTGTAATCACCGGCAGCGGCATAAAAGATTGACCCATCGAGTACAGCACAGCCAGGAACGAGAAGATTATTTCTGAGCAGTTAAATCTCACGCGGTAAAGAATCTATAGCGGTTTGGAGCACAGCGACAAAAACAACCGACCCACTTGGCCGTGCGACCGGGCCGTTCTGAACCCGTCCTAAGACGGTGGGAACCCGCCGCGGCTCTTTAGGCATTTCCGTACTGGCGGAACCTTGCACACCGAGCCGTTATTATACGAGTCAGGCCCCCTGTTCATTGAATGTTGGTTCATGAACGGTTACCGTTCTCACCTGCGTTGCAGGCCGGTTATCAGGCATGATGCTAAAGAAAAGCAGAGTAGATGGCAAGTACCGCAATCAAAACTTAACAAGTCTAGAGCTTCATTCCATGCCGGAGCGCTTAGACTTTGGCCATGGAAAGCAGTCAGGATAAACAGCTTCCGCGGACGGTTTCAGTGCTTCTGGGTGTGCTGATTGGCGCAGTGGCTTTTGTGGTGGTGGTGGCAGTGATTGCGTGGATCGTGCCGGATTTCCTTCGCTTGACGGATTCTCCCTGGAGCGACCTGGTGGCGGCAATGGCTCTGGTTTTTGTCTCGTTGAGCGGATGGATCCAGTGGCGGCGCGCTTCACGGATCAATCACAAAAGAAAACAGACTCCGGTATGGCGCTGATCCAGTTGAAGTGACCCTCGTTCATTTTTCAAAAGTGCGAATCGGGACTTTTTAGCCGGCGCGGCGCTCGTCGCGCAACGCTTCATCCAGCGCTCCCGCCAGTTGGCCGGCGCGGCGGTTGTATTCCCCTGCCAGCAGATCGTATTTCTTTTTGAGGATGTGGAATTCGTCGGCGATATTCAATGCCGCCAGCACAGCCAGCCGAAGCGAATCGACTGTGGAAGTTTGCTCGGCCACGGTGCGCATTTTGCCATCAACAAACTGCGCCAGCTTGGTGACATATTCCGCATCCATGCCGCGGAGGTTATAGACCTGGTCATAAATTTCCACGCGGATGGGGGGCGCTGTTGTCGGTTGTGTAGCCAAGCGGATTCTCCTTAGCAATGTTCGTGCTGAATTGATTATCGTTCCACTTTTAGCCGGGTCAAGCGAATTATTTTGGTGGCTGGGCTCTTAGCTCTGTTTCGGCTGCACTACCAACGCCGTCCCGTAAGCCAGCACCTCAGTCACGCCCTGCATGACCTCAGTAGCGTCATAGCGGATGCCAACCACCGCATTGCCGCCCAACTCGCCTGCATGTTGCAACAGCAGATCCAAAGCTTCCTGGCGCGTCTTTTCGCAAAGGTCGGTAAACAGGTGGATCTTGCCGCCAACCAGTGTCTCTAAGCCTGCGCCTATGGTGCCGAAGATGGAGCGCGAGCGCACGATGATGCCGCGGACCACTCCCAGCGTGCGCACCACATCGTACCCATGCAGCTCAAACTGTGTGGTGGTCATGTGTTGGGCGACGGCCGGCATTAGCTTTCAGCCACCAGCGTGTCCATTTGTTTCAGCATCTTTTCCACGCGGGCGCGCACCTCTTCGCGTTCTTTGCGCAGTGAGACCATTTCGCCGCGCAGGACGTCAAGCTCTTCTTCGCGCTGCTCCAACTGATCACGCAGGCGCTGCGCATCGCGCTCCGCAGCCGCTTTGCCCTCGCGCGCCGATCTCAGCAGCTCAATGGCTTTGTAGATTTTTTCTTCCAGCGCAGGAAAATCGTCGCTGATGGCTCTTGTTTCCGTCTCTGGTTCCATTTCACGGGCTAGTTTGAGTGACATGAATGCACAGCACCTCAAGGAATGACGTTACAGCGGAGTATAGCGCAGTTGCTTGTGGAAAGGGAGAAAAGCAATTAGCTATCAGCAATCAGTTATCAGCACTCAGCCCTTTCTGCAATCCTGAGCGCAGTTGAGGGATCAATATCACCGCTATAAACCATCGTGATAAGCGGAACATTTTCTGATGAAAATATTTTTGAAGGAGCTGTAAGCGCATTACGCCTTGCATAGGCCGGCTAGTTTAGTCAGGAGAAGCTGGATCATCGTGAGCGATATGGATTCCTCTCTGTGCTTGGAATTGCTGTGAAACTGAGCACTGAGAGCCGACCGCTAATTGCTGACTTGCTAATTGCTTTTTTCTCAGGCTGCGTGCTCATCAATTTCCTTGAGCTGACCGCCTTTGCCGCTTCCGGTGAAGTCGGTGAGGCCGGTAACCGCGGCCAGTGCGATCCCCTGTACGCGGAAGAAGCGGGACTCTGGCTCGTCGCTGAAGCGAAGCATGCCGGGCAGGCTTGCCACCATGCCGCATAGACCGAAATCAATGGCGCCGTGGGTCTCAAAAGAAATCTGCCGGACGACTCCACCAGGATAATCCGTGCATAGCGCAGTAACAGTTTCTGCAGCGCCGCAGACCAGGGAGCTGATGGCCGCGCGCTTATTGCGTCTCCAGAAAAATGCAGCCATGCTGAAGAATGCAGCAGCCATCGCATAATCAATGACGGCGTGGGCTTTGGGTTCAATCACCTTGGGCATTTTGTCAGTTGCCCATCTGGCAGCGTGGTCGAGTAGCGGCATGTGTCTCTCCCTGAAGAATCTTTAGAAAAGAGATGGAGCCACAGTGCCGAAAGTTGTCTTCCAGCGTAATTTGCGCAGATTCCAATCTCGATTAAGCAGTATATTCCGCTAATTCAGAGCTCTTTACCTCAATAGACACTTGCGGAGGATGCAGCAAAGTATTGTGAATCAGGCAATGATGCACAGCTTCTTCCACTCCGGCCTTATGCGTTTCAGAGAGCCCGGCCGGCACATCGATATCGATACGGAAATTATCCATGCGGGCCGGGTTCTTGAGTTTATCGGCGTGAACACGCACTACAGTCCCGGCAAAAGCGAGTTTATGCTTGCGCAGGTACATGGCGGCGTAATAGCCGGCACATGAACCAAGGGACGCCAACAGCAACTCCGGCGGAGTCATTCCTTCGTCGTGGCCGCCGCTTTCTACCGGCTGGTCAGAGAAAATTGTGTGCTGGCCGGCCTTAATTTCAAATTGAACGTCGCCTAAATGTTCCACTGAAACTTCCATAATTGCCTCCTTATAAAACCGTCACTCTGGCGCATGGAGCTGCGAACTGACCTTTGGCGCCAGCGCCTCATCCAGATACTGTCGCATCAGGTCGCGTGCGCGATGCAGGCGCGACTTCATGGCCGCCTGCGAAATACCCAGCCTTTTTGCGCCGTCCGGCCCTGATAACCCTTCAATATCGCGCATGCGATAGACATCCTGATACAGCGGCGGTAACTGTCGCACCGCGCGCTGGAACAGTTCTTTCATCTCACGGGCCACAAGTTGGGCATCCACCGGTGGCTCATCATTCTGTATGTCTTTGCCTTCCTGCTCCAGCATTGAGAGCTGCAGCAGTGGCAGCAGAGCTTCACGCTTTTTCAACTGCCAGCAAACTCGCTTGCCGATTTGCGCCAGCCACGGCTGGAATGCCCGGTCGTCGCGTAACTGATCGAGATGCCTGTAAGCTTTCAGCAGCGCCTCGATGAGAACATCTTCGGCATCTTCGCGATTGCCACAAACGCGAATCATGTTCCGGTAAACCGCGTCCTTGTGTTCGTTGGCAAGTTTCTCGAAAGCTTTCACATCACCATTGTGGGCGCCGACAGGAACAGGCGCAGTGCGCTCCATCACACACATCCGACACCGCTGGCGCTGGGCGCTTCAAAGCTGCACAATGCCCCGCGGTTCCATGGCATACAGCTCAGCAGGCTCCCCATTGGACAAAGCCCGCTTATGCCGGAAAAAGCAAGCCCCAGCCCCACAAACCCGACAAGATATATCCAACGGATATTGGTGGTCAGCGCAAGGACAATCCCCGTGAGCACGAGCAGTCCCGCGGCAAAGCGTACCTGCCGTTCCAGCGACCACCGCGTCACGCTAGTGGTAACAACTGGCAGGCCGGCTTCTAACCATGCCGACGTGCCACCTTCAAGGATGCTCAACAGTTTCCCGGACGGTTCAAGTAATCCGGCTACCATGCGGGCCCGATGGCCGCTCTGGCAAACCAGCACAATCGCATCTTCACCCTCCAGGTCCGGAAGCCGTGACGGCACCTGCTCCATGGGCATGTTCACGGCACCGGGTATGTGTCCGGTGGCGTACTCAGATGGCGAACGGACATCGATCAGTAAAAACCGCTTTGATCTGGTCTTCAAATCTGAGAATTGTGGAACACTGACAACGGATACCATGGCAACATCCCCTCCTGCTAGACATGGCAACATCCCCTCCTGCTAGAGAAGAGCGGCAGATTTCAAGAAAGGATTCAAGAAAGAAATGATTTTGGCTGGGATTCGGCGAGCGCAGGCCCGAAATCAGGCGCGTAGTGTGCTACGCCCCCATGGAGCGCCTTTCAACATGGTAAAACCAGCAATTCGTTGCAAAACGAACGGCGGTAGACCGCTGTTCTGCGGAATGAAGATCCAGGCTATTTTGCCGCAGCCATCTTGTCCCAAACCTGCCAGAACGTCTTCATCTCATCCGGCTGGCCCAGTGAGACCCTTGCAAATGTGTCCATGGGCGGAAAGGGCCGGCCAATGCGGATATTGTTGCTCTTGAAATAGTCGATTACCCTTTGCACTGGCCGC
>DATEHN010000053.1:0-13873 GCA_035279585.1 Candidatus Angelobacter sp. | reverse complement strand
CAGGTTGAATCTTTGGAAAATGGAGTAAATGATTCGATCCACGCTTTGCACGTTCACAAAGCAAACCATGGGCCGGGTGCGGCGCCGGACTTCCACGAAGCAGCGCTCGATGATGTTGGTGGTTCGTAACTTCTTCCACAGGGGCCGGGGTAAGGCGAAGAACGACAGTAGTTCCGGCAGGTCTCGTTCCAGTTGTCGAACCAGGCTGGGATAGCTCTGTTGCCAACGTCGGCAGAAGTGCCGGCCAGCCGCCTGGGCCTGTTTACGGTTGTCCGCTTGATAGATCGCCTGGGCATCGGTCTTGACCTGCTCGAAATCGCGCTTTTTGACTTTCTCCGTAATATTACGCATCTTGTGCGCCCAACACCGCTGATGCAGAGCCCGGGGATAAACCGTCTGGATCGCAGCCCCCAACCCGGGACAACCGTCGGTCACTATCAGTTGCAGATGCTTGCCCTCCAAGCCGCGCCGAAACAGATCCTGGAGCAGAGATTCCCAGTCTGCCTGACTCTCCCCCCGCGTACGCAGAAAGGCCAACAGTTCGCGCCGACCATCCCGCTTCACCCCGTAGGCCACCAGCATTTGCACCCGTTTGCGGCCCACCGGACGCCGTACCCTGAGACTGACTCCGTCCAGAAATAGATACGCCCAGTCATCCTCCAGCCGCGCCTGATGAAACTGTTGCACCGCCTGGTCCAGATGCTGCGTGATCCGCGACACCGTCTGCGGGCTCACCCTTTCCTCCGTGATTACCCCTACCACCCGCCCTACCTGCCGTGTACTCATCCCGCGCAGAAACGCCTCCCGAATCAGCAGCGCCACTTCCTCGGCCCGCCGCTGAAACTTCTTTATCACCGCCGGCAGAAATCCCTTTTTCCGCGTGCGCGCGATGCGCAACCGCAACGTCCCAAAGCGGGTCACAAAATCCCTCGTGTAGTACCCGTTGCGATAGTCCTTCCGCTGCTCCGGTCGAGCATAGCGCGGACTGACCATATACAGGTCGCGCTGCCTCTCTGACAGCAACTCAAAGAACTTCTTGGCCGCTTGTTGCACCTGTCCTTGCAGGTCGCCCCAGAAACTCTCCTGTAGCTCTTTTACAAAATGTTGGAAATGCTCGGTGATCGGTGTTACTTTCGCCATTGGGTGTAAGGCTCCTTTTCTCAGGATTCGGTTTTAGCTCGTTAGGCAAAAACCAACTTACACCCTCTGCTTTTACACAAGGGAATTTACGTCACCGCTGTCCAGCGACTTCAGATTTACTGCTGTTCTTTCACCGTATAGTCCGCCGGCACCTGGAACAGCAGCGGATCAGGATCGCCGGTGCGGATGTTCACCAGCCTGCGTACGTGCTGGCCTGACTCCGGGCTGCTGGACTTGGTAAGCAAATCCATCTTGAGGTCGTCAGAGAACCAGCGCTCACTGGTTGTAGTCATGGGTTTGTCGTTCCCCATCGCCCCTGCCGGAATCGTGGTTGTAAGGCGGGTGCCTTTCACGGTAAAGCCTTCAATCTCCATGGTTCCCAGGTCTTCCCGTGAATGTTGTCTGATCATGCTTTGGTCTCGCTTATCTCGCAAACTCTGTATCAGGGCTTGGGCTTGAGGATCCGATGCGGCAGTGCGAGCTTGAGTAGGTGAAGCATTCGTTGGAACAGGCTTTGAGTCAGAAGCAGCAACTGGCCTTTGCATAAGATGGTGCACTGTAGCTGCTTTGTTCTCTGGATTGAGAAGAATGAAAGTATTTTGCACCGGATCATTGATGAATATGTGAACAAACGGCTTGCTGCCGACTATGCCGCTGCCAATCTCATTCTCCGTGCGCATGCGCCCCTCAGAATCGCGGAAAATCTTGCCGTGATTTTCGCGATGAATGTGGTTGCCATCGGCGAGATATTGGTCCGTTTCTTCAATCACATCGGCTGAGAATGCCAGGCCTTTCACTTCGCCAAGAGCATTGCCAACAAAGCCGACCATACCTCCACCCACACCCACGCTGATGCGGACATTGCCGGAATTTTGGCTGGCGCCGCTTCGGGAGCCATTGCCAGATTGCAAAGAGGTAACTACTGTGCCTTGCGACTGCGCACCTATAGCAAATAGAAAAAGAGCGAAGGCGCTTAGAATCCCGGATAGCTTCGGCATAGCTAGCCTCCTATCACATATCCAGAGCTGGGTTATTGTGCTCCTTTGCGTCCGGGTAACGCAAACGTCTTGGCGAGCGGAAGCGGCTGTTTTCTTGGCAGCGGTTTTCCCGCAGGAATTGGCTCCTGGCGATAAAGCCGCAGCGTGTTGTGGATGGCCGAGATCACCATGATCAGCAACATGCCGGAGATGCCGATGGTCCCCGCGACGTCAAAAAATTTGTGTGCGCGGCCGGCAACGTGCGCCGCAGACTTCCAGAAATAGAGCACCACGTTTCCCACTGCGAGCAGCAGGCGCAGCTCCGTTGGTCCCATTTTGAAGTAAGAGATCTTAAAGTCTCCCAGCGTATAGCTGGCAAGATAAACTTCGACTGAAAGCATGAGATAGGCTGCCAGCAGCCCAAGAGCGATCACCGGCGATATGTACCCGGAAAGAGCCAGGCCGCCAAGCAGAAAAAGCGCGCTAAAGGCATCTACAATGTGATCAACATAGAAACCGTAGCGCGGACGTGAGTGGTCGCGGTAGCGCGCCAGCGTCCCGTCCAGCGAATCGCCCAGCCAGTTCAGCGCCAGGCACACGATGACCAAGAGCAGGCCCACACGATTGCTTCGCGACCACCAATAGCCAGCCCCGGCGCCTGCCATGGAAAGCAAACCAAGAACAGTCAGATGGTCAGAATTGATCCAGGATGGTGTGCGTGCGGCCAGCCAGATAAGCGTGCGCTTTTCCAGGCCGGCAAGAAAGCTCTGTTGTATGCGTTTGGCCTCGCGAAAGTTTGCGGGCTGGGATGCTTGAGTGTAGTTCATTTGATTCACCTCCGATGCCGATTCACTTCTGACCAATTGCAGTCCGCAAAAAGCGTTGGGAAGGAAGCTACAACACGGCGCTTTCCGCAAGCCGTGCAATCGGCCACTTGCGTGTGATCGCAATCTGCGCTTTCACGCAATCACCTGGCAATGCACACCGTCTCAATTGGAGGTAAAACCGAAATCAACTGGATTAAGTGCCGCCAAATCTATGATTTCGGGAGAAACTCAGGAACCAATGCTTGGTTAATTTTGGGGAAAATTATCTCGCCTGAGCAGATGAGATAAGCGCGTAAGAGAAGCGGGAAGAGAGTGTCAAACGAACCTTAAAGTCTATTAATCTGCCCAAGGGTACGTGCATGTTTTTATTTTGTCAGGCCGCCTTATTCGCTCACTTCCTAACTTAAGAAGCTAATGAGGTAGTTGAGGGATTTTTTGCTTAAAGATGCGTGACAAAAATCGGTAATTCGTTTCAGCTTTGTAAAATTAAATAAACTCAAATGTGGACAATCTGAGCTTGACAGCCCAGCAACGGCAATGGAGAATCTTAGGCCAACTGGTGTTACGGCTCCCCCTCGATAACCGCCTCAGATCAGTTTGCCATCTAAAGGTGGTCTTGCTTTGCAAAGATCGTTGATGGAGAATGCATGGAAAAGATCGATTCCAGGTTACAACCTCAAGCTGCAGCCGATGTCCGGGCTGTACGCCACGAGCTTCATATTCCTTTACGTTACCGATTGGAAGACGGACAGGAGTGGCGAATCGGCGAAGCTATCAACATGAGCGAGTCTGGACTCCTGTTTTCATCCAATGAAATGCTTGAGGTGGATGCCAGAGTACAAATTACGTTTCAAGGCGCTGATATTCCGATGATGCTGCATTCAAGCACCAGATTGGCGCGCGTTGTTCGCCGCAACTTGAGCAACTGGCCGGAAACCCGTATTTTCTTCGGCGCCAAGTTCTGCTAATCGCTCCGATTTAATTTCTAAAATTCAGGACTATGTAACTTCAATGTCCACGCCAGCCAGCACGGCGGCAATGGTCCGGCTAACAAACATGTTTCTAATAAGTTTCATTGTGACCCTCTCTGGGACAAGGATTTCCGGGCGCCGGGGCGTGCGCGCTACGCGGTGTGTTTTCAGGTAGTGCTAACGGGATCGAGTGGCCGTAGCATCCAGAGTTACAGGAAAACCTGTATTTCCTTCCCTGTGACCGTCGGAATTTTACCGCGGCGACGGGATACATTCCCCAGGAATCGCCTGGATATTTACTCAGCTAACATGCTTGAGCGAATAGAGATCCAGGAAGCGTACCAACCGCACGGAAACCCCAGATTGCGATTCGCCATAGATCCTAAGCTGTTAGTTTGCGCCGGCTATCGCGCCAAAAACGTGGGAATGGCTCTCGCAGACGTTCATCATGCCGGTGGCGTCTTTGGAAAACAGAGACCGGGGATAAGCGCAGTGCAAATGAAATGCCGTCTGGCTGAGTACGTTGTTCCAAAGGCACTCCAACTCCAGGGCGCCACCCTTGTTGCCGTCATTCCACAGGAGGGCTACCATCTCGCCAAAAACCACCAGGTTCTGATCATTCTGGCCTGCTGAATTTTGCGCATCTTTCAGCAACTGGCCAACAGACGCCAGGAAGAGCGCGGGATTGGGGCGGTCACCCACCATAAATTGTGAGAGTATCCCCCTGGCATCGCGCATCCACAAGCGCGCCTCTCGCATGCTCGCGTCCGCGTCTACGCCGCTTTTCTCTAGCGCCTCAATCAGCTGTTGGCAATGGTCGTGAGTGGCCACAATCAGGGCAGACTTTCCCAGATCAAACCCTGAGGAAACCATTCCACATAGACGCTTCACCAGCGCCATGTCCGTATCGTAAAAGAACACAGAATGTACGGGAGCAAACGCAGACATGAACTACCGCCTCTCAGCTAGGATACACAAAATTCCGCCAAGGTTGTCAATGTTGATTGGCGTTCGCGGGCGCCTCCATTTCTCATCTGATTTGCCGGGCTGTTGTTTGTCGATCGTTGATTGCTTGCGGTACTATCGCCAAATGCAGAAGGCCAGGCCTGCAAAGCGCCGACTTGCCCGCGTATCGAAAACCTCATCCCTGAGAAAGAAGGCATCAAACCGCTCCTCCGCTCGCAGCAAAGCAGCTCCCGTAAGCGTAGATCAATACATTGCTGCCGCTCCCGCGTCCGCCCGCAGCGCTCTGGAAGAAATTCGCAAAGCCATCCGCTCCGTTGTTCCACCGGAAGCCACCGAAATCATCAGCTACAAGATTCCTGCATTCAAGCACAAGCGTGTCCTGGTCTGGTATGCCGCTTTCGCTGATCACTACAGCCTCTTTCCCACCGCAGCGATCGTTGAAGAGTTCAAGGACGATCTTCAGGGCTACACCACCTCCAAAGGCACCATCCACTTTCCCGCCGATAAACCATTACCACTTGCGCTGATCAGGAAAATGGTGAAGGCGCGTTTGGCGCGCAGTGATGTCCAAACGCAAAAATGGTAATCTGCTGCTTCTGAGGTGTCATATCTTTATGAAGCCACTGGTCACATCCTTGCTCCTCCTCTGCTCTGCCACCCTCCCGGCTCAAACCGTGCCGCATACAAAAGGCATCGCGCACACTGTGCAGGTGGATATCGCTTATGAAACTCTAGGCGTGCAAGGCTCGGCGCTCCCGATCATCGCCATCAATGGCGGCCCTGGCCTCTCGCACGCTTACATGGTGCAGAACGATCTTTGGGAGCGAATCGCCAAGAACCGCCTTGTGATTTTTTATGATCAGCGCGGCATTGGCGGATCGAAGCGCATGCAGCCGGGCGCTCCGCAATCCATGGACGCGTATGTAGCAGACCTGGAAGCGGTGCGCCAGAAGCTGGGCCTCACCAAATTTGCCCTGCTCGGTGACTCTTTCGGCGGCTTTATCGCCATGGCCTACGCCTCAGCTCATCCTGAGCATCTGGCCAAGCTGGTGCTCTCAGATTCGCCTGGGCCGAAATTAAAGGAGCTGGTGCGCGTGCTTCAGGACGTGTTTCCGGATGTCGAAGAGCAGAATGAAAAGGAGATGAAGAGTCTCGGGCCCGATACCGAGGCAGCCGCTCGCGCCGGCCTTCGCAACCACTTCCGTATGCTCTTTTACTCGCCGGAAAAGCGTGATGCTTATATGGACCGCATGGGCGATCTTGGTTTTGAACCTGCGGTTGGTGAAGCTATGGGAAAAGCGTCATTCGATCTCGACTATACCGCCAAGCTTGGCAGCTTCAACTTTCCTACGCTGGTTATCAACGGCCGCTTTGATATGAACGTTACTCCGGTGACAGCCTGGCAATTGGCCCATAAGATCCCGGGAGCAAAGATTGTCTTCTTTGAGCACAGCGGCCATCTGCCTTCTTATGAGGAGCCGGAAAAATATCTTGCCGTGCTGGAAGACTTCTTAAATCAGCGCTGATCTTTTGATGACAAAGCGTAATCTTTGAATCGAAATCGCGGCTGCCATGGGCCAACTTCCCTTACCTCAGCAATCGGAGATCAGTCGAGATCAAAGTTCGCGGCCAGAAGCGTCTTCCACCGCGTGATCTTCATCATGAAAGGTGAATGAGGCGGACGGAAACGTAACTGCGCCAAAAGCACGACAGTCAGCATCTTGCGACAATTCCGCCGGCAAAAAATCCTTCTCCGTCGTTTCCTCGCGCAGCGCTTCCATCAGCTCGCGCTGCATTCTGTTCATGGCATCTTGCAAAGGCCTTGGCGGCCGCTCTTCCAGGCCAAAAGCCCTTGGGTTGTTGAGTATGTTTCCAAGCATCAGATAAACCTGTTTCACCCGGTCTTTCATGGCCTCTCCTTTCCGGCTTCAGCATCCCTCCTGCGTGGGACCTTGGTGCTGAATTTGTCGCGCACGCTATTAGTTCACCCGGTTTTGTCCAGAGAAGCTGTGATGGGGATCACAGGAGATCGTGGCAGGAATTTCCATTGAGCGATTAATGTTATTTAGACGTGGCCGCAGCACTCTCTTTGAGCGCACCATGCGCCAGCATTTGCGGTAGCGTGCTTGCCTGCCGCAGTCGATACGCCAGGCCAGCCATCGCAACGGCGCTGAAGAGAGCATAACAAGCCAGCCACACCAGCAAGATGTGTTCGTCCTTGACCCAGCCCGGAAGCAGAATGCTGCCGAAGATCACAGAGCCGCATCCTGCTCCTGCCAGAAACCGTTCATCGCGCAGGTGCCGGCGTATTGCGCGCGCCATCAGGATCTCGCATACGCCTATGAGCAGCGCCCAGAAGACGATGATCCAGACAAGCTGAGCCAGCAGCAAGGAGGGAACAACCACCACGATCACGCCCGCGCTGCAAGCCCCCAGGCCATCCAGCAGAAGCAACCCGCGATCATGGCCTCGGCTGGAGGGACGCATGGCTGCGGCCAATGTAAAAATTCCCGCGCCAAAGGCCAGCAGCCCAAACAGCTCAACTGCGGAAGCATGAGCAAAAGCGCGCAACAGCAGAGGCATCTGTGCGCCCTCAATAAACCAGATGTAGGCGGCAAACACCAGCGCAAACGCTGCACGGCAGGCAAACAACCACCAGTTGTTGATCATGACTCTCAGCATCGGAACCCTCCACTGGCTGGTTGCTCAGGCTCACTGATTATAGTGTCATTGGCCTGCGGCAACTACCGTGATAGAGATCACTCAAACGCTGGAGAACCCATTTTGCGGTGACGATACCTGTAAGCTAAACCATTCCATCAATTCGCTGGGGAACAATGACGGCTGCGCCATTGATCGCATCATTCTTCACCGCTGCCAGCGCCTTATTGGCCTGGTCAAGTGAGAACACTGTTGCTCTTGGCTTCAGGTTGATCTCGGCTGCAATTTGCAGAAAATCGCGGGCATCAGCGCGAGTCATATTGGCTACGCTGCGCATCTGCCGCTCGCCCCACAACAGGCGGTCGTAATCAAACTGCGGAATGCGGTCCAGATGGATCGCGTTGATGGCAACCACGCCGCCTTTGCGCAGGCTGGCCAGCGCGGCCACAACCACCTCTCCGCTGGGCGCGAAAGTGATGGCGCGATCAAGCTTCACCGGCGGTGTTTCGCTTTCGCTGCCTACCCACTTTGCCCCCAGAGATGCCGCCAGTTGGCGATGTGAAGCGCCTCGCGTTGAGACATAAACTTCACAGTTCCACGCCTGCAGCACGGCAATGGCAAGGTGCGCTGAAGCTCCAAAACCAAATAGTCCTACACGCTCTCCGCGTTTTACCTCTGCCACGCGCAGGCTGCGGAAGCCGATAATCCCAGCGCACAACAAGGGCGCAGCCTGCATATCGTCAAGGGCAGCCGGCAGGGGAAAGACAAAATCCGCGCGCGCCTGTGCGTATTCTGCATAGCCGCCGTTCACGCTGTAGCCCGTAAATGTCGGCGAGTCGCAGAGGTTCTCCATGTTTTGCCGGCAGTACCAGCAGCTTTCATCCACGCCGCCAATCCATGAGACGCCTACGCGCGAACCTTGTAGCAGATCACTCGTGCCTGCGTCCACAACTTCTCCGACAATCTGATGGCCGGGAATAATTTCCTGCCGTTGCGGCGGCAGTTCGCCTTCCACAATATGCAGGTCGGTTCGGCATACGCCGCATGCGCGTACCCGCAGGAGAACGTTGTCCGGCTTGAGTACAGGTTTTGCAACGTCCCTGATTTCAAGTGGCCGGGTTGAGATATCGCGTGGAGAAATGAGAACGGCGGCTTTCATTGGGCGTGATCTCAGCTTTTTGCTGTGCTCAATTTCATCTTAGCGCTTGTGGCTGGTTCGCTTCCAACGTTGAACGCGATTCGTCGCAACTCGTTTCTCCACTCCACTTGACTGCTTGATTTTTGATTTCTGCAGGTGCCATTTTGGGATTTCTCAATCTCCACATTTTCGGGCATACTGTCTGCCTTTAGTTAGAAAGGAGCAAGCAATGTCATACCAGAAAGATGATATGAGAGTGCTCGCGCGGACGAGTGCTCGGATTGTAACGCAGGAGGAAATCGCAAGAGTAACCGGTGGCGAAGAGTGCCACCTGCCAACTTCAATCATCAGCCGCGGTCCTAACGGCCTGCCCCGGGACATCACCCAGGACTAACTTAGCTTCAGTTTTTTGGGCGACTCGATCGCGGGTCCACGGCCGGGTCCCGCGATGGTTTGGATCAAAGCTGTTCCCCTCTCTTACCTAATTCTTTCCCCAATGTTCACCATTACTGCATGTTGTGCGCTGGCAGCGCGCGCTTTGTTCCACGCATCCTTTGAAACAGGTTCATAAGGTTTCCAGCAGGAGCGAACAAGGAGAATGCATGAAATCAAAATTGCTTCATGAGAGCAACGGGCTGCGTACTTTTGCTTTGGTATTCGATAAAGATGATGAGGTTCAGGAACGCCTATTGGAATTCGCGAACACAAATCATTTTGCCGACGCCCATCTGGCCGCCATCGGCGCTTTCAGTGAAGTGACGCTGGGATTTGTTGAGCGGCAGAAAAAGAGCTACAAGAAGATTCCAATCCATGAACAAGTTGAGGTCCTGGCATTTACCGGCAACATTGTGCAGCGTGACGGCAAGCCAATGCTCCACGCACACGTGGTGGTGGGCAAGGCCGATGGCTCCGCGCATGGCGGACACTTCCTGGGCGGTCGCGTCTGGCCCACTCTGGAAATGATTGTCGTGGAAATGCCCGTTCATCTCCGCCGCACTCCCGATGCTGAAAGCGGTCTCGCGCTGATCAATCTTGCTGCCTAGCCGCCTTGGCATGAAGCAGGTTTAAGACGGGCACTCCATATCTGGAGTGCCCACTGTTGTTGATATAGATTTTTAAGATCAGTGCTTTGAACAAGAAGGCGCGGGAAAAGTAGCAACGCTTTCAACCAGGCCCGCGATTGAGTTTTCATTTGTACTAAACGGCGTACCCGTGACCGGTGTGAGCGTTCCGTCTGCGCCAACTTTCTCTCCGTCCACGCTCCCACTGATGAACAATGCCGTATAGAGAAAATCGCCTTTTGGCGTGGTTGCAAGGCCGCCGGTGAAATCTGGCAGAGGAAAGGGTGAACCCGCAATTTGCGAAAGAGTGCCATTCGCAGCAATGGTGAACACAGAGTCGGTTTGCGCGAACCCTCCAGACGTGAAGAGGAACTGATTCGCAGGACTCAATGCCATGTCAAAGTGCGCTTGACCATCGGAGAAAGGAGATCCCGGCACTGGCGTCAAGTTGCCATTAGCGGCAAGTGAGAACACATCAATAAACCCGAACCCGCCGGCAAAGACCAGATTGCCTGCACAGTTGTTCTCCACAACTCCAACCGGCGCGCTGGAAGAAAAAGGTGAACCTGGAACCTCAGAGATAGAGCCGTTGTCTGCGATCTGAAATATGGTAAGGCCTCCGTTCCCTCCGCCGCTCGCCAGCAAAAACCTGCCATTCGTTAGCCTGGTGTCGTGCTGATTTTTTGTGGAGCATAGGTCACCACTGCACAGGACAGGAGGGAGCAGGAGGAATGCTGCCCACGACCGGTGGCTTGGGGAAATATTGTGTCGTGACCTGCACTTCCTTAGCGGTTTCTTCGCCGAACAAGAGGCAGATGAGCTTCAGCGCCTCATCTAGTCCTGAAGATATGCCGCCGCCGGTCAAGCGGTTTCCAGACACGATAAAGCGCTGGTGAGTGGTATCGACATCGATGGGAAAGCGCTTCAGACACTCGACGAATGCCCAATGGGTGGTGGCTTTGTGGTCATTCAGTAGTCCGGCGCGCGCCAGCAGCAACGCGCCCTCGCATACCGAGCAGACCCACTTTGCCCCAGCCGCCACCTTCTTCAGATAAGCGAGATAGGGAGAGTTGGGATCAGACATGATTTGCCCCAGTACTTTCGGGTCGCCGCCCGGAACCCACAGCACATCAAGTGACGGTGTCTCGGCAAAGCTCGCATGCGCCTCGAATCGGACGCCATTCAGCGTCTTCACCGCGCGTCCGTCGGCTGAAATGATAACCACGTTCAATCCCTTGCTCGCATTGACCCACTTGAACATCTCATATGGGCCGGCGACATCGAGCAGGTCCACACCCTCATAGACAGGAATACCAAGCTTCATCGTCGTACCTCAATTCAATTGCGCTGCAGCCGCATCTGCGCCTGCGCGATCATGATGCGTACAGCTCTACCACAGCCGCGCCATCGCCAGCTCAGCGGCCGTGGCTCTTCCAGCCTTTCACTGAAAATCAGAAGGGCAATGATCGCCATCCCCAGAAGATGTACCCGCGGGAGCAGCATTGGCGCCAGCATCAACGCCCAGCAGGAGCTGGCGCACCATGCCCCGTGGGTTATTCCAAAGCGAAGCGCGTCAAAATCTGCTGCACCGCCGAACGCCGCTAACACCGGATAAGCGCAGCAGCGGTTAAGACAACGCTGCTTGATAGGTGAAATCTGCCAGATTAACGCGATAAGAACCGCCGCTGCCGCCGGTAGATAGGATTGCGGTGCAAACAACTTGACCGCAATCTCCATTGCCAGCAGCACGCCGCCAGCCGCCATCCAGACAGCAAAATAGCCCACCAGGAAAAGCGCGCTGGAGCGGACGCGCCGATTGGCAAAGCTGCGCAGGCGGATATAGTCGAGAGGTGCGATCACGACCGGTGACATCATGGCCGCAAGCATCAGCGCCCATCCAGCCGCCAGCGATGCGGGTGGGTTCATCGCCAGCAGCATCTGCAATGATGCCGGGAACGGCATGGATTCACAGCTCGCGACCGGGCAATGCGTAAGCATAAGCATTCCGCTTTGCCCAGCCAGAAGTAGCACCCACGAGGCCGCAGTCACGAGCAGCAATGCATTACGGACTCGTGCGAACTCCCGAGCGTCGTATATCACCGTCTGGCCTCTGCTTAGCGGCCGTGACGATAGATGCTGACTCGTCCAACCGTAATTTGGTCTTCGTCCCGGACCTCATTCGCGGGCACAATTCTCACATTCAGTGAATCCGCATTGAGCGCGTTCTTAAGGTGCAGCGCGTCAACAACGTCGGTGATGTCCAGCACCAGGTTCAGTCCTTCACCGCCGTGCTTCTCGTCCTTTAGGCTTGCTTTTCGTAAACCGAAAAGTGAAACACTCCCCGCGAAAAGCTCAGGATGATCGCTGGGCTTTGCGCCCTCCGGCAGGTTGATATAGACGTCGAGTACGGTGGCGTCCTGTACTCCGCGCACATTTTCCAGGTTGAGAAAAACACGGTCCGGCGCAGCCGTTTCAGAGGCCCTGGCAAGACTCGCGGTGACCTTGTGCCGGACGCCAGGATCGAGCCTGACGGTGGTGCTGACTCCGGAACCTTTGATCGGAAGAGGCTGCTGGTTGGCGCCAACCAGTTCTATGTTTTCGCCTGAGATCACGGGACCTCCTTCCGCTACTTTGCTTGCGGCGTCAATCGCTCCCAGCCGCGTCAGCCTTTGGGCCAACAGATTTACGGCTGGAGGCGCTGGCAAATTGTCATAGGTATAGTCTAACTTGCTGAGGCTGTCCACGTCTCCCGGCGTGTACTGCCAGTCTTTGTCTGGCATTGGCATCACAAATTTACGGTCCGTGGGACCTTTAAGCCAGGGATCGTTCGGGTTGGGATGCTTCTGGTTCCATACCGCCCACATCCGGTCAATATTGGCGTGATGCAGATAAAAGATGGGATCGAGTGCTGCATAATCTGGATCGCTCATCAATCCACCACGTCCTCCAACCTCGGTGTGCACCAGATTATGCGGATTCGCCTCAAGGTTTCCACTGGTTGCGCCGTAATGCGAGAAATTGGTGATTGGGCCGCCAAACCCAGGTGGTGGCGTCTGAGGATTGTTGCCCTGATATACGGTGTTGGATAAACATTTCTGATTGATCCTGTTCAGGTCGGCTCCGGATCCATGGCGGGCCGCAACGTAAAGCGGATTGGGGGTACTGCCGCCAGGCAAAGTTTTCTGCGTGAATGCCGGAGGCAGCTTAGATTCATTTCCGCCTCCGAAATAGTTCCAGTAAGGCAACGCCCAGGTAGCCGGGCCTTTGAGTTCAACTACAGCTGCCCGAATACTCGCTTCCAGCGCCAGCAGATACCCACGATGCCATGGAGGAAAATACCAGGTTTGGTGCTGGCATTGGGCCCAGAATAATTTTGAAACATTCGGCGGCGGTAACGGCGTAGTGGGTACGCGGGGCGGAGCAGGGACTTGTCCCCAGCCGTTAATGTCCACGCCGTGGATCGCAGCAAAAAACCACCAACTGAATTTATTGTCGAGAGGCCGCTTCTGCAGTTCGCCAACCCCTTTTGCATACCACAAAAGATCAGTATTATCGAAAGTTCCGCCTTTGTTCCAGGCGTTCGCGCGTATGTACTTGGCCATAGCACCTTCCTTTGCAAGCCATTCGTGGAAAGCTGTTGACTCCTATTGAACCGGAGACTTTTCAGTTGTCACAAATTTAGCTGCACCATTCTAATGCCAACATGTACGTCCAAAATCATTAACTTCGTCTCTGTCCTGTTTGCGGAACGGGAATTCTTCCGCGCGCTTGATTAGGAAGAGAAGGTATGCAATTTTTTGCGGCCCTCACAGTCACGCTTTCATTGCCCGGCGTCAGTTGTAGTTTTTTTGAAGTCTCGGTCTGAAACTTGATTTCGAAATAATTAAGCTCCAGCCACCATCGGTCCCAGGATCTCTTCCAGCATGTTGTAGCTCGCCGAAACTCCGGTTTCCATGGGTGACCTGAGCACGCCATCGCGGGCTTCGCACGATTCATATCGCACCGTCTGGGTAACAGTGGTTTTGCCGCCCTGTTCTGTGAAGACAACGGTTCCCAGCCCTTCACCCGGATACCATGCCTCATCAAACTTTTCCGTTGAGACAATCTTTTCCGGCGGAACAATCTCACGATA
>DATEHN010000052.1:0-4259 GCA_035279585.1 Candidatus Angelobacter sp. | reverse complement strand
CTCGGCATAGGCCTGGTCATGTCGATTGTTCTTATCTATCTGCTGATCGTGGTGAATTTTCAGTCCTGGCTTGATCCGTTCATTATTATCACGGCGTTGCCTGGCGCACTGGCAGGGATCGTCTGGATTCTGCTGCTCACCCATACCACGTTGAACGTACCGTCGCTTACCGGCTCAGTTATGTGTATGGGCGTGGCCACTGCCAACAGCATTCTGGTGATTTCATTTGCCCGCGAACGCATGCGCGAAGGGCTAACCGCAATGGATGCGGCTTTGGAAGCCGGCTATACCCGTATGCGCCCTGTAATCATGACTGCGTTGGCTATGATTATCGGCATGGTTCCCATGGCGCTGGGATTAGGTGAAGGCGGCGAACAGAACGCTCCGCTGGGACGCGCTGTGATCGGCGGCCTGGTCTTTGCCACGGTAGCGACGCTGCTGTTTGTGCCTGTGATTTTCAGTATTATTCATGGGCGACGTGAAGCCAATGCAGCCAGGCTTGCAGAGACACAACATGAAGTTTATTCCGGAACCTAAGACGACTTATGACAGAGCTTACGGAACAACATAGTCCGGCGCCAGCCAAGAGCAGCTCGCCGAATTCAGACCAGCAGCAGAAACCGCCAAAAAGTGGGCGGCTCGCTCTTATAGTGCTGGGCATTCTCCTTGTGGCCGGTGGCTTCGCGATCGCGCGACGGCTCACCGAACGCGGCGCGCTTGCCAAAGAGACGGAAAGGCTTGCCGTACCGACGGTTGGCGTAACCAAGCCTGGCGCTGAGCCGGCTGCAGATCAACTGGTGCTTCCGGCGCAGCTCCAGCCTTATGTTCAGTCGGCAATCTTTGCCCGCACCAACGGCTACCTGCTGCATTGGAACAAAGATATTGGCAGCCACGTCAAAAAGGGTGAGTTGCTGGCTGAAATCGATACCCCGGAAGTTGACCAGGAACTTTCCCAGGCCAAGGCAACACGGCAGCAGACTGACGCCCAGATGCAACTTGCAAAGTCTACCGCTGAGCGCTGGACAAACTTGCGCAAAACCGACTCTGTCTCACAGCAGGAAGCCGATCAACAAGTAAGCGCCTACGCACAGGCCCAGGCAAACCTGGCCGCCGCAGATGCCAACGTGCGCCGGTTGCAGCAGCTTGAATCTTTCAAGCATGTTTACTCGCCGATTACCGGCGTGATTACACGCCGCAATACTGACGTAGGCGCCCTGATTACCGCCGACAGCACCGGGCAGAGCCGCGAGCTCTTTGATGTTGCTCAAATTGATCCTTTGCGCGTTTTTGTGAGTGTCCCCCAGAGCAATGCTCCTGCTATCCGGGCTGGGCTGCCGGCCTATATCGAGTTGCGCGAATATCCTGGACAAAAATTTAATGGCAAGGTTGTTCGCACAGCAGACGCCATTGATCCCACAACACGCACCCTGCTGACGGAAATTGACGTTCCCAATCCAAATGGACAATTGCTGCCCGGCTCTTATGCTGAGGTTTACTTCGCGGTGCCAATCCAGATTACAAGGATGTCAGTCCCGGTGAACACCGTGCTTTTCCGCCCGGAGGGGCCACGCGTGGCCGTGGTTGGGCCTGACAATAAAGTCCATTTGAAAGCCATCATCATTGGCCGCGATTTTGGAACGAAAATTGAAATTCTGGGTGGCCTGGATGCAAACGACCAGGTCATTGTGAATCCCGCCGATTCGCTGGAGGATGGCGAGGAAGTTAACGTTAAAGCCGGAGGCGGAGCAAAATCGTGAAGCTTGGCCTTTTATGGTCTGCAGCCGCTGCTTGCGTTTTGTCGGGGTTCACTGGTTGTGCAGTAGGGCCAAACTATCACCGGCCAGACGTGGCCGTAGCGCCCACCTGGAAAGAGCAACCGCCCTGGCGCATCGCTAACCCTAAAGACTCCATTCCCAAAGGCGATTGGTGGAGCACTTTCTCTGATCCTGAGCTGACGCAATATGAAAACCAGGCAATCAAAGCCAACCAGACGATTGAGGTTACGCGCTACCAGTTGCTGCAAGCGCGTGCTTCTGCCCGCATTACCCAGTCAGGGCTGTTCCCCCAGCTAAGCGCTGGGCTAACGGCACAGCGCGTACAGACCTCCGCAGGAAAGCCAACCACCAGCGGCGTCCCTCTGGCCGCTCCATCCACTTCCAGTGACTTCCAGATTCCTTTCAACGTCACCTGGGAACCGGACGTTTTTGGCGGCGTTCGCCGCAACGTTGAATCTGCCAACGCTACGTATCAGGCGACAGCGGCCAATTTAGAGAATGTCCGCCTGGTCATCACTTCAGAACTGGCGGTGGATTACTTCAGCCTGCGGGAGCTAGATGCCGAGATTGCGGTGGTCGATGATTCGGTCGTTTACCAGACCAAATCGCTGACGCTGGTGCAGAACCGGCACGCTGGCGGCGTGGCATCCGGTCTGGACGTGGCCCAGCAGGAAACTTTGCTTGAGTCCACCAAGACCCAGGCCATCCTGCTTCGCCAGCAACGGGCACAGTTTGAACATGCTATTGCCGCCCTGGTGGGCGTACCGGCTTCCAGTTTCAGCGTTCCGGTAAAACCGTTGAATTTAGCGCCGCCAATCGTCCCGATTGGGATGCCGTCAGACGTTCTTGAACGCCGCCCAGACGTGGCCCAGGCTGAACGCCAGATGGCCGCGCAGAATGCTCAGATCGGCGTAGCCAAGAGCGCCTACTATCCGGGTATTAACCTCTTTGCTGGAGGAGGTGTTGAGAGCAGCCAGCTCGGCAACATCATCAGCGCTGCCAACGGCTTCTGGGCCCTCGGCGCCAACGTGACTCAGGCCATATTCAGCGGAGGCCGCCGCCGCGCCCAGGTGGATTTTGCCAGGTCCGGATATGGCGTTTCCGTGGCCAATTACCGCCAAACTGTGCTTACGGCCTTTCAGGAAGTGGAAGATGCGCTTTCAGGACTCAACGTGCTTTCGCAGGCCGCAGAAACCCAGCAGCTCTCCGTGGAGGCCGCCCAGCGCGCCCTTAGCATCGCTAATGATCGCTATACTGGAGGTTTGGTTACCTATCTTGATGTTGTCAATGCGGAACAGACCCTGCTGGATAGCCAGCGTCTGGCCACGCAGATTCTTGGCCAGCGCCTGGTCACATCAGTGAATCTGGTGAAGGCGCTTGGCGGCGGATGGGACGCCTCAAGCCTGCAAGCCATTCAGGTAAAAATCACAGCCAAACAGGCCCTTCAACCCTGATCATGCCTAAAGCCACGCAGTTTCTCATCCTGCTGGCGCTCGCGCTCAGCACAGGCATAAATCTCCTGGCGCAGGCCCGGCGGAAAGCGCCACAGCCCACTGATTACCTCGCCATGATTGAGCGTGCTTCAGAGAACGAAGTCCACGCCCTGCAAAATCCTATCCCATTTGAGTTCACAGAGCGGCTGAATTGGAGTTGGGGATCAGAAACGCGTTCGGTCATTGAAACGGCTGAAGGACGTGCTGACCGTATTGTGCTCTTCCACGATGAGCCTTTGCAGCCGGACCAGCAGGCAAAGCAGGAGCATCGGCTGGAAAAGCTTCTCCGCGACCGCGACGCGGTAAAAGCCGAGTTTCAGGAGGACAAATCTGAAGCCCAGCGGCGAGTCCGCATGGTCAAAGCCTTTCCCCAGGCGGTCCTCTTCGATTATGCCGGCCGTGAAAATGGCCTTTTGCGCTTCACTTTCCGTCCGAATCCAGGCTTTTCTCCCAAAGACCGCGAAACGCAGTTGTATCGCGGCATGGAAGGTTCTGTTTGGATTGAGCCGGAACAGGAGCGCATTGTGCGGGTGGAAGGCAAGCTGGTTAAAGACGTTTCCTTCGGCTGGGCCATACTTGGGCATCTGAATAAGGGCGGTATTTATGAAATTGTCCAGACCGAGGTTGCCCCCGGCATCTGGCGCATCAGCGCTCTGAACGTTGATGTGAAAGGAAAAATTCTCCTGGTCAGTAATTTCAAGTTTTTTCGCCAGGAGAAGGACACGAACTATCGCCCTACACCCGCCTCCATTCATTACCGGGATGCGGTGGAAGTGCTTCTTGACCCAGACGCTGTTGTTCCCGAAAAAGAACGCATTCGGCCCAAGCCCAGCGCCATGCGTTCTCATGCTGTAGTTGCAACGAAAAAATGTCGTATTAACTGCGACGATAAAATGTCACCCCCTGAGAGATTTAAGTGGCGGCGGACAAAGCCGGTCGTCCGCCGAGGTTATAAATGCGGGGCGGTTTGGATTTGCGTTTTAAGGCCGAA
>DATEHN010000051.1:0-92643 GCA_035279585.1 Candidatus Angelobacter sp. | reverse complement strand
CGCTCTGTAACTGCTGGCGCCGAATCTTCTTGGTGTAGCCGTAGCTGACCCCAAACTGTTCGGCAATGGCCTCCAGCCCTTGTTGCCCATGTTCATACGCCCGCAAAATCTTGCCCCGCAGATCGTCGGAATAGGCTCGCGCCATAATATCGTTTGTCGTCGAGGAGAACTCGCCAATCCCAGTCTACCTCCCGCCGCGAATCTCGGATATAACTACTAAGGAACCGCTTTAAAATGCGCCAGCTTAGCCTGGGCACAGAAAACCCCGGCTTTATTGCCGGGGGAGTGTTTTAAGCGGTTTCATTAAGCTGCTTTCTCGTCAGGGTAACGGTCCACTGCGAGTTTTCCAAGATTGGTGAGTTGCTCGGTGAAGAGAATCGGGGTTGAATAGCCACCGCGCACTTCTGTCATTTCCGCTTGCGTGAGAATACGTGCACCCCTACGAACAAGAACTCTATTATTCTGTTCGGTCATAAGGTCCGCCTTTCAAAATAAAGATTCAACCGCTCCAAATGACCTGGCTGGCAAAATTATAGCTCCGCAGAATTGCTGTGAGGCGTTGCTGAATGTTAATTGAGTTGCACGAATGCCAATTTGGAACCGCCTTTTGGCAGATGCTCATCGCGCGACGATGAACTTCAATTGACAAACTGGCCGCTGACTCTTCCGGCTGCGGTTCCCACATAAAAGCTCTCTTGCTGATTCTGCTATTCTGATTCATCCCATAATGGGCCCCATTACTACAAGCATTCTGTTGGGAATCACCGCCGCCCTGGCCAATGGCCTGGGCGGAGCCGTCATTGTCCAGAAAGATTGGGAGCGCCGCTACCTGCGCTACTTTGTTGCGCTGGGTGCAGGCTTTATGCTGGGCACAGCATTTCTGGAAATGCTGCCAGAGAGCATTGAACTGGCTGGTTCCAAAGCGCCTCTGCTTTTGCTGGTGGGATATTTCATCGTCCATTTTTTTGAGCATACGATCACAGGTCATTTTCACTTCGGTGAAGAGACGCATTCGGAGCAATTTTCCGGCCCGCACAAAAGCTACTCCGTGCTTTTTGGATTGGTTATCCACACGTTCTTTGACGGCATTGCAATCGCTTCCGGCTTCCTGATCTCCGGATGGCTGGGATGGGTCATTTTTCTGGCAGTCATACTGCACAAGGTTCCAGAAGGCTTTACCGCGTCTTCCGTAATGCTGGCTGGCGGCAGCAGCAGGAGAGCGGCATGGCTGGCCTCAGCTGTCCTTGGGCTGGCGACTGTGGGCGGCGTGCTTACCATTACCGTATTTACCCGTTCCATTGCGTCAGCGCTCCCCCTCTCAGCCGGCGTTACGCTTTACGTGGCGGCTTCTGACCTGATTCCGGAAGTAAACAAAGAGCCGGGCGTGCGCATTGCGCTGGTGGTTTTTATTGGCGTGGGATTGCTGGCGCTGTTGCAGCATTACTTCCACTAAAACAATTTGATAATTGAGTAAATTGATAATTCGGTAAATTGACACCGCCTGCGTCACAGGCGGCAAACAGAGTCCATGCGCGGCGGAAAATCCAGGGTTTCCAATTACTCAATTTCCAAATTTCCCAATTGTCAATCTCTTCATTCCACTTGCTGCTTGGCTTTATACCCATCGCGGGCAACAATCTGGTATTTCACTTCTTTGCCCTTTTCGTCTTTCATCTTCAACGGATGGCCGCTTGAATCTACCAGCTCCACTTTGATCTTGCGGAACGTTCCATCCATGGCAGAGTTGGTGGGATGGTAGGCGATGGCGTATTGGTTCCGGATCGTTTGAGAGATATCCGCATAAATTTCTTTTAATTGCCCATCAAACATTGGCTCGTAGAACTTTCCCCCGGTCATTTTGGCAATCGCCTTCATCTGGTTATCGCCCTGCAGGAAGGTCATCTCGCAGTTGAACTCAGTGATCTGGCAGAGATAGCGCATCATGCCGTGCGTTTGGGCATACTCCAGAAGGGCCTTGCCGGTAGCCACCACATAAATGGCAACGTCTCTGGTGGCCTGTACCTTTTTGAGCGTTTGGTCCAGGGTGTGTTTGCTGAAGCTGTCACGCCCACTGGTGATGAGGACGATGTATTTGCGGCCCTCCACTCCTTCCAGGCGGTCAAGAGTGTCATACAAAGCGTCAAAAAGATTGGTCTCCTGGCTCATGGCAAAGCCCGGCTCCAGGCCAGCCACCGCACCCTGAATCGCCCGCTTGTCCTGCGTGAAATCTTGTACGATATGCGGCTTCAGATCATAGGAGATCATGGCGATCCAATCATCTTTTTTCAGGGTCTGGGAAAAGACCCATGCCGACTTTATGGAGTCAATCTGGAAACTGTAAAAATATTGGTTATTGGAAAATTCCACCAGCATTACCGCAGTGATGGGCGCCTGAATCTGGGTGAAAGAACTAATCGTCTGGGGAACATTGTCTTCCAATACCCGGAAGTAATCTTTCTTGAGGCCGGGTATAAACACGCCGTCTTTGGTCATTACGCCTACGTCCAGCGTGACCAACTGCGAATTGACGTGCATGGAAAAATTGTCAAGCCCATCAACTTTCTTGGGATGCGGCGGGGCCTCCTCCTTCTTGGGCGGTTCGTCCGGTTTCTTGGGCACCGCGATAGGGCCAATATCGCCTTCCGGGCCGCCCGCTTCGGCTGGGGCGTTAGAAGGCTGCTGCTGCTGATTGCTGGCCGCAGGCGTGGGCGAAGGCTGCGGCTGCTGGCTCTGAGCGGGCGCGGCAAGCTCCCCCAGACACAAAACGCCGGCCAGGATCGCCACCAAGTACAAGCGGCAGCAGGCGTTTACCCTAGAAATCAATTTCAGTGAAGCTGGATGTATTAAGAGCATTTCTGACTGCCTTTTTATGAATTTGTACATTAGTATAGATGCACGAACTCAGCTTTTCCGTGGCTTTTTCGTCCGCCTTCAGAAAGCGGTTCGTAGCATTGTATTCGCTAGACCCTGGTCAAAGCAGTATGAAAAAAGTCCTTTTGTTGCACGCCCTCTTCGTCTTTGTCCTTCTGGGCTTTGCCCAAGCCCAAGTTCCTCAACCAGTTCGCACCGTGCCCGATAAGGCAGAAGTCCAAGCCTCTCAACAAATAAGCGCTGCGCCGGGCAGGGTGGAGACTCCCAACACCAGCCAAACCAGGCAGGCCCCTCTGCAGACGCCGATCATGAAAGTGGATGACGTGCGTCCGGGCATGAAGGGCATCAGCTACACCGTATTCCAAGGTACCCAGCCAGAGCCCATGGGAGTAGAAGTCCTGGGCGTGCTGAAGAACATGAACGGCCCCAAGAGTGACGTGGTGCTGGTGCGACTGCAGGGCGAAAAAGCCGAGTTCAGCGGCGTGGTAGCCGGTATGAGCGGCAGCCCGGTCTATATCGATGGCAAATTGCTGGGCGCCATCGCCTACCGCATTGGGCAGTTTTCCAAGGAGCCGATTGCCGGCGTAACTCCTATTGAGCAGATGCTGGAGATCAACGAGTTCGACCAGAGTGTTCCTGCGGCGGCTACCGATGCTTCAGCCAGGCCATTTGCAGCTACCAAGACCAGCACTCCCGGCGAGCAGGATGCAATTTCAACTCAGGGCTTCGCGCAATATCTCCAGCCGATTGATGCGCCTTTTGTCTTTGACGGATTCAATGAGACCGCCCTCAAGCAATTTGCGCCGGACTTCGCCAAGGCTGGAATCACGCCGGTGATGGGCGTAGGCTCAGCCAGCAATGAAAAGCAGCCCGAGCCTTTGGTCCCAGGCTCTGCCGTCAGCGCAGTACTGGTTCGCGGTGACATGGACGTGGCAGCGACCTGCACCGTCACTTACATGGACAAAGACCATCTGCTTGCCTGCGGGCATCCGCTCACGCAATACGGCATGGTGGATATGCCCATGACCAAAGCCAATGTGGTAGCCACGCTGGCTTCACCGCTGAATTCTTTCAAGATCATCAACACCACTGAGGCTGTTGGCGCTTTTGTACAGGATCGCCACACCGGGATTCTTGGACACTTTGGCCTGGAGCCAAAAATGATCCCGGTCACGCTCAGCATTCACGGCCCAAGCGGCCCGCGAGAGTACCACTACGAAGTCCTGAACAACGCCAAGCTGACGCCGCTCATGATGATGGCCACGGTTTACAACGCGCTGATGGGCATGAACCAATACGGCGAAGAAACTACCTATCGCATGAATGGCCGGATTCACGTAGATGGCTTTTCTGACGTGCGTATGACCAACATGTTTTCGCCGGTTGATGCCACACCCACCGCCTACGCTGTTGCCACGGCCCTGGGCGACCATTTTGGCCGCATCTACGATAACCCCTTTGAAGCTCCAACCATCAGCGGTGTAACGCTAGAGTTCGATCTGGAGCGTGAGCGCCACTCAGCGGTGCTGGAAAGCGCCCGCACTGACGTGACGGAAGCGCGTCCCGGCGATGAGATCACGATTGAAGCCGTGCTTCGGCCGTATCGCGGTGAGCGCATTGTGCGCCGTATTCCTGTGCGCGTTCCTACTTCGGTTCCAAAAGGCACTTTGCGCATCCTGGTAAGCGATGCAGAGACATTGGACCGTTCGCGCCGGGGCAGCCCTGCCATGACGCGGCGGCTGGACCTGAATTCAACCATCGAGTTGCTCAACAAAGAACATCTGAATGACCATCTGTATGTCTCCCTGCTGGAAGCGAACCCGCAGGCAACGGTGGAAGACAAGGTGATGCCTGCTGTGCCTCTCTCTGTGATGAACGTGATGGAAGGCATGCGCGCTACACAGGAGATGGTGGTGTTCAATGAGTCAGCGGTGAATGAATCTTCAACGCCTGTTGGTTACGTGGTGAGCGGCTCGCAGATCATCAGCCTGAGCATTAAGTAGATTCTAAAATCCAGAGCGTGCCTTTCCAACGTCCCAAGCGCGAGGGATCTCTATTTCGGAAAATGCCCTCGAGGACCAAACAAATTTGAGAATCCCGAGTGTAGCGTAATGTCTTTTGTTTTTAGTCATCTTGTGTCGATGAGGTATCTCTTGCTGGGATACCTCCGTCGCTGCATCTACCTTGCCGGCCGAATCTCCTTTCAGGACCCGGCGCAACTTATTCTTCTTGGCATAAGCGAAGGAGCTCGGACGGAAAGTTCATAAAGAACCGGGGATCATGCACTTGAAAATTCTGCCATCCGATAGCGCTCCCTCGCTACGCTCAGGATTTCAGAAACTGTTAACCTTGAATGTGATGAGAAAAATTCTTTTTGCACTACTATTTCTTACCTTCGTAAATCTGGCCTTCGCGGAAGGCACGCGCCAATGGAGAGAGACTGGCTACGACGATTTTGAGCGCGGTACCGCTCGTGGCATCGCCATCCGCAGCACCGGAGAGCTCGAACTGGCGCCGGCATTTAAAGCCATTTATACCAGCCCTTCCACTTTTATCTGGGGAATCACGTCTGACAAAGACGGCGTGGTCTATGCCGCCACCGGGGCGCCTGCGCGTGTTTATCGCATCATGCCTGACGGCAAATCGTCCATTATTTTTGAGCCGAAAGAACTGCAGGTGCAGTCGATTGCATTGGGGCAGGATGGCGCTGTGTATGCCGCCACATCGCCCGATGGCAAGGTGTACCGCATCACGCGCAAGGCCGGCAGCACGGCTGCTCCTCCCCAGTTCACCGCAGATACTTTCTTCGATCCAAAAACCAAATACATCTGGGACATGGCATTTGACGCTCAGGGCCGTCTCTACATCGCTACCGGCGACAATGGCGAAATTTACCGTGTGGAGAAGAATGGCCAGGGCTCGGTCTTCTTTAAGTCCGATGAGGCGCATATTCGCGCGCTTACCTTTGATCCCAGCGGAAACCTGATTGCCGGTTCTGATGGCAGCGGGCTGATTTACAGAATCTCGCCTGCGGGCGAAGGCTTTGTGCTTTACAGCGCCGCCAAGAAAGAAATTACTGCCCTGGCCGTGGATGCAGCAGGCAATATCTACGCTGCCGGTACAGGCGAAAAGCACACAGCACCACCTGTTGCCCCGCCCATACAAGGAACACCGGCGCAACCAGCGCCTGCTGCCGGCGTTCCCTTTGCCGGGAACGTGAACCTGGCCGGCTCAGACGTCTATATGATCGCCCCGGATGGCTCACCGAAGAGGATCTGGTCGTCACATGAAGACATAGTCTATGCGCTGGCTTTTGACGCTGCAGGTCGCTTGATTGCCGGAACCGGCAACAAAGGGCGCATCTATGCCATTGAGAAAAACGGCGACTACATCGATCTGCTAAAAGCCAGCGCCAACCAGGTAAGCGCATTCAGCAAGGCTCCCGGCGGAGGTCTTTATTGTTCCAGCAGTAACCTGGGCAAGATATTTCTCATGAGCAACAGCACAGAGCCTGAAGGCACGTTTGAGAGCGACGTTCAGGATGCGCATATCTTCTCCCGCTGGGGGCGGGCTGAGGTCCGCGGGCGCGGCAACTTTGAACTGTTTGCGCGCAGCGGCAATGTTGATAATCCTGACCGCAACTGGAGTTCCTGGTCGCGCATTGATCTGAGCAAAGACGCGCGTACGGATGTGCCTGCTGCGCGCTTCATCCAGTGGCGCGCCGTGCTCAAGCCGGCCAATCCTCCAACCCAGATTGATGAAGTTGCAATTAACTATCTTTCCAAGAATGTTGCGCCGGTGATCGACGACATTGCGGTGCAGGTTGGAGCGCGCTTCCAGCCGCAGGTGCATTCCCAGGGCCCGGAAAACGTTGTGATCAATTTTGGTCCGCCGCCACAGCTATTTCCCGGCTCACACGTTGAATCTCCTCCTACCGCCATCAAAGACCGCGACTATGTGGCCGTGCGCTGGGCCGCTCATGATGACAACGACGATGATCTGGTGTACTCGGTCTTCAATCGCGGCGATAACGAACGCGACTGGAAGCTGCTTAAGTCTGGCCTCACCGACAAGTTCTATTCTTTTGAGGCGGGATTGCTGCCCGATGGGGGTTATACCATTAAGGTCGTCGCCAGCGATGCGCCGTCACACAGCCCGGAAGATGTGCTCACCGATGAAAAAGTAAGCCAGCGTTTTGAGATCGATAACACTGCCCCGCGCATTGAGAACCTGGCCGCGCGCGTTGAGGGGGAGGAATTGCACGTGACGTTCCATGCTGGCGACGATAGCTCGCCCATCAAGCGGGCCGAATACTCTATTGACGCAGGCGATTGGCAATATGTGGAGCCGGTTGGTGCGCTTTCTGACGCTAAGGCGGAGAACTACGACTTTAGCGTGCTGCTCAGCAACACCCCACCTGCGCCTGAAGAACCAGCAGAGCAGAAACGGAAACGCGGCAAACAGCCTGCTGCCGCTGCGGCCGCTCCGACCGTCGAGCATGTGGTTGTGGTGCGGGTTTATGATCGCGCAGATAATGAAGCCACGGCGAAGACAGTGGTGAGATAGTCAATGCAGATGGGTGAACGAGGAAGGGTGTGCTTAAGGACAGTTCATCGCTTGGAGTAAGTTGGTTTGCGCTTCGGTCTTCTTCAAACTCCGCGCTTGTTCCCCCACAATGCGACATGCAACCGGTAACCAAGCCGGAACCCATGTTTTATGCACCGTTGTGCCAGCCAGCCAGACTTCTTTTGCAGCTCAACCGCGTCAGTACCTTCAGGCATGAGCAGAACTCGCGTGTTTGGAACGTGAAACTCGTTGACTAAATCCAGCACTTCCTGAATATCGCTCTCCGCCTGAATCACAAACTTGAAGAAGGCATTCTCCATTTGCGCAAAGCGCGTCAGCGGCTCGGTTCGATGCCTTGCTTTGAACGAATTGCTGGAATTGGCCAGCTTGGGCGAGACATTCCAGATATCTATAAGCTCGGCCAAATCGCTGAAAGGCGTAATTGTTCCGGCTGTTTCAACCTCAAATGTATGATCGGCGGCAAGGTCTCTAATCACGGGAAGCAGTTGCCGCTGTTGCAGTAGCGGTTCACCACCGGTAATCACAATGTTTTTTGATTGCCTGGAACGTAGGAGGCTGGTTACAGCCTGTGGCGACATGGTTTCAACCTCGTCTTCGCGACGATATGTTTGCCAGTCCCACGTGTACCTGGTGTCACACCACGAGCAGTGAAGGTTACAGAAAGCCAGCCTCAGAAACGTTGAGGGTGTTCCTATGGTGATTCCTTCGCCCTGCACGCTTTCAAAAATTTCAGACACGCTCAGGACATCAGCTTCCGGGGAAACTCCTGCTTCGGATGTTTCTTCCGCGCAATGCTCATCTTGCAGCGCTTTTACCAAGTTTGTTGATTCAGACATCATGCCTGCAATAAGTATAAATAAGCGGTAATGCGGGTTCTTTCCTCATTCAACGCAAGGCTGCCGCGATTCTGGAAAGCGCAAACGACTTTTAGCCCCGGGATTAGCCAAACAAGAAAGGTAATTTCCTGATCTCTGCAAGGCTTCTCACCACATAATCCGGCTCTTCTTGTGGACCGATAGGCAGTTGCGCTTGGAACTCTCCACGATGAATGCGCACGGTGTACATGCCTAAATCGTTTCCAGCACGAATCTCTCGTGCAGGCCGGTCGCCTACAACAAGAACCTGCTCCGGCCGCAGACCAAGCTGCTTTTGGATTTTTTGGAACGCGGCTTCCTTGGTAAGGACATTGTCACGATCAGCGTAATAGATCTTTTCTACTGAAGGCTCGCGGTCCAGACCAAGCGCGCGCACTTTCTGCCTTTGAATAGCCGGCTCTCCAAAACTGACGATGAAATTCTTTACGCCGCATCGGGCAAGAAAGCGCAGCAAAGGCAACGATCCGCGAAACAGCTTGAGCTTCCCCACCGGACAAGTAAAGTACGCTTCCCGCGCTGCGGTTGTGACGGCTTCAGGATTTACAGCCTGAAATCTTCGCGCGACTTCCGGATCGATATAACGCAGCATTGGGTTACGCTGGAAAGCCCGCATACGTGCTCGATAAACCGCTTCCACGCGGGCATTCAGCCCGGCCTTCACCATGGCCTTAGCTGCGTGGCGATGGGCCGCGGGCAAACGCTGGCGCAGGCAATCATAGAGCGTATCGTCCAGATCAAAGATCACGCAGCGGATGATGGGCCAATAAGTCGTCCGCTTATTCTTGGTCTTTCGTGATGAATCGGGCATTAGGGTCGAAGGTAATTATCCATTGTAGGCCGAGTCATCAATTTGCCCGCGTATGGAGCGACATTTCCGTTGGCGGTGGGACCATACACGGTTGATCTTGCTATGCGCAGGTGGAACACAGCGAGAAGCTTTGTCGCCAGGAGCAGCCTGAGATGCACAAAAAGGCTTCTTTCTGCGCCGCTGGTTCGACTCTCACCTTAGTCCGTTCCGCCAAGACCCACCCCTATCCCCACGTTGGGATATACTCGTTACCATTTTCATAACACCTGCGCGTCCCGCAAAGGTTTCCAGACGGAGGAAAAAAATGAAGTATTGGCTGTGTTTCCTGTTGAGTTTGAGCTGTGTTGCAGTCGTCTCTGGGCAGAACCAGTCTGCGGGTCATCGCCAGACCTTTGAGAAAGAGAAGAAGCGCAATGCGGCAGCACACAAAACGCCGGTCATTCTCTACCACGGCGGCCCGGTCATGGTGGCGCCCAAGGACCTGTATGTGGTTTATTACGGGAGCTTCACCGCGACGCAGCACGCCATCCTAGACAATTTCCTTCAGAACGTGGGCGGCTCGGGGGCGTTCAACGTGAACACCGAGTATTCTGACGCTTCCGGCGCCACCGTTACGAATATCCTGAACTACACGCCCACAACAGATTCGTTCAACGATGCCTATTCGCTGGGCAAGAGCTTGTCAGGAAGTTTTGACGTCACCATCATTCACAACGCAATCGCCAACGGACACCTGCCGAGCGATGCCAACGGCATTTACATTCTCACCATTTCTCCGGATGTGACGCTGCCAAAATCGGTGTGGTGTGCGTATCACACGCATTCCAGCAGCATTGTAGTCGGCCAGGACATCAAGTACGCCGTGGCTCCAGATCCGCCTGCGGGAGCGTTGCAGGCAAGCTGCTCTGGCAATGTGGCCAACTTTGGAGACGCCACCAGTCCAAACGGCGATATTGGCATGGATGCCGTTGCCGACGACCTGATTCACGAGCTCTCGGAAACTGTTACCGATCCCGATTTGAACGCGTGGTTCACCAAGAGCGGAGAAGAGAACGCCGATCTATGCAACTTTGTTTACGGCACAACGTTCCTTGCGCCCAACGGATCGCATGCCAATCACGTTTTCGGGACCCGCAATTACCTGGTGCAAACGATCTGGGACCGCGTGGGCAGCTTCTGTGCGCTGAGTCACTAGCCAGCTAAGCGTAGAGCGTCCAAAGGACAGGTGCGGAACAAACGCAGGCTACGCCAAGTCTGAAAATGTGTGTCGCACGCGGAATCAGCAGACGCACGTCAAAAACCGCCTGCGTGCTCCCTGGTCTCTCTGTACGGCCGGTCAGTGATGAGCACCTTTACCGGCGGCGGGGCGCGCGTGGCGACCTCGCGTTCCTGGCCAGAGAGAGGCCCGCTAGAAAGGCAAGACAGAAACCTGGGCTTCTTTTTCAGTCCGCAAAAATGCGCTGTCTGGTATGGCTTGCGTTGCGTACTTTGGCAATCCCCTGCCGTTGTTGTAAAACCTAATACCATTGCGTCTGTCGGATAACGTTTTGTAGAGGTATGCAGGTTTGTGATGACCGTGTTACTCTCCAAAACTCAGGAGCGCACATGCAGAAAAGGTTAGGTATTGGCACTGGCGTGGTTACGGTTGTGTTTATGGCCTGCAGTCTTACTCTAGTCATTCTTGCTCACGCCAAAGGCCCGGCAACCAGTTCAGCGCAGAAAGGACCCGCCATGGCAAGCCACGCCATTGGAGCATTTGAGGTTAAGATGACTCCGCAGAAGCCTGATAATCCAATAGAGGAAGCTGCCCACATTGCGAGATTGACAGGCGATAAACAGTGGCACGGCGACCTGGAAGGCGCCAGCAAGCTCGAGATGCTGGCTACAGCGCCAGACGCGAAGGGCTCGGGAGTCTACGTTGCGCTGGAGCGTGTTACCGGAACGCTCAAAGGCCGAAGCGGAACTTTTCTTCTGCACCACACCGGAATCATGGATCGCGGCAAGCCGACTCTGACGATCCTGGTCGCACCCGACTCAGGCACCGGCCAGTTTACCGGCCTTACCGGAAAGATGACGATCAACATCACTCCGGACGGAAAGCATTCTTACGACTTTGAGTACACGTTGCCGGACACACAATAGTTTGCGCTTTTTGTTTCGCACTAGACAAGGCAGGTAGCATGGCGTTGCACCTGAATGTCTCCTGCATTTCGGCTAGACTGTTGGCGAGATGGTGGAACACGACATCTGGTCCAAGTGGTTGCTGGAGTCACGATTTGGCAAGCAGCATGACCTGACCTACCTGAAGAGCTTACGTGACAAAGTACTGGAAAATGCAAAACTCACGGGAGATGAAACTGTTCTCGACGTAGGCGCCGGGGACGGGCTGATCGCTTTGGGTGCTCTGGAACATCTTGGCCCGCCGGGCCGGGTAATTCTCGCCGATATTTCGTCGCCGCTGCTGGAGCAGGCCCGCTCCATCTCTGAACGAATGAACGTTCGCGACCGCTGCCAGTTTGTACAGGCATCTGCTGATGATCTTTCTTATTTTTCTGACAACTCAATCGATGTAGTCACCACGCGCTCCGTCCTCATTTATGTAACAGATAAGCTGCGGGCCTTAAGCGAGTTCTATCGCGTGCTTAAGCCAGGCGGAAGAATCTCATTGTTTGAAACGGTAACGCTTCCTCAGTTGCGCCAGCGCGATGAGAAATGGGCCGGCGTTGGCACAATCGTCTACCCCGCAAAAGATCTTGAGCCGGTCAGCGACCTTGTCACCCGCTTTATTTCCGGTCTGGATTTTTCAGCCACCAAAAGCATGGGAACTACCGATCATATTGGCTATCTTCATCTCTGTGAGCAAGCCGGCTTTACCACGGCTGATGTCGAGTTGCACCTTGCAACGCGCAAGCGCAGCGCAGATCTGGATACTTTGCTCAGCCAGTCGCTGAACCCGCACTTTCCCACTCCTGCGGAGCACATTGAGAAGATATTTACCCCGGCTGAACGCGAGCGCTTCATCGCTCACCTGAAAACGCTTGTTGAAACAGATGCAGGCGTCAGTCGTTCCTCCCATGTTTTTATCCGAGCAACAAAGCCTGGCAGCCACGCCGGATAAATGGTGCCGTGCTCAGAAAGATGCTACTGATACAATCTTTTCATGGAGGCAAAGCTGCTGCTCATCCCCTGGATGGCGAGTGTGCTTTACTCGAGCATTCCCTTCTTCTGGTTCGCGATCCATCCCTTTGCCGGCGCGTGGCAAAGAAAGCATCGCTCACCTTATCGCCTTCTGCTTCCAATCTGGGCCATCATTATCTTCTTGCTTGGCTGGATCACGTGGCCATGGCATTCCGCGCGGCTCTATTCTTCATCCTGGATGTGGGCGCCTGCAGCTCTACTTCTGCTGTTTGGTTTCAGTATCTATTCGCGCATCCGGTCTGGGTTCGGCGCGCATAAGTTATCTGGTGAAGCGGAAGTGCGGCCACGCGAGCACGCGCAGGGGTTGGTTATCACCGGACTGCACGCGCACATGCGCCATCCAATCTATGCGGCTCATCTCTTGAACCTTGCCGGCTGGGCAATTGGCAGCGGATTGTTGGTGGCTTACACCTTGTTTGCCATTGACCTCTTCATTACCTTTCCGCTGATGATCATGCTGGAGGAGCGGGAGCTGGCGGCGAGGTTTGGCAACAGCTATCGCGAGTACCAGAGCACCGTACCGCTTTTGCCGTTTTTCCGAGCACGCCGGAAGGGCAATGGCGTCAAGCAATCGTCTGCTGGAACGGAGCCAGCGTGAAATTTGAGCTTTTTGTCGCCGCGCGATATCTGCGGGCCAAGCGCCGCCAGGCCGTAATCGGAGTCATCACCGTCATATCCGTTATCGGCGTGACGGCAGGTGTGGCGGCATTGGTTATCGCTCTCTCAGTGAATGCAGGATTTCAAAAAGATCTGCAAGACCAGCTCCTAGGTTCCCAGTCACACATCAATTTGATTCGCGCCGCGGACGATGGCATTACAGACTGGCCTTCCGTTTTGGATCGTCTGAAGAAAGAGCCGCATGTGGTTGCGGCCGCCCCAGTGCTCTATGGCGAGGTGCTTGCCTCGCAGGGGGCACGTGGCAACGGAATGCTATTAAAAGGTGTAATTCCAAAATATGAAAATCAGGTAAGCGAACTACTGAAATCTGTAAAAATCGGCTCGGCTGCCCAGCTTGCACCCTGTGCGGAGACAGATGAAGAGTGCAAAAAGGAACAGGCGCTACCTCCTATAGTCCTGGGCCAGGATTTGGCTGAGAGCATCGGCGCAACGGTTGGGACGGTCATCAAGGTTACCAGTCCGCAGGGAGAGGTTTCCCCTTTTGGTATTTTGCCCAAGTATCAAAACTTTAAAGTTGTAGGAATTTTTCACTCAGGGTTTTACAACTATGACAGTGCCTGGGGGTTTGTCCGGCTCTCAGACGCGCAGAGGCTCTTTAGCCTGACAGGCGATGTGGTCTCAGTGATTGAGTTCAAGATAGACGATCTGTACAAAGCGGAACAGGTTGGCGAAGAGCTGGAAAAAGCCGCCGGCCCGGGGTTTGTTGCCCGGAACTGGATGGACGATGACCGGGCGCTGTTTCACGCCCTGCAGTTAGAGCGGATTGTGACATTTTTGACCATCGGGTTGATTGTTTTTGTCGCAGCTTTGAACATCCTGATTTCGCTGATCATGATGGTCATGGAAAAAACCAAGGACATTGCGGTCTTGATTTCCATGGGCGCCCGGCGCGGACAGGTGAGAAAAATTTTCATGTTCCAGGGAGTTTTGATCGGCGTAATTGGAACGGTGATCGGTCTCATTTTGGGATATGGGATCGCCATTGCCGGGGCCAGGTACCACTTTATACATCTGGATCCCGGCGTCTATTCCATTGACTACCTTCCCTTTGCACCCAGGGCGATAGACGGTGTACTGGTGGCCGTGGTGGCGCTGTTTATTTCGTTTGTTGCCACTCTGTATCCCTCCTGGTCTGCGGCGCGCGTTTTACCGGCAGAGGCGTTACGCTATGAGTGAAAAACCCCATTGCACGGGTAGTCCAATGGATAGAGAATTGTTACGGTTGGGCAGCTATGTTGTGAAAGATTAAGAACTTTAATCAAATCTTCAGAGAATTCTCTGGAGAAATTTTGGAGATTATCTCCAGCCTTATGGGTTCTATTTAATGTGGCGGCCTGTAATGGAAAGGCAATGAAAATGCTGGGAACAATGGGTGTTTGCACCGTAGAGGCGGGCAAGTGCATCCAATAGATCAAGCAGCCCTGCCGCCCGAAATGCTTCGAGTGAACGGACTTAAGAAGGTTTATAAGTCGGGCCAGACGGATTTAGTGCTCTTTGAAAACTTGACCTTCCAGGTAAGGAAGGGGGAAATGCTCGCCATTGTGGGCGAATCTGGCGCAGGAAAGAGCAGCCTTTTGCATATCCTGGGTGCTCTTGATCGTGCTTCTGCAGGTGACGTATACTGCGCCAATATTCCCGTAGCGAAGCTAGCAGACGATGCCGCCGCTGATTTTCGCAATCGTGCGATCGGTTTTGTCTGGCAGTTTCACTACCTGTTGCCGGAGTTTACGGCGCAGGAAAACGTGGCAATGCCGCTGCTGATGCGAGGCGCGGCAAACCGGCAGGCAATGGAAAAAGCTGCCGGGTGGTTACGCGAAGTTGGACTGGAAAACCGCAGCCATCATCGCGCGGGAGAGTTGTCCGGAGGCGAGCAGCAGCGGGTAGCTCTGGCCAGAGCATTAGTGACTGGCCCTGAGGTCCTGATGGCAGACGAGCCAACCGGCGATCTGGACAACCGGACCGCGGAAATGGTGTTTGACTTGGTACATAGACTGCATCGAGAGTACCGGCTCACTTCCCTCATCGTTACCCATAACCTTGAGTTTGCGCGACGTTGTGACCGCGTGCTGCGGTTGCATCGCGGCCAGGCTGAAGAGGTGGCTCCCGGAGCGCTAAATTAGCGCCCTTCGGGAGAGTGAAGTTTCAGGTTTTATGTCTGCCCGGCATTCGGCAGACGGTAGGTTTGTCCGGCGCAGCAAATGCTGAACCTTTGTGACGAAAGGCGCTGGCTGGACTAGAAAGGCTTCTTCCCGGGAGGTCGCATGTTCTTGAACCGGGGAGGGAGAGAGATGTTTCCGGCAGAGGTGACTGGGAGCATCTGGGTGAGGGGCTTATGTTCGAGCGGTATACAGAGAAAGCAAGGCGCGTAATCTTCTTTGCCAGATACGAGGCCAGCCAGTTTGGTTCTCCTTATATAGAGACCGAACATCTGCTGCTGGGCTTGCTGCGTGAAGACAAAGCGTTGACCAATCGCTTTCTGCGCAATCATGCGTCGGTCGAGTCCATCCGCAAGCAGATTGAAGGACACACCACAATTCGGGAGAAAGTTTCTACCTCAGTCGATCTGCCTTTAAGCAATGAATGCAAGCGGGTACTGGCCTATGCCGCTGAAGAGGCGGAGCGCCTCAGCCATAAGCACATTGGGACTGAACATCTTTTGCTGGGATTGCTGCGTGAAGAAAAGTGCTTTGCCGCGGAAATCCTGCATGAGCGTGGACTGCGGCTGAGCGCCATCCGTGAAGAGCTGGCACGCAGCACGCAGGAAAAAGCCCAGCCCCAGCGTGGCAGTTCCAGCCGTGAATCTTCTTTACTGGCTGAGTTCTCGCGCGATCTGACCCAGGCCGCCATGGACAGCCAGCTTGACCCGCTTGTTGGCCGTGAAGGCGAGGTTGAGCGCGTGATCCAGATTCTGTGCCGCCGCACTAAGAACAACCCGGTGCTGATCGGCGAACCGGGCGTGGGCAAGACCGCGATTGTTGAGGGCCTGGCCCAGCGCATTGCTGATGGCGACGTGCCTTCGTTCCTGGCAGACAAGCGCATTCTCGGGCTCGATCTTTCGCTGATCGTTGCTGGAACCAAGTATCGCGGACAATTTGAAGAGCGCCTGAAGACCATCATGAAAGAACTGATGGAGAACCAGAACTGCATCATCTTTATTGATGAGCTACACACTCTGGTTGGCGCCGGTTCGGCAGAAGGTTCGCTCGATGCCGCTAACATCCTGAAGCCGGCGCTTTCGCGCGGCGAGATTCAGTGCATCGGTGCAACCACGCCGGGTGAATATCGCAAGTCGATTGAGAAAGACCGCTCGCTGGAGCGGCGTTTCCAGGCGGTAAAGGTTCCACCGCCGACCGAAGAGCAGGCAGTAAAGATCATCTATGGAATCAAAGAGCGTTACGAGAAATTCCACGCCGTAAGCTACGTGGATGAGGCAATCCAGTACGCCGTCTATCACTCGAACCGCTACATTCCAGATCGCTTCCTGCCGGACAAGGCAATTGATCTACTGGACGAAGCGGGCGCACGTGTAAAGCTGCGCCAGACTTCACTGCCGGAGGAGATCACCGAAGTCCAGAAGAGGATCAAGTTTATTGTTCATCGGATGGAAAACGCGATTGCGAACCACGAGTTCGAAAAAGCGCGTTTCTACTCTGAAGAAGAGCGCAAGGAGCGCGAGAACCTGCGCGCCCTGCGCGAGAAATATCACCTTGACGAGTCTTCTGCCGGCGTTGTCGCCCGCGAAGACATTGAGGAAGTGGTTAGCCGTTGGACCGGCGTGCCTGTAACCTCCATCAAGGAAGAAGAGACACAGAAGCTGCTGCGCGTGGAAGAAGAGCTGCACAAACGCGTGATCTCGCAGGACAAGGCAATTAGCGCCCTGGCCCGTTCGATTCGCCGTTCGCGTGCAGGCTTGAAATCGCCCAACCGGCCCATCGGTTCGTTCCTGTTCCTGGGACCAACCGGCGTGGGCAAGACGGAAGTCGCGCGCACGCTGGCGCAGTTCTTGTTCGGCAGTGAGAAGTCGCTGATCCGTTTTGATATGTCGGAATTCATGGAGAAGCACTCGGTCAGCAAGCTGATCGGCTCGCCTCCGGGATACGTCGGCTATGAAGAGGGCGGCCAGCTTACCGAGCGGGTAAAGCGGTCACCATATTCGGTGGTGCTGCTTGACGAAATCGAAAAGGCGCATCCGGATGTTTTCAACATCCTCTTGCAGGTGCTGGAAGACGGCCAACTGACTGACGGCCTTGGCAACACGGTTGATTTCAAGAACGTGATCATCGTGATGACCTCTAACATCGGGGCCCGCTACCTGATGAAGCGCAAAGGACTTGGCTTCCAGGTGGATAAGGAGGATGCGGTCAGCGATAAGGTGGAAGAGATGGTGCGGCAGGAAGTGAAGAAGACCTTCAATCCGGAGTTTCTGAACCGTCTGGATGAAGTAATCATCTTCAACGCGCTGGTTGATTCTGACCTGATCCAGATTCTGGAACTGCTGGTACAGCAGCTCAATGGAAACCTGGCGCAGCGTCACATCACCATCACCGTGAACGAAGAAGCCAAGAAGTGGATCCTGGACAAGACGCTGGGCGACCGCAGTTATGGCGCGCGTCCGTTGCGCCGGGCCTTGCAGCGGTACATTGAAGACCCGTTGTCTGAAGCTTTAATCCAGGGCACCATCACAACGCGGCCGGCCTTTATTGAGGTTTATCTTGAAGGCGACCAACTGTTCTATCGCCAGGTGGGTGATGGAGCAGAAAAGAGTGATGGTGTGTTGCTTTATAGCAATTAGCAACTGGCATTAGCAATTAGAAACCCCGCGGCGAAAGCCGCGGGGTTTGTTTTTATCCCTCAAGATCTGTTTACAGAAAACAGCAGGTTTCTTTAAAGTGCTTCACTGCTCTGGCCTTACCAGCGCGATTGAGGCGGCGCCATGGGGAAGTGGGTACGTAGCTGACGGCGAAAGCGTCGAAAGTTTTCCATTCTCCACTGGGAAGACAGCAAGTTCAGCTTTGCCGGCATCGGCCACGTACATGAAACTTCCGCTTGAGTCCAAAACGGCGGCGGGTTGGGGCTGTAACTTCATGGATGCGATTTCCGAGGCTGCAACCGAACCGGGGAGGGCCTTCAATTTGCCGTGAGAGATGAGGAAAGCAACCGGGCCAGCCTCAGTTGTAGCAACAACCACGTTTGCCGGAAGGTCTGTCATCAACCGCGAAATCCTACTGGTTCTGATCGCGTCAGCCTGCTGAATCGCGCCAGTCCCAGCGTTCACCTGGAATGCGGAGACTGTATTCCCACTTGCCACAATCAGCGTACCCTGCACCGATGCAAGAAAGCGTGACGGCCCGTTGCTTACAAATGGCGATCCCGGAACCGGCATAAGCGAGCCGTTCCTGCCAATCTTAAAACCGTTCATCAACGGGGAATCAGCCGACGCCACGAAAAGAAATTGCTGGCCCGAATTCTTGGAGACAGTCGTAGCCATCGGGGTAGGCGTGGGTGTTGGCGATGGTGTCGGAGGTGGAGTCGTTCCAGGGGTTGGAGTGCCAGTAGGTGATGGCGTTGGAGAAGGCCCATTGATGACAACCCGGCGTGGCGAAATGACACAGCCGGCCAGAACGGTCAGCAACGTACATACGCCTGCCATGGCCCAAAACAGCTTTGCCGGCTCCTGGCGGAAAATACGCATGTTGAGTTGATGCCTGCCTGTTTGGGGCTGTTGCCGCCAAAGATTTGCGCTGTTTGTACGCCAATGTGACAATATACGGATGAGAAAAACCTTCTTCGCCTTAACAATGCTGATGGCCGGGGCCGTGCTGCTTGGCAGCGCCAAGGCACAACAGTCCACGACCAAAAACCCGGCAGCGCCGGCAAAAACACAATCCACCGCGCCTGCCCAAACCAAAGCGCCTGACGCTCCCGCGGCCAAAACTGACTCCCCTGCGCCTTTCGTCAGCCAGAAGGATAAAGTCAGCTACGCCATCGGCATGAACATTGCTTCTTCACTTCAGCGGCAGCCGCTTGATCTGAATCCTGACGTGCTCACCCAGGGTTTGAAAGATGGCATGGCTGGCAAGACCAAAATTACAGAGGAAGAGGCCCGCGCGGCGATCATCCAGTTCCAGGCTGAAATGCGCGCCAAGCAGGAGGCAAAGATGAAAGAGGAAACAGAAACCAACAAAAAAGAAGGCGACGCATTTCTGGCAGCCAACAAGTCAAAGCAAGGCGTGGTAACGCTCCCCAGCGGCCTGCAGTACAAAATTTTGACTGAGGGCAAAGGCCCCAAGCCCACCGCAGCGGATACGGTTGTGTGCAACTATCGTGGGACGCTCATTGATGGCAAGGAGTTTGACAGCTCTTACAAGCGCGGCGAACCAGCCACGTTCCCGGTAAGCGGTGTCATCAAAGGCTGGACTGAAGCTCTGCAGTTGATGCCAGTGGGTTCCAAGTGGCAGTTGTTTATTCCGCCCGATCTAGCCTATGGCGCGCGCGGCGCCGGCGCTGATATCGGCCCCAATGCCACGCTTATTTTTGAAGTTGAGTTGCTCTCCATCAAGCCCAAGGACGAAACACCTGAGAAGAAATAACCGGCTTTGCCAGATGCCGCCGGCGATGAGCTGGCGGCTTTATTTTTAGAGGATGCGAATTCCGTGACAACAGAAATGAAAGCGCCTGCGATCGTGCTCATCGATCCGAAGTATCCACACAATGTAGGCGCGGCTATTCGCGCTTGCTCTTGCTTCGCGGTCGATTCGCTTTTGTGGACCGGAGAGCGCGTGAACCCTTCAAAATACGAGCGCCTTCCGCGCGAGGAGCGCATGAAGGGCTACAGGCACGTTGATTTTCGTAACTATTCCCGGCCATTTGATCTGCTGCCGAAGGATTGCGTTCCGGTTTGTGTTGAGGTCTATGACAACTCTGAACCGCTCACCACGTTTGACCATCCCGAACGCGCGGTTTATGTTTTTGGGCCTGAGGATGGCTATGTTCCTCAGGCAATCCGAAAGCTATGCCACCGCTTCGTGCACATTCCAGCTCATTTCTGCCTGAACCTGAGCGCCGCAGTCAACGTGGTGCTGGCGCATCGTCTCATGTCGCGCCAGATCGCCGGCAAAGCGCCTCTTCTGCCGCTGCGCGAGATGTTGCGGGAAGTACGCGGCGCGGTCCCTAGCCCCATCATGGACAAGGTGGGATGGGATGGAAAATAAATAAAAGCGGTGTTACCGCTTCCCTTTTAGAATCGCCTCAATTTGCAGCAGGTGGTTGATGTCGTGTCCGGCGACCATTCGAACCACATGGCTCACGCTCTCATTGCCGCGCTCCTGATGAACACCGTAGTTCTCCCACAGTTTGCGCGGCACAGACTTGAGCAATGCCAGGTTGGCTTCACGCAGTGAAGTGAAGTTGGCCAGTGACTGCCGTGGATCGCGGCGAGCATAGTTAAATGCCTTGGCCCATGAGTCCTGGTCATAAGCCTGGATGGGAATGGCATTGTTGCTGAGGATCTGCCGCAAACGCCACGCAATGGCAATTTCTCCATCGGCCAGGTGGGCCACAATCTCTGCAATGGACCATTTGTCTGGCGCTGGCTTGCGCATCAGTTGCTTCTTGTTCTTGCCCTTCAGAAGCTTGGCCAATTTCTTGGGCGCGGCCTGCTGCAAACGCAAAGGATCTTTGCCTTCACCATAGCTCAACAGCCGTTGCGTATATTGCTCTCCTGTTTCCGGCACTGTTTCCTCCTGTATTGGCGTTGATAGCCATCATCGCAGAGAGAGTCCTGTTGAGCAAAGTTGCCCAGCACGTAGGCGCTCAGAATATTCAAAACAGATGATCGCAGTCATAGTACTCGGATTCCCTGATAGAAAAATCGCACTTTTCCTGCGTAGAGAAGAGGCTCCCTAAAAAGCTTGGGGAGAATTCAATCTTTGAGCTCTCCCCCATGTTATCCGCGAAATGTAATTACTGCACCGCGTTCAGCGCGCTCTTGCGCACCTCGCCGATGGTGAGCAGCGGGTCTTTTGCACCTGCCTTGGGTGCTATCCATTTCTTCTCTGAGCCGATGATGTCCATGAGCAGCTTTTTGTCTGCCGCTGTTGGCAGCCAGGTCTCAAACTGCTGCTTGTATTCCTTCTCTTCCAGTTGCTGCCCGGTATGCGGATGGAACATCTGGCCCTTCCAGCGGCCAATATTGCGGTTGAATTTGATGTCTGGACAATAAAGCTCCGTGCTACCCTGCTGCTGGCCCGCACTAATGCGCCTTACCAACTGCACGCACTCGTCTCGATAGAGATGGCGGTTGTAATCGTTCAAATTGTCCAGATCAGGCGATGTCTGGTTCTTCAGCTCGTCATAACGGCCTTTCAGCCCCCAGGTGTAAGCCCAGTGCGCCGAAGAGGAATGATCGGTGCCGAACAGATCATAGGCGCTCGAAATCCACTTGTTAAGATACTTCTGCATCAACCAACCCGGAACCACGCCGGCTTCAGCAATGCGCGCCAGCCCGGTATTGCCCGTTCCCATGTGGAAGGCCTCTTCACGCAGCATGTAGCTCATGGAGCGGCCCAGCGGCGCAAAGGCGGAAAATTTCAGCATCTGGAGCTGGAATTTGCCGTCGCGATCGACAAAGTCGGTGAAGGCAAAAAAGTCCAGCCAGTTATCGCACTCTTCATTAAACGATCCCAGCAGACGCTTGTTCTCGTATGCCTTGCGCTCCAGCATCTTTTGCGCTTCTACTTTGCCCGTTGTGCCAAAGTGCTCAATCAGCAGCGCGCACATCTGCCAGCCGTGGCGCATCTCTTCAATCATTACGCGCGTCAGCGCGGATCGATCGTAATCGCTGGGCGCGGTCTCAAACAGGTAGCGCTGCTGCTCCACGCTCGCAAATTCTGTATCACCCTGATAGACAATCAGGTTCATCAACGCATCGCGCATGTTCTGCGTGGGAATCTGGCGAACGTTCTCCCACTTGTTGCGCCCCTTGTAATAGCCGAATGAAATCTCCTCGGTCTCAATTGCGCCATACAGCGTGTCAAACTTGAAGTTGCGGATATCGTTGTGATTGACGCCGATTTCCTCGCGCCACTCCTTGAACAACCCAATCCAATCACTGAACGATCCTATCTTCATCACTTTTCCTGGCATGGATAACTCCCCTTGAATAATCTTGTTGGCTTGCGGCCTGTGCAGCTTCGCTTCAGCGATAGCCCATCTCAGGCGCAAGCCTGATCTTGCGCTTCACAAACATTCCGCTTCCGCGCGCGATCTCGTCGTTCTGGTCATTGAACATGACCGCTTCAGCCAAAAACGACGATCCGCTGCCACGCACTACGTGCCCTACGCTGCGGACCACTCCCGCCGCGACCGGCGCGTGCATGTACAAATTAAAATTGCTGGTCAGCACAAAACAATCTCCAACCAGCGAGCTCACGGCAAAGAACGCTGCGTCATCCAGGCTCTTGAAGTAGACCGTGCCATGGATGGCATTTGCGGCATGAAAAAACCTGCGGTCATCGATATGCACAATGATCTCCGCTGTTCCCTTGTCGATCCTGATCTCCGGTTTGAAGAACTCATTGATCGGCGCCGCCCGGTACATGCGTTCCAGCCTGCGGTAATGCCCTTCGCCGATCATCGAGATTGCAGATTGTGCTGCCATGAGTTCTTTAATTCCAGCCTCTATCTAAATTCCTAACCTTCTACCTGCCCCGTATAGGCGAACGAAGCTGCCTGCTACAGCAAGCCTTTGCTAATAGCTACGAGCCAAGAGCTAATAGGCTGGGTTTATAAATTCAACCAAACCGTTTTCAGCTCCGTGTAATGCTCAATCGCATGCATTCCCAACTCGCGGCCGAATCCAGATTGCTTATAGCCGCCGAATGGCAAGGACGCGTCCATTACGCCGTAGGTGTTGATCCACACCGTTCCCGCTTTCAACCGGCGCGAAAGCTGGTGTGCTTTCTTGATGTCGTTGGTCCAGACCGCTGCGGCCAGACCGTAGACATTCTTGTTGGCCAGCTCGGCCACCTGCTCGATGTCGTCAAAGGTGAGCGCGGCCAGCACCGGGCCGAAGATTTCTTCCTGCGCGATCTTCATCTCGTTGTTCACGCCCCCGAAAATCGTCGGCTCGATAAAGTAGCCGTGATCGCCGTTGACCTGTGCGCGCTTGCCGCCGGCCAGCAGCTTTGCTCCTTCTTTCTTGCCCGCCTCGATGTAGCCCAGCACGGTCTGCATCTGCTTCTCGCTGACTATCGCTCCCAGCCGCGTCTTGGGATCCAGCGGATCACCCAGCTTGATCTTCTTTGAGAACTCGAGCAGCTTTGTCATGAACTCGTCTTCAGCTTTTTTCTCCACGAACAAACGCGACCCCGCGCAGCAAACCTCGCCTTTGCCATAAAAGATGCCGTTCAGCGCGCCTTTCACCGCAGAATCCATCTGTGAATCGGCAAACACGATGTTCGGCGATTTGCCGCCCAGTTCCAGCGTTACGCGCTTGAGCGTATCGGCCGAGCTGCGCATGATCTCCTTGCCGACGGAAGTTGACCCCGTAAACGCAACCTTATCTACGCCCGTATGCTTCACCAACGCCGCGCCCGTCTCGGGACCGCCAGTAATAATGTTGAGGACGCCCGGCGGTAGCCCGGCTTCCAGCGCCAATTCACCGAAGCGCAATGCGGTCAGCGGCGTTTGCTCTGCCGGTTTCAGGATCACAGTGTTGCCGCAGGCCAGGGCGGGCCCCAGCTTCCAACTGGCCAGCAGCAGCGGAAAGTTCCAGGCCACAATTGCACCCACCACGCCTACGGGTTCGCGCAGCGTGTAGGTGAACGCGTTATTAAAGGTATTGACGGTCTCGCCGTGGATCTTCGTCGCCCAGCCGGCGTAGTAGCGGAAAACGTCCGCCACCATCGGCATATCGACATAGCGCGATTCAAAGATCGGCTTGCCGTTATTGAGCGTCTCCAACTCAGCCAGCTCTTCAATGTTCTTCTCGATGAGGTCAGCAATGCGCCACAGTACCTTGCCGCGCTCGCTGGCCGACATCTTGCGCCACGGGCCGGTCACATCATCGAAGGCCTTGCGCGCTGCTGCTACAGCCGCATCAACCTCGCTCACGCTGCCTTCTGACACCTGCGTCAGCACCTCACCCGTCGCCGGATTGAAAGTATCAAAAGACCTGCTGCTCTCCGACCACTGTCCATTGATGAGCAGCTTGCCGGGAGAAACTTTTGCTTTGGTAGCAGTAAGCATACTGACCTTCTTTCAGATCAACTTGTGATCGTCTCACCGCTCAATTCTTTTTTGAGCTTCCTTTTCTTGCGCTTTTCAATGATGTCCGTAATCCACGCCCACAGGCCCAACGCCACGAGTGGGACAATGACAGTCCACGCCGCTATGCAGCCCCATAGGCTGACATGGCAGACATGCTCCACAAACTCAAATTCGAGGTGGCCTGGGATCGAAACTACAATCAGCGCTACCACCACCAACGCTGTTTGCGCAACCTTTCGTAGCCGCTTCAATCTCTATTCACCAGCTTTCAGACGTCACCACTAAGACTAAGAATGATTCATCAAAAGTGCCGCGAGGGTCAGCCTCCAAAGCTTGGATTTCTTGCGCAAGCTCCCTCGCCCGACCCGGGATGTGTAACATAGATCCTTCGACTCGCGCTTCCGCGCTCGCTCAGGATGACGGCAGCAGGCTCCCGCTTCGCTCACGCCTGCTGAACGCCGTCACTTCGCCTTAAACGTTGCCGGCCGCTTCTCCACATACGCAGCCAGACCTTCTTTGGCGTCGTCGCTGGCAAAGAGGCGCTGTTGCAGTTCGCGCTCCACGGCCAGAGCGGACTCCAGCGGGATCTCCCAGCCGGTCTGCACGCTGCGTTTGATATTGCCCACAGCCTTAGCCGCCTTGTTTGGTGGGGTGAACTGGCGGGCGTACTCCATCACGTTTTCCATGAAGCCCTCGCGCTCGTAAATGTCATTGACAATGCCCATCTCCTTCGCCTCTTCAAAGGTAAAGGTGTTGCCGGTCACCATCAGCTCAATTGCCTTGCTCTTGCCCACAAGGCGGCTCAGCCGCTGCGTACCGCCGGTGCCCGGAAGCACGCCCAGGTTGATCTCCGGCAGTCCGATCTTCCCGGAATCGCGGCGCGCAATGCGGATATCGGCCGCCATGGCGATCTCGAGGCCGCCGCCTACGCAGTGGCCGTTGATCGCTGCGATCACCAGCTTGGGCGTGTGCTCCAGCCGCAGCAGCGTCTCATTGGCATGCAGGCAGAAGTAATATTTAAACGTGGGATCAACAGTGGAAAGCATCTTGATGTTGGCGCCGGCGGAGAAAAATTTATCGCCTACGCCGGTGAGCAGCAGGACATACACATCGTTATCCATGCGCGCCTTCAAAATGCACTCGTCAATCTGCCTGTTCATCTCATAGGTGTAAGTATTGGCCGGTGGATCGTTGAGTTCGATCACGGCGATGCCGTCTTCAACCCGATAGTTGACCAGGGTCTTGGTTTCCGGTGCAGTGGTTGTGGCCATGGTTCAATAGCTCCTTATGATTTCCGAATCTTCAATCCGAATCTTGGTTTTTGCAAAACTTGGTTCGCAAAGATCTCGAACTCAGGCGTTTGCTTTTCCGTTTTTGCGCTTTGGTTTGCTGGGGTTTAGCACGCCACGGAGGAAGAGATCACCCATCTCCTGCGCCAGCGCTTTGGCATCCGCATCCACGCGCGGATTGTGCCAGGTGTAAATCCAGTTAATCATGCCGAAGAGGCCGAGCACAGCCAGCCTTCCGGAAAATTGCAGTCCTTTGGCCCGCCGCAAATCCTCCAGCAGATCAAGACAAATGCGGTAATACTCGCGCTTGATTGCACGGATTTCCGCTCCCCGGCCGTTTTTGAGCGTGTCATCCTCATGCGTAAGCACTTTCATGAATTCTTTATTCGCCAGGAAATATTCCAGGTGATTTTCAATAAAGATGCGAATCCGCTCTTCGGGTTCGGCGGATGCTTTTAGCCGCTGCTGCAGCCGGTCAATAATGGTCTGAAAGGTATCTTTCTGGATCAGGTAGAGCAGTTCTTCCTTGGAAGCAAAATAATGATAGAGGCCAGCCAGCGACATACCGGCTGCGCGGGAAAGATCACGCATGGAAGCGCCTTCATAGCCTTTTTCGCAAAAAATCTGGGCTGCATGCTGCAGTACCTTAGATAGGCGCCGGTCAAAACGGGAGTCGAAGCTCTCTTTTGCGACGGTTGATGTGCTCCGGCCCTTGCGTCCCTCAGGGCGGCCTACGGGAAGACCGGTTTCCATGCTGGCCATGACCATACAAAAAGTTACCGAACGTTCGTTCGGAATCTTTATTATCACCTTTCGGTCGCCGCGAGGTCAACTCGGGAACGACCCTATTCGAACGCCCCTCATCCTTGGGCAGTTGAATTGCACACTTAAGGACATGCTAGTCAGTGGAACCCATGGGCATCGTGCTCACAGGTTGGTAACTCACTGAATTTGAACTCTTTAGAGTGCAGGCGGGAGGAGGCAAACGCATGAAGAGCATTTGTTTACGACAAAAGCTGCAAACAATTGCACACAGTCTCCTGTTTTGCACAATGCTGGCCGGATGTGGCACCGGCGTGCTGCAACAAAATCAGACTTCAACGCCGCCTCAGACATCCCAAAGTACGACCGTTACTCAACTGCGCATAGGTGATGCGCCGGCAGATCAGGTTTTCTCTTTCGAAGTAACGATTGCCAGTCCCATTAACCTGATTCCATTGGGCGGAGGGGCTGCTTCTGCGATTACAGTCAATCCCAATCGGCTGGAGTTGACCCGCACCGCGGCAAAGATGCAGCCCATTGGAGTAATGGCCCTTCAACCGGGAAGTTATAGCGCCGCCGAAATCACCATCCAGCATCCATCACTGGTTTATGCAAAAACCTTGTTGATGCCCGCTCCGGTCACTCTGATTGATAACACTGACGGTCAGGACCAGACTGTGCGGATCAACTTCAATCCGCCGCTTGTAGTTGGCAACAATCCAGTTGTGCTGAACCTTGACGTAAATCTGGCCAGCGCGCTCTTAAGCGACAACGCTGGAAATATTCTCGGCACGCACTTTACGGAGTCTTCATTCAAGATTAGCGTTCAGCCAATCGGCGTCGTGGGGGGCCAACAGGATGATGATGGAGAATTTGAATCCGTAACCGGCAGAGTTATTGAGGTCACTGCCGCCGGCTTCGTACTGCAAACAGGACAAACCGGCTCGCGCCTGCCCTTTACTGCGGATGGTGCCACCACACTTCCTGCCCGATTGCGGCTGGCTGACCTGCAGGAGCAGATTGTCGAAGTCCAGGGCTTTACCCGCTCTGATGGAACGTTCTACGCACAGGAAGTTGAAGCCCTTGGCGATCAGAACGCTTCCCAGATAGAAGGGACGCTTACAACCATCGGCTTTAACGTTCCTACGCTCATGGAATTTATTGCTCAGGATGGCACCGGTACAGGCTTTACCAGCACCCAGGTTGGAGAGGATTTTTTAACCGATCTATCCGCCGTCCCCAGCGCATCGTTCGTAACCGACTTCGGCGACTGTGACGAATCTGCTCTACCGTCGCCGGCCATCAACTTTCCTTTCGATGCAGCGCACCTCAAAGGCGGTCAACGTATTGAGATCATTACCGAGAACAGTGTGACCCAAAACCAACCAATCCTTGCATCACAGGTAAGGTTGCAGCAGCAGGCAATCAGCGGAACAGTTTCTGCCTTTACCGCGCTGCCCGCAGGCACTTCAAGCTTTGATCTGCTGCTCCCCGCAGATTCCTACGTAACGTTGCTTTCAGGACAAACCACGGTCCATGTTGTGGAGCAATCAGAAACCGATAATCGTGCCGGAAGCCTTGCCAATGGCAATGTGGTCCAGGTGCGCGGGCCCCTGTTCTGGACTGGGACGCAGTTCAATATGGTTGCACGGCGGATTACTCAGTAGCTTGAACGTAAAATCAACTTCTCGAGCCTACTTGATCTTTCTCTGATCGCGATTCGATTCACCTGCCTGTATTTTTTCGCAGACACGGCGCCACTATATAAACAAGCCAATTAGCATCATTTTCTTTGCCAGGCACTCTCATCCCGGGCGAATACGCGTACATCTCTGCATCGTGGACCGGGAAACATTAGATTTTCTAATGTTGTTCCAGAGCAGGTGTGATCACTGTCATATAACCAGAGCCAAAAATTAAATACTTTCGACGGTGGACTGAGAAAGCTCAAAATTTTCTAAACAGCTTGGTCCCCTTACAGGAGAGATACAACAATGAAAAACACTTTCAAGTACTCATTGCCCAGGGCCACCAAGTTGCTTGTTGCATGCATGGCGCTCGCAGCGGTTGCATTCGTAACAGGTTGCGGCGGAGGAGGCGGCAACTCGCCCATCGCATCTGGACCAACCCCAACTCCCGCGCCCGGCGCTTCATCCATGCAGGTCCGCATTGGCGATGCACCGGCAGATAGCGTTATTGCTTTTGAAGTTTCCGTTTCGTCACTTTCGCTCACACCGGCTGGCGGGGGAGCGCCGGTTTCAGTAAGCGTTCCGGCCAACAACCGCATTGAACTGACTCACGCTTCAGGAAAGTTTGAGCCCTTTGTCGCCGGCAACCTGCCGCAGGGAACGTTTTCCGCGGTGAACCTTACGCTGGTCAATTCTGAGCTTACCTTTCTCTCAAGCACCGGCACTCCAGTCCACATCAACGGCCCGGCCAGCGCGTCGATTTCAGTTCCACTCAGCCCGAATCTGACCATCGGCAGCAGCCCGCTGGTCCTTAACATTGACGTAAACGTGGCCAACTCCATTACCACCACCGGCGGCGTGGTGAACGGCATCAGCTTTGGCCCGACCTCATTCAACATCACTGCCAAGGCGCCCGGCGCTGCCAACAACCAGCAGGATGACGACGGCGAAATTGAAGACGTTCAGGGCACAGTAACTGCCGTGAACGGATCCAGCTTTACCATGAAGCTGCAAAACGGATCTTCGCTCACCTTTGCCACCGATGCGACTACGGAGTTCAAAGATGGCGTCACCGGCGTGGCTGGCCTCCCGAATCAAGTGGTGACTGTGGAAGGCTTTACCAAATCTGATGGCAGCCTTTTTGCCAAGGAAGTGGAAGGGCTGGAGAACCAGAACGGCGCAGAAGTCGAAGGCATGATCACTGCCATCAGCGGAAGCACGCTGACAGTGACTGCTCAGGATGGCATCGGCAACGGCATGGATGACAGCAAAGTCGGCGCAACCTTCACCGTGAATATTGCCGGCCTCAACGCCAGCAAGTTCCGCGTAAAGGCAGGCAACGGTTTCGGCGGCAGCCTGCCGAACGCAACCTTCCCGTTTGACGCAACGACGATTCACGAAGGTCAGCGCATTGAAGTTGATACGGATGCGGCTGTGCCTCCGGCCAACGGCGCCATCAACGTGGATAAGATCAACCTGCAGCAGCAGGGCGTCTCCGGAACCGTGGCCAATGCTGCCGCCGGAAAGTTTGATCTCACGCTGGCAGCCGACTCAGCCCTGGCAGTGATCTCCGGCCAAACCGTTGTTCACGTGACCACAAACTCCAGCACAGACGTTCGCGTAAGCGTTGCCAACAACGCAAAGGTAGATGTCCGTGGCCTGCTCTTCTGGAACGGCACGTCGTGGCAGATGATCGCCCGCCGCGTCCGGTAAGAAGAAAGAAATTCAGCTTCGCTTCCTGGCCGCATCCTGCAAATGGATGCGGCCTTTTTTAATTCTGCCAGCTAGCTAAGCTAAATCCATTCAACACACACGAACGCATTGTGCAAGGGAGTAGACGCTACTCTGCGCCCGCATACTCTGATCTGAATTTTTGTTTTCTGCTCGTTTACCAGCGAGGCTCACGAGGCTGCCGGGCATGTCCGCGATAATCATCGCGACCGCCGCCGCGACCGCCGCGATCCATCTTCGGCCGTGCCTCATTCACCGTGAGTTGTCTGCCGCCGGAATCTTTACCATTCAGTCCGGCGATGGCCTTCTCTGCTTCTTCGGCATTGGGCATCTCTACAAACCCAAATCCACGCGAACGGCCTGTGGCGCGGTCTGTTACAACCGTAACACTGTCTACCGCTCCAAAAGGCTCAAAAAGGGACCGAAGCTCTCCCTCTGTCAGGCTGAAAGAGAAGTTGCCTACAAATATCTTCTTCATGGTGGTCCTTGTGCGTACTTTGTCTAGGAATTACGTTCTCAGCAGAAATAGGCAGGCTACAAAAAGAAGTCTCGTGTCTATCGCGGTCGAGGACGGAGAAATCATAGCAGGGAAATCACCTAATCTCCACTAAAGGAAGTCTTGGCGCACCTTGGCGCACCCGGACATCCCGGCAGCTAAAGCCCACATTCTTAACTATTTTGTCTTGAAAATTCTATTTCCCTGCCGGCGAGGAGCCTATGCCACATTTTGTCCGCGACGTTGAAGAGATCAGGCAGCGTGCTGCCAAAAAAATGGAAGAAGGCGCTGTTACTGAAAGCTATAAAGGCGATGTCAACAAGACCATTGAAATACTGAATGAAGCCCTGGCGACCGAGATCGTCTGCGTGTTGCGCTACATGCACCATTATTTTATGGCTACAGGCGTCCATGCCAAAAGCATAGCCAATGAATTTAAGGAACACGCCGATGATGAACGCGAACACGCTGATTCCCTGGCCGAGCGCATTCAACAACTTGGCGGCAAGCCGGATTTCAATCCCAAAGGGCTGCTGGAGCGCTCTATCTCACAGTACGTGGAAGGCGAAACCCTGGCCGATATGATCCGTGAAGACCTCATTGCCGAGCGCATGGTCATTGAGGTTTACCAGGAGATGGTCCGTTATTTTGCCGATAACGATCCCACAACCCGTGTCTTGATTGAAGACCTGCTGAGCAAAGAAGAAGAACACGCCAGCGATCTGGCTGATCTGCTTTATATTGCCGATCCCAAAACAGGCCACGCTGAAGCCGAGGACCCCGGGGCTGATCCTTTGCATATTGACACAGGATCACGGCCTGAGCGGACTGAAAAAGAGCTGAAGGAGAAAGGTAAAAAGCCGGCGGCATAAGAGCTTTCGGAAATCGGCTGATCAGCGATCAGCTAACTAAGGCAAATTCACCGCAAAGAGCGCGAAGGACGCAAAGAAACAAAGCTCTATCAAAACTCTTCTGTGTCCTTTGCGCTAATGTTTCTTTGGCTGAATGCTGAAGACTAATTGCTAATCCCCAGCTGCGCCAGCATAAAGGCATAGTCAAACGCGATTTCATGCAAGTGCTCGTATCGCCCTGACGCGCCGCCGTGCCCGGCCGCCATATTGGTCTTCAGCAATAAAACATTCTTATCAGTCTTAAGCGTGCGCAGCTTGGCCACATATTTGGCCGGCTCCCAATACATTACCTGGCTATCATTGAATGATGTCTTCACCAGCAGCGCCGGATACGCGCCTTTCTTCAGGTTGTCATAGGGCGAGTACTTCAGCATGTAGTCGTATGCGGCCTTCTCGTTGGGATTGCCCCACTCTTCATACTCTGGAACCGTAAGCGGCAGCGATGCGTCGAGCATGGTGTTCATTACATCGACAAACGGTACGTGTGAAACGACGACTCTGAATAAATCCGGCCGCAGGTTTGTCACCGCACCCATCAGCAGCCCCCCGGCCGAACCGCCTTCAATTGCGACCTTGTCTTTCGCTCCAAACTTATTTGCCACCAGATACTCGGTGCACGCGATGAAGTCGGTGAAGGTATTCATTTTGTTCATCATGCGTCCGGCATCGTGCCATGGCTTGCCCATGTCGCCACCGCCGCGGATATGCGCATAGGCCATCACCACTCCACGATCCAGCAGTGAAAGCCGCGTGGAGCTGAACGTTACCGGCAGAATCGCGCCGTAAGAACCATAAGCGTATACATAGAGCGGGTTTGATCCGTCCGCTTTCTTCAGGTCTTTACGATAGACGACCGAAACGGGCACTTTCACCCCATCTTTCGCCGTGGCCCAGACGCGTTCAGACTGATACTTGGAAGGGTCATATCCGCCGGGAACCTCCGTTTGCTTTAGCAGCGTCGAGGTGTGCTTTTCCACGTCGTAATCAAACACTGAAGCCGGAGTTACCAGAGATTGATACGCATAGCGGAACTTGGCGGTCTTGTACTCGCGGTTGATCTGCGGTGACGCCGTGTAAACCGGCTCAGGATACGTGATGCGTGTCTTTGCGCCAGTGGCGAAATTGACCACCGTAAGCTCAGGCAGGCCGTTCTCGCGTTCCACCAACACATAGAAATCTTCAAAGACATCAACATTGTTCAGCATCACGTCCGGGCGGACGGGGACCATCTCTTTCCAGTTTTCTTTTCCCGGCGCGCTGATAGGCGCTGAAATCAGCCGAAAAGTGCGGCCTTTGTCATTGGTGCGAATCAGGAACTGATCGCCGTGATCGTCGGCATAGTACTCCACGTCCTGCTGGCGCGGCGCGATCAGCTTCCACTCGCCGTTGGGATTAGAAGCATCAAGGTACCGCTGCTCAGAAGTGGTGTGGCTGCCGATCTGCAGCATAATGTATTTGCCGCTGCGGGTTTTTCCAGTTCCGATATTGAAGCGTTCATCCTTTTCTTCATAAATCAGATCGTCCTTGCCTGCTTCTGATCCAATCACGTGCCTGTACAGCCGGTACTGGCGCTTGGTCTTGTCTTCTTCAACGGTATAGAAGAGAGTCTTGTTGTCACTGGCCCAGGCCACCGAGCCGACCTTGTCGGCAATAACTTCAGAGTCCTTGCCTGTGCGCAGATCACGCACGCGCAGCTTGTACTGGCGGAAACCAGTGTTGTCAGTGGAATAGGCCGCTAAATTGCCGTCATCGCTCAGTTCATACGCGCCCAGTGACATGAAAGGCTGGCCCTTGGCCAACTCGTTCACGTCGATCGTGATCTCTTCCGCGGTTTCCAGGTTTCCCTTTTTGCGCGCCAGGATGGGATACTGCAATCCTTTCTCCCAGCGTGAATAATAGAAGTAGCCGCCCTCTCTGTACGGGACGTTGACGTCAGTCTCTTTGATGTGGCTCACCATCTCGTCATAGAGCTTCTGCTGCAGCGCGGCTGTCGGCTTCATCACGCCATCGGTATAGGCGTTTTCCGCTTCCAGGTATTTCGCCACTTCTGGGTTCGATTTGTCGCGCAGCCAATGGTAGTTATCCACCAGGTCGCCGCCATTGATGTGGTTCTCCGTGTGCACGGTTTTGGCCACGGGTGGAGGCGGCGGAGGCGCGGCAGCGTTGGCGTTGTTGCCGGCTTTATCGTCTGCGTTCAGGAGTGTGCTCATTGCTAGAAAAAGGACAACCACTGATTTTTTCATAAATCCGCCTCACTGGTGGGAGCCCGGAATAGGCCGAATTATATCAAGGACTTAGCGGAAGCGGCTTCTGTGATAGCGGGCAGCAACTCTGCTTTCCACCTGCTCACGCCGCGCAATGAAATCTCGCGCATTGCCTGGTTCGGCGTCGCCTGGATCAGCTTTATAACTTCATCCAATTTTGTGAGCGCGCCGCTGATATCGCCTTTTGCTTCCAGGATCGCAGCTTCACCGCGCAAGCGAAACCAGGGATACTCCGTCTTCTGCGGCACATCGGCCAGCCACTGCTCCGCCAGATCAACACGCTTCCGCCGGCGGGCCTGAAAAACGGCCGCATCGATCATGATGGCATGCCGCTGTGTCGGTGAAACCACGCTTGAGTAGCGCAAACAGGTTTCCAGCGCCTGCGCGGCTTCATTATTCTTGTGCTGCCAGAACGCAGCGGCATAGGCGATGGCATGGGCCGTGAAAGTGTCAGGAGAATTATCCTGGATAGCAACCGCCTTGGCCAGAAACCCCGAGGACAAATTTTCCTGAGGTACGCCCTGTCTTATCTCTTCCAGAAGCTTCAGCATGGCCAGCCAGCGCTCACCGCGCGGTCGATTTTGCAGCAACATCAGGATTCTTCCACCGTCAGAGATCACAGCGCGGTTACGAAACGGCAACAGGTTCATCACTCCGAGCAGCAAGGAGACATACATGAACCATGCAGAAAACATTCCTTTGGAATAAGGTAATTCATGCAACAGAGCAACTGAGATCAGATTAGACAATGGCCCTGCCAGAAGCATGATGATCGTGCGCAAGATGAGCCTGTCCTGCTTCACAGGAAAGAGACTTGTCCATCCGCCGGCCCCTGTTCCCCTGCCGTGATAAATTGAAATGCGAAACGGGCGATCAAACAATACCGGGCCAATCCGTAAAGAGTTGAAGTGGAACCCCACCAGCACACCAACTACCGCATGCACACACTCATGAATGGCAACGGCCAAAAATGTAACCACAACAATGAACGGAATAAAGAGTGCCAATCCTACTCCGCCGGGAAGAAGCACCTGATTCATCCCGTTGACTATGTCGTGCATTAGGGATCGGACGCTTGACGGCGGCCAAAAACTGAATGTCATCGCAACCAAAATCACCAGAAGCACCCAAATGATTATTGACAAAGCGCTGCGCCCTGCCCGGCGTTCAGGGTTCGGCATGGGCTGAAGTCGATCAAGAATGGGTGTTGCACTGGTGGAAATTTGGGCTGGAGTAGCGCTCACGCGTCGCAGTCTAGCATGAAAAGCCAGAAGTGCTGAATTCGGGAAACTACTTATTCATGGCTGTTTGCGGCGATTGCTGGCTTGAAACAGAGGGTGGTGGGCTGGCCGCATTCTGGAGCCGTGCCGGCTCAGCTACGCCGGACGGGCTGAGGATCACCATCTTGGAACGCCCCTCACGCCCTCCGGGCAAAAAGAGCATTTTGTGTGCTGGATCGTAAGCAATGCTGTAGCCTTTTACGTCCGTGGGGAGCTCATGGTCCACCATATTGCGATTGAGATCAATGGCCAGCACAGAGCCATCGCCCGCTGCCGCGTAGAGCAAGCTGCCGCTGGGATCAAGCACCAGCGCATCCGTGCCGCCCGGAGCAGGAATGCGCCTGACCTCAGCGCCGGTTTCCGGATTGAGTTCGAGCACTGCATAACGCACGGCCACAAAGAGGCGGCGGCGATCTTCATCCAGGGCAAGGCCAGTGGGTTCAGAAGCCACCAACTTGAAGCGATTGATGATCTTGTTTGAGCTGTCAATCACCGCGATCTGGCTAATATCCTGCAAGCTGATGAGAACCACGTGACGCGCAGGATCGTAAATCAAGTCCTGCGGCAGTGCGTTCAACTCAATCACATCTCCTTCAGTCCCGGTGTTGAGATTAATAGCGCTCAGTGTGCGATCTAGCACGCTGGTGGCGTAAAGAGTTTTTGTTTGCGGCACCCAGAGCAGCTTGTCTGGCCGGTGCTCTACAGGAATAACTTTTTCTACCTTCCAGCTTCTGGTATCCACCACGGCAATACCGCTGTTGCCGGCCAGCGCCACATACAATATGCCGGCTTCATCGTCCACGGCCATGCCGCGCGGGTCGCTGATTTGGGAGATGCGCGCAATCACGCGCCGCTTTACCGGGCTGAAAATCTCAATCGTATTGGTTCCCGGCCGGGTAATCACCACCTGCCCGTTGGCCATTGTTACTTCGTTAAAGCCGGGGCTTCCCGGCAGGTCAACCAGGGCAATCTGGCGAAGCTTGGCCGCCAGCCCATAAACTGAGCAGCTCAGGATCGTGATGAAAAATAAAACCTTAATATTAGGCATGGGAGACAGGGACTTGCCGTCAGGGTATTGGGATGCAAGTAGCTGGTAGATTGATGCCCAGCTCTTTCCGAAGTCCCGACTCTGCGCTTCTGCGAAGGGGAGGATCCCTTTAGCCGCGACGTTCCTGCGGCAAAGCAACCGCATATTTAAAGCTATCGAGCGTGTTTTCATCGCGATCTTAAGATTGATCACGATTCATAGCTTGAGAGATCATGGTTGTTATAGAGATCCCTCGCTCCATCCCACTGCGTAAAAAAAGCGCGGCGGGAACTTTGTCCGCTCGGGATTTCAGAAAAATACTTCTTGTCTCTGACCTTACGTCATACCCCACGATTGCAGAATAGAGAGGAGATGCGATGTACCGAGTCAGCGAGTTTGCTGAAAAAGCGGGCATAACGGTGCGAACACTGCACCACTATGATCGCCTGGGACTGCTCAAGCCCAGTGGCCGAACGGAAGCAGGCTATCGTCTATACGGCGAACGCGACTTTGCGCGGCTGCAGCAGATCGTCACGCTCAAGTTCATCGGCATGCCTCTCCGGCAAATCAAGGATCTGCTTGACCGGGATGAGCTGGACTTGAAATCGGCCCTGCGGATTCAACGCCGCCTGCTTTTGGAAAAACGCCTGCAAGTTGAGGCAGCGATCCGGGCGATTGAAGAGGCGGAGAGTTCGCTCAAGCCCGGTGCAGCCCCAGATTTGGCAGCCTTGAAAAAAATCATTGAGGTAATGGAAAGGCAAAACAGGATGGAGTGGACAAAAAAGTATTACAGCGAAGAAGCGCAAGCCAGGATCGCCGAACGCGCCCGCACCTGGACGCCAGAGTTGCAGGCCAAAGTGGAGCAGGACTGGAAAGCCTTGTTCGCCGATATTGAAGCGGCAATGGCGGCCAACCTTGACCCGTCTTCAGCCAAGGCAAAGACGCTGGCGCAGCGATGGACAGAGCTGCTTCGCGGGTTTACCGGCGGTGATCCTGGTGTCCAGCAAGGCCTGAACAAACTGTACGCAGACAAGAGCAACTGGCCGGGGAATTTCACACAACCCTTCAAAGATGAAGTGTGGCAGTACATCAAGAAGGTAATGGCGGCGCACAAGATTTCGTGCGCATAAGCAAATCCTGGCGTGGCGAGTAATTCCGATCATCACTATACGGTGATGAACTGAAGGCAAATCTAGGGTTACTCGCTCCGCCTGGAATAAGAGCTATCGCATTCCCGGCAGCTTCATTCCCGCCAAGCGGCGGCTGAAGCTGGCCTTGCCCATGTCCTTGAACATCTTGCGCATCTGGGCATACTGGCGCAGAAGCTGGTTCACTTCCTGCACGCTGGTGCCGGAGCCGCGAGCAATGCGCTTGCGCCGGCTGCCGTTGATCAGCTCGTGGTGATTGCGCTCTTTCGGCGTCATGGAGTTGATGATGGCTTCCACGCGCGTGATCTGGCTTTCATCCACGTTGTCAGCCGCTTTTTGCATGTTGGCAAATGGTCCGATGCTGGGCAGCATCTTGATAACGCTCTGCAGCGATCCCAGCTTTTTTACCTGGCGAAGCTGATCGCGGAAATCCTCCAGTGAGAAGCCTTCTCCGCCCAAGGCTTTCTTGGCGAACTCTTCAGCTTTTTTCTGGTCGACTGTCTCCTGGGCTTTTTCAATCAGCGTCATCACGTCGCCCATGCCGAGTATGCGCCCGACAATGCGATCAGGATGGAACGGCTCCAGCGCATCGTACTTTTCGCCCACGCCAATGAACTTGATCGGCTGGCCGGTGACTTGCCGGATGGAAAGCGCCGCACCGCCGCGAGCATCGCCATCCATCTTGGTGAGGACCACTCCGGTGATGGAAAGCTTGTTGTGAAATTCTTCTGCGGAGCGGACCGCGTCCTGGCCTGTCATGGCGTCAGCCACGAACAGGATTTCCTGAGGGTTCAGGATCTTCTTGAGCGACTGCATCTCCGCCATCAGTTCGTCATCAATGTGCAGGCGGCCGGCGGTATCGACGATCAAGAAGTTGCAACCGCTGTTGGTGGCCTCTTTGCGTGCTTCTTTGGCGAGGCGCTCGACCGTGGGCGTATCCGCGTGCTCGACCTTGCCCTCATAGAGATGAGCTTTAATGGCCTCAGCCACAACTTTCAACTGCTGCCGCGCCGCCGGGCGATAGACGTCCACCGAGACCAGCATGGGACGATGGCCGCCTTTTTTTAGCCATGAGGCCAGCTTGCCGGAGGTGGTGGTTTTACCGGAACCCTGCAAACCGGCCATGAGGATGACCGAAGGTGGCTGCGACGCAAACTTCAGCTTGGCCGTGTCTTTGCCCAGGATTTCTACCAGCTCATCGTGAACGACCTTTACCACCTGCTGCGCCGGCGAAAGCGCGGTCATCACTTCCGTGCCCACGGCCTTTTCCGAGACGCGGTCTATAAAAGTCTTGACGACTTTGAAATTGACATCGGCTTCCAGCAGCGCCATGCGGATCTCTTTGAGCGCTTCCTGAATATTTTCCGGCGTGAGCGTACCCTGCCCACGCAGGTTCTTGAACGCACGTTGCAGCTTTTCCTGAAGATTTTCAAACATAGATAATGGCTTTATTTACGCAGAAAAGGTCCAATCTTTGGATGCAGATTTAAGCTTTATTGTAACAGCGGTCAGTGGTACCAAGTCGCCGTACAACGTCCTGAACTATGGAATGAGCGCATCCCGCAACTTGGCGGTAGCTTTGTCGAATGTGGCAAACGGCAGATGACCTTCCGCACGGGCCAGCTCGAGAGCCAGACAATCGGAAAAATCAGCCTTGCCGAAAACGTAAGCGGTAATAGCTGCGCGGACAGCCTCCACCGACTGAAAAGCAAAGTCGCGGCTGTTGCTGGCGGTCTCCAGCATGGCCAAGGTCTGGGCCTTGGACCAGCCATACACAGCGGTCAGCACCCAGACCGTTTCCACCAGCACCACGGTTGAAACCCACAGAGGACGGCGGGCCTCCAAAAAGGCGAGCGCGCGCCGGGTCTGCGCCGGATCATCGGCCACCAGCAGACGCACGAGAACGTTGGTGTCAACGGCGGCCATGTTTGCTCCGGACGGCACGGGCGATCCCAGCTTTCATGTCCTCAACAGTCACACCCGCAGGTGATTTTGATGTGCCCCCAGGTTTGCCCTGAGTTTTTTCCGCGGCGGCAACGGCTGCCCGAATGTCTTCCAGCGTGTTCGTACGTCCGCCGGAAACAACCAACCGGCCTTCGGCGTCCAGGCTCCAGACCAGGCTATCCCCAGCATGAAGGTCGAGCAACTGACGCACGACTTTGGGAACGGTGAGCTGTTCTTTGCTGGTAAGAGTGCTTTCAGCGAGAATTTTCATGAGGACCCTTGTTTATATATCCTTACTATAGTAAGGATATATCATTACCATTGCAAGGAATAAACCCTGAAACATTTTTAGCAATGGATACAGCAACTATGAGTTCCAGGGGGAACGGCATATTTTCAGCGTGGAACCGGCAGCAAGCGTTACCCGTTCTTTTTCGGCTCTACTTCCAGATAACTCAAAAAAGCGCGTGTCAGCTCGCGCTTGAGAGCCTGGTCATCGCCGGGCAAAAAACTCTTCCACTCGGCCACATCCAGCGGCATGACCACCCAGTCATAGAGCATGCTGGAGACCATCATGAAAGCAAGCGAGAGCGCCGCCCGCGGGTCAGGATGCCTGATGTGCTTGCGGTGGGCCAGGAAGAGATCAATCAGGCGCTCAAAAGCGCTCGCCTCAAGTTTGCTGGCTTTCCTATAGAAAGCGGTTTGCGAGCGGCCGAGCACAAACATGCGCATGGCGCGCAGGAGCGCCGCGTTGGCACGATACGTGATCACCATGCCGCCAATTGCCTGCTCGGCAAAGACCGGCAGCGGGATCAGCGCAGCTTTCTCCGGGGTGAGTCCGGTCTTGATCCGTTCGTCCTGACGCTCCAGAATGCCCAGGATCACCTCTTCCAGCAGCGCCTCCTTGTCATGAAAACGGCGATAAACAGCTCCGGGCGTAAGGCCGGCGTGCTGGGCGATGCGCGGGATGGTGGTACCTTCCACGCCGTGCTGCCCCAGGACCTCAGCCGCTGCTTTTAACAATTTACGCAGCGATTCCCGGCTACGCTCCTGCTGCGGAGCTAATGCTCTTTTCTTTTTCATGCTCGCAAAGAAATAATACTTGACAGCCGTTCAAATGTAAATGTAAATTTGCATTTACATTTTACTGATAATCACGCCTAAAAGGAAAAGGAGCGGGAACGTCATGCCGACAGGACAAAATGAAATCCAGAACAATCTCTATGCCGGCCTTTATCTACAGACAAAACGGCAAACGCGCTTCTGGGGCTGGAGCAGACGCGGATGGGGAAGCCTGCACGCCGAGACAGAACGTTCCACAATGGGACTGGCGGCGTGGTTGCGGCAGGCGCACGCGTGCTTAGATAATGATGAATGCTCGCCACTTAACGCGGAGAGCACAACCGAGCCACTCAATCTCGCAACTGAGTTTGGCGCAAAACAATCACGCCGCAACCATCGCAGACTTGAATTTGTCTGCAACCGCCGCATGATCGGATTGCTGATCCGCTGAAGGAAAGAGAGCACGCTATGGCCACAGCTATTCAACCCACCCCTCCCGCGCCTGCTCCTCCAGTGCATCCGTTGCGCGAACGCAACTTCCGCAGACTATGGATGGGCGCCGCCATCTCTCTTTTTGGCGACCAGTTTTACCTGGTGGCGCTGCCCTGGGTGGTGCTGCAGCGGACCGGCTCTGCAGTGGCCATGGGGACCATCCTGATGACCGCGGCCATTCCACGCGCTATTCTCATGCTGTTGGGAGGTGCGCTTACAGACCGCATTTCTCCGCGCAAGATCATGATGAGCACGGCTTCAGCGCGGACCGTGTTTGTGGCGATTATTGGAATCCTGCTCTGGTTTCATATATTGCATATCTGGGAACTTTACGTTCTGGCCTTTGCTTTTGGCGTGGCCGATGCATTTGGCATGCCTGCAGGCTCGGCCTATCTGCCGTCACTGGTGGAACCCAAACAACTGGTGGCCGCCAATTCGGCTTTCCAAACAATGGCGCAATTCACCTTAATTGCCGGCCCCGCTCCGGCGGGCATCGTGGTCAAGATACTGGGCGCAGCATGGGCATTCATCCTGGATGCGATCAGCTTCCTCTTTATCATCGGTGCGCTATGGAAGTTGCCTGATCCACCGGTAGCAAAATCAACTACTGCCCGTCCGCCGATGTGGAAGTCGATTCTGGATGGGTTTGCCTACGTCCAAAAAGATGTGCCTTTGCGCACGCTGCTGCTGCTCATAACAGTATTGAATTTCTGTTTGGCCGGACCATTCGCTGTCGGCCTGCCTTACCTGGCCAAAACCAGGTTCGGTTCGGCGACGGTATTGGGGCTGGTGTTCTCCTCGGTGGCCGTCGGCGGCCTGCTGGGCACCCTCCTAGCGGGGATTTGGAAGATCCACCGCCGTGGAATATTGGTTAGCGGCGTCTGCACGGTGCTCAGTATCTGTCTCTGCTTCATGGGAGTACTAACCCGTTTATGGGAAACCATGGCACTGTTGGGCGTTGTTGGCGCTGCTGCGGGCCTCTCCAATGTGCACATTGTGGCCTGGATCCAGCAACGCGTGGAAGCGGCCGTGCGCGGACGGGTGATGAGCGTGGTTATTCTTTCTGGCTATGGACTGGCTCCTGTGTCGCTGGCGATTGCGGGCTTTCTGATTGCCTGGAATTTTGAGTTTATGTTCCTGCTGGCTGGAGTAGCCATGCTGCTGGTTACCGCCTTTGGCGCGCTGCAAAAGACGGTGAGGGAAATTGAGTAATTGCCGAGGACGGTGTTTAAGACTCGCCTTCAGCAACTGGCAGGCATAGAATCCTTTAAGCCAACCGCTTATCTGCGGCAGGGAGTAAGCACATGAAAGCCAAGATCACATTACGAACTCTGATTGCGTTTTCAGCCATTGCGTTTTCGTTAACAGCATGGGGACAGGCGAATTTTTCCGGCAACCCTCTTCCGCCTCCTGTCCCGAGCATACCGGGTTCCTGCCACTGATTGTCTTCAGTCACTGGGCCGCATCCAACGGACTATACTGGTTTTTTGGAGCAGCCCATGGTTGAGAAGATAGAGAAGATTGAAAAGCTTGCGAACAGCAGCACCGCTGTTTCTGACTCGCCTGCCTGCTGGCCCGCGCTTCCGCCCGATGCCTGGCAGGAAACTCGCGATACGCTGCACATGTGGACACAGATTGTGGGCAAGGTGCGGCTGGCGCTTACGCCTAAAGTCAACCACTGGTGGAACGCGGCTTTGCACGTAAGCGCGCGCGGGCTTACAACCTCCGCCATTCCTTATGGCGAACGCGTCTTTGAAATTGAATTTGATCTTCTTGAACACCAGCTTGAAATCAAGACGTGCGATCCGGCGAGCAAGATCATTCCACTGGGACCGCGCTCGGTGGCCGATTTCTATCAGGAATTGATGTCAGCGCTTCATGCGCTCAAGATCGACGTAAAAATCTGGAAGATGCCGGTTGAAATCGCCAACCCCATCGCTTTCGACCAGGACCGCGTGCACGCTGCTTATGACAGGGAATATGCCCGCCGGTTCTGGCGCGCACTGGTATCGATTGACGATGTGTTCAATGTTTTTCGCTCGCGCTTCATCGGCAAATCAAGCCCGGCGCATTTCTTCTGGGGCAGCTTTGATCTGGCGGTCACGCGCTTTTCCGGCCGTCCGGCTCCGCCGCGCAATGATCCTGATCCTGTTTTGCGCAAAATCATGCAGGAAGCGTATTCGCATGAGGTGATCAGCGCCGGCTGGTGGCCCGGCGGCGGCGAGCTAAAAGACGCTGCCTTTTATTGTTACGCTGCTCCTGAACCGCCGGGATTTGCCCGGCAACAGGTGCGTCCGGGTTCCGCGCTTTACAACCAGCAAATGGGCGAATTTCTACTGATGCATGAGCAGGTGCGCACCGCAGCTTCACCCACGGAGACGCTGCTGGACTTTTTGCAAAGCACTTATGAAGCCGGCGCAACGCTGGGCAAGTGGGACCGCAAGGCGCTGGAGAGATCACAAGAGCCAGCAGCGGGAGCGGCATAAGGATTGTTTTAGAAGCTTGATGCCAAATATTTTGCTGTGTACTGGCACGATTGAAGACCATGCCTAGACTATTTAGGGAAATGTTGTGGCCTCTTAACACAAGGTCCCTCCGCTCTACTCGCGCGCTTATGACTGCGCGCGCTCGCTTACGAGCGTCGGGATGACGAGGTTAGGGATACGGCAAAATCTTATGGTTCAAATTGCCAATTTGATGAAAACGTTTTGCACTAAATAAGGAACCACTCATGGCTGAAGACTGCACTCACGTTCAACAGATCAAGATCACCAAGACAGACAAGCACGTATGTGAAGATTGCATTAAGACCGGCGACACCTGGGTCCATCTTCGGCTCTGCCTGGAGTGCGGCCACGTTGGCTGCTGCGATTCATCCAAGAACAAGCATGCAACCAAGCATTTCCACCGCAGCAAGCATCCGCTTATCCGCTCTATTGAGCCGGGTGAAACCTGGATCTGGTGCTACGTGGATGAGCTTTCACCCGGAGAGCTGGCAGCGTGATTTACCCGCCGTTCCACCAGACAAAAATCCAGTGGATCGCCGTGAGCCATAGCGCCAGCATCATGAGATTGAGGCCGATCATCATGGCGATCGCCACCAGCATGAGCCCTGCGGCTATCGTCAGCAGCGGCACAATGATCAGGTAAAGCACAGTCATAAAGATCACGAGAGGGGCGCGGGCTTTTTGTTCCGGCGCGATCAGGCGCGACCCCATGCGTTGCAATTTTTTGGCGCGCCTCTTCAGCGACGGATGAAACGAAAGGATGCTCTGGATCTGGAGGCCAGACTGCCCCCCATGCCGCGAGTTGGCCTGTGGCTGGTGCTCAAGGCGAAGCGCTTTAAGGCGGGCCAGCGCAGCGCGGTCGCCTTTTTGCGCTGCAATAATGTCAGCCGGATCAGGCATGGCGTGCTGCCCCAAAGCCTGCATGCCGCCCACGATTTCTCCAATCGCCTCAAGCCGCGCGATGGCCTGCGGATCACCCTTGGCTACCGCCATTGCCGTAAGCATCATCTGCTTGCGCACGTTGGCATAATCCTGCGGAGAAACCGGCGCTCCAGCGGGAGTGGCAGCAGGGGAAGATGAAGGCGCAGAAGAAAGATGCGCGGTGGATGCCCAGGCCTGAATGATATTGCGCTTCTGCTCATCACTGGGTTGAAGGTCGCCCAAAGTGTGGTCGCCCTTGGGATCAACCACAAACAAGTGCGTTGCCCACTCGCCGCCGGCGAGCGCGGTGGTGTCCTCACTCAGCCGCTGCAAAGCATGGGCCAGCGCATCTGGATTGCGGGTAAGCTCCACTGCGCTGGCATCCGCCAGATAACGCCGCGTGCGCCAGAGCAGCGCCATGCACGGACCGAGCAAGATGTTCAGGAAAAACCAGAGCGTGATCTCCACTGCAAGATTGGTAAAGAGAAATGGAAAGAACAGCAGCCGGAAGAGCTTGCGGATAAGCCCGGGATTCGGTGTGTTGAAATAGCGGTCAATATCAGTGTTGTTGGTATCGAGCGAACCAGCCAGCGATTCAGCAATCGCAGCGGCCTCAGCGGCCTTCTGTTCCGGCGTACTGCGGGCAAAAATATAGCGCAGCACGCGCCAGATGCGGCTGCGCGACTCATGCCCGAACGGCGCATTGATCAAACTCACCAGCAGGCCGCAAGTTTCAAACACGCTGGTGACGGTGAAGGCGATCCTGAGATCGCCATTGCCGATGGAGCCGACAAGGTGCGCGAGGATGGCCTGAAGCTGGTCGCGGTCGAGATCGTCAAGCAGGCGGCGCGAGATGACGATGCGCGCATCGGCGGCGCAGGTTCCAATTGCAGCGGCATTGGCGCCGGGAGAATCCACCAGCATCAGCTTTGGCGCGGGCAATCCGGCGGCAATGGCCATCTCCTGCGCAGCGTCGGCAAGTTGCAGCTCTTTCAGGTCAGATGGGTTGGGCTCGCGCGCGTTCAGGCTGGACAGCGCACCGCCAACCCCGCCGCGACGGAAGAGAATCAACATGCCGATCCAAAGCGCAAAGGCCGCTACCATCCCCGGCAGCAGCACCAGCGCAAGCCCAAGGGCCAGCTCCTGAGGATCGAGGGTTCCTTTCTGGTTGATTACGTAATCGGCTACGCGAAGGCCAAGCCGCGCAAGCTGGTTGGCCTGGTCAAGGAACTCTGGTATCGGAGAAAAATGGTTGATGATCTCCGCACCTGCCAGGGTGAGCGCATAGAGCAACGGCGTGAGCACCAGCGTAAGCGGTACGCCCATGATGAATGCCGCAAAAGCGCTCAGAGCAGACATGCGCCACGTGGCGCGCCGGTTGCGTTTTTGCGCGGCAAAGAAAGTCTCAGGATTTTGCGGGGCGAAGTTCCGTGTGGCCGTCTGTTCCGTACTGCTCATGTCAGCTCCGCTGGGAAGGGTAACCTGGGCCATGAGATTAGCACAGCTTGCAAGGATGGAGCACGCAGCTTATTGCCAGGCGCAGCGTGTAAGATGGTCGCCGCGATGAAAACTGTCCCTGAGGTGGTGGCGCTGCTACGCGAGAAGATTAAGTGGGGCATCGAGCATGGCTTTGATGCTGACGCGATCGGCAACGTGCGTTTGCGTCAACTTCTTCTGATGGAAGACTGCCTGAATGCGATTGGCTTCCCTGCTGAAACAGCCAACAGGGCACGCGTCTCTCTGGTGCCATATATCTTTCAGGAAGCTAACTATGACGGCCTTAACTGGACTGACCAGCAGGACGATCTTGACCACCTGAGTACCTATTTTGAGCTGGATTTCATGGTGCAGAACCAGGGCAAAGAACGCAGAGAAGCGACCAGCCAGGAATATGAACACTACGTCGACCAGTCACTCAAATTCATCGACATGAAAAAAGGCGAGCGATGAAACCGGAGGGAAGCTGGGCGCATCTTTGCCAATAAATACACTCTTCGAGGTACATTGTTATTAACGCGAAACGGACAAAATTCGGAAGCTGTATACACATGTTGCGTTATTCGATCATCGTTTTTGCTTTGGCGGGCGCAATGGCGGCACAAACCACGCCCACGCCAACACCATCACCGACGGCTACTCCATTTACGCCGCCTTTATCCGCTTCTCCAACTCCAACGCCTTCACCAACTGCCACACCAAGTCCGACTCCGACGCCAACACTCAGCATTTTTGCTCCTACGCCAACTCCAACTCCTACACCAACTCCCAGCCCTACTCCGTTTGAAACACCTACGCCCACGCCAAGTCCGACTCCAACTCCGGGCGTGATGTTGTTTGCGCAATCCGACAAGCCGACGCTCAACCGGGCTCCATCTCAAAGCGCTCCGTCTCAAAGCAATCAGGCTCCATCTGCAACGCCTTCGCCTGCTGAATCCGCAAAGCCCAGCTCTGACGAGCCTCCAAAGCCCACTTACCCTGACCTGATTCCACGCTTCGACTACGACACCAAATCCGGTCTGGAGCAGCGTGAGACCTCCATAGAAAAGCGCGGCAACGTGATGCTCATCGAGTTCAACTACGCCGGCGACAGCGGTGACCGCGTTCCTGCCTACCTGGTCATTCCGCACGGCGGCAACAATCATCCCGCCATCATCTGGGGACACTGGCTCATGAAGGGTTCGCCGCTCGCCAACAAAGATGAGTTTCTCGATGAAGCCATTCTCCTCGCCCACTCCGGCGTGCTTTCTCTGCTGATCGATGCCCCGCAGGCCCGCCACGGCTACGCGGAAGAAAAGGACCCACTGGAAGCCGCCCAGCAGCAGAGCGAATCCGCCGTTCACCAGGTTATCGACCTGCGCCGCGCCGTTGACGTGCTCCGCCTCCGTCGCGACGTTGATCTCAAGCGCATCGCCTATGTCGGCCACAGTTGGGACGCTCACGTGGGCGCAATCCTCTCCGGCGTTGACTCGCGTATCTGCTGTTATGTGCTCATGGCCAGCGGTTATTTCGATGAACAAGACACCTTTGCCAGCCGCGATCCTGAAACCATCGCGCATATCAAGGAAATCGGCGCAGACCGCGTCCACGACTATTTCCGCACCTACGCCTTTGACGATCCCATCTATTTCCTCGGCCACACCCAGAATGAAAGCATCTACCTGCAGTTTGCTTCCGGCGACCACCCGCCCAGCGTCTCTCCTGAAGCTTATAAAGTCCAGTGCCAGCGCTATCTTGACGCCTTCAGCTCCCACGATAAGCAGATGACCATCTATGACGCCCCTCACGCTCTCAACTCCGCCGCCCGCCTCGACCGCGTCCGCTGGCTGCAAAAGCATCTGGAATTTAAGAAGGTCGATGATAAGGAGCTGGAGGCAATTCCGCAGTTGAAGTAAATCTTTCCGAAGTTGAAATGCGCCTTTTTTCTGAAATCCCGAGCGTAGCGAGGGAGCCCTATAGTCACCATAACGCTTCACGTTCCGCATGAATCCCCACTCTCCGACTTTTTCTGATCAGCGATGATCAGCGTTCATCAGCGGTTAACTCCTGCTCTTGCTTTTCCTGATGTCTCGATGTCCCGATTTTCAATCAGTGGCGAGCTTTTGCTTCCCCGATAACAAGGATCTAGTGCGCTCCGCGTCTCCGCGGTGAATCCCGCTCTCCGTGTTTCCTGATCAGAGGCGATCAGCGTTCATCAGCGGCTAACTCATGCTTTTGCCTTTCCGATTTCCCGATTTTCTAACCATTTTTCCATCACACCAATTTTGGCAACAGGCTCTCCAGCTCTATCACTTCCACCGGACACTCCTTCCAATTGTGTTTCCAGCAAACAATCACATGGCATCTGTCCGGCCGGTGTCCATGCAGCAAAAAATTTCTGCTTTCGTATTCAAACTCAATCCGTATCCGCTGCCACTTGCCCGGCTCCATCTCCCTCAGCGCCTCCCCGTCCGGATACTCCGTCTGTAGCCTCAGCACCACAAACCCCAGCTTCCGCGCTACAGCGCCAAACAGAAAAATCACGCCCTGTTCGTTCATCGGAGCCAGCATCAGGTGTGCGTCCACCGTCGGCGGCCCATAGACCGGTTCGTCTTTCATCAACCCCGGCCACAACCCCGGCTTGGGCGCCCACCTCGCCTTCCCGGCCTGCTCTTCCTCGGCCCGTAAATGCCCGGCCACAACTTCCAGCACGTCTTTCCAGTCGCCTTCCATGCCGTGCTCCCGGGCATACTTCTCCATCCCTGCCGGCACCTCGCTCCATCCCCCAAAATGCCGCGTCATCGGCTTCCGGCAATGCTGCCCATGGACTTCAAACTCTGCTCCCGTTGGCACTCTGCCCAGTTGGCGCACCAGCCCTGCCCAGTCCCGGAACAGCGATTCCATGCTCACGGCATACCCTGGCCCTTTGCGCTCCAGTCCGCACGCCTTCAGCAGATCTCTATAGGACACAAACTTCCTCCGTACCCCGCCCCGGCTGATCTTCCCCATCGCCACCAGCTCTTCCAGGCTCGGTACCCGTCCCAGCTCTTCCGTTGTCGTCTTAATGGCAGCAATCATCTCTTCGCGATTCATTGTTTCTCCTCTTTAATTTCCGATTTTTGCTTCTGATTTTCCTTGCTCTGATTTTTTGCGAATTTCTTGTTCCTGATTTTTTGCGAAAAAAAACCACCCTTTTGGGGGTGGCTTCTTGGCTCGGTTTTTGGTCTTGGTTCGGTTTTTGGTCTTGGTTTGGTTTGGTTTTGGTCTTGGTTTTGGTCTTGGTTTTGGTCTTGGGTTTTGGGTTTTGGGTTTTGCTAATGGCTAAAGGCTAAGAGCTAAAAGCTTGTTTTTGATTGCTAATGGCTAAAGGCTAAGAGCTAAAAGCTTGTTTTGATTGCCAAAAGCTAAGAGCAGAGAGCTATTTTTGGGAGTTAATAGCTGCTCTTTCCCCAAATGGACACACTTCAACACTATGCAGTAGCAGCCCGAAACCCGGGCTATCGCCCTGTGCTACTTACTTGGGGGGTCATAGCAGGCCGGCAGAAAGCCAGCGGACTATGACCAAGTTGCAGGCCTTTCGGTTTTTTCAGTTCCCCGATGCCGCTCTCGGTGCTCTTGAAATCGAGCAGTTTACAGTATGCACAAAGAGCGAACAATTGTCAATAAAAAAACGTAAACAACCCGCAAGTATTTTCTGGCTGACTGCTGATGCTGTCTCCTGAACACTTCGGGCTCATGTGGCACAGCCACCCCCCGGCTGTGCAGAGCGGCGAAATTCCCAACAGACTAATTAAATGCCCTTTCCCATGGATTCTCTCGACATCGCCGTAGAAGCGCACGGGCTTCAGCCGTGCCGTCAAGCGCTGAAAAGAATCTGGGCTTCAGCCTCTGCGCTTGTCAGACACTTCGATCTTTCTTTTGCCATCCTAGGCTGGTGAAAAATTGGCGTTGCTGAAGTTTGTTATATTTCCTTTTAAGGAGCCTCCCAATGCGTGGACTAAGCTTCGGCGAGCTGCTGGATTATTGCGCGGAAGAAAACAACCACTGGCGCGATTTCTTTAAGAAACACCCTGACGCGCTGGACCTGCCAGCCGACATTGCCGGAACCAAAAACGTGCGTGAAATCGTGCTGCACATAGCGGCTGTGCAGATGCGCTACGCTGAGCGGCTTCTGAACATGCCCATCACTGACTATGCCACGCTCCAGGGCAAGAGCGGAGAAGATCTGTTCGCGCTTTCACGCAAGAGCCTTGAAGACCTGCGCAGCTTCGCCATCGCCGCCAACGATTCTGACTGGGACGGCCTTCTCACCTTTCCCACGCGCTCCGCCAGCGAACTCACCGCCAGCCGACGCAAGATCTTTATTCATGCTTTGCTGCACAGCGTCCGCCACTGGGCCCAGCTCTCCACCTATCTGCGCCAGAAAGGCTACAAGCAGGACTGGCAGCATGACTTCATTTTTTCTGGAGTGATTAGGTAGAAGTTCAACTGATCGATTTTTCGGATTAATTGACCAATTGCTGCGAAAAAGAAGGGGACCAGCCCGAGCAGCTTCGATGTGATGCGAACGCCAATTATTCCGAGCTAGCTGCTTCAAGTTCGGAGGCGCACTGAAGGCGGGCCGCGGCGGGCATCAGTGGATGCTGAACGCGTATCGGATATTCATCATGAGTTCTGCCTTGCAGGGTTCTTCCTGTGGCCTTCTTCCGAACGCCTCCCCATTGCTTAAAAAAGAATGGGATATTGGCATCACGGCACTGTTCGCGCACGGAGAGAACCCATTCTTCGCGCATTGGACGTGCTCTGGGACCACTCTCTCCACCAACGATTACCCAAGCGATGCCATCGAGTTTGAGAGTACCTAAATCTTCCAGGAGGGGTTCAACTGAAAGAAAACGAACGGCTGCAGGCGCAGATTGCAAATCTGCAATTCTTCGCAAGCCGTGCTTTCGGTCTTCAACAGAAACCCCCCACCATACGTGAGCTTCCCTGGCTGCTTCCTGAAACGGGCCGGAAAGCAATTCGCGCAAGCGGCCTGAACGCTTCGTGAGCACCTGATAAGTATGCCAACGAGCTAAGCGCATCACAGAAATGACCCTTGAAATATAACTCTGCGGTACCCGTGCATGAAAAAGGTCGCTCATAGAATTAACAAAGATCATCTTGGGAGATTTCCAGCGAAGCGGTTCGGCCAGTTTTTCAGGAACCAGCCGGAGGTCAAAGCCTTGCTCAAATGGATGCCCAGGCACGTCACGGAACCTCTCCGCAAATCTCTCTGCATAGCAATGTTTACAACCTGGACTGATCTTTGAGCAGCCGCGAACAGGATTCCAAGTCGCATCCGTCCATTCGATTTTAGATAGCACTGCCATAACTACTCCGAGAACAAGCGTTGTTGATCTGTTCCGTATCTCAACACATCTTTCCAGAATTGGTAGGCTGTTTCGTTGCGAGAGAACAGCGCCAAATGATAGAGAGGCAGATTCCTGTCATCGGACCTGACCTGCTTCATCTGATGTAGGGTTTGGGGCAGGTACCCCAACGATTCCATACTCTTGGCAAACTCCGACGCGAGAAAGGGCCTGAATTCCTTCCTGCGCGCTCCCAACTCTTTCCAGCGCTCCCGCCACGTTGTATTTCCCAATGCCTCATCAATCTTCGGAGAGTTACCGTCTACGTAGTGATCGTAATTCCGATTTGCATCCATTCCAATCGCGAGCAGGACCAAGAAGTCAATATAGAAGGCCGAAAGTCTCCGCAAGCTCTCGAACTTGATACCAAAGTCGAAGGGATCTACGAAGCAGAGCGATAAAACCGTGTTCTGAGAGGATGCCTTAGGAATGAGAGCACATATTCGCTCAATCTCCATATTGCAGTTGCCCGCCACGTAACTGACGTCGGCATTTGGACCATATCGTTTCGCTCGAATTTGCAATGCTGATAACAATTCAGGGTTTTCCTCACAGAAAATATACTTGTCGAATGGGTTCTGGACTGTCATTGCCAATATCGGCGAACCCTTGAGGACAATAGAGGTTTCCTGAATTCGGCTGTACCCAGCTCCGGAATAAAGGTCAACGTAAATGCGCTTACCCCATTTGTTTTTCATGCCCGTCGAGAAGAGCTCATCATAGAGCGAAACCAGTCGGTACTTGGTCTCCGCCCAGCGCCGCACCTCAGGGCAAACAAGACCGTCATCATCGGCCCGCAGTTTTTCTTGTACGGCGTTCATTTGTGTCTCATTGTATTGTCTTTGGTTAGGGTAGCTTAGGTCTCCGCCCCTAGTTGGTCAACATTTATCGTCGGTCCAACTGGTCACCACCTAAGGGCCGAACAAGAACCCATTTCCTCCTGCCGGAGGCTCGCGCGCAACCAAGTGGAGCGCGCGCTAAAAAGACCAACAGAGCGGAGCGCCATAGCGGGGTTCTCAGTTGTGCAGCAGAGCAGCAGCAATTTCCTGCACCCGTTCAATGGTGATTCCGCTACGTTGTTCCACCGCTAAGGGATGCTCGGTTGCTTGCAATTCTATTCGCGGACGCAGATTGCCTCCGCGAAGATGTATATTCGTCTTCAAACCATATGTCGGCGGCGAGTATAGATTCAACGCAGAATCGAGCCACCCGAAATAGGGTCCATATCCGGACGGGTCTTTATCCCATAGCTCTATGATCTCGTCAAAACTCCTCTTGCTGGCTGAGACCCACACTCCCCAGTTGAAAGTTTCTTGAAATCCGATGATTGGAATTTCAATCACTCCGCGAACAAAGTAGTGCTTGTCGTCAACCACGCAGATATCGCTGTTTACGAAGCAGCGCTTTTTGATTTCTTCATCGGAGAGACCTTCACTCCAGCCGAGGTAGTATTGAGGAAACTCTTCGCCATAATCAAGTGGCAGGCCTGAATGGCTCTTGCCACAGCAGGCGCAATTCCAGCTTGAGGGTAATTGACTGAGTTGAATCGGCGTTTTCGGGCTCATTCCTTGTCTCCTGTGCGGATATTTTTGCAGATGCTGGTTCCGATCGCCGTCCGTGTCCTCGTCGTTAGTTTTCCCTCCCGTCCTTTGCGCCCTCTGCGGCTAAGGCCTTTGCCCTTCCGATCACGGCGATGTCGGCGATCCCGGCGATTAGGTTCTCAGCTCCACCACCGTCGCTCCGGCCCCGCCCTCATTCTGCTGCGGCTCAGAGACGGTCTCCACGTGCGGATGTTTTTGCAGGTACTGGCGCAACGCCTTGCGCAGAATGCCCATGCCGCTGCCGTGGACGATCCTCACCCGCGTAAGCCCCGCCAGAAACGCCCGGTCCAGGAATTTCTCCACCTCGCTCGTCGCCTGGTCCACCGTCTGGCCGATCACGTTGATCTCCATCGGCGTATTGGAATCTTCTTTGAGTGACACGGAGATTCCCCTGGCCCGCGCCGCTGCCACCGGATTCACCGCCGCCCGCTGGCCGCCTGCGCCAGTGCCGACGGAGAAAACTTCAGCCACGTCATGCCGCGGGATCTTCATCTTCATCGCTCCCATCTCGACTTCAAAGGTGTTCTCGTCGATCTTGCGCTTCACCACCGCAGTCCGCCCCAGCGACTTGAGCTTCACCGTATCGCCCTCAGAGATGTGCTTCACCTCATGCGGCCGCGCATTGGGATCGTTCACATCCGCGCCCGTCTTGTGCGCCACCACGCCGGCATCAAACTGCTCTTTAAACTCGCGGCGCAGCCGCGCGATCCGCTGCTCCGCCTGCTTCGATAGCTTCTGCGCGGCAGCGCGGTCCTGCACGGCGCTCACCGCCTCGCGCACCTGGTACTCAAAGTCCTTGAGCAGTGATTCCATCTTGCGCTCGTAAGCGCGCGTCTTCTGCCGCTGCTCCTGCTGGCCTTCCGCCTCCAAGCGCTTCAGCTCGCGGCCCAGCTCTTCTTCGCGTTTTTGTGTGGCTCGCCGCTCGCTCTCCAGTTCACGCAGCTCATTGTGCAGGCGGTCAAGAAACTTGCTCACGTCCTGCGTCTGCGTGGTCAGGCGCTGCCGCGCCGCGTCAATAATCTGCCCATTGAGCCCCAATCGCTGCGCAATGTTGATGCCCGCCGATGCTCCGGGCACACCCACGCGCAGCTCGTAGGTCGGCTGCAGCGTGTGCTCGTCAAAGCCCACAGCAGCATTGAGCACACCCTGCGTATTCGCCGCATAAACTTTCAGCGACGTATGGTGCGTGGAGATTACGCTCAGCGATCGGCTCTCTAGAAAATGCGACGCAATGGCCACGGCCAGCGCCGCGCCCTCTTCCGGATCGGTGGCCGAGCCCAGCTCGTCCAGCAGCACCAGCGAATGCGCCGTCGCGGTGCGCGAGATGAAATCAATGTTGGTCACGTGCGCGGAGAAAGTGGAAAGGTTCTGCTCAATCGACTGGTAGTCGCCGATATCGGCCAGCACCGCGTCAAACACCGGCAGCCGCGCCGTATTGGCCGGCACGGGAATGCCCGCCTGCGCCATGAGCGCCAGCAGGCCCACGGTCTTGAGGCCCACGGTCTTGCCGCCGGTGTTGGGTCCGCTGATGATGAGCTGGCGATGGCCGCTATCCATCTCCAGCGTAAGCGGCACCACTTTCCCGTCTTTCGGCTTGAGGTTGCGCTCCAGCAGCGGATGCCGCGCCGACCGCAGCTCCAGAAAGGCCTTGGTCGAGTCAGACCCGGTCAGCTCCGGACGCACGCAGTCATAGTCCAGGGCAAAGCGCGCTTTGCCGATCTGCAGCTCCACCTCCGCCATCACATCGGCCGCCACCACGATCTCGTCCGCGCGCTCGCCCAGCCGCTCCGTCATCTCCTGCAGAATGCGCCGGACCTCCGCCTGCTCCTCTTCCAGCAGCCGCACCAGATCGTTGTTCTGCTCAATGGTCTCCAGCGGCTCAATGAAAACCGTCTGCCCGCTGGAGCTTGCTCCGTGCACCACGCCGTTCACGCGCTTTCGCTGCTCGGTCTTTACCGGGATCACAAAACGCTCGCCGCGGATGGTGACCAGCTCGTCCTGCACCGCGCCGCCTTCGGCCAGCCGCCGCAGGTAGCCGCGCAGCGACTCTTGGATGAGCCGCTTCTGCTTCTCCACGTCGCGGCGGATGCGGCTCAGCTCCGGTGAAGCGCGGTCATCCAGCGTTCCGTCCGGCAGGATCTTGTTGCGGAAATGGCGCAGCAGCAGCGTGAAGTCTGCAATCTGGTTGGCCAGCTCCGTCATGCCGCGCCAGTGCTCTCTTACGGCATCAGCCGGATGCAGCGCCATCTCGCGCCACTCCGAAGCTTTATCGACCAATAAAAGAAGATCTCTAATCTGCTCGATCTCAAGCGTTGCGCCGGGAATCCTGGCCTTCGCCAGCAGCGCCTGCCCATCGAACAGCCCGGAAAAGTCAAACCTTCCGCCGGCAAAGTAGAAGCGCCGTGCTTCATCGGCAAGCTGTTGCTGGCGGTCGATCCACCCGCGGTCCGCCGACGGCTCCAGTTGCGCTACGCGCGCCTTGCCCAGCGGCGAGCTGACGTATCCGCCCAGAAAGTCACGAAAATGCGTGAATTCCAGGACGCGGGAAGACGAATGCTGGAGCGGAGAAGGGACCATGCAAGCATTAATGGTAGCGCATCTGCAACTGCCAAGATGTACATGTCAAACCAACATCGCATTCCTGGTGAAGTAACCGCGCTTTCGCTCACATCACGCGCTTTAAGCTGGGCTGTTTTTCCGCATCTTCATTCAGCATGCGAAACGCCTGCCATTGCCTGAATCCGGTCCAGCCATAGACATCGTAGCCAAAACCATCCGGGCCGGTTTCACCCCAATGCCGGATGTCCATACCGATGGACCGAAGTTCGCGCACTCGCCGGGCCACACGATTACCGCAGAGTTGATAGAGCACCCGTCCGGGCACGGACTCGTTGGTCCCCAGCAGGTGCAGCAGGGCCAGCCGTTCCGCTCCAGCGCGGGTATTTCGCGCCAGGACCCTGGTAGCGCGCTGCACCACCATCAGATCATTGGCAGAAAGGTTTGGCATCTGCGTGGCTATTCCCGCAATGATCTCCTCGACTTTGCGCGCCAGGCCGGAATGGGGATTGTTCTTGCGGTCTTTATGGGACATTCTCGCTCTCCAACGATCCAGGCAGCCATATCGGCCCATTAGTTCGGGCCAGCCGCCAGCGAATTATAGCGAACAATTAACGAAACAGCAAGCACGCGGGATTGCAAGCTGCTCATCGTTTCATCTTTGGCCGGCAGCTCTGGTTTGTGATGCTCGGCACAATTTCACACCATGCATCGTGCAGCTCTGGGTTGTGATGCGCGGCCGCATCGTGCAGCTCTGGTTTCCGTTGTTCCTCTCGCCGCTTGAGAGCAAACTCGCGGAAACAGCGCTGCATCTTGTGATGTGGGAGAAGACCTATATGAAACGCATCTTGCTGCTTGCTTCACTCTTTGCGCTATTTGCCTCAGTGCCGGTCTTGGCGCAAAGTAATCAGGTAATACCTTCCGGTACACAGATCAAAGTAAGAACTGATACTGCCATTCCGGCCAAGCCGGCGGACAACGCTCGCTACACTGCCAGTGTGAGCGAGGACGTGAAAGACAGCTCCGGCAACGTGCTCATCCCGCGGGGATCGCGCGCTCGCCTGGTGGCCGTGCCCACAACTGACGGCAAAGATACCAACCTCGATCTTCGTTCCGTAAACGTCAACGGCCAGTCCTATCTGCTTCAGGCAGCAGGACAATCCAGCAGCGGTACTCCCGGCGGATTGGGAGCGAATAAACGCACGGGCATCTATGTTGGCGGCGGCGCGGCGGTAGGAGCTGTGCTGGGTGCATTGCTCGGTGGTGGTAAAGGCGCAGCTATTGGCGCGATTCTTGGCGGCGCGGGCGGCGCAGGCACGCAGGTGCTCACCGGCAAAAAGAAAGACCTCCCGGCTGAAACTGAACTCAGCTATAAGCTGGCGACCAACGCAGAAATGACGCCGCTGTCAAAATCAAATTCGGCGCCACCTCCAAACCCGCAGAAATAAACGCTGGGTCGTTTCCTTGCCGACGAAAGGAAGCCTTCGCGCACGGGCAACAATCTTTTGCTGCGCTCCATAAAAAGGGTGCCCTCATCCAATGAGGATGCCCTTTATTTTTTGCGAAAAGTTGCCTCACATAAGCCCAAAAACTCGCGGAATAACTCAGTTTCTCTGACTTCCCTGCAACCAGAGAAGCGCATCCAAATGAGTCGATGAAATCTGTATTCAAACAATTCTTCATGATCGTTATCTTGCCGGCTTGCTGTTTGTGCGCGCCCAGCCATGCCTTCGCGCAAGCCGCAGATGCTGCGCTGCCAAATAGCCCTTCACCAAAAATCAGCGCTGCTCTGCCCGCCGGCTCTTCACCAGTATCCAACGCCACGCTTCCGGATAGCCCTTCGCCTGGGCCGCAATCGCCGCAAGATGCCAGCGATTCGCCCACGCGGCGGGAAGTAACCTGGCACACGCTGCCCAAAGATTTTCTCCAGGACCAAAAAGGTATCTGGCTCTTTCCAACACAATTGGCAAAAGGCCATCATTGGCTGCCTACGCTGGCCATAGTGGGCGGGACCGCCGGGCTGATTGAGGCTGACCAGCATGTGATGCCCTATTTCCGCGATCATGCCGCAGGTCTCGATGACCTGAATGATACTTTTGATTCCACCATCACCACCGCTGAGGTTGTGGCAGTTCCGGCGTCTCTGATGATCGTGGGCTACGCGCGGCACAGTCAATATCAGGTAAGCACGGCGTTGCTTGCCGGCGTGGCTTATGCTGACAGCGCAGTGGTTGATCTTGCCATCAAGGCAATCACGCGCCGTGAACGTCCCAGTGACATTCCCACTGGCAAGCCATTTACCAATACATTTTTTAACGGCGGCAAATCACCTTTCAAAGGCAGCTCCTTTCCATCGGGCCATGCTGCAGGCGTGTTTTCCGTGGCGACGGTCGTGGCCAGCCGCTATAGCAAACATCGTTGGATACCCTGGGTGGCTTATGGCTTTGCCACTGCCATCAGCTTCTCTCGCGTAACCACCAGCTCTCATTTCCCGTCTGATGTATTCCTGGGAGCGGCGCTGGGTTATACCATCACGCGGTATCAGACGTTAATGCCGCGATAATTTCTCAATTAACGCGGTCAGCAGCCAGCAAATGTTAAGTCATCGGTCAGCGATCAGCAGTAAATGATCGTGCGGAAGATCTTCGATAAAAGGGATTGAGCAGACAAGAGCAGTTAGTCTAATGACCAGGCATAAATGCCCTGCCATCGCCGGCAGGAGCTAATATACTTAAATTCTCCATGCCTCGTCCCGAACCATAGTAATTCTGCCAAAGTTTACGGCAATGAATGAAAGGGGATTTCTGTGATCGCACGCTCAAATGTTGAACCAGGCGCTCTGTACACATTGAATCAAGTCCGCCCCGAACAGGCTATGGAATGTATCAAAGAAAAGGGCGCTGTGCTTATTCGCAGTGGTAGTTGGACAATTGACGATTTCCAGAGATTAAGCAATGAACTTCTGGCGCCAATGGTTCATCATGCAACCAGCACAATTGAACGTGATCCCGTAAACTCTGATGCCACCATCTCCACTGTCAACAAAGGGATGGATGACATTCCATTCCATCGGGAAGGTTCTTATGCGCCGGGATGCCCGGATCTCTTGATGTTTTACTGCGTCAAGCCGGCTAGTGACGCAGGCGAAACGACCCTATGTGATGGCGTGGCATTGTTTCAAGCCTTGCCGCCTCAGGTTCGCCAATTCGTCCAGAGTGCCATGCTTGTATGGAGTTGGGAGGCCTTGCCCGAGCGCTGGCGTACGTATTTGCGAGCAAGCTCAACCGAGGAAGCACTTAAGAGAATCGAGGCCATGCAATCACGATTGTCGTCTTCGGAACAACTTTCGGTAGAGTTCGCCGGAGATATACTGCATGGCAAATTTACGACGCCCTGTATCACAGCCACCCGATGGGGAGGATATAAGGCTTTCTGTAATTCCCTGCTCATCCACCATTTTCGGCTGCAGAGCAAATATTTTGCTAAGGATCGTTTTTCTGTTGCCCTCGCTGATGACTCCTTGTTCCCCGCGGACGTGTTAACCCAAATTTCTGCCCATGCTGACGATTTGACGGTGAAAGTGAAGTGGGAACCGGGCGATATTCTCATTGTAGATAATTCACGATTCATGCATGGCCGGCGCGCATTTCAAGATAGCTCCCGAAAAATACTTATTTGTATGGGTCATTTAAGAAAATAGCCCCCTCTATCCAAGAACCGTAGCCACAAATAAATTTTGTATTGTTTGAACAGCGATGCTGCCCGGTTGGCTAGTACGGGATAGTAGGTCTAATAAGTAGCTGCGGCATGGAATCGATGGCTGTTGAAAGATAATTATGATTCATATTGTCAAAGGTGATCCGAAAGTAATTCAGGAAATCATTAGACTTCGCGTGTTGGCTTACCAAAAGCTGGGCCGGGATCCCGCACAATGCAAAATATGGAGTACCGACGAGTTTGATAAAAACGCAATTCACATCCTCAAATACGATGACAGTGGATCTATGATCGGAGCTGTTCGCGTCATCATGGATTCCGACTGGACTCTTGAGCACTATTACCAATTTCCTTATAACAAACAGACAGGGGTCGAATTCGGGAGATTGGCTGCGCTGCAAAAAGAATTTCAGGGAAAAAGAGTTGTCTTCGAGTTAATCGAGTCCGCATGCCGGTATTGCCGGGACCGCCAAAAGACATATTTTTATGGATTCGTCATCGACCTCTTGAAGAGACAGCTTCTTTGGGATCGCGCTCCTTTTGAGGTGTTGTCTCCGCCCCTGCGGCCTTATGGATACCCGTGCTATTTGGTCGGGTTTGAGATTGATGCAGTCCTAAAATATATTAGCCAGGCCTAACCTTTCATTCCCCGCTATTTGAAAACAAATGAACAATCTTGCCTTCATGCCCGCTCTTGAGCAAGCACGGCTCATCCGCAGGAAAGACATTTCCGTAGTCGAGCTCGTAACCATGTATCTCGAACGAATTGCTCGCTATGATCCCGTGCTCAATGCATATGTTACCGTTGCTGCGGACCAGGCATTGAGCCAGGCACGAGAAGCCCAGGACGCAATCATGCAAGGGAGAGAAATTCCACCCTTTCACGGCGTACCGATTTCCATCAAGGATTTGAGTGAGACAGCGGGAATCCGGACAACCATGTCTTCACGGGCCTATGCCAACTACGTTCCCAAGGCTGATAGTCCCGCCGTACGTCAGCTTAGGAAAGCTGGATTCATCATTCTTGGCAAAACCAACACTTCAGAATTTGGAATGCTGCCGGTCACCGAATCGGAACTCAATGGTATCTGCAGAAATCCATGGAATACGAAGCTTACGCCGGGAGGCTCAAGCGGTGGAGCAGCTGCAGCGCTTGCTGCCGGACTATGCGCAATCTCTCATGGCCGCGATGGAGCCGGGTCTATTAGAATCCCCGCATCCTGTTGTGGGCTTTGGGGATTGAAGCCGGGCCGCGATCGCGTATCGCAAGGACTCCAATTTAGTTTTCCAGAGCCTGCAATTGATGGCCCTATTGCACGCACAGTTGCGGATGCCGCAGCGATGCTTGACAGCCTTTTCCACTCTGGGACGGGCGCCCTTCAACCAGCCACACCTGAATGCTTATTTTCTGAAGAGGTCAGAAAAGACCCGGAGCGGCTTCGTATCGCCTACACTGCCACTCCACCTATTCATTGTTTCGTCGATCCCGAATGTAACAGAGCGCTGGAATATGCAGTGCGACTCCTGGACGAACTCGGTCACCACGTTGAAGAGAAAACACCCGATTGGATTGACCCCCAATTAGCGCCAGCAGTAGCGATCATGCGGCAGACCATTCCTATCGTCTTTGGCGTAACGGATCGATCTTTATTGGGTTCACACGCTGCTGCCTTTAGGAATATGGCCGATCAAACATCGAGCGCTCAATTTACTGAATCGCTTGTTAAAATCCGTTCCTTTGCACGTCGCGTGCTCTCATTTTGGAGCGATTATGACATCCTGGTTACTCCCACTCTTGCACTCCAACCGGTTGAGACTGGCTGGTTAAACAAACATAAAGATCCCACAGCGCAGTTCCAGGACGCTGTACATTTCGCGCCGTTTCCTGCTGTAGCCAACTTCACAGGCCAGCCGGCAGTGTCAGCGCCGCTTTACCGAACATCTGATGGAATCCCCATCGGAATCCAGTTGATTGGAAAGCTAGGAGCTGAAGCCCAACTGATCAGGCTGTCGGCCCAATTAGAGAGGGCTTCTCCACTACCATTGTCGCCACCGGTCTTGTAAACGGGGATACATTTTCCGGTTAACTCGCGCTACTCCACTACCTCACTGATCTGCACCACGCTGGGAACATCAGTGTAGTTGCGTTCGTCGGCGATGAAATCGGCAGCGGTGGCTGCAAGCGCGCTTTGGAGATCGGCCAGAGAGCGAAAGAAAAGATGTCCGACCGCGTGATAAGGCGCGGGCGCTCCGGGAGGAAGGCCGCCGATGCCACGGTCGATCTCAGTGCGGACGAGACCTCTGGAAGTCAGCAGTTTGCGCGAAAGCTCAAGATGCGGGCCGAGATAATAGTCCCAGTTGAAACGCGAGCCTGGGGCGGCAGGGTACATGACGCTGAGCCGGATCATGGCGAGGAGGATAACACTCCGGCGGATGAGTGCGGATGAGGAACAAAGGATTCACCCGGAGATGGGGCGCGTGGATAAAGCGCGACAGCGGCGCAGGCAGGCAGCGCAGTGCAACACCGCCCCCCAAACATAAGACCTAAAATTTTTCTGTACAATTTGTCGATTTCCGGCCTCGCCATTCGTCGTTATAGTGAAGGCGGGTAATGAGCCCGGCTTCACCCCAGCCCGCCAGCCCATCCCTTCCGCAAAGAACAGCGGAACGGATGGCACCCGCAAAAGCGGCGCGGTCCGGGGGACCCCGGCTGAAGACGATTTTAGGAGAAGACAATATGCCGCAATATCTGGTTTCTGGTTACCTCCCCGACAACTATGACCCTTCCAAGGAAACTGAAGAGACTATCGAGGCCATTCACGCGCTCAATCGCGAGATGATTGCTGCCGGCGTCAGGAAGTTTGCTGGCGGTCTTGGCCCGACGCGCACACTGCGGCCGCAGCCCAACGGTGAGCTGCTGGTAACCGACGGGCCGTACCTGGAGACCAAGGAGCACATTGGCGGTTTATGGATACTGGAATGCGCTGACATAGATGAGGTGCTGGCGTGGGCGCGCAAGGGCGCCAAAGCGTGCCGTTTCCCGGTTGAGGTGCGCGAGATTTTCTTTGTCCCGGCCCCCGAAAAAAACTGAGCGGTACGGCAACAGCCAACTGGCGAGGAATAAAGTTGTTTCAATTCCATCAGCTATGCGGCCTTTAGAATTCGCAGACGGGCAATAGACCTGCACGGGGCGATTCGAAGCACCTGAGGGAGCAGGCACGAGACTGCTGACGCCGGAACGGGCTGAATATCGCCAAATAATGCACCTATTAGCCATTGGCCCTTGGCTTGTAACCGCTTGGATTCTCTTGGGTTTAGCAACCAGCAAAGGATGCTAAACTAGACCCTGGATAAATATGCCTTTAAAAACTTTGTTCCTGAATCCTCCGTCATTTGAGAACTTTGACGGTGGCGCCAGTTCGCGCTGGCCGGCCACCCGTGAGATTGAGAGTTACTGGTATCCCGTTTGGCTGGCGTATCCGGCGGGGATGCTGGAAGGCTCACGCCTGCTGGACGCGCCTCCGCACCACGTGAACGTGGAAGAGACCATTGAACTGGGCAAGCAATATGAGTTTCTGGTGCTCTTTACCTCAACGCCCGGCTTCCCTGGCGATATTCAGCTTGTAACCAAGATGAAGGAAGCGAACCCGAAACTGAAGGTCGCCTTTGTTGGTCCGCATGTGACCACGCTGCCGGAGCGCTCACTGAATGAGTGCAAGGCCATCGATTTTGTCTGCCGCCGCGAGTTTGACTATTCCGTTGTGGAGTACGCCAACGGCAAGCCGCTCTCGGAGATTATCGGGATTTCCTATCGCGATGCCAACGGCAAAGTCGTCCATAATCCTGACCGCCCGGATGTGATGGACCTGGACGCGCTGCCGGATGTGACCGATGTTTACTATCGCGACATGGACGTGCGCCGCTATAACGTGCCGTTCCTGCTCTATCCGTTTGTGTCGCTGTACACCACGCGCGGCTGTCCGGCGCAGTGCACTTTCTGTTTGTGGCCGCAGACGCTGAGTGGACATCCGTGGAGAAAGCGATCGACAGATGCTGTCGCGCGCGAGATGGCCAAAGCCAAAGAATACTGGCCGTACGTAAAAGAATATTTCTTTGACGATGACACTTTCAACATCCAGAAAGCGCGCACGGTTGAGCTGTGCAGCAAACTCAAGCCGCTGAACCTGACGTGGAGTTGCACGTCGCGTGTGACCACGGACTACGAAACTCTAAAAGCTCAGCGTGAAGCCGGATGCAGATTGCTGATTGTTGGCTATGAATCGGGCGATCCGCAGATTTTAAAGAACATCAAGAAAGGCGCCACCGTGGAGCGCGCGCGCCAGTTCACCAAGGACACAAAAAAACTTGGGCTTGTCGTGCATGGCGATTTCATTCTTGGCCTGCCTGGCGAGAGCCGCGAATCCATCCGCCGCACCATTGACTTCGCCAAAGAGCTGGACGTGGAAACCATCCAGGTCTCCATCGCCCACGCTTATCCGGGTACTGAGTTATATGACTTCGCAAAAAAATCTGGATTTATAGTTGGCACAGAACGCATGGTGGATGACGGCGGGCACCAGGTTGCCCAGATTGAATACCCCGGTCTCCCGCGTGAGCACGTTTTGGAGATGGTGCACAAGTTCTACGACGAATATTATTTCCGTCCGAAGGCCGTCTTCCGCATTGTGCGTAAAGCTGTTTTCAACGGCGAAGAACGCAGCCGCCTTTATAAGGAAGCCAAATCATTCATGAAGCTGCGGGCCGCGCGTAACAAAGCAGCCAAAGAGATGCTGGCAGCAAAACAGAACTCTCCGGAAAAGCCTCGCCAGGCTGAGGTTGCCGGCGACTAAGGTTCACGCTTTCGTCGTGGAAAATTGATATGCACGAGCAGGAAAAAGTCAATAAAGCGCGCCTGATTGGCTATGCGGTCGGGCTGGCTGCCCTCATCGCGGCTGTGCTGTGGAGATGGCTCGTTCGATGATGTTGCCAATCCAATTTTCTCTGCGCTTGCGCCTGGAACGGATCCCTGCGTGAAGCTGAAAAAAGTTCTGATCTATCTGGCTATTGCCTGCTGCAACGGCACCGGTGACGTGATGCTGAAGCGCGGCATGGACGACCTGGGCCAGATCCATCTCAGCCACTGGACGCATATCTTCAATGCCTTTCTCGATCCCTGGGTGCTCTTGGGCATTACCTGCCTCGCCGGTTTTTTCTACGCCTACCTCACCGCGCTCTCCTGGGCCGATCTCACTTATGTTCTGCCCGCCACTGCATTCGGCTATGTAGTCACGGCTTTTCTGTCGCGGTTCTTTCTTCATGAGGCAATCAGTCCCTGGCGATGGGCCGGCGTAATCCTCATCACCTGCGGCGTTGGATTGGTCGCGCGCGGGCCTTCGCTCACTGAGCGCCATCCAAAGCAGACGCAGTCACTGGCCGCGTCCAAGGAGCAACATGAGCTCGCTTAAGCTTTGGATCGCGATCGCCACACTCGTCATGGCCTCCAGCACCGGGGATGTACTGCTCTCTGCTGCCATGAAGCGCATTGGCGATCTTGAAGAGCTTCGCGCACAAAAGGGCCTGCTGGCCGTAATCGGCCGTGTGGTAAAAGAAAAGCTTTTTCTCTGCGGACTCCTGAGCCTGATCTTCAGCTTCTTCTGCCTGCTCACCGCGCTCTCCTGGGGCGATGCCAGCCTGGTTGCGCCCGCTTCAGCCTCGCTTACCTTTATCTGCTCTGCCATGCTGGCAAAATTCATCCTGCATGAGAATGTTGACCGCCGCCGCTGGATCTCCGCCGCCCTGGTCTGTATCGGTGTTTTGCTGCTGGTAAAATAAGCGAATATCCGCATTTGACAATCCCCCTCTGCCGACATACCATCCGTCCTGTTTCCCAACAATGCCTCGGAGGTCGTATGCAGCGCTCATCGGCTGTGGTGTTGTTTCTTTCCATTTTTGTACTGCTCTCGCCTCTTTCCTTTGCCCAGACCATTACTGCGTCACTGCAGGGACGCGTCACTGATAAGTCCGGCGCAGTGCTCACCAGCGCCACCGTTACCGCGGTGAACACAGAAACCGGCCTCGCGCGCTCGGCAAAGACCAGTGACACCGGAGAGTATGAAATCCCGCAGTTGCAGGTGGGCCAGTACAAGATCACGGTGCAAGCGCCATCATTTCAGCCACAGTCGCGCACTGCGCAGCTTGTAATCGGGCAGGCGGCATCACTGGATTTCTCTCTCACGCCTGGTCCAGTCAATGAGGAAGTCACTGTCACCACAGAAGCCCCTCTGGTAGAGACCACGCGCACCTCAGTGGATTCAGTCATTGGCGAGCGCCAGATTCAGAACCTGCCGGTGAATGGCAGGCAGTTCATTGATTTTGCCCTGCTCGCGCCCGGCGTGATTGTGGGCGATACCACTTCCGGAAGTACTGACGTGATCATTGAACCCGTGACCAAGCTCTCCTTCGCCGGCCAGAACATCCATTACAACTTCATCGCTGTAGATGGCGCAGACAATATCTCCACCGCATCCGGTGTGCAGAAAACCACGCCCTCAGAAGAGGCGGTGCGTGAGTTCCGGGTCATCAACAACACCTATAGCGTTGAAGCCGGGCGCGCCGTGGGCGGTATTGTCAACATCATTACAAAAAGCGGCACCAATGATCTGCACGGCAGCGTTTATGAATACTTCCGCAATGACGCGCTTGATGCCACCAGCATTCTGGCTGCTCCCGGCCTCAATAAATTGCGCCAGAACCAGTTTGGCTTCACCCTCGGCGGCCCGCTCAAAAAAGACCGTACATTTTTCTTTACCAACTATGAAGGCCAGCGCCGGCGCGAGAATCCGTTTTACAACTCCGTGATTCTCGCCAACCTCACCAGCATCAACCAATTTAAGGCCGGCTTTGGCCTGGCGCCGGAACAGCTCAATGTCAACCGCAAAAGCGATTTTGACAACTTCCTGGTCAAGCTGGACCACTCCTTCAATCAGAGCGAGTATGGTTTTTTTCATTACTTTTTCAACGATGGACGCCTCACCAACGTCTCGCCGCTGAATGATGGCTTTGATCTTCCTTCCGGTTTCAAAGACAATTTCCTGCGCGATCAATCACTGGTAGCGGGCCTCAACTCTGTTCTCTCTACTCGCTTCAGCAATGAGCTGCGCGGCCAGTATGCTCATCGCACTTTTGATTTCCCCACAGACACCACGCAGCCTCATCTGGAAGTTTTGAATACCTTTACCATGGGCGTAAACCGCGGCAATCCTGACTCCTACCAGGAGCACCGTGAAGAATTCACTGATAATGCAACCTGGTCTCTAAGCAAGCATATGCTCGGCTTTGGCGGCGATTTCAATTACGTCCACACGACGGAATCCTTCCCGCTCTTTTACCCTTTTGAGGCTGATTTTGGCTGCCTCTTTGCCACACAATGCCCCTTCAGCCTGCAGGCAGGCGCGCCCCAGGTGTTGTTTTTTGAGCGTTTCAGCGCGCCGAACTTCACTGAACCGACATTGAATCCCTCCGTCTTCGCTGGCCAGCGTATCCCCAGCGCCATCAGCAACCAGGCCAAAGGGACCATTGGCCATACATACACCGGCTTTTATCTGCAGGACCACTGGCGGCCCACCAACAATCTGGCATTGAACTATGGCCTGCGCTATCAGTTTGAAACTTTTCCTTCGCAGGTGCTGGACAATCCGATGAACGAGTTTGATCCGCGCGCCGGATTTGCTTACAGCCTGGGGACAAAGTACAACATCGTGCTGCGCGGCGGCGCCGGGCTCTTTCATGGAATCATTCCCATGCCGCTTCTGGCCTGCCAGATACCATCCTGCGGCGGAACTACGGGGACCTATCCCGGGCGCCCGGACGAAAACGCGCAGAATGCAGCCACGCGCCTGTTCGCCTTTGCCAGTGCACCGAATATCACCTCAATCGCGCTGGCAGATATTCTCGGCGGCACCTATCCTGACGCGGCCCCGCTCGGCTTCTGCCCCGGAGGCACGGTCGCCGGCTGCGGGTTCTTTGGCGATGCCGTCATCGCTCGTTTTGATAAGAACCACCGGGTGCCCTACGGCATCCAGACCAGCCTGGGACTCACACTGCAGCCAACCAAAGATTCCGCCCTCGATATCAGCTTGCTGCGCTCCAAGGGCGTGCATCTGGGCAGCTTCTTCAACGTCAACCAACCTGACCCCACCGGGCAGGTGCTGGTCCATAACTCGCAGGGAACAGCCGGCATGAAGAATACGTACTTCGCCGCTCCGGGCGTTCCCGGTTCGCGCAGCGCAGGCCCCGGCTTCCCCACTTTGTACGCAGTCTATTTTGAGGCGGCTTCACGCTGGAACTCTGAATGGAATGGTTTGCTGGTTAACTTCAACAAGCGAATGAGCCGCCACTTCAGCACTGGGGTGAGCTACACCTGGTCAAAAGGAATTGATGACGGCCCGAATCCAAGCTTCGTTCTCATCCCGCAGGACAGCCAGGACCTGCGCGCTGAACGCGCGCTCTCCTCTGACAGCGTTGGCCAGCGTTTCGTTCTCAATACCACCATCGAAGGCCCTTCGCATAGGAATCGTTGGGTCAACAATTTCCGCGTGGGGTCCATCATTACTCTGGAGTCGCCCAACTACTTCACCAAATTTGCCGGCTTTGATGCTAATGGAGATATCTTTGGCAACAATGATCGCGTAGGTCTGGAGCCGCGAAACACTTTCAAAGGTGACAGCTACCAGACCATTGACCTGAGGCTCTCCCGCACCTTTAAACCCAAAGAGCGCCTCAGCGTGGAGACAATCGCAGAAGCCTTCAACCTCTTCAATACCGTCAATGTTCGCTTCTTCAATACCGTGTATGGGGCAGCCGATTTTTGTAACTTCAATTCATCGGCACAGGGCTGCTCACCTACACAACATTTCCTGGAAGGGTCACCGAACCCGAACTATGGAACGCCGCGCGCCGTCTATAACCCGCGTCAGCTCCAGCTTGCTTTGCGATTGACATTTTGAGGGAGAGAAGATCATTTCAATCTTACGCTAAGTGGTGCAGTAACTGGCTTATCGGTAGTGGGCTAATCCTGCGTTGCTTATGAATCAAGGATTTTTGGCCTTTGGATCGGACGGCCGCCATTGCAGTGAAACTCGTCCCAAATCCAAGATTGAATCTCGATTACGCGCTCTTCGTCGGTCATGGTCATTGTCGCTGCTGAGACTAATCGTATTAGAGGTACGCAGCGTCTATCTGCGCATTGGAAGTATCCTAGCAACTCCGTCTCTACGATCTGGGGCAAATTTACCACGCGGAATTTGGGCTCATAATCGGTGTGATGACTGTCTGGAGAATAATTTCGTATTTGCTTGCAGTGATAACATGCAACGCCTACGTTGCGAGTTCCCTTGGAGTGGTGTCCTAGAGGACCAAATTGCTGCCCTAGCTTTTCAGAATGGAGCGCAATGGGCTTACCGCACGCTTTGCAGTGAAAAACGTAATGTACAAATACTAACGGCATCTGAATCAGAAAATTCTATTCCGCGCTAAGTAACTCAGCAAGGCTCCAAACATGATCTGTAATCCCCGCTTCCATTGCGGGAGTAACCCGCAAGCTCTGATGGACGCGGCAGAAATTGTAGAACGCAAACCAGAGGCAGACAGCAGCTTTCAGATTCTCTAGCTTCTTTGAAAAAGCATTCGTCAAACGAGTAAAACGGCGCAGATGCATACGCAAACTCAAATTGGAACGCTCAACATAAGACGTGCTGATATGTTCGGGATCGGGCTGGCCATCGCGGATTTTGGATATAACCTCCATGATCTTTCCTGGGGAGTATTTCGCTGCGGCGTCATGCTGGCCATAATCTCCGTACAGCTTCACAAGCTGCGCAAAGTCTGCTTGACCTGCAAACACATCTTCAACGCCACGCTGGTAAAAATGGAAACCGTCTGTAGTCAATTGAAACCTAGCTTCCGAAAGATGGCTTTGCAGAGAAGTCAGAAATTTGTAAGTGGTTTCGCGTGTGCGCTTGCCTACTTCAAAGCAGGGGATAAGTTTGGTTTCCGCATCCAGCGCAACAAAAACCCACTGATCGCCAAACTCAGCGGGATCAGCTTTGCGAACGCGCTTCGCCTTTTTGCTAACAAAGCACCAAACCTCGTCGCATTCAACATAATTGGCTTTGATGTTGCTGATTCTGGTTTCAAGCACACGCTGCGCATTCTGAGCAGCAGTGAGCATGAGAGCGAGAATCGTGTTTTTGTGAAGGCCAGTAATGCGGGAGATGGCGCGAACGCTCATTCCCTCAAGCATCATGGAAAGCGCTTGGACTGCCTTCTCATTGGCCGTGGTATGTCCTACGAGCACAGGCGCGGGAGCAGGATCGGAGAAGGTAGCAGAGCAGGTTGTACAGCGGTAACGGCGGGTTTTGTTGCGGTTGTAACCAAACTTCTTAACTGTTTCGTGCTGGCATTTCCGACAGGTCATGTAATTTCTCCGCTTGCGTTATGCGGAGAAACCAGCCACAATATCTTTGCTCCGGCAAAGGCTGCAACCGATGCCGGAGCGGTACTACTTAAACATTTAATTTGTGCTAAGTGGTGGGCTGCGAATCATCTCTCACCTGCCTCTCTGAAACGCTCTGCGCTGGGATCGCGGAGCGTTTCGCATTTCACACCAAAATCATTTCTTTTTAATCCCTGGCATTCCAAGTCCGGCAAGCGCAGGATTCGGCGCGGAAATATGGACTTTGACATCACCGTTCCATCTATAAGCAGTTTTACCGTCCGCTCTGCTGCCAGCTTCCACAATCTCCTTGCGGTCTTTCAGCCTGTTAATAACAGAATGAACGGAGGCCATTACATTGCCGTACTTCTTGATGTCGTATCCGGATGTTTCAAGGTGGTCCCTAACTTCGGTAGGTATCAAAGTGCCTATACTGATGGAGAAAACGTGACGAATAGCATCGGTAAGACCCATTGCATCTTCTTCAATGAACTCTTCGTCAAGCATTCGAGACAGGGCGGCTATCGTTTGGCGCAAGCCAGTAATCCACTTTTCAATTTCCTCTTGCTCCTTGAGGCATTTGCCAAGTGCCTCTTGTCCTTTAAGAAGGTCTTGCTTTGCCTGCTCCAGAATCGCTTTGTAATCAGTGTTCGTCATTGCGAAAGGATAATAGTATATGTCTAAAACAAAAGCAAGCATTAATTTAGACATGCCTAAAAATAGGCATAAATCATTTTGGAATCAAATAGTTGCGGAGCAGAAAGACGCTTGGCAAAGGCTAGACGCAAGGTGGCTGGCTTGGAAGATGCTTTAGACGTATTTCGGAGAAATGCAAAAGAAGGAGTGCCGATTCCACGACAAACGATAGATATGAAAAAAGCGGGAACGGCTGAATAAGCCTTCCCCGCTTAATCGCGTTACAACGCTACAACTCTGTATTTACGGCCACCTGAGCATTGTTGGTTTGCTTTGGATTGCTGGCCATTTTTTGATGCTCCGCCAGTTGCCAGTTTTCATGTTGCCCAATTCAGGGAACACAACCAGCACGGGGTCAAGATCAAAAGAGAGTACGGTTTTGTCCTCGAACGTAATCGAGATTACGGTCAGGTCTGGATCGACTTCGACAGCTTCAAGGGTTTTGCCTTTGACTTCGGGAAAACGCAGAAACCTTGAACGGGGCTTAGTGGTACGCTTGCGGTCAGCCATATTTCGCCTCTTATCAGGTGATTTGTGGTTAGGGCTGCGAACGTGCGTAAACACGAACGCGGCCCGATTCACTTTTAGGCGATGTTCGGAACACAAGCAATTGAAATGCGAAAGCAACGTAGGATTAGCCCACTACCGGCTTATCGGTATTACGTTGTTCGAGGGGGACAGCGGATCTGCTTCATGAAACGTAGACTCTTTCTGGGAGCAGCGATTTCATCGTCAAAGAAGAGAACGGTCAGGACGCTTTTTTGTCGATGGCAAAGCATTCAGCATCGGCAACCATCTCTCGTTCAAGAATATGGCCGGAGATGAATTGGCATACATCAGTCAAGCTGCTGAGTTGGGGACCAACCCATGAGGTCTCGCGACGGTCAGTTGCTCCGCCACTGTCCATAAGGAGATGCTGACCTTTTTCGGATGTCCTGGTTCTTGCCTCTGCTGTCGTCATCGATATGGCTTGCTATCCCGACAACAAAAGGTAGCTCAAAGCAGCTTCATCAGCCCCTTTGCTTTTAGGTCTGCCACCAAAAATGTTCGCGGCTGTCCAGCATTTTCCATGATCGCCTCTGCCGCCAGATATCCGCTTCGCACTGCGCCTTCCATGGTTGCCGGCCAGCCTGTTGCGGTCCAGTCGCCGGCCAGAAAAATCTGCGGCCACCCTGTTTTGGCTGCGGGGCGATATTGATCGAGTCCAGGAATAATCGAATACGTGGCGTAGATTTCCTTGATTACCGCAGCTTTCACCACCTGCGCCTCTTTCACCGCAGGAAAAAATTCCGCCAGCTCGCGGGTTGCGATCTCCAGAATTTCTTCGCGCGATTTCTGCACCAGCGACTTTGATGCGCTCACCACCAACTCCACATAGCTGCCCTGGTGATCACTTTCGCGTTTCTCGTGAAACTTTGATTTGTGGAACATCCATTGAATCGTGCGGTCCAATAGCACCGCATGAGGCAACGGCGTGATCTGGCGGTCAAACCATAGATGGATACCGGTAATCGGCGAGCTCGCAAAATGCGCGAGCTGCTGCCTGAGGGGCTCAGCTATTGAATCCGAAGGCAACAAGCTTGCCGCTGTCTGAAATGGGGCAGCCAGCACCACATAGTCGAACTGCTGCTCGCCCGTTGCCGCAAGAACTCCAACGCCGCCTTGCTTCGGTCCAATGGCCGTTACCGCTGACCGCAACAGCACCTGCCCGCCGCGCGCCCGGATGTACTCCGTGGCAAAACCGTAAAGATCAGAGAGCGGAATACTCGGCAGCCCCATCTTTCCTGCCTCGGCCGATTTCATGAACGACTCGCGAAAAACCTGTGCCGCATAATGAACTGAAATTCTATCGAGATCCTCGTTTAGTGCGCTCACCAGCACGGTCTTCCAAAACCTCTCAATCGCCCGCTCCGTCTGTTTGTTGCGCTTCAACCAGGCAAGAAAATCTTCGCTCGGGCCCCATTCGCGCCCGATTTTGGCGTGAATGGGCGGAGAATCCTCCGGCAAGCCGCGGCTGATCTTTGCCATGGCCCTGGCAATGGCCAGCTTGTCTCCGGCGCCCAGCATCTTCGCACCCAGAAATGCCGGAATATTGTGCATCGGCGCGGGTAGAAATGAAGGCCCCATGCGGCTGGCCCGCCCGCCGGGTTCAATAAACGTCAGCTCATCAAACCAGCGGATCTTGTCGCTCACGCCCAACCTGCGATAAAAATCAATCAGGTTGGTGCAGCAGCCAAGCAGCACATGCTGGCAGTTGTCCACTACTTCACCCGTCCCCGGATGTTCATACGAGGAAGCTCGCCCGCCTACATACGGCCGCCGCTCAAAGACAGTAACGTGCAGTCCCGCATCCGCCAGTGCGCAGCCCGCAGCCAAGCCTGCGAGTCCACCGCCCACAATCCCTACGCTTTGATTGATGTTGTTTTGATTGATGCCTTTCGCTCCTCACCCCGCCATCCCGAGCCTGGCCTGCCAGAATCTCATTGACACAAAAATTATCGCGCGAAGGCGAGGGATCGGCTCTGCTGCTTTCAGGAATCACCGGTTTTATTTGGCTGCAGCAACTGTTGGGTGTTCTGATTTTTCCAAATGACCCGATGACCCGATGTCCCAATGACCTGAGTCCCCTATTTCCTTTCCGTGTCTCAGTGTAGGTTTGCGTTTCCCGGCTTCGGCAATCACTATGCAATGCGCAGCAGAAATCCGCGCGAAAGCACCTTCATTTTTTCCCAAAAAGTCAGCCGCACCCGTTCTGTCAGCACGTCATAATTGCGCTCAGTAATTTTCTTGAGCAACCGGCTGTAGATTTCCACCAGTACCCACAGCGCGGCGCGGCTGTCCTCTTCAATCAACTCCATCAGCCACTTGGCAGACTCATAATACTTCCGCGCTCGCTCCGCCTCATACTCCAGCGCCGGGCGCAGTTGCTGCGCTTGTGCCGGGTCCTGCAGTGATGCCGAAGAAAAATTCGCGGCTGAAAGGTTGGTCCGCGCCAGGTCTTCTTCCGGAATGTAGATGCGGCCCATCCCCGCGTCTTCCTTAATGTCGCGGATGATATTGGTCAACTGGAAGGCCAGCCCGCAATCCTCAGCCAGGAACTCGGCTTTGCTGTCCTCATAGCCAAAGATGCGAATGCATACCAGCCCAACCACGGAAGCCACGTAGTAACAATACTGCTTCAGGTCTTCAAACGTGTTGCACAGGATCGCGGGCGCATCAGCGTTTGCGGCTGGTATCTCCAGATCAAGGCTGGTGCCGTAAACCAGCTTCTCAAACAGCTCCGGCGGGATCTTGAAATTCTTTTGCGCATCGCCCAGCGCCATCAGCACGGGATCGTCCGTCGCCTTGCCGGCAAAGACGGCCTTGGCCGCTTCCAGCCATTCTGTCAGCTTTGTGCGTTTCTGCTGCGGATCAACACCGGGGTCATCGGTGATGTCATCCGCATGGCGCATGAACGCATAGACCGCACTCAGCGCATTGCGTTTCTCGGAAGGCAGGACGATAAATCCGTAATAGAAATTTTTGGCCGCGCGGCGCGTGATACCCCGGCAAACTGCGTAAGCATGGCTGAGCTGTTGGTTCACCGGCCCCCCGGCACACGCTGGTCTTGCGCGTGATGGGGTAGAATCTTACCGGTTGCCGCGCGCGCTACCAGCAGCAGCTTGCGGGATTTTGAAATCACCGGGCGCGCCCGCAATACGTCAAAGCCCTGGCGCTCAATGGCGTTCAATATCTCCTGTCCGCCCCGGCTGAACAACTCCAGATCGATTGCCAATTCGTGGTCAACTGTTTTCACCAGCGGCAGCCCGCGCGCAAACCATTCCCGCGCACGCTCCACTTCAAACTTCATCAGCTCAATAAATTGCGGGGTCGCGCGGCGCTGGGCAATGTCTTCTCCGCTCACGTCAAAGCGGCGCATGTCTTCCAGCGGCAAATAGATGCGCCCTTTGCCGTAATCGACGTAAACATCCTGCCAGAAGTTCGCCAGTTGCAGTGCCGTGCAGGTGTAATCAGAAAGCTGCTGCCGCTCCCCATCGTTGTAGCCGCAGAGATAGAGCACCAGGTGTCCGACCGGATTAGCGGAGTAGCGGCAATAGCCCAGCACGTCATCAAATGTCTCAAACCGTGTAACCGTCTGGTCCTGCCGGAAGGCAATCAGAAGATCAGAAAACTCGCGCTTCGGAATGTCGCACTGCTTCACTGTCTCTGCCAATGCCACAAACACCGGATGTTTCGGGGCCCCCGCATAACAGGCGTTCAACTCCGCTTCCCACTGGTCCAGCAACTCCAGCGACTGTTGCGCGTTTCCGACTTCATCGCCCAGATCGTCAGAGATCCGGCAATAGGCGTAAACGTTATAGAAGTGCTGGCGCAATCGCCGGGGCAAAAACCACGTTGCAACTGAAAAATTTTCGTAATGTGTCTTGGCCAGCCGCTCACAATAACGCTGCGCCTCCGCAAGCGATGGTGCTGCCGCTGGAATACGGTAAGACTCCGGCAGCGCGTTCCATCCCAGAGGCATGGATGAGGGGCTTGTAGGCATTGCTGGCATGGATTTAATGGCCGGGAATAATGGCGGTCTTGATCTGGCTCCCGCGGTCCAGCATCTGTTGCAGCACCTGTTTCAGTTTGCTGAGCGGCGCTTCGCCGGTAACGTAATCCGTGCTCTTTACGTTCTTTTCGGCGATCAATGAAAACGCTTTCCGCACGGTCTGCGGCGTGTGGTGGAACGTGGCTTTCAGTGTGATTTCAGAATAATGCAGCCGGTTTGTATCCAGTTCTACCTTGGTGCCGCTGGCGCATCCGCCAAAGAAATTCACTACGCCGCCGCGACGCACCATGTCCACGGCCCACTGCCACGTCTGCGGGCGGCCCACGGCTTCAATCACAATATCTGACCCTCGTCCTGCGGTCACCCCAATGACTGCATCCACTGGATCGTGCGCCCTGCCGACCTGTATCACCTCGTCTGCGCCAAACCTTTTTGCCGCTGTTATCTGCTCGCCGCGTTTCACCACGGCAATCACCTTGCAGCCCGTCAGCTTGGCCACTTGCACCAGCATCAGCCCCAGCGGGCCAGCGCCAATGATCGTTACCGTATCGCCGATGTCGGCGCCCGTCTCCTGCAGGCCGCGCAGCGCGCAGGCCAAAGGCTCCGTCATGGCTGCCGATTCAAAACTTACGTCGTCCGGCAGCGCCAGCATATTGGTCTCAACAATGCGGCGCGGAATCTTGATGTACTCGGCATACGCGCCGTTATTGAACAGCAGATCTTCACAGAGATTTTCCTGGTGCTTCAGGCAATAGAAACATGCGCCGCAGGGAGCCGAGTTCAGCGCCACCACTTTCATGCCCCGGCGGAAGTCGCGCACGCCTGGCCCAACCTCTTCAATCACGCCGGAAAGCTCATGGCCAAACAACGCTGGCGGCACAATCATGCGCGCGTGATAGCCGCGCTGATAAACCTTCAAATCAGTCCCGCACGTGAGGGCCACGTTCACCTTTACCAGCACTTCGCCGGTTTCGAGCGTGGGAATTGGAACCTTCTCAATCTTGATGTCCTCTTTGCCGTAGAGGACTGCGGCCGTCATCTGTCCTTTCAAATTTTCTCCCACTCCATTCCAGGTTGAATCACGATCTTCATTGAATCTGGCGCCGGATGCGCCGCCAACGTCAGCGCGTCCACCGATTTCTCCAGCGGGAAGCGATGTGAAATCAGCCGGGCAAAATCAACTTCCCCGCTGAAGACCAGATTCACGTTCTCTTCCTGCAAATCGACTGACGCGCTGTACGATCCCAGCAGCGTTTTTTCGTCCATGCAAACTGCTGAAGGATCAATCGCCACTTCACTCCGCTGCGTCTGGGCAAACAGCATAATTCTTCCGCCCGCACGCGTCGCATCCATCGCCGGCTTAATCAGGCTGTTCCCTGCCGTAGCCAGGATCACTGCATCCGCGCCTCGGCCGTCAGTCAATTCGCGTACTCGCGCCACCGGATCGGCCGTGCTGGCATTCACGTTATGCTGTAACCCGAAGCTCTCACTTATTTTAAGGCGTTGGGGATATAAATCGGAAGTTACCACCGTCGCACCTGTGCGCCGGGCCAGCACCGCCAGCATGATACCAATGGGTCCCTGGCCGATCACCAGTACTGTCTCATCCGGCTGCAACTGAAGCGCTTCTATGGCCTTCATGCAGGTATTTACTGGTTCGATAAACGATGCCTGCTCATAAGAAACACGATCAGGAATCCTTACCACGCCCTTGCGCACGATCCAATCCATCACCCGGATATACTGCGCAAAGCCCCCGCCGCTCGGTTCAAAACCCGCTGTTACGCCCACCTTTTTATAAACCGGACACTGAGCAAAAACCTTTTTGCGGCAGTAATAGCATTCGCCACAGGGAATGTGATGGAACACCATCACGCGGTCGCCGACGGCAAAATTCTTCACGCCTGCGCCTATCTTTACGATCTGGCCTGCCATCTCATGGCCGAAAATCCTCGGCGCTGAATGTGAACCAGTAGAAATCTTCTTGAGGTCCGTTCCGCAGATGCCGCAAGTATGGATTCGCACCAGCAGTTCACCCGCTCCGATCTCCGGTACCGGGATGCTCTCCAGCCGCACATCATCCTTGCCGCGATACACAGCGGCCTGCATGGTTGTGAAAGTTACCTGCTGATTCCTGTCTGCTTCGAATTTAGCAACCGTTGCCATCTATTTGGGTTAAAACCTGTCTGCTCTTTCCCCTAAACTCGTCATCCCGAAGGCCGTCAGCGAGCCCGCGCATCACCAGCGGGCAGTAGGCCTGAGAGGGGCCTTGCGCTTTTGCTCGACCCGTATCCGTGACCGCCCTTGAGTTGATCGTTACCGTCGTCCAGAGACCGCATCCGGCAACTCTGCTCTCTCCAGTGTAACAACTTCTGTCGGCATGTTCCTGAACAGGTCCTTCTCCAGCCACTCACACAACGCCCGCGTGGCTTTGCTGCTGTTTCGAGCCAGAGCGGCAATTCTTGCCCACAGCCAGGGTCGTACCGCCGCCCAGGCTGCAAATCTTCCTGGCTGAAAATTCCCTGCCGCATCCACAAACTTTGCCACCGGAGGCATTACAAAATCAGCTTCATCAGAAATTGCCTTCACGCAACGAAAACTTATCTGTGCGTCCCGCGCTACTTTGGCCACGCCCGCGGCTTCCATGTCGACAACCAGCGCATGAAACTGCTCAACCAGTTTGTCTTTGGCTTCGATGCCGGCAATCTCATGCGCTGTTACTAGGATTCCCCCGCCAACAACGCCGCCGTCAGCCGCTGCACCGCGATACTCGCTTCCATCTGCCGCATCCACCACCACATTCGGCGTAACCAAGCTCCCGGCCTTCAGGGTCCGAATCAACGCGCCTGCGAGCCCAGCAGAGATCAAAGTTGCCGGTTGATAACGCGTCACCGCAGCTTGTGCTGCACGCTCAGCATTTTTTTTGCCTATTCCACTTATCACAAGCGCCTGATTGTCCTTTTCAAAAGCAATCCAGCTTTGATCTCCACCGCTCAGCGTCGTTCGTTGCCAGTACCTCACCAGTGGCTGCACCTCGCGCTCCATCGCGGCGATTGCGACTGTGCGCTTCATGCGCTCACCGTCGCAGCTTCTGCCACCGGCTCAACATAGCCGTGCGCCTGAAACCACTCGATGGCCCGCCGCAGAGCATCTTCCACCGGCAAAACCCTGTAGCCCAGTTCGCGTTCCGCCTTGGCCGATGAAGCAAACATCTTCTTGCGGCCCATCTTCACCGCGTCAATCGTTGCCCGTGGCTCCTTGCCCATGATCATCCCGGCAAAAAGCTCATCAAACGCAGCAAATCCCATAGCTACCGCATGTGGGACCTTCATTTTCGGCGAAGGCAAGCCCGTAAGCCCGGCCAGTTTGTCGAGGATCTGTTTCAGCGTTAGGTTTTCGCCGCCCAGAATGTAACGCTCGCCTGACCGCGCCTTTTCCATCGCCAGCAAATGCCCGTGAGCAACCTCTTTTACGTCCGCCAGGTTCAACCCCGTATCCACGTAGGCGGGGAATTTACGCTTTAGAAAATCCAACACGATTCTTCCCGTCGGCGTTGGCTTGATGTCGAACTCACCAATCGGTGTTGTGGGATTCACCACCACTACGTTCGCACCTTTGCGTCCGGCTTCCAGCGCGATCTCCTCAGCCATGAACTTTGATCGCTTGTAGTGCCCAATCATATCTTTGATGGACACCGGCGAATCCTCGCCTGCGATGCGGCCTTCTTTGGTAAAGCCCATCGTCGCAACCGAACTGGTATAAATCACGCGCCTCACGCCGCTCTGCTGCGCTACCTGAATAACTGCCCGCGTTCCCTCTACGTTGGCGCGATACATCTCCTGCGGATCTCGCACCCAAAGCCGATAATCCGCCGCCACATGAAAGACAAACTCGCAGCCTGACATCGCCTTCTTCAGCGACTCTGGCTCGCGCAGATCACCTACCACTGTTTCCGCCCGAAGATCGGCAATATTGTCCTTCCGGCTCGTCGGCCTCACCAGCAGCCGCAGATCAGCGCCTTCAGCAGCCAGCGCTCGCGCCACATGGCTGCCTACAAATCCGGTCGCTCCTGTAACAAAAGCCTTCATTCAGCTACTTCCGGACAAATCCTCTCTGAGTTCCGCTCCAGCCAAGTAATCAAGCTACTCTCATTCAATTCGCCTGAAGCCGCGCTAAAAAATGTATTGGCTGCATCCATCTGCTCGGCTGTGATTCGAAAACCGTTCAGGTTTAAAAATAATCCAAGCGCGATAAAAGCAGCGCGCTTGTTCCCGTCAATAAAGGGGTGGTTGCGCAGAATTCCCACCGCATAACTTGCGGCCAAGCGACGGATAGCGGTGACATTTTCATACTCAAAATGATTTCGCGGCCTCGCCAATGCCGATTCAAGGAGACCTTCATCCCGTATGCCAGCCAATCCACCCGTTCTTCGCACTATCTCGATATATGCAAGTACGAGCGCCGTCTTATCGATCCAGACTGGGTTACTCACTTGGCCAACATGAGCAATGTTTGCTCATATTCATCCATGACCTTAATCGCCGCTGCCAGCTGCCGCTCAACCCCAGGATCGTTCACGATGACACGATACCCATCCTTGGTTTCAGTAATGGAAAAGTCGTGCTGTTGACCCTTGCTGAAGTGCTCCAGCATGCCGTGAGGTAAAGTGACAATCGTCATTGTTCGATGCTTTTACTCCAGCGCTTCCGCCTGAATCCCGATGTTCTTCTCCCCCGCCGCCTTCTTCTCCCAGTATTTACGCACCCAGGCTTCAAAGCTCTTGCCCGCAGCGGTATCGCGTCCGGTAAAGGCCAGCGCGGCAATGTCTGCGTATGGAACGGAGATTTTCTTGTCTGAGTCTTTAGGGAACAGCCGCACAGCAGAGTCGGCCAGGGTTTTTCCCGAACGGCGATCAAAGACGTAGCCCTCAACTTTGCTGCCGTCCTTGCGCGTGATGGTCACGTCGCCACGATAATCAAAAGCTTTCTCCAGCGCCTGCCGGACTTCTTCTTCGCCCGCCAATTCCGGCACCCAGCCTTCCAACTTTTCATGGGTAAATCCCGGCGCGACCTCGAGTGAATCGGCATCTTTTATAGTCTTTCCGTCTGCCGGGCCGGTCATGCGTTGGTCTCCTCAAGCTGGCTTGACGCCTCTTCAATCTGAATCAGCGGATTGTAGCTGTGCACCGGACGCACCGTCTCATTCAGCAACTTCAACGCATGATCATCTTTATGACGCGTGAAGATCGTGGCCTTTGCCGTGGCCAGCAGGCCGCGCAGTGAGCTAAACGTATCATTCACTGCTGAAGCCTCATATCCGCTGTGCACCATGCAGTTGGCGCACTTGGGATTCCCTGATTCCGTTCCGAACTCATGCCACGCCGTACTATCCATCAATTCCTGGAATGTATCGGCATAGCCGTCCTGCAGCAGGTAGCACGGCTTCTGCCAGCCAAAGATGTTGTAGGTCGGCATACCCCAAGGCGTGCAGGCGTAGTTCCGGTCACCCATCAGGAACTCAAGGAACAACGGCGACTGGTTAAACTGCCAGCTCTTTTTGCGATTTGACAGGATCGCGCGAAACAATTTGCGTGTTCTGGCGCGGCCAAGAAAATGTTTCTGGTCCGGAGCTTTGTCATAAGAATAGCCGGGCGAAAGCATCATGCCTTCAACTCCCAACGCCATCATCTCGTCAAAGAAGTCCCGCACGCTGTTCGGGTCGGCGCCATCAAACAGCGTTGTGTTCGTCGTCACGCGGAAGCCGCGTTTCAGGGCTTCTTTTATGCCTTCCAGCGCCGCCTCATATCCGCCTTCGCGGCAGACAGAAAAATCGTGGTGCTCGCGCTGCCCATCCATGTGCACTGAGAATGTCAGGTACTTGCTCGGCTTAAAGAGATCGATCTTCTCTTTGAGCAGCAGCGCGTTTGTACACAGATAAATGTATTTCTGCCGTGCCACCAGCCCTTCCACAATCTTGCCGATCTGCGAGTGCATCAGCGGCTCGCCGCCGGGGATTGACACCATGGGCGCGCCACACTCGTCCACCGCGCGGAAACATTGCTCCGGCGTTAGCTCCTTCTTAAGGATGTGCGCCGGATACTGGATCTTGCCGCAGCCCGCGCAAGCCAGGTTGCAGCGAAACAGCGGCTCCAGCATCAGCACCAGCGGATAACGCTTGCGTCCAGCAAGCTTCTGCTTCACTACGTAGCTCGCAACCGTCCACATCTGTGAAATTGGTACTGGCAATCTGTTCTCCCTAATTCAGCAATTAGCTCTTGGCTTTGTCTCGTTACTCAATCAGATTCGCTCGCCTTCGCATCTCGTGCGGCACAACCGCTTGGCTGTACTTTCTGATCCTTGTTCATCCGCGTCAATCCGCGGTTAGCTCCTGTTTTCCGATCGCGCGCGATCTCGGCACTCACTCGCGATTTTTGTCAGCCTCTCGCGTATCCCACGCTTCCCTCTTGCTCCAACGCTGCAAACTCGCGGAAGTAAGTTGACAACGCAATCAACGGGAAATAATCCCGATACAAGTGGTACGCCAGATAAAACACCCGCGGGAAACCAGTTCCCGTGTACTCGTCTTCATCCCAATGTCCATCGGGGCGCTGGCGCTCTAGCAAATACAAAATGCCTCGCTGGACTGATTCACTGCGCGTATCGCCTGCGGCCAACAATCCCATCACGGCCCAGGCGGTCTGTGAAGGCGTGCTTGGCCCAATGCCTCGCTTCGTCGGATCATCATAAGAGCCGCAGGACTCGCCCCAGCCGCCATCGGAGTTCTGCACCATACGCAGCCACTCCGCGCCCTGCTGGACGTACGGTTCATGCAGGTCAACGCCCATGGCCTGCAGCCCGCGCAACACCAGCATGGTCCCGTAGATGTAGTTCACGCCCCAGCGGCCAAACCATGATCCATCCGGCTCCTGCTCTTGCAGGATGAACTTAATGGCCTTCTGGACTCGCTTATCTTCTTTGGTTATGCCGTAAGCAGCCAGCATCTCCAGCACGCGGCCGGTAATATCCACGGTTGGCGGATCAAGCATTGCGTTGTGGTCGGCAAACGGGATGTGCTGGAAGACCATACGCGTGTTGTCTTTATCGAATGATGCCCAGCCGCCGTTCCTGCACTGCATGGCAAAAATCCACTCAATCGCGCGCTGGCTTATCTCGTGCTGATAGCGCTCGCGTGGATTGTCCACCTTCTCCAGTCCCAGCAGCACCATGGCCGAGTCATCCACGTCAGGATAAAATTCGTTATTGAACTCAAAATACCAGCCGCCCGGTTCCACGTTTGGCACTTTCACAGCCCAATCGCCCTTGCTGCGGACTTCTTTGCTCAGGATCCAGTCCGCTGCTTTCAGCAGGCGCGGATCACCTTTCAGCACGCCGCTCTCGCCCAGCGCGAACATCGCATATGCCGTGTCCCACACCGGGGAATAGCACGGGGCCATGCGGAAGGTAGGCTCTGAGTGATCGGGTATTCCAGGTTCCTCAATGCCCAGCTTCTCAAACTCATCCAGCGCGCGGATCAACTGCGGATCATCGGTTGAATAGCCCATACACCGCAACGCGATAATCGAGTTCAAAATGCCGGGATAAATCGCTCCCAACCCGTCTGACTTCTCAAAACGCTCCAGCATCCAGCGCTCCGCTTTTTTAAGAGCAAGATAGCGCAACGGACGGATGTGGAACCGCTCGCAGAAATGCACCACGCGGTTCAGCACCAGGAAGAAGTTTCGCCAGGAGATGTTCTCCTGCGTATATTTCAAGTGCAGGTGCTTGCCGTATCGCCCGCCAACAAATAATTCTTCTATGCCCATTTCCTGCGGGATCTTCTTAAACGGCTTCTTGGCGTAGGCCACTGAAAGCGGGACCAGGATCGCCCGCGACCATGACGAGATCTCGTACAGGTTGAACCAGAACCAGTTCGGAAAGAGCACAATCTCCGGCGGAATAGCCGGCACAGCTTCCCAGTCATACTGGCCAAAGAAGCACAGATATATCTTGGTGAAGGTATTGCATTCGGTCGCGCCGCCCATCTCCAGGATCTTTTTCCGCGCCCGCTCCAGCACCGGATGATCGGCTTTGTGGCCCATCAGCTTCAGCGCAAAATATGCTTTTACTGAAGCGCTTATGTTTGAGGGACCACCGGCATAGATTGGCCAGCCGCCATCCGCATTCTGGTGGCGGATAATCTCCGGCACAGCCCGTTCCATGCGGCTGCGATTGCCCGTGCTCAGCAGCGTGTGAATGGCAATGTAATCTGATTCCAGTGTGGTATCGGCTTCCAGTTCGCCGCACCAGTAGCCATCAGGATGTTGCTGAGCAAAAAGGTAGGCCCGCGCCTTCTCAATTCCAAAGGAGACACGGCCCAGCATGTCGTCGATTTTGCCGAAAAGCATCTGCGCAGGATGCCCGTCAAACCTCTTGCTCATGGCTTACTCCGCAGCGGCAGGAGCGGCTGCAATAGCTTCAACAATCTCAGGCGGCAGGCCAAAGCGCACATTCTCCGGCATGACCTCAACCTCGCGGATCGTGTTGAAACCTTTGTCTTTCAGGAACTCCACTACCTGCTCCACCAGCACTTCAGGAGCTGAAGCGCCGGCTGTTAAGGCCACCGTATTAACTCTGGTCAGCCATTCCGCCTTGATGTCACCAGCGGTATCAATCAGGTAAGAAGGCGTGCCCAGGTTGGTTGAAACTTCAACCAGGCGGTTGGAATTTGAACTGTTTTCGGAGCCGACCACCAACAACAGTTCGGCCTGGTGGGCCACGTCCTTCACCGCTGTCTGGCGGTTCTGCGTGGCATAGCAAATGTCTTGCGCGTGCGGCCCTTCAATCAGGGGAAACTTCTTTCGCAGCGCATCAATTACATCTTTGGTTTCATCAAGGCTGAGAGTGGTCTGGGTAATGTAGGCCACGCGTGTCGGATCGGGAATCTCCAGACCCGCCACCTCGTCTGCACTTCCTACCACCTGGGTTACGTGCGGGGCTTCGCCCAGCGTCCCAATCACCTCATCATGATCGTGGTGCCCAATGAGGATAATGCTGTATCCGCCCTTGGCATACTTCACCGCTTCCACGTGGACTTTGGTCACCAGCGGGCAGGTTGCGTCAATCACGCGCAGATTGCGCAGCTTGCTGGCTTCACGCACGCTGGGTGAGACGCCATGAGCACTGTAAATGAGCCGCTGGCCATCCGGGACCTCATAAACCTCGTCCACAAAGATCGCGCCCTTGGCCTTCAGGTCTTCCACCACGTACCGATTGTGCACAATCTCCTTGCGCACGTAGATGGGCGGCCCAAAAGCGTCCAGAGCTATCCGCACAATATCAATGGCCCTTACCACTCCGGCGCAAAAACCTCTCGGCTTCAACAGCAGTAAAGTCTTAGCTTCTTGTGTCATTGTGATCTGTTGATTATATCCTTTTAGACACTATTCCCTGGCTCTAAGTTATCCCATAAAAACGCCTTAGCCCAAGCCAAATCATTGAAATATCTATATTTGCATCAATAGGGGAGTATCTGGGGGTGAACGGGAAAGGCTCACCCTGGGGCGGTATTTTCTTTTCTTGTAAACCTCTCCAGATGCCCTTAGGATACTGCCTGCCAGCAAGGGGAATCCTGTGTTTAGCCACTTCCTGCCAAATCACCTTCAGAAAACCGTGTGCAAGCTCATTTTGGGACTTTTATCCATCATAGTGCTTACTGCCATCACATGTGCTGCTTATGACAAAGAGTGGGCAGAAGTGCGCAGCCCGCATTTCCGCGTGATCACCGATGGCAGCGAGGGAGATGCCCGCCGCATTGCCCACGAGTTTGAACAGATGCGCTTCGCCATGAATTCGCTTTACCACAATCTGCGTCTGGATTCCGGTGCTCCCCTGCTGGTGATTTGCCCTCGCGATGAAGCCGATATGAAGGTGGTGGCCCCGCAAGTCTGGAAGCGCAAGGGATTTAAGCCTGCTGGATTTTTTCAGCATGGCTGGGACAAGGAATATGCCATCGTGCGGCTGGATGAGGTTCGTTCGGAGAACTACCAGGTTGTCTATCACGAATATGTCCATAGCGTCATGCATTTGAATATTCGCTGGCTGCCGGTGTGGCTTGATGAGGGTCTCGCTGAGTTACACGCCAACACGCGCTTTGAAAAGACAAAGATTTACGTGGGCGCGCCCAGTTGGCGGGTTCGCGTCCTGCGTTCCCGGACTCCCATCCCGCTCAGCACGCTTCTCACCGTAACGCCTGATTCACCGTACTATCATGACGAAGACAAAGCCGATCTTTTTTATGCCCAGTCATGGATGCTCACCCACTATCTGTTTTTTGGGCCAGGCATGGAAAGCGGCAAGAAGCTGTTGCGGTTCGTCAGCCTCCTGAGCTCCACGGAGCAGATAAAAGCGTTTGAAGAGGTGTTTGGCGATCTCAAAGACGTGCAGAAAAACCTGGGGCAGTACAGTCAGACCTTCGCCATGCCAGGCGGCTATCTGAGCACTCCGGCGAACATTGATGAGAAGGAATTTAAATCACGCCGGATGTCGGCGGCCGAAACTGAAGCGGAACTGGCCAGCTATCATCTCTGGTCTCATGATCGTGAAAATGCCCGTCCCCTCATTGAGCAAGCGCTGAAAGATGATCCCAAGCTGGGACTGGCACATGAGGATATGGGTTTCTTTGACTTTGCTGAAGGCAAGGATGAAGATGCAGTCCGTGAATTCAAGCAGGCGGTTTCTCTTGACCCAAAGCTGTATCTATCCCTGTTTTCCCTGACCATGATGTCACCCGCAGCTCGCCTGGATTCCGCTGCTGGCCAAAGTGAGTTTGAAGCCGCCCTCATGAAAGTGCTGGATCAGGACCCGCAATTTGCTCCAGCCCTGGTCCAGGTTGCGCGCCTCTACGTGCGCCAGGGCAACTTGGATCAGGCATTTGCCGTGGCCCGCAAAGCTGAAGAGTTGGAGCCGGCGCGCGCTGGTTATCACCTGTTGAGCGGCCAAATCCTCGAGTTGAGAGGACATGGCGCAGAGGCCGCGGGCTTTGCCCGTTATGTGGCCACTCACTGGCCGGGGCCCGATCACGATGAAGCTGTTGAACTATGGAATAGCGTACCTATCGCACAACGCCCTGCGGGAGAAGCCGTGACTCCGTCGCTGATGGACGGCACTCAAGTGGTGCAAGGCGTGGTCAAGTCGGTGCAGTGCGGTAACAGATCGGAAAATGGAAACGAGGAGCAGAAATACACCCTGGTGATCAACCATGACGGCCATGAGCTTACTTTTCAGCCAAAGGGAGCTTTCAGCGGCGGATTCTCTGATACCCTGTGGTGGGGCGAAGATCACTTTAACTTCTGCCGCCATATTGAAGGCCTACGCGCAGTCGTGCATTACAGGCCATCCTCTGATCCGAAATATGCAGGTGAGCTCGCCGACCTGGAATTGCGCGATGATCTTCCCCAGATTCCATTGCCGCCCAAACAGGCGGCAGATGGCGGCGCGCCGGAAAAGAAATCAGAGAACCAGCAGTGATCTGATGATCGCTGTAGAAAGTAATTGGTGAAGTCCGCGGAATCAGAATTCCTGTGGACAATGATGTTTACTTCAGCGGCACCCAGCGCTTAACAGCCAAGGCAATCGGCAACCCCACCAGAAAAAGATGGCCAATTGGCCCGGTAATGATTGACGCTGGATCAAACCTCGGCGGCCAGCGATGGATGGCCGAAAGCGGAACCACTACGCAATTCATCATCACCCAGACAAATTCTCCATAGATCGGGCCGGCAATCACCGGTCGCTCCGTCATAAACCCGATCCTTCTGCTGGCCACAAAGTAAATCACCGCCCAGATAAACGCGATGAGGAAGTGCAGGAAGAGCCCCAGCGCCGCGGTCTTCGCGCCACCCTGGAACGACTTGGACCCCAGCAATCCCGAGGCGACGGACTGAAGGATCTTGTACGGCGGCAGATGGTTCTGAATGCCCCAAGCGATACATGCCTGCGTGATATCCAAAACGCCGCACGCCAATCCTCCCCAGAAAATGGCAAGGAACGCGCTGGGAGAAGTTGAAGTGGGCGACACGCGACTGGCTCCGTTTCTTTGTAGCTGCAAGTCTTAATAGACGTGCGAGAGAAAAAATGGTTTATACGCTAGTGCCAACCATCTGCGCCGATCAGTGAAATCTGCGACGAAAACTATCCGTTCGCCTTCAGCAACTGCTCCGCATGCTGTCTTGATGTCTCCGTCAGCTTGGCCCCGCTCAGCATTCGGGCGATTTCTTCCGTACGCTCATCTGCGGTCAGTGCACGCACCAGCGTCCGCGTCCGCCCCGCGGCCTCCTGCTTCTCGATCAAATAATGATGATCAGCAAACGACGCGATCTGCGGCAGGTGCGTAATGCACAGCACCTGGTTGGCCCGCGCCAGCGATTTCAGCTTCTTGCCAACCGCCTCCGCCGCCCGGCCGCCAATGCCGGTATCGATCTCGTCGAACACCAGCGTGCGTTGTGTGGCGGCTTTGCTCTTCTTGCCTGCCTCAATCGTGGCTTTGAGCGCCAGCATCACGCGTGAAAGCTCGCCGCCGGAAGCAATCTGTTCCACCGGCTTTAGCGGTTCGCCCGGATTGGGCGAAATAAGATACGCAACGCTGTCAAAGCCCGCGGCAGTCCAGTTCGTCTGCTCGTCTGATCCTGAAACCTCAATCCTGAACTGCGCCTTCATGGCCAGTTGGTTGATCTCTGCTTCCACCAGCTTTTGCAACTCTTGCGCCGACCTATAGCGCTTTTTCGATGCCGCCTGCGCCGCGCCCAAATACGCCGCTGCTGCTGCTGCAAGATCTTTCTTCAGCTCGCGTACCAGGTCTTCACGATTTTCCAGCTCGTTAAGCTTGCGGGCAACATCTTCGCCGTAGCCAATCACCTGGTCCACGCTGCTGCCGTACTTGCGCTTTAGCCGGTCGATTAGCGCCAGCCGGTCTTCCACCTCGGCCAGCCGATCTGGCGAGGCGTCGATGCCGTCAGCATAGTCGCGCGCCGTGGCGCTCACATCCTCAATCGCCGCCTTGGCCCCTTCCAGTGATGCCAGCACTTCAAGAAATTTCGTATCAAAGCGCGCCAGCTCTTCCAATTGCTTGCGCGCCGCAGAGATCTGCGTCAGCGCCGATGCGTCGTCTTCATACAGGACCTGGTAAGCTGCCGTGGCCGCACCGAAGAGCTTTTCTGAATTGGCCAGGACGCGCTTCTCCGTCTCCAGCTTCTGATCTTCACCCGGGTGAAGCTTGGCTGCCTCGATCTCCCTTTTCTGGAAGCTCCAGAGGTCGGCCATACGCAATCGGTCCTGTTCGTCGCGATCAAGGTGCGCCAGCCGCTCGCGTACCTCGGCCCAGGCAGCGTACTTTTCCGCCAGATCGCTAAGATCGTGGACCGCGTATGTATCCAGCAGCGCCAGGCGCGCCGCTTCATCAAAGGCCAGAATGGTTTCATTCTGCGCGTGGATGGAAGCCAGCGCCGGCGCCAGGGCTCGCAACAAGGCGACCGTAGCCGGCTGGTTGTTGACGAAAACGCGCCCTTTGCCGCCAGCAGCAATTTCCCTCTTTACGATGATCTGGCTGCCCTCAGCCTCAATTCCGTTTTCTTCCAGCACGCGCGCCAAGTGCTTTTCATCCGCCTCAAAAACACCGCTGACGATTGCCTTTTCCGCGCCATGGCGGATCATCTCCGTGGAAGCTTTGTCGCCTAACAATAAAGAGAGGGCGTCAATCAGGATTGACTTTCCCGCGCCGGTCTCGCCCGTAAGCAGGTTCAGGCCCGGCGCAAACTCCACCGCCAGGCTGTCAATCACGGCATAGTTTTCGACGCGCAGCTCCAGCAGCACAGGCGGCAACCTCAGAAGGAAATTGAGCGCAGTCTAACAGAGATTGGAGAAAAATTGGGACATTGAATAATTGGGTTCCTTCAGCGTCCGAAGTCGACCCTCATCCCTCTACCTGCCGTCATGGCCTTTTCGTAAACCAAGGCTGCGCTGGCCACGTCCTGCAATGCCATCCCGGTCGAATCAAAGATGGTAATCTCTTCCGCCGATGTGCGGCCCGGCTTTTTGCCGCAGACAATCTCTCCCAACTCGGCGTAGACATCGGAAACAGTCGCCGTTCCTGCCGCCAGCGCATGGTGCAGATCGCCGATGGCCGCGCACTGGGTCACCACGTCCGCCACAACCTTGTTTTTTGACCCCAGAAGCGCAGGATCAAGCTCCTGTTTGTCCTCGTTGTCTGCGCCCACGGCAGCGATGAACATTCCCGGAGCCACGTCTTTCTCATGGATAAAGAACTTCTTGGCCGGGGTGCAGGTCACGCAAACGTCGCTTTGCCGCAGCGCCGCGGCTAGATCAGTCACCGGCGTCACGGTGATTCTAAGTTCTGCTGTCATAGCACGGGCAAACCGCTCCGCCGCATCCTTTTGTATGTCCCAGGCAAAAGCCTTCTCCAGCGGACAGGCATGCCGTATCGCTCGCAATTGCGCGCGTCCCTGGTTGCCGCAGCCATAGATCGTCGCAGTACGCGAATCCTTGCGCGCCAGGTACTTCGCCGCCACCGCGGTCGCGGCCCCTGTCCTTAATGTCGTTATCTCCATGGAATCCATGGCCGCCAGGACCTGGCCGTTATCGGCGTCAAAGAGGAGAATCACGCCCTGAATGGTAGGCAGCCCGCGCGCCGGATTGCCGGGAAAATTTGCATTGGTCTTGGCGGCAAAATAATTGCGGCTGAGCGGCAGGATCCCCGTCTTGATATGAAAGCCGCCGTCTTGAACATGCACGCCCAGCACGCCCGGCGCCGGCGCACGGCCTTCTCCATGCAGACGGAAGGCCTGCTCCACGGCCTGGACACAATCGTTGAGCGTTAGCAGTTCCGAAACATCTTTGCCAGTCAGCAGTAACGAGCCAGACACAAGCGTCATATTCTCAGCCAGTTGATAGCAGCTTCAATGTAACCTGTTCTCATTGATCGTACGATATGCTTTGCAGCCGCCCCGGCAGCAATGCGACTTCCAGAGCAATTCACGTTGCACCAAAGGCACAGATCTCTCCAGCACTGAATCCTTCTCAGAAAAAAGCAATGCGCCTAAAGCTGCTTAAACAGTGCTGCCACTTTTTCTCAGCCGCAGCCAATCGCCAGCCAGTGCCGCAGGTGACATCAGCAGCAAAGCTATCATTTGGGACCAAACTGCACCTGCGCCCGGCTTGCCAATCAGCGACACAATTGCTCCACCAGCAATAATCACAGCCAAAATCAAGCCGCAGGTTAAATCGGCGCGCCGTCCAATCCAGCCGGCCACCAATCCACCCACCAGTGCCAACACAATACCTGCAAGGCTGCTGAGCACAATAAAGCGCGTTGGCGCCGGCGCATGTGGGTCCATTTTGACTGCGTAAAAGAGCAGTGCTGATCCGCCGGCAAAGATCACGTCGCCCAACACGATGCCCAGAATCGTTTTAGCAATCATGCGGCAGATTGTATCAGCGCATGAATCGAAACTAGCGGAGCAGAGATATGCTCCGAGCAACAGAATGCCCCAGGATCATCCCGCTCTTCCCATTTCCTACGAAATAAAAAATCCCCTGCTTCAAATGCAGGGGACAGAAATTCCCACAAACGGGTGTTTGCGTCTGCGTCCGTGGCCTATTCCCCAATGGGATCGCAAAGCACATCAACAATGGGGCCGTTCTTGTGCAGCGAGGTTCCCCTGCACCCGGTTGTTCCACCCGCAATGTGCTCAACTTCTTCAGGCTTTAACTCACGGGCCCCTGCGCGGCTCAATACTCGGTTTGACATAATTTTGCTCCTTTTCAGTGAAATGAATTTTTCTGCTTCGTGATTAGATCAGGCCGAAAATCAGCGTTGTTTTACCGAACCTCTGGATAGCCAAAGGAGTGGAGATCGTTAGCGAAACACCGCCATCGTCATCATTTTCCTTTTGTTGTTCATCCACAAGCGTCGTACGATCGCGTTATGGCATTCTTATTTCGGTTTTTTTGCTGCAATGTCCTGACAGAGAAACCAGCTAATAACCGATAAAACGAGCCTAAAAAAATTCGATTGCTGATTCAATGCTTTCACTCGAATTTTCACGATTGCGATTCCCAGAATGGGAGCGCAAATCCATCAAGAAATCTTGCACTCAAGCAGCAGGTATGGTTTTTGGAAAAGCCGCCATCTGAGTAGCTCGTGGCAATCCAGGGAAGTTTTTGGAACCATTATTTCGCAGCGCATTGATCTCATTTGCAAATGTCCAAACTGAATTAAACTTTATGGAAAAGGAGTTATGAGTCATGGCGCAGTCTGATATCCGGCAGTATGAGGCGCGTGCAGCCTCAACCACGACCTTTGGTCGTGTTCAATGCAGTGTGCGCAATCATCACTTTGTCATTGACGGGCCGGAGCAGAACGGATGTCCGGGCGAAGAAGTCACTCCTGCTGAGTTGTTCCTCTCCGCCGTAGCGTCTTGTGGAGTAGAACTCGTCCAGGTGTTGGCAAAGTCATCGAACATTCCGGTGCAAACCATTGCCGTGAATATCCGGGGATCCATGGACCGCTCCAGGCCGGTGCGTCCGGATGTATCGCTGTTCAATTCTGTAAACCTTCAGTTCCAATTCAGCGGCATCGCCGATGCCGGCGCTAAAGAGCTGGTCGAGAAATTCAAAACCAGGTGACCACTCTACGGCACAGTCGCGGTCGCGACTCCTGAAGTTCACGTTGGATACATTGTTCAGAGTTGAAATTGCAAGGGGGGGAAAGTTCTGCCGTGAGCACATCTCCGACCGATTCCCAATAAGGGAAAAATATACAAAAAATACTAGGGAATTTTAGCTTTGACGAGTGGGCCAAACCGCGTTTACGCCTCTATACTTTTACCAATAAGAAAATTTTAATGATGAGAGAAACAAGCTACATCAGATCGAGATAACGAAAGAGAGCATTACATTAAAGGGGCCTTATTTATGACTTCGCCGAGTTTATTCGGTGCCTTGGAGCAAGCCTACCCTGACGTTGCATGGGAGAGTTCAGTAAATTCATCTCCCACGCCCGCAATTTTCGATAAGTTGTTCTCCGGCCAGATTGCGGGGATATGCGTTCCTGGCTTTTTGACCAGAAAAGAGTGCGAGGGCTTAAGCCAGAGAGCAGAAGATCTTGAATTTAAAGAATATCTAAATGTCACGCCACGTATTGGACGCGTGGGCGTTACTGTTTTTGAGTATGACAGCATCGGCAAACCAGCTTACTTTGAAGCCGTTCAGCAGGCCAACCGCAGGATCGCACAGCTCACGAATGGTATATGCAATCCTCTTGAGCGTGTGGTTGGTTGGCTCAAAGCAATGTCACCGCGCGCACGCGTGGGCGTTGCGCATGAACAAGATTTTGGACCCTACTTTGCCGGCCTCTTCCGCCGCATTGAAGAAGGCACCCTGGTTCATGTCGATTTTGCGCCCTCAGAGCACCCAAGTTGGGGAGTGGCCCAGGTTACGTCACAGTTAGCATTCAACATTTATATCAAGCGTCCTGATGCCGAACCTGGCGTTGTCCATATCTGGAAAAAACAGTGGGAATCCCAGGACGAAGCGCGGAGAATCCCGGGAAGCTACGGCCATCTGCCAAACATAGTCGAAAATGTTCCTTCTGCTGAGATCGTGCCGCAGCTTGGAATGCTGATGGTGATCAACACGAAGAACTACCACCAGGTGTCGCCGGCTGCCGGAATAAGGATCGCGATTTCATCCGCAATTGGCCGGATGCCCAATGATGACATTGTCCTCTGGTCATAAGGGGTTATCTGGAACTTGATCGATCCGTTTCGATTGTTCAAGAACTTGTTCTGGAGAATATGGCACAGGCCCTTCCGTCTGTGCCTTTTCTTTTCAATAACGCTGAGAGCAGGGAACCGCAAATCAAATTTCCGCCGAGCCTAAAATTAAAACTGTTCAGCTGAAAATTTTTTCGAACTGAGATGGAAGTTTGTGCACAATCAGACATTCCTGACGTTTACAAATTGGCTGGCGAAGAGAGCAGAGTTCGATTGCACGGCGGCGCGACGTGAATGGAAACATCGCCAGCCGAAGCGACGATTTGATTGCCGGCATGACCTGACACCAGACTCAACCCTAAGGCCGGCCCCCGCGAATGCGATTGGGCAGCAAAGCCTAATCTCACGTTGCAGAAGGCCGTGCAGGTGATACATCAAGTCTCAGGCTCGAGTGAATCAGATTTTACGGACACACGCATCTTCCATTGCGGCAGAAAGCATGTTCCCCATCCGCACAAAGTATATGGATGCAAATCGACGGGCATGCTGA
>DATEHN010000050.1:0-59053 GCA_035279585.1 Candidatus Angelobacter sp. | reverse complement strand
GCCTTAACGTGCAATCCCCGGACTCGGGGATTGCCTAACAACCACAGAGGCGCAATTCGCGCGTCGAAGATCTTGCCTGAGGAGAAATCTAACATGCGAGTTTTTGTTACTGGAGCGACGGGATTCATCGGTTCCGCAATTGTGCGGGAATTAATCGACGCAGGACACCAAGTCCTCGGTCTCGCTCACTCGGACGCAAGTGCCAAGTCGCTCGCCGCCGCAGGCGCCGACGTGTATCGTGGTTCGCTCGATGATCTCGAGAGTCTGCGCAGCGGAGCCACTGCGGCGGACGGTGTGATTCATACGGCATACATCATCGACTTCTCTAAATATAAAGAGAACTGTGAGATAGATCGCCGCGCAATCGAGGCTCTTGGCTCGGCCTTGGCTGGCTCTGATCGTTCATTGATTTTTACATCCGTCACTGCGCTGGTTGGGCCGGGCCGCCTGGCCACCGAGGACATGCCCGTTTCCAATGGTTCGTCGCTTCCGCGTGCATCTTCCGAAGAGGCAGCAACGTCGGCGGCAATGCGAGATGTGCGCGTATCGGTGATTCGTCTTCCTCCCTCGGTCCACGGCGATGGCGATCACGCTTTGGTCCCGGTTCTCATCAGGATAGCGCGAGAAAAGAGTGTCTCAGCCTGCATCGGCGACGGGCTCAACCGCTGGCCTGCCGTGCACCGGCACGATGCTGCTCGTCTGTTCAGACTTGCTTTGGAAAAGAATGCGGCCAGAGCTTTCTACCATGGCGTCGCCGACGAGGGTGTGCCGTTCCGAGAGGTGGCTGAAGTGATCGGCCGTCATCTGAACGTTCCCGTCGTCAGCAAGTCGCTCGACGAAGCCAGCAACCACTTTGGTTGGTTCGCACCTTTTGCGGCCCTCGACAATCCCACATCGAGTGAGCGAACGCGTGCGCTGCTGGGCTGGAAGCCAAAGGAACCGGGGCTAATTTCCGACCTGGAACACGGACGCTATTTCGAAGCGTGAAAAGAATGCAAGATCAAATTCGTTAGGCGACGTAGTTTTACGCGCCGAAAGGAGAGTTTAGATGTCGAACACGATTACGCCGACCGTTTTCTATCGCACCCTTAACGTTGAGGGGCTGGAAATCTTCTATCGCGAAGCCGGTCCCCACGATGCTCCCGCCGTTCTGCTCTTGCACGGCTTTCCCTCGTCTTCCCACATGTTCCGCAACCTGATTCCCATGCTTGCGGATAAATATCATGTCGTTGCCCCAGACTTTCCCGGATATGGTCAAAGCTCAGCGCCGCCGGTCAACGATTTCGACTATTCCTTCGAAGGGCTAGCGACTGTGACAGAAAAGTTCACCGAAAAGATGAATCTTTCCCCATATGCTCTATATCTCCAGGACATAGGTTCATCGGTTGGCTTCCGGTTAGCTGTCATGCATCCCGAACGAGTGACCGCTATGATCGTCGAAAACGGTGACGCCTATGCTGAAGCCATAAATAAGGAGTTCTCAAAGGGACTTTTTGACTATTGGGAAGATCGGAGCGAAAAGAACGCTCAAGTTCTACTCGACTGGCTTCTGACGATTGAAGGAACTAAGTTCCATTATCTGCATGGTGTCAGCGATCCGTCGAAGATCAGCCCTGACAATTGGGTGATCGACCAGGCTTATCAGGACCGACCGGGGAACAAGGATATCCAGCTTTCAATCCTCTACAACGCAAAAAGGAATCTGGATCTCTATGCCGATTGGCAGGAGTATTTCCGTAAACAACAGCCCCCAACGCTAATCACTTGGGGTAAAAACGATGGAATCTTTACGATGGAGGGTGCTGAACTCTTTAAAAGAGATATTCCCAGTGCAGAGCTCCATCTTCTCGAGACGGGCCATTTCGCGTTGGAAGAAGAAGTGGATCGGATTGGGTCGTTGATGCATGAGTTTCTCGACCGAACAATAAGCAAGAAAATACAGCCGGCGTCCGAGGCGGCGTGAAGAACTGGTGGTCAACACTCGCGATGCGTGCCTCCGCAGCCGAGTATCGGCGTTTGCCTCTTCGCGCGCACGAACTTCTTCGGGACGTTCCACTTTATGACGTGTCGTCTGTGGATCTTCCTGGAGGCGGCACCGGGCGGACCATAGCGGACATTTGTACGCTCGAATCCGCGACCCCTCCGAGCCACATCGCGACTTTCGTCTACGGCCTCCGCTATCTCTTGGGGCGAGTATTCGGTTGGGATCGAGAACCGATGCGGCCGGAAGACTCATTTTTGGAACGCCTGTGGTTACGCGACCGACGCGACTCCGAAATAACGCCAGGCACTCTGGATGGACACTTTTGGGTCTTGTACCAATTTCCGCGGGAAGCGCTTCGTGAAACCCGCAACAAGACCGTCCACGGTTTCATCTGCACAGCTCTGGTGAGCAGCCCAAACGGGTACATTTTGTATTGGGGAGTCTACGTCCTCCGCGCGTCGTGGTTTACGCGACCGTACCTCGTTGTGATCGAGCCATTCCGCCGCATTCTATATCCAGCAATGCTTCGCCGCATTCGTGGCGCGTGGATTGCTGCTTATTTCGGCATGAGCCAAAACGATACTGCCGCCTAAATGGACGATTCGATCGCCAGATTCAAACTTTAGCATTGCACCCACTTTCGCTTCGTTCGGCCCCATTGCAAAGATTCGCGATGTTGAACTGATTTTTAAGAGAGAAATGCAACACACAGAGTTTCCCAGTTGTCTGCGATTCTCCTTCACCAGGAACAAAGCTGGAGAAATCGCGAAAACCCAGCTCCTCTGCGTGCGCATGTCTCTCTCAAATCAGTGCTGCTCTCAATCGCGAAAGAAAGGTCACGGCTGGTATCCGCCGCTCTGCCATTGCGCGAAGAATGCGAGCTGGTCCGCGGTCCAGTAGGGCCCACCGGGAGGCATGCTGGGGGGCTCGCCATCGTGCGGGGAGAGAGTTGCGAGCACTTTGTTTGCGTTGTCCGGATTCGACATGTAGGTGTAGCTGTCGAGTTCCACGCGGAATCGCTTCATGTGCGAAATGTCAACGGTGCGAAACAACGGTTTGATATCCGCTGAAAAGGAAACTTGCGCCATGCGTTTCTCCTACGGCTTTCGATCAATCTCGGTCCGAGATTACCGATGCGAGTTGTGCGCGGCCGGCCGGATCCTCTGGTAAATAGAATGCCGACCAACCGTGCTTGAGAAGTTCCGCCGGCGCCAGCCTGCGCCCTGCAGGCACCGTTCAATATTTCAAGCGCCGGATTGAGTCCAAAGGTGTAAGCAAGCTGTTATGCGGCGATCTTTGCGGGTGCTGCCACTTCGGAGCTTAAGGCAATGTTGCCGTTGAGACCGGTTGGGAAGAAGCCTCCTTGTCTGACCCCTGCTTTCCCTCCAAACGCAAGATAGAGTACCTCGCCAGCCGTCCTCATTGCGACCAGCCCATCGCTCACTTTGACGGAGAGGACCTGCCTTGCTTCCCCGCTTGGTGGAGGAACCAGGTCTACACCGTCCATTGCTGTCGTCGCTATCTTCAGCCGGGCAAGGTGTGTCCGTATCGCGGCAGCGTGTTCGGCCTCAGCTCCGAGAAGGCCTGCCGCTGCCGTAATGATGTCGGGAGTCTTGAGCATACCGGCAGCACCCGCGTATGCAGTCACACCGATGTCCTCAAGAATGCGCGCTGCTCGGAGAAAATCGGTCTGGTTTTCGAAGCCGAAACCAAGGGCGCTCAAGTCAATGTTGGGCATCGCTACCGCAGACGCGCCCAGTGCGCCGCGCAGCAGCACTACGTGGGCGCGTTCATCGGCGCCAATCTGCGTCGCAATATCGTGAAGGATGGATTCGTCTTTAGAAAAGGTGACCTTCGCGCCTCCCTTCGTGGTGCCACCGTTGGCCGGATTGGCGCCATTCACGGAACCTTTGGTCCCGATACCGAAGCTTGTAATAGATTTGCCGGTGGTCGCGTAGGTGTAAAACTCGGCCTCAAGATATTCCAGGTTAAGAGCAAAGTTCAAAATATCGACTTCCTCAATTTTTTTTTCAGGCATGCGGATCCTCCAATTTTCGGGTTGGTAGTTACGGTGGCTGACCTGGTGGCGCGCGATATGTTCACCGCCATGCACAGATCAACAAGAAACTCCGTACATTACGCCAGTGAATTGTTGCAATGCGATTGCCACAAGTCCCGAATATAGCCAGCCGTGTTGGCTCGATGTACCGGCTATGCTTTCGTATCGGCATGCGGCAACGCGTCCGTGACGTTATAACAACATCAAAGACAAACACGTGACGCAACTGTAGACAGGAGGCCCGAGCCAGTCCGTTGAACGCTCAAGGCGCTCAAAAAGTCTACGGCGAAGCAGGGCTTCCAAGTTCATGTCACGTTTTCACCGCTTCGTTGCATCAACTTGCTTCGATTCATCCGGCAGAGTCCGCACATAGTTCACAAGGTCCCAAACGTGGTCCGGGGTCTCGACGTCACCAAAAGCCGGCATTCCGGTGAACCGGATTCCATTCTGGATGATCCAAAACAGCTCCTGGTCAGAGTAGCTCTGCACTTGTTTGCTTGTGAGATCAGATGCGCGTGGGTACATCCACTGCCCCGGCGGGCGTTGTGCCCGGCCATCGTCGGCATGACACACTCCGCAATCCAGTCCGTAGTGTGAACCGCCTCTTTCAATACTTGCTTTGGTGTCTTGCGGGGGCGGAGGTATCCCGTGCCTGCTCGCGCGGTAAATGAAAAAACGCTTGGATAAATTGGCCACGCGCGTTTCAGCCCGCCCCGGCTCGTGCAGCGCTGTCAGATTAAAGCGCATTAGCACAATCCCGATCAGCACTATAGCAAGCACGGCGATCGCCCACAGGATTCGCTGCCGCATCTTGTTCCTTCCAATCTCCTGGTCGTACCAGTTTTATTTTGATTTCAGGGGCGGAAACCCCTGCACGTACGTCCAATCAGTCGATTTCGCTGGGACGTGACAGCTGAGGCAGTCCTTCTTGTAGTCGGTTGCCACTTGCTTGTCGGGTGCGTCGGCTTTGAACAGAGCCCAACCCCACCCATCACCCCACAATGGATTGTTCGGGTAGCGGTTCTTTGTATCTTTGATCTTGACGAACCACTGCACCATTTTTGAAGCCCATTGTGCATTGCCGGTGCTCAATTTGGCGTGATCCGTCAAGAAGATTTCCTTCACCAGCACTGCGCCATCTGGAAACTTGCCAGTCTTGCGGTAATATGCGGCTGTCCCTGGGGAAGCATAGGTCACGTGCATCTGGTCTCCATTGGAGTCGATGATTGTGTACGTTCCGAGGAGCTCATACTTATCTCGGTAGTCGGCGGGCTTGCTGATGTTCCCTGATTTGTCAACCAACGCAAAGCCGTTGGGCGCCTTCGTGCTTTGGGAATGCAGAGAGGCGCAAGGGGTTAAGATCACAAGCGCAAGGATTATCTGTGGTATGCGATGAGTCATATTATTCTTCCTCCTGATTGAACGATTCGTACCGGCATATTCAGCTTCGGTCCCAGTGGGTCTCTCGGCCGGTCGCTTCGACCACTGAGGGAGTGCACGAACATGGCCATACTCGAATTTTGGGCTGAACTCAGTGCCAGCAAAAAGGGAGGGTACTTGAGCGGCTCACATGTGCAGATTGTCGAGATTGAGACGTCGACAAAGTCAGTCGTAGTCAATCCAAAGTCAGTTCGCGACGTTATATTGACGGACACGTCATCTTCCCTACCCAGGAACTCGGCCGCGCCACTGTGGAATGGTCTCGACTCAACAGACTGAATCCGGGCCGAGCGAGCACTGCCCCGGTAAGTGCAGGGTTTACCCTGCTCCTGGTGATCAGCAACCACAAGCACAAAGACCTCCCACGCCATTCGTGATCGCATTCTTCGATTTCCGCGCCCTTCTTCTGGACGCCTCGGCCACGGGAATACAGCTCTCGGCACCTACTTTGGGTCTTTGTCACGCAGTATCGGATAGAACTGAATCCAGGTCATGTCTGTGTTCGCGACGTTGGCGAGATGGCATCCGGCACACTCGGCCAAAGGCCTTTCCGCGGAGGTCTTCTCGTATGGCAATGGATGATGCCCGTAAGTGAAGAAACCCCAGCCGTTCGTGTTTGCGAAGCGCTTGCTGTCTTTTATTGACATGTCGATGCCGTTGTACGCACCGTTGAAATACCCGCGCCCGGAAGGTTCCTGACGAGATCCGTCTGGGAAAGTCGGGTTAAGCACCCGGACCAGTTCTTTTACGATGACCGTTCCTTCCGGAAACTCGCCGGTCTTTAGATATGCATCAACGTTTTTCTGCTCGATATATACGTGATGATATTCGGGAAAGTTCGACTTGGTACAGCCTCCGGGCTGGTTGCAGTTGAACTTTCCATGATTGAGTCCCTCGGGGGTTAGGGGAGCGCCTACAAACACCCACCTGCGAAAAGTGGATGGGTCTGGATGATTCACGGTTCCATCAGCGTTAAACACGACGCTCGACTGTTTAGTCTGGGCAGCGAACGGCCTGGCGACCAGGAGGTGCCTGCCTAATACGGTCAGTCCAAGTCCAAGAATGATAGTCAAAAGATACTTGCGCACTGTAATTCTCCTCGCGAAGCGTTTTCAAAAAAGCGAGTCTGTGTAGGGTCTCTGCTAAATCTGATTGTGACTCGCTTATCGGGCGCATCGGCTTTGATCAGCTCGGTCTCAGTGGGTCTCTGCGGGCCTGGCCCCTTCGATCACTGAAACAGTGCACGAACATGGCCATATACGAATTTCGCGCTGAACCCATCGCCCCAGCAAGAGGGCAGAGGAGCTGAGCGGCTCGCGAGATCCCCAGGAAGTCAGCCGCAGTCAACGCAAAGTCAGTTCGTGACGTTATATTGACGGAAACGTCATCGTCCCTACTCAGGAGCTCGGTGAAAAGTCTCTAATCAACAGACTGAGGTTGCTCCGGATGCGTTACAGGACTTGTCCTACTTTTACTCAGGAATCGAGAATGATCCCGCCTGCTCTGGAGGCGCCATTCATATTCATTTCGGTCGGCGAGAAACGGCCTCCGTCGTGCAGTCTGGCTTGTCGCGCCGTGCGCCGATCACAGATGAAGATCGCGCGGCAGGGGGGAAGAAACATGACGAAGCGTGATCGAAAGAAACGCATGGAAACGGGGCCTGATTCCGCTGGACAAGGGGGAGCTACGCAACAGATTTCGGACACCCCGATTGCAGACTCCGAAAGTGTGGAGGAGTTGGCAGAAGAAGGCAATGCGTTTGAAGCGGATGCCATATACGGTGTCGAAAATGCGAGAGACCCGAGTGTGTCAGAGGTAATCACTCACCAGATTCCTGAGGACGATGTACCAGGCGAATATCTGGACAACGACGAGCATCTGGCGTAAGACAAGAAATTCTTGACATCTGGTTGCCCCGAACGATGTTCAGGACGAGGTTCTACTTCACCCATCTAGCGCCACACGCCCTCACCCTTTCCTGAGGCCGTCCTGTCAAGGTAGGTTGCAGCGCTGATCAGAGCCAGATGGGTGAGTGCTTGCGGGAAATTGCCAAGATGTTGTCCGTTTGCGCCAAGCTGCTCTGAATACAATCCAAGGTGATTGGCGTAGCCCAAAAGTTTTTCAAACAATAGCTGCGCTTTCTCGAATTGACCGGCACGGGCCAGGCATTCCACAAACCAGAACGAGCATGCGGTAAAGCTGCCCTCTCCACCGGGAAGGCCGTCCACATGGCTCTGTTCTGCCTCATAGCGATGGACCAGTGTGTCTTCGACCAACCGTTCTTCTATTGTTCTCATCGTGGAGAGCCACATGGGATCAACTGGACTGATGAATCTCATCATCGGCATCAGCAGCGTTGAAGCATCTACTTCTTGTGTTCCTTTTGACTGCACAAACGACTTCAGCCGGTCATTCCAGAAATTGCTAAAAATGTCCTTTCGAATTTCATCCCGGCAACGGTGCCATGCGTCTAGGGGGCCCGACAGGGAACGTTTCTGGGCCAGGCGCAAAGCACGGTCAAAGGCCACCCAGCACATCAGACGCGAGTGTAGAAATGCTTTCGCGCCGCCGCGGACTTCCCATATTCCCGCATCGGGTCGCTGCCAGTTTGTCCCCAGCCAATCCAAGATGCGCTGGACATCTCGCCAACCTGCATGTGAAATCGCGTTGCCGTACTTGTTGGCCAGGTAAATGGAATCCATCATCTCGCCGTAAATGTCGAGCTGCAGCTGCTGATAGGCGGCATTTCCAATGCGTACCGGCCGGGAATTCTCGTATCCAGCGAGATGGTCCAGGCTATTCTCGTCGAGCTTTTGTCTTCCATCAATCGCATACACGACTTGCAATGGCCCTCGTTCCGCGTCGTCGCTTAACCGTCCGTTTAGCCATTCGATGAACGCCTCCGCTTCGTCAACAAAGCCGAGCCTAATCAAGGCGTAAAGCGTGAAGCTGGCATCGCGCAACCACGTGAAGCGATAGTCCCAATTGCGCACTCCGCCAATCTTCTCGGGCAGCGAAAACGTGGGGGCCGCAATCAATGATCCGTGTTCCCGGCTGATGAGTAGCTTCAGCATCAGGGCCGAGCGGTGAACCATTTCTCGCCAGCGGCCCTTGTATTTCGATTTTGCGATCCATGTTTTCCAGAACCGAGCTGTTTCGAGAAGACGCTGCTCGACGAACTTCAGTTCTGGTTGTTGCTCTTCGGGCCGCAAACCCCCGAATACGAAAGTTGCTGTTGTTCCAGCCTGCAGGCTGAAGCTTGCGATTGCGTCCTGCGATTGCTGATGCAAAACAGTGTTGGAATACAAAGCCATCGGGGGGGAGGTACTGTCGGCCGGGGAAAATATTGCGCAGCCGTCGGAGATCTCCGTTCGATGCTTTGACGTCGCATACTTGAACCTCGGCTGGCAGCGCATCTCGAAATGCACATTTCCCCGGATCACCGAGACCGTTCGGATGATCTCATTTGGTTGTGTTGCGTCCTGCTCGATCGGCATGTAATCCATCAACTCGGCCACACCTTCCTCTGCCAGGAAGCGCGTCAGGAGGATGTTTGTGTCCGGCAAATACAGCTGGCGTATTCGCACATTCGTAAGGCGGGGTTCGATTTGAAAGCGGCCACCATGGTCCTCATCGAGTAGGGCAGCAAAGATCGTGGGGGAATCGAATTCCGGGTAACAAAGAAAATCAATCGATCCATTCATCCCTACAAGCGCGATGGATCGCATATTGCCGATTACGCCGTAGTTCTCAATGGGTTGAAAACTCATATTTGCCCAAATCATGAAGTTGTTGTGTTGGCTTCATGTTGTCAGATCTTTGCACTCGACAGACCAATACCGCAGACGGGCATACCTCGCGAAAGCTCTTTGGATTCATCTCCCTCGGTCGGGTAAGCAGGTATGGCGGGCCAGGTGGTGTCGAGCGGACACTCTGGTGTCGCCAGGTTGACACTAAGAATTGAACAAAGAGGAACCGTCACTCATCTCGTCGGAGTACCGGGAGCAATGAGGGGCCACTCTCGGCGAGTCCCGGCATTCGCTCGCCTTTGGCAAGTGTCGTGCAGATCCCGCTTTGACAGAGAACATCGTTTAGAACGTCCGGAGCACACAACCGATGAGCACCAGCCCCCCAAAAAGAATTGTGATCCTGGGCGGCGGTTTCGCCGGCCTGTACGCGGCGATGGAGCTTGAAAAGACTCTGGTTCGAACTCGCGAGGTGGAAATCACGCTCGTCAACCGCGAGAACTTCTTCCTATTTACGCCCATGCTGCAAGAAGTCGCAGCCAGCGATCTTGATATCACCGCCATTGTCAACCCGCTTCGCAAGATGCTCAAGCGAATACGCTTCTTTGAAGGGGAGGTCGAGTCTATTGATCTTTCTCACAAGCAAGTGGTTGTCTCTCACGGACTTGAAAACCACCGTCACTCCCTCACCTACGATCATCTCGTAATCGGCCTGGGCTCAATCACAAACCTTTACGAATTGCCGGGGCTTAACGAACGCAACCTGACGATGAAGTCGCTTGGGGATGCGATCAGACTCCGCAACCATTTGATCGCGCAATTGGAAGAAGCCGACACCGAATGCGTGACAAAGAAGAATTCGCCCTTGTGTTTCGTGGTTGCAGGAGGCGGATTCTCCGGAGTAGAAACCGTTGGGGCACTCAATGACTTCGTGCGCGATGTACTGCCGTCTTATTCACACCTGGCCGAGGGTATGCTCCGCGTTGTCCTTGTGCATGCAGGAACTGTGATCCTTCCCGAATTAGGCGAAAAGCTCGGCGCCTATGCACAAAAGAAATTGGCGGAGCGAGGCGTCGAGGTCCATGTAAACACGAAAGTCAGTGCGGTTTCGATGTATGGCGTGACGTTAAGTGATGGGGCCACCATTGAGAGTAATACGGTTGTCTGGACCGCAGGAACTTCTGCGAACCCTCTTGTCCAAACGCTACCGTGCAAGAAGGAGCGCGGCAGAATTGTAGTTGACCAGTTCTTGGAGGTTGTTGGGTGGCCTGGGGTCTGGGCAGTGGGCGATTGCGCGGCGGTCCCTGATCGACGGGCAAATTCAGTCCACCCACGGCCCAGCATGCTCTTCGGCAGGCGCAGAGGCTTGCGCAAAACATTACCGCATCAATTCGCGGAAAGCCGCGGAAGCCCTATGTCTTTTCGACCATCGGACAGCTCGCCACCATTGGAAAGCGAACTGGTGTTGCCAATATTCTCGGGTTCAGGTTTTCGGGCTTCCTTGCCTGGTGGATTTGGCGGACGGTCTACCTGAGCAAATTGCCACGGTTTGAAAAGAAACTGCGGGTCGCCATGGACTGGACTCTGGATCTCGTGTTCGCGAAGGACATCGTGGAGTTTTCCCATGAATCGAGAGCCCAGTATCTCTCGCAACCAAGCCAGGGCGAAGATCGCATGAAACTGTCTCACGAGCAGACGCAGCCCACCGCCGCGGACGATGCGGCCTAAGCCGGCCAGCCTTGTTCCTATGGGAGAAATCACTTATGCAAATTGCAATGATCGGACTTGGAAGAATGGGCTCGAACATGGCGCGCAGATTACTGAGGGCGGGCCACGAATGCGTGGTGTTCAATCGATCGCGACAGCCCGTCGAGGAACTTGCTCGGGAAAACGCGATTGCAGCCGCAGATCTTGGCGATGTGGTGAACAAGCTGAAGGCGCCCCGGGCGCTCTGGTTGATGATTCCGGCTGCGGCGGTTGACCGCACGATTGCCGAGCTAATGGGCTTTCTTGACCCCGGAGACATCCTCATTGACGGCGGCAACTCGTACTATGTCGACGACATGAGACGGGCAAAAGAACTCGCTTTGAAGGGGATCCACTATGTGGATGTTGGCACCAGTGGTGGAGTGTGGGGTCTCGACCGAGGCTACTGCATGATGATCGGCGGCGACGCCGGAGTGGTAAATGGCCTCGATCCCATCTTTCGCAGTCTCGCGCCTGGCAAGGGCAATACACCAGGTACTCCGGGACGGGAAAAGCTCGGCGGCACTGCGGATCTGGGCTACTTGCATTGCGGTCCGAGCGGCGCCGGCCATTTTGTGAAGATGGTCCACAACGGCATCGAATACGGCTTGATGGCCGCCTACGCTGAAGGCTTTGGGGTTTTGCGCCGCGCCGGCATTGGTAAAGAAGAGACCGCGATTAACGCTGAAACTGCCCGCTGCGCGAGCCGGAACTTTACCAGTACGAACTGAACCTGCCCGACATAGCCGAGGTTTGGCGTCGCGGAAGTGTCATTGCTTCCTGGCTGCTCGACTTGACTGCTGCGGCCCTAATTGAAGACGAGACACTTTCGAAATTCACCGGTCGCGTGTCGGATTCTGGCGAGGGACGCTGGACTATCCATGCCGCCATTGATGAAGGCGCGCCAGTGCCAGTTCTTTCTACCGCGCTCTATGAGCGCTTCAGTTCACGCGGTGAGGCGGATTATCAGGACAAACTGTTGTCGGCCATGCGTTATCAGTTCGGAGGCCACGTCGAAACGCCCGGCGCCAAGCAGGCCGCTTGAAGAATCTTCTGGCGCATTCATTTTTTTGTGTGCTCGGGTATCAAGCGCATCGCAGCCGGTCTGTCAAAACAGCGACTGACGGTCGTCGCCATTGTGACACCTGGAACCCAATAAAAGCGCCAGGGAACGCCGACAAATATCGAGCAACATCATCGGCCGCCGATGCGTGCAAAAGGTTTTTAAGCCATAAGTCCGCAACAACAATCGCATCAAGTCTTTTTGTGCCGTTTGATCTTCCGCTTCCCTTAGCATCGTCTCCTCCGTCGGCTTCAGGACACCCTTCTCTCCGGCAAGATTCGCGAACCGCTACAAAAGGCCAATGTGCAGTGCAGGAGTGGAACTTGGCGTGCACTTCATTTGATTGATCGAAGGAGCTTATCCATGGGAACAGCGGTTGCAGATCTCGATGGTGCACTGGAGGCGGTAGCACAGCACCATCAAAGTGGAGTCGAAGAATTAACCAATATTTTCGTCGATCGCTGGCAATCCTTGTATCGGATAGCGCTGCGGCAGCTTGAGAACGGGGCGGACGCCGAGGACGCAGTTCAGGACGCCTTTTTGTCTGCTTATACGCATTTGGACCAGTTCAAGAGACAAGCTCAAATGTCCACCTGGATGACGAAAATCGTGATTAATTCGGCGCGGATGAAGTTGCGCCGGCGTCCACCAAAGATGCATGTCGCTTTAAGCAATCAATCTCAGGATCACGACAGCGAGTGGATACTTGAAATGCTTCAAGATCGTCGGCCCAACCCAGAAGAGGTGTCTCAAAGGAACGAGCTTGCAGAGCAGGCGGTGCGATTTACGGTCCTGATTTCGCCGACGTTGCGCAGGACCTTTCAACTGCGCGATGTGTATGGATTGAGCATTCTGGACACGGCTAAAATTCTGGGGTTACCAATCGGTACAGTAAAAACTCAGACTGCGAAAGCCCGCGCGAAGCTTAAGCTACTGATGCAAAACAGCGTTGGCAGTAAAAGAAAGCGAATCCAGGATTTCTGTCAAAGCGGCGACAACGGATCCGTATCGTCGCATATTTGTTCCAATCAGACACGAGCTGTCTCTGCCGAAAAGATAGATCGCTTGTGCCACAAGAAACGATGAATGGAGCGGGAAAACCAGTGCACGAACCTGAGGTGAACACGCAGTTTCTACGTCATTTCAGACTTGAACGTTATAGGCATATGGTGCAGCTACGCGGCTTGGTGCGCGGCACGTTGGATAGGTAAGGTGAATTGAAACGTCGTACCTGATCCCGGATTGGAAACGGCCCACAGACGGCCGCCGTGCGTTTCGATGATCGACCGGCTGATCGGCAGCCCCATGCCGGTGCCTTGAGGTTTGGAAGTGAAGAACGCATTGAAAATTTGTTCCATCTTTTCCGGTGGAACTCCAACGCCGGTATCCATGACTGAGATCAAGAGCTGATCGCTGTCCTCTTGCTGTGACTTGATCGTAAGTTTACCTGGCGTGTCCATGCTCTTCATTGCCTCGATACTATTGAGCATGAGATTCATCAAGACCTGCTGTAACTGTACGCGGTCTGCCATGATCGGAGGCAGATCGAGCGAAAAGTCGCTGTGGATCAAAATCGAATGTCTGGACGCTTCACCGCGTAGCAAGGCAATCATCTCTTGAATGAGTTCGTTTAGATCAACTTCTTCGTGTTGCAAACTGTCCTTCTTAAACAGCGACCTGACCCGGCCGATGATTTCGGAGGCACGGGCTACGTCTTTGACGACTCGCGAAGCCGCAAGTTGCGCCTCTGCCAAATCCGGGTGTTCCCGAGTTAACCAGCGTGAGCAGGTCCTGGCATCTGTCATCGCGGCTGAAATCGGCTGCTTGATTTCGTGTGCCAACGAGGCCGCGAGCTCTCCCATAGTGCTGACTCGGTTCAGATGTGCGAGATGGGCCAGTTCTTCCCGCATTCTCTCGCGCTCTTGCAGCGCCGCCTGAAGCTCGTCTTCAGCCTTCTGCCGCTTCAATTCCGCAGCGGCGCGCGAAGCGAAGATCTTAAGCAAGTCGATGGCGCGCGAGTCGGCATCCATCGGCTTGTCGTCCAGGATTGCTATGTGGCCGATGACGCGGTTGCTGCCATCGAGCATGGGCAGGCCGAGATAGCTTTCTGCCTGCCAATCCGCCAGAAGCTTATCGCGAGGGAACAGGCCCTGCAGTTCCCGATAATAGCAAACTTCGCCATGAAGGACCTTTTCGCACGGCGTATCGGCGATGTCAAACTCGAAGTTCTGCCCAAATCCATCGCCCTTCCAGAAAGCCAGCGTGCGGGCATGCTTCCGGTCATCACAAGTTGAGACAAAGGCATAGCGAGCGCGCAGCGCTTGGGCCATGTGCTGTACCAGACTCTGAAAGAAGTCGCTGCCCGTGGTTGCTGCCGTGCCCACCGCGATAAGCCGGAATGCCTCCTCGGCCTGCCTACTCTCCGTGACGTCCATCGAGACGCCCACGAATTGCACTAATTCGCCCGCTGAGCCAAAAACTGGCTGGCCCACGGAATGGACGTACCTGACTCCCGTAACCGGAGACAGAATGCGGAACTCCAAGTCATAATCCGACTTCTCGTCGATGGCTCGATCGATTGCAGCTTGCCACTCAGCTCGGTCCTCGGGATGGACCCGCTGCAGCCGTTCTTCCCAGGTGGGCATCCCAACCTTTGGGTCAAAACCATACACGCGATACCATTCTTCTGACAGATACACCGCCTTCATTCCAGCGACCTGCCAAACCCAACTTCCCACATGCGCGAGTCTCTGCGCTTGTGCCAAATAAGCCTCGCTGCGCCGCAGAGACTCCTCGGCCCTTTTCTTTTCGCTGATATCACGAACAAAACCGGTAAATACTTTATGCTCGTTCCCGATCTGCTCTCCGAAGGAGATCTCCAAAGGGAACTCTTCGCCATTCTTCCGCAGGCCGATTAATTCAGTACCTTGCCAATTGATATGCCGGTGACCAGTCGCCAAGTAACGCTTGAACCCATCCTCGTGAAGCTTACGCATGAATTCCGGCATGAGTGTGGTCAGGGGTCTCCGGATCAATTCCGTGGGATCATAACCAAAGATTCTTTTGGTGGCGGGATTAGTGAACAGGATTAAACCACTCTCGTCCGTGGTTATCACCGCGTCACTCGCGGTTTCGACGACTATGCGATAGCGCTCCTCACTGCGTTTCTGCTCGCTCAAGTCGAGCACAAAAGCGACACCCTCGTTGGCGCTCGCTTCAAACGAAGCACCTCCTGCCAATACGGGCACACGGCTGCCGTCTTTCCGGAAAAACTCCTTCTCGAACGGTTGAAAAACGCTGGTCGTCTTTAGCTCGGTTATTGCCTGTTGGTCGCGATCGCGCCATTCAGCGGGGGTGAGGTCCGTCCAGCGTACGCGACCAGTGGCGACATCTTCGCGGTTGTACTGCACCATTTGGAGAAATGCATCGTTGGCCTCGGTGATTGTGCCTTCAAGATTCCACATCACAATTCCCACAACGTTGGCTTCCACCAGACGCCGGACCTTCGCTTCCAACCCTCTTGCCAATTCACGGACTTCTGCCTCCGCCTTTTCTCCCTCGACCACCTGGGTTTCGAGGTCATCTATATGCACCAGTGTTTGATACGCGGAGGAGGCAAATTTCCCGAGAGAGGCCATCACCCTGTCATCTTCTGCGTCGAACCTGCGGCGTTCGCTGTGCATGATCGCCCAAATCGTCCCGACTGCCTCACCTGCGACGTAGAACGGGACCAGCAGACACTCCTCGATTACCGGTGTGACGAGTTCGAAATAGGGATAGCGCCGCTCGAAATGTTTGAACAACAAAGTACGGTTTTGGTCAAGCACGTCCCCGCAGGGGCCGAAATTACGCGGCGTCCCTTTTCCGATGTGCGGCTTCCACATGCCGGCAATTGCTGGCCAATAGAATCTTTGGCCGCAAGCGTCCGGCGTTCTACCATCCCTCGTGAGCAAACTAAGACCTGCGGAGTCACACTTCGTAATATGTAGGATCGTTTCAGCGAGCGTCTGAAGTACCGTACTGGGCGAATCGGCTAGTGCACTCACCAGCTTTACCAGCGCGTGGTTTTCCTCTTCATACTCGGGTGCACGGGGTGGGCGACTCTGTAATTCTTCCGTGCAAAGGATAGACTCCAATGATGCCCCGCCCTCTGGAATGGAAAGCTCGAATGGGACCGCATTTTTCGCCGTCGATGACTGAGTCACTTTCACCTCACTGAGTAGATCCCGCTCGTGAGTCTTCCCATGTCCGAGACTTCTCAAACTGCAATATGCAGCCCAGAAGCCGGCATTGAAGACAATTAGGAGTGCGAATCGCGTAGTCTGCGAGGATCCAATAGACCTGTAGAACCAAAAATCAGATTATTCTCAAAGAGCGGGCGATTCTATTGGACCAAAGGCGTACTCCGGATGATGCTTTCGTTTACGATGTCTTTTCGGAAGGGCCTTTCAGTTGCTCCATCATTCTGACGAGGTCGGGAAGGGAGCGCGCTTGCATCTTCTCCATGGCTCGACTCCTGTGAACCTTGACGGTGTTTTCCGATGTCCCGAGTTGACCCGAAATCTGCTTGTTGGGCATACCAGAAACAACCATGGAGGTCACTTCCCGCTCCCGGGGGGTCAATGACTCGAAGCGTTGTCGAAGCCCCGCCACTTGTTGCTGCTGTTCATCCCCAATACGATGTCGCTCGAGTGTGATGCGGATGGCCTCCAGCAGATCTTGGTCGCTGAATGGCTTGGTGAGGAACTCAACCGTAGCAGTTCGTATTTCCTCCGCCCGCTTCCTTTCACTGATGTCCCTGATAAAACCCGTAAATGTCCGTCGGCCATTTTGGGTCAGCTCTCCCAATGAGATCTCCACCGGAAACTCTTTTCCATTCTTGTGCAGTCCTATAAGCTCGGCGCCTTGCCAGTTCATATGCCGCACGCCGGTATCCAAGTAGCGTCTGAATCCAGTCTCATGCACCTTGCGTATGAATTCTGGCATTAGCATGGTCAAGGGCTTCCCCATCAGCTCGGTTGAGTCATAACCAAAGATTCTTGAGGTGGCGGAATTGGCGAAGAGGATGGCGCCGGTTTCGTCTGCGCTGAGTACGGCGTCGTTGGCCGTTTCGACCACGACGCGATAACGTTCCTCACTGGATCGACGTGCGGATTCTCCTTTCTTGCGTTCGGTGATATCGGTAACAATGCCGCCGACGGCGTAAATCTCTCCCTCCGCGCTGAAGAGTGGGAACTTGTGGACGATGCTCGTATGTTGTCCGTCTTCTTCTAGGGCCGTCTCCTCAAACTGCACCGGAACGCCTGCTTGGAACACCTGCCGGTCATTGGCTTGAAAAGCAGCGGCCTGTTCCGCTGAGAACAGTTCGTCGTCCCTTTTCCCGATGACTTGTTCGTCGGCGACGCGGAGAACTCTTTTGAACCCCCTGTTGACATAGAGATACCGGCCCTCGCGATCTTTTATGAAAACCAGATTCGGACTGTTTTCAAAGAACGCCTGTAGCCGGGCTTCACTTTCGCGAAAATTGTGCTGCTGTAATATCAATTCCTCGTCGACGTGCCTGCGCTCGGTAATGTCTTCCACAACACCGAACCAAAATGGCGCTACACCTTGCATTCCTGGCACGAGAGCTACGTGTTGACGTGTCCAAAGCAAGCTGCCGTCTTTGCGACGATAGCGCTTCTCGATCTCGAAGTGTTGTCGTTTGCCTTCCCTAAGTTCATTGGCCAAAAGCACGTTAGCCTCACGGTCCCCCTCGTATGTAACTTCATCGAAGCTCAGTCGGTAGAGTTCCCGCTCTGTATATCCCAACATATTCCGGAAAGCGCTGTTCGCAGCGAAGTAGCGCCCGTTGAAATCGATCATCACGATTCCGATTGCTGCGTTCTCGAACGCGGTTCGCCATCGCTTGTCGGCCCGCCGGCGTGTTCGCTTCTCGGCACCCACTTGCGGGTACGTGTCGGAGCCCGCCAACGGAGCCTTGGCGGGTCCGCATGGCAACAACCTGAGGCAAAGCAAACCGGGTTGTTTTTGGTTGCGAGATATTAACCCTCCAACCACTTTGCACATATTCTCTTGTCCGCGAAGAGGAGGGAGTCTCAGCTCGCCTGGAGTCCCTTTGGAATTTCGCGAGCATCGGCGCAGGTATTGAGTGAGCTTTTCGGGATCGTCGGAAACTAACGCACAGAGGGGCTTACCGACTATTTTCGTGGATGACAGCCGCCACAATTTCAATGCGGCCAGGTTAGCAGCAATGACCGTGCCCGCAGGATCAATCAACAGCGCGGGCTCGCGCAACCCGTTAATATTGCCAGAAAGGTCAGGGGGAACCATCTGTCAACCCTTACTTGTGCCAGCATTCATCTTATGAACGACATGAACTGAAACCGAACCGTGGTTCGTTCACCACATTAGAATCCTTTCAGCTTAACTGGGAGAACCCCTGAGTCGCAAGGGTGCTGCGCACGTCGGTCGCTAGGGTTGGAGTGACGTGTGTCTCGAATGTGAGGCATGCGAAACTGACGGACGGCGGCTTGTGCGCGATGCAGCTAGTATCTGGTTGGGGCAATCCTGACGGCAGTTGAGAGCCTGAGGGTCCACTGCTTTTCGTGACAGGCCCACTCATTGACTCGGGAACGGTTCAAGCGGTGGATGCGATAACTGATCGCTCTCTTGGTGTTCAGTAACTCGACGTCTGTCGCCTTGGGAGACGGGTCTAGAAATCCCAAGCTTTTTCATTTTCGCGATTAGAGTGGTCCGTTTTAATCCCAACCGGCTGGCTGCTCCACGGGACCCTCCGATAATCCAACCGCAGGTATCCAACATTTGCAAGATCACATCGCGCTGAGAATCCATGAACACGCCTTGTGTGAACGGCGCAATTGCAGGGTCCTGATGATAATTCACAGATGTGGGTAAAGGGTTGGGAAGCAACCCGTCGTTCGATCGAATCACTGCACGCTCCACCAGGTTTTGCAGCTCCCGAACGTTCCCGGGCCAGGAATATGCAATTAATGCGTCCATCGTGTTCTGCGGTATATCACGAATCCGTTTGCCCATGCGTCGCGAAAAAACCTCGACAAAATGGGCGACCAGCAGGGGAACGTCCTCCCTGCGTTCCCTCAGAGCTGGGAGAGTCACAGGAAAGACATTGAGACGATAATAAAGATCACTGCGAAATTCAGCCCGTCTGACCATTTCCGTCAAGTTTCGATGAGTGGCAGCAATTAGACGCACGTCAACGTGATGTGTACGCCCGCTTCCCAGGCGCTCGAATTCCTGCTCCTGCAGGACCCGCAGGAGTTTAGGCTGTAGTGCCAGGGGAATGTCTCCTATTTCATCCAGAAAGAGTGTCCCCGTATTGGCCATGTCGAAACGCCCAATTTTCTGTGTGATTGCCCCCGTAAAAGCGCCTTTTTCGTGGCCGAACAGTTCGCTCTCCAAAAGGTCAAATGGAATAGCGGCGCAATTGAGCTTCACAAAAGGGCGCCCGCAGCGTGGGCTGATATTGTGAATCGCGCGAGCAATCAACTCCTTACCTGTGCCGGTTTCACCCAGAACCAGCACTGTGGAATCAGTCGGGGCCACCTGCTCCACGTCGGCGAATGCTGATTCCAGAGCAGGACTGCTGCCGATGATTTGTTCAAACCTGTGTTCAACAAAGCCTTGCCGATTTGATTGACCGTTGTTGACCGATTCCAAAGATGACCCCAGTTTCCGGCTTAAGCCCACTCACGTTTCAAGTGCTGCACGCACACTGTCGAGCAATACCTCGTCGTCAAATGGTTTAGTCAGAAATTCCACTGCTCCTGCTCGGAGAGCTTGCAATCGCAACTTTTCGTCGCCATGAGCGGTAATGAAGATGATAGGAATCCGCTGATGGGCTTCGTTGAGCTTGGCCTGGAGTTCCAGCCCCGATATCCCAGGCATGCGGATGTCAGCGATTAGACATGCTGTCCGCTTTTCTTCGCCGGACGTTAGGAATTCTTCCGCAGATGCGAACGTTAACGCAGGGAACCCGGCCTCTTTCATTAGCCCGCCGAGCGAACCCCGAACCAGCTCGTCATCATCAACAATCACTACCACTCTTGGCTTCTCCTGATCATCCACTCTGCCTAGAGATTAGCCCGGCGTGAAAGGATGCGCAATTATGCTTTGGTATAAGAAAAGTCGGAGAGAATTGGTTGTGCGAAATGGCCTTTTCATCTCATTGAGGTGTACGGAAGAGGTGGAGTCTCTCTGCCATCCTCACGAGTTCGGCAAGAGATCCAGCTTGCATTTTATGCATGACCTGGGCTCGATGAACCTTAATCGTGATTTCGCTAGTCCCAAGCTCCGAGGCGATCTGCTTATTAAGCAATCCGGAAACCACCAGACCCATTACCTCTCGCTCGCGCCGCGTCAGGATCTCATACCTGGCTCGCAAGGCAGCCTCCTCCGCTTCTACGCCACGACGAACGGTGTCACGAGCGAGAGCTTGCTGAACGGCGCCTAGCAAGTCTTGGTCTTCAAATGGCTTGGTAAGAAATTCCACCGCTCCTGACTTCATCGCCTTGACTGTCATCGGAATATCGCCATGCGCAGTAATAAAAACGATCGGGATCTGAAGCCCTGCTTTTTTCAACTGCTGTTGAAAATCGAGACCGCTGATTCCGGGAAGACTCACATCGACTATCAGACAACTGGGGCCATCCGGAGGCTGCCTCTGCAAAAACTGTTCAGCTGTTTCGAAGCATTCCGAGCGCAAGCCAGCCGACTTCAGCAATCCCTGGATTGATGCACGCACCTGAGGATCATCGTCAACGACGAAAACTATGGCAACAACGCCCCTGTCAGTCATTGCGAAGTTTATTTTAAGTCTTTCAATTGCCACTGGGTATCTTGATTAGCAATCCGACGCCCGTCGTCAGCGTTACACTCCGCGACGCCAAGGACGGCGCTGAATGCGACGGATTGAGTAGACAAAAACTTGAAATGAAAGAGGATATGCCCCACTTTTGGTGACGAATTTCAATGGTCTCCGATGTGCTGCCGGCAAAGTGATGCGACTGCTACTGGCAAAGCGATGCGACTAACGATCACCTCACGGGGACCTTTGTAAAACAAGGAGATCTGTGTTGGAGACTCGAACGAGCCGCGCTGATGACGTAAGGTCTGCGGCTCTAAACTGCATCTGCCCCGGATGTCGCAAGCGCTGGCGAGAATATCTGGGTTCGAACGCAATTGCATCTCCAGACAACGATCAGCTTGCCTTGGCTCGCGCGGGGAATAACACGTCCAAGATCTGCCGCACCGCGACTGAAGGTGCGATCGTGACGTCGATGACGATGGCATCTGCGGGTTCTTCCAGGTCCGCGAACTGGCTGGCCAGCATCTGTGCCTTGAAAAAATGATGCTGCCGTTCCAGTAAGCGTGCGCGGATCACTTCCACGCTGCCCTTCAGATAGACCCAGGTGATCGAGACGCCATCAGCGAGTGTCTTGCGATAACTTTGTTTGAGAGCGGAGCAGGCAACTACCAGGTTGCGCCCACGGTCGAATGACTCGACAATGCGGGCGTGAATGGCCGCCAGCCAGGGAGCGCGGTCCGCGTCGGTCAGCGGAATACCCAACGTCATCTTCTGGATGTTAGCCGGGGGATGCAGGCTATCGCCCTCGAGAAATTCGGAAGGCAGTTCAGCTGCGAGCATTTGGCCTACGGTGCTTTTACCCGATCCGGCAACGCCCATCACGACGATGATTAAGGCGCTCATGAAGCCTTCTCCGCGGCTTCGCGAGGCTCTCGCAGAACGAAAGTTTCAATCGCTTTTGCGAACCCTTCGTGTTCGTTCGAATCGGTCACGCAACTCGCCTGGCGCTGTACTTCTGGGCTGGCGTTGCCCATGGCTACACTCAGGCCGCTTTTCTTGAACATCAACACATCGTTCGGCATGTCGCCCATGGTGACGATCTGCGCTGACGGTATGGACAGCGCCTGCGAGAGCACCTCGACCACGTGTCCTTTGTTGGCGTCGGGATGCGTAACATCAAGGTAATAGGGTTGCGAACGTGCGGCCGAGACGTGACTGCCGCACTCGCGCTGCACGTCGGCTTCACAGCGAGCTACGGCGGCGTAGTCGTCGCTGACGCCAACGATTTTCGCCACACGGTCGAGGTGCGAGCTGAACTCGGGCACGACCGTGGGCGGAAACTTCACGGTCCACTGCTCACGCGCAACGTGCGGAGCGCTGGTGTTGCGCACCAGCCAGTCGCGATCGGTGTAAACCCAGCAGTCCAGCCGATGGCGCCCGATTGCGTCAATGACCTTTGCCGCCATATCCGCCGGTATAAAGCTCTGCGTCATAACTGACAGGTCGGGGTGGACAAAGACCCCGCCGTTAAACGCCGCAAGCGGTTCGGTCAGCCCAAGAGGATTGATCAACATCTTCATGCCCAGTGGCGGCCGCCCGCTGGTAATGCTGAAGGCGATGCCCGCGTTCTTAAGGCGCTTGACTACTTCAACCGCCCGCTCTGTCAGTACCTTCTCGTTTGTAACCAGAGTGCCGTCAACGTCGGCGATAACGAGTCGAATGTTACCTCTCATACAGACCTCAGTTTCCTGGCGTCGAACGCACTACTGCTCCTCGTACGACCAGAGCAGTCCGCCATCGACGAGCACCGTCGTACCGGTTATGTAATCCGAATCGGCAGACGCCAGGAATGCGGCCACCCCGGCGACATCCTCGGCGGTCCCCAGCCGCTTCAGAGGAATGTTTTCAAGCAGCGGCTGGAGTTTGCCCGGATCGTTCAGGAGCGCCTTGTTGATCGGCGTCTCAATGGCGCCGGGGGCGATGTTATTGATCGTGATCCCATGCGGCGCCAGTTCGATGGCGAGATCACGTGTCAGCATTTTCAGTCCGCCTTTGCTCGCGCAGTAAGAAGCGAAATGCGGGAAGGGCAATTCTTCATGCACCGAGCTGATGTTGATTATCTTGCCGCGCTGTTTGGCCGCCAGCCAGTGTCGCACCACCGCTTGCGTGGTAAAGAAGACGCCCTTCAGGTTAACGTTGAGAACCAGGTCGTAGTCCTGCTCGGTGACGTCCCAGAAGTCGGCGCGGCGTTCCAGACCAGCGTTGTTCACCAGGATGTCGGCCGTACCGAATCGCTCAAAGACGCGGGTGATGAAATTCCGTACCTGGGCGATGTCGCTGACATCGGCTTGCAAGGCCAGCGTTTTGCGTCCAGTGCCCGCTCCCGCATCATCACCCATGATACTCGCCACCACTTCTTCTGCGCCGCTGCGATTATGGCGGTAACAGAAAGCGATATCGGCGCCTTCAGCCGCTAAGCGGAGTGCGATGGCACGGCCTATGCCCTGGTCTCCGCCGGTGATAATAGCGACCTTGCCTTCCAGTCGGTAACTCGCAGCCGTGCTTCTTAAGGTTTGTGTCGCCATCTATGCACTCCGCCTTTCCTCCAACGGTGACAACAGGCCGGCAACAGCCTCATCCACCATCCAGAGCAACGCGCCTTCAGGGGCAATAAGCTGTGCAGGCAGACGTGCGGGGTCATGAGGGCCAAGCAGCACCTCGCGCAGCACCTCCGCTTTTTCCTGTCCCGAAACCAGAAACGCAACTGTGCGCCCGCGATTCAGCAGAGACTTACTCATGGTGATCCGCCAGGTATTCACCTCGGCTACAAAGTCGGCCAGCACCAGCCGTGACGTCTCCTTCAGGGCCGGCGAGCGCGGAAACAACGACGCCGTGTGACCGTTTGTCCCCAGTCCGAGATAGATGAGATCAAACTGCGGCACAGAATCAAATGCTTTAAAGCAGTGCCGGATTTCGTGTTCGTATGCAGCGGCAGCGGCTCGCGGCGGGTTTATTTCCGTCGGCACTCGGCAAACGTTCGTAGAGGGAATGGGGACATGTTGCAGCAGCGCCTCAGCCGTCATGCGGTAGTTGCTCTCGGGATCATCGGCAGGGACGCAGCGTTCATCTCCCCAGAAAATGCCGATGCGATCCCAATCAACGCGACTGCTGAAGGCGCTGGTCGCCAGCAGCTTGTACAAGCGACGGGGAGTGGTGCCCCCGGAAAGCGCTACCCTGAAGCGTCCCCGGGCCTCGATTGAGTCCGCGGCAGTGTTGACGAACAGCTCCGCCGCTGCCCGGGCAAGTTGCCCGGCATCGCCGTAAACGCGGAGGTCGCCCGGATATGGGTGTGCCCTGCTGTTCTGGCCGCCCTCGTCAGCACGCTTGATCTTCCTTTCATTAGTCATATGCGACTCTTCAATCATATGCGCCTTCTTCCCTTTTATGTCAGTCCTCTCTATGCTGCGCGACGCAGCGGCAGCGTGATCGTGTGCCAGCCGCGCAGTTTTTCACAGATCAACTCATCGGCAGCATGAGAGCCTTGACTCCCCGCTGCGTAATTTGGAAAATCCGACACCGGCAACTGCGCCCACGCCTCCTCTATAGGGTGTGATGATGCTTCACTCGGCCTCGATCTCGCCTCTGCGGCGCACCTCTCAGCGACTCACCGTCGCTCGTTCCTCGCCGCAAAACCGGCGTTCCAGTTCGGTTATTTTCCCCAATCGCCGGCGATGGCGCTCTTCGCCGGTGAAGCGTGCTGCCATGAATGCGCGCACAAGATCGAGCATCAGCTCAGGTCCCACGACGCGCGCGCCCAGGCAGAGGATGTTCATGTTGTCGTGCTCCACTCCCTGGTGCGCGGAGTAGATGTCGTGGCACATGGCGGCGCGAATACCGGGAAACTTGTTGGCCGCGACGGAGACGCCTACGCCGCTGCCGCAGACCAGGAGTCCACGCTCGCAGCGACCGCTGGTCACTTCCGCGGCGACGGCAGCGGCATAGTCGGGATAATCGTCAGGTTTCGACGAGTCATGAGTGCCAAGATCTACAACCTCGTGCCCGAGCCGGCAGAGTTCCGCAATGGCCGTTTCGTTCAGCGGCGTGCCGGCGTGATCTGCTCCCACAGCAATGCGCATGTTTACCTCTTGATCAGCGAACGAGCTTCGCTGGCGACGTGGTCGGCTGTGAACCCAAAGTGCTTGAACAAGTCCTTGATCGGTGCGGACGCGCCAAAATCGTAGCGGGCGATCACCCGGCCTTCCGAGCCGGCGTATTCGCGCCAGCCTAACCCGGTACCGGCTTCAACCGCGATTCGCGCGTGCATCTGTGGCGGCAGCACGCTGTCCTTGTAGGACGGGCTTTGTTGCTTGAACAGTTCCCATGAAGGCATGCTGACCACGCGACTGCGTATGCCTTCAGACGTCAGTTGCTCGTGCGCCTGCACACAAAGCTGAACCTCTGAACCGGTGGCCATCAGGATGAGTTCTGCCTCTCCATCTGAATCTGCCAGAACGTAGGCCCCGTGCCGCAGCCCGTCGGCACTGGCGTACTTGGTACGATCCAACGTTGGCACTGCCTGGCGCGTGAGCACAAGAGCAATGGGCCGTTCCTTTGACTCCATTGCCACACGCCACGCTTCCGCCACCTCGTTCGCGTCGGCGGGCCGGATCACCACCATGCGAGGTATCATGCGCAACGACATCAACTGCTCGATCGGCTGGTGGGTCGGCCCGTCCTCGCCCAGTCCAATCGAGTCGTGCGTGAACACGTAGATAACAGGCTGGTCCAGTAGCGCGGACAGCCGGATCGCCGGCCGCATGTAGTCGGAAAAGATCAGGAACGTCGAGCCGAACACGCGCAGCTTCGACAGGGACATGCCATTCAAAATGGCGCCCATGGCGTGCTCGCGGATACCGAAGTGGAAGTTGCGGCCGCCATACTCATCGCTCTCGAAGTCGCCAGCCCCGGCGATAAGCGTCCTAGTAGACGGAGCCAGGTCCGCCGATCCGCCGATCAGCCACGGCACGTGCTTCGCGATCGCATTCTCTACCGCCGAACCGCTGTCTCGCGTCGCTTTGCCCTTGGAGTCTGCGGGAAACTTCGGAATTTCAGAGTCCCAACCGCTCGGCAGTTCGCCCCTTTGCAGCATGTCCCATTCGTCGGCGAGGTCGGAATGGTTCTTGCGGAACCCGGTGAGAGTGTCATTCCATTCCCGTTCCCAGCGTTCCCCGCGCTCCTGGGCCCGGCGCATGTAATCAAGCACCTCAGTTGGCACGAGGAAGTGCGCGTCGGGCGGCCAGCCGTAGGCCTTCTTGGTCAGCCGAATCTCTTCTTCCCCCAGCGGTTCGCCATGCGCGGCGGAGGTGTCGTGTTTGTTGGGCGCGCCCCAGGCGATGTGACTTTCCAGGATAATCAGCGACGGGCGCTCCAGGTCTTTCTGGGCGTTTCGGATAGCGACGTCAATCAATTCAAGATCATTGGCATCACCCACACGCTGCACGTTCCAGTGATAGGAAAGAAATCGCGCCGCAACATCGTCGGAAAACGCCAGCGCTGTGTGGCCTTCGATGGTGATGTGGTTGTTGTCGTAGATCCAAATCAGATTCGACAGCCCCAGATGACCGGCCACTGAAGCGGCCTCCTGCGAGACGCCCTCCATCAGGTCACCGTCGCCGCAGAACGCGTACACGCGATAATCAATCAACTTCTGTGTATCGCGATTGAAATGCGCGGCCAACCAACGCTCCGCGATGGCCATACCGACCGAATTCGCCAGGCCTTGTCCCAGTGGACCAGTCGTGGTTTCCATCCCAGGCGTAAGGCCATATTCCGGATGCCCGGGCGTACGCGAGCCGAACTGCCGGAAGTTCTTCAGCTCTTCAAGAGTCAGGCCGTAGCCGGTCAGGTACAAGAACGAATACAGCAGCATGGATGCGTGGCCATTGGACAGGATGAAGCGGTCGCGATTAGGCCACTGCGGATTCGCCGGATTGTGCCGCAGATAGCGGTCCCACAGGACGAACGCTACCGGCGCCAAAGCCATCGGGGTGCCTGGATGACCGCTGTTGGCCTTTTGCACCGCGTCCATGGCCAGCGTCCGGATGGTATTGATAGAGAGCAACTCCAATTGCTCCTGCGGCCTCTCTGCCACTGTTTCGCCGCGATGAGCGCGAGTGGCAGTATTGATTTCGATCACCGCCGGCGCGGAAATGCGGGATTCATGCAGCGTGGATTGCCTCTTCGCCACGGTGCCGCCTTTCTGGTCCGAGTGTCTCGACGGGCCTGTATCTGAAACTGAGTAGTCCTTGATGCGGAGATAAGGATTAAGGTCATGGCCTGCAGCCAGTTCGTAGTGACCGCGTTTGCTGTCAGTCTATCGGCCCGCGTGGTCGAACTTCCGAGTTACATCTGCCTTCAGCAACTGATTGAAGCACGCAAGCTTCCAGACTATCTGTGAAAAGGCGGCAGGGATCGGATCGGCGCATCAGCCAGTCCCGCATCCTGCCCGAAGTATGAAAATTGGAACCCAGTCAGGAGTTGTGTCGATCACTTGACACTTCTGCCCAAATACTGACGCGGGCTTCGCCCGGTTAGCCTGTGCTTCACCGCCGGTATTGGTTTTGCCTTTTGGTTGTTGTCGTGCTTGATAAGGAATTAGCAATGAATGAATTTCTTAGAGGGCGGAAAGCTCAGGAACACTGGTATCCGGTGCCGCGAAACCTAACGCCGTCAACACAATCGGTTGACCGCAGTCAGAAGTTTGCGCCTCCAATGGTCATTCAGGGTGCAAGATTCGCCGTCGGCGGAGGGCGCACTGCCGTCTGAGAATTAAGGCACCGCGGATGATCGGGGCCTGATGAGGTCGCGAGGGGCTGGTGATTCTTCGCGTTGGACGATCCATCACCGGCATCGAGTTGTTTGTGGATGACGGCTTTGCACAAATGTATGCCATCAACAACGGAGGCGGGAAATGCCTAGCTTTGCACCGGGCCGGTTGGCGGTTGGGTTACTGCTAGTGCTTGAGTCAGCCATAGCTTGGGGGCAGACAACGTCATCCAGAGACTCGGGTGCCCCAACGCAGTATGTTGTCAGCGTTGGCCAGGAATCTGCCGCCTTGCAGGCGCAGAACCCGTTTTCCGGCAGCGTACCAGGGGGCACAGCTACTGCCGGCGTGCTCTCGCTTTCTCTGAAAGATGCCATTGATCGAGGGCTTAAGCAGAATCTTGGTCTGCTTTTGGCCAACGAGGGGATCCCCTCGGCGCGCGGCCAGTGGTGGAAAGGGCTGAGCGAACTGCTTCCCCATCTGACTACCTCGACTACAGAAAGCGCTCAACAGATAAACCTTGAAACCGTCGGGATAAATCTTTCGGCACTCAGAAAGATCGGGGCCAACCTTTCTCCCATTGTTGGACCGTTCGGAATTTTCGACACCCGCGCCTATCTGACCCAGTCGGTATTCAACTGGAAATCGATCCAACAAACGCGTTCTGACGCCCAGCAGATCCGGGCCGCTCAATACTCTTATAAGGACGCCCGCGAGCTAGTGGTGTTTGCGGTCGCATCCGTCTACTTGCAGACGATAGCGGATTCTGCCCGGCTTGAGACAGCTGTGGCGCAACAGAACACCGCCCAGGCGCTTTACCAGCAGGCGGAAGATCAATTGAAAGCCGGCACCACTGCGGCTATCGATGCTCTGAGAGCCAAGGTTGAGCTGCAAGCCCGGCAGCAGCAGGTCATTTCGGCGCGCAATGAACTGGCCAAGCAGAAAATCGTTTTGGGGCGCGTGGTTGGGCTGCCGACAGGCCAGGGGTTCACGTTGACAAGCACCGCGACCTACACGCCACCTCCCAAGGTCAGTCTCGACGAGGCCCTGATGCGCGCCTATGCCTCACGCGCCGACTACCAGAGCGCGCTCGCGCACGTACATGCCGCAGAACTGGCACGCAAGGCGGCCGCCGCCGGTTATTACCCCTCGGTTTCCACCGCCGTGAGCTACGGCGACATCGGCCTGACTCCGGGCAACTCTCATGGCACGGTGCAGGCAACCGCTGCGCTGAACATACCTATCTTCCAGGGCGGCAAAGTGCACGGCGACGTGCTGCAGGCAGAAGCAGCTCTCCGGAAGAATCGCGAGTTGCTGGACAACCTGCGTGCGCAGATCGATCAGGACGTCCGGAACGCCTTCCTGGATATGCAATCGGCAGCGGACCAGGTTGAAGTTGCGCGCAGCTCCGTCGATCTGGCCGATCAGACGCTGATACAGGCGCGAGACCGGTTTAGCGCCGGGGTCACCGACAACATCGAAGTTATTCAAGCGCAGCAGTCTGTCGCCAGCGCCAACCAGTCGTTGATTTCGAGTCTTTACTCGTACAACGTGTCCAAGGTCGAATTGGGGCGGGCGATCGGTAATGCGGAAGCTGGCGTTCAGGAGTACCTCAAAGGAAGGTGAATGCCCATGGCAGCACCAGATACAAACCCGGTCGTCAACAGGACCGAGGAGGTCCCGGTCATTGAACCTCCCAAAAGTCGCCATGAACGCTTTCGGGTGTTGATTTCGCGGCGACGGTCGAAGCGGTGGCGGCTCTGGCTGATCATCGGCGCGCTCGCAATTGTGCTCGTCGGCGGCCTCTTCCTCTGGCGTTACTTCGGCAGCTATGAGTCCACTGACGATGCCCAAGTGGACGTCCACCTCAACCCGGTCAGTTCACGCATCTCGGGATATGTGATCAAGGTGAACGTTGGTGACAACCAGTGGGTCGGCAAAGGGACGGTGCTGGCGGAGATCGATCCGCGGGATTATCAGGTTGCCGTCGACAAAGCACGGGCCGATCTGGCCAATGCGGAAGCGACCGCGCGCTCGCTTAACATCGTTGTTCCCGTCACTTCGGTGAACACCTCAAGTCAGTTAAGCTCCACCGCTTCCGACGTGGAAAACGCTCAGGCCGGGATCAACGCTGCCGAAAAGGAACTAGCCGCGACACATGCCCAAGTGGAGGAAGCTGAGGCCAACGACGTCAAAACACAGGATGACCTCAAGCGATACAAGCTGCTCGTGGATAAGCGGGAAATTTCCGCGCAGATCTACGACCAATCGCTTGCTGCCGCCAGGGCCGGCACTGCTACTGTTGCTGCGGCCCGCGCCAATGAAGAAGCCGCCCGGCAGGCAGTGCAACAGGCCAGGAGCAAGCTGTCCCAGGCCGAGGCCAACCACCGGTACGCGCAGACTGGACCGCAGCAGGTAGCTTCAAGCCGCGCTCGAGCGCTCTCTGCTGTGGCCGATGTAAAGCAAAAGCGCGCCAACCTGGAACAGGCGGAGCTCAACCTGCAGTACACCCGGATCGTAGCGCCGATAAGCGGCGAGGTGAACAAGACCGTTGTCGTCGGACTGAACGTGCTGCCCGGCCAGCAGTTGCTGACCATCGTCCCTCTGGAAGATATCTGGATCACGGCCAATTTCAAGGAGACCCAACTCGGATATATGCGGCCGGGCCAGCGGGTAAAAATCAGCGTGGATTCAAACGGCCGAACTTACAAAGGCAGCGTCGACAGCATCGGCGGAGCCACGGGGCCGGTCTTCAGCGTGCTCCCGCCGGAGAATGCTACCGGCAACTACGTCAAGATTGTCCAGAGGGTCCCTGTGAAGATCGTGCTTGATCCAGGTGAGAACCGCGACCACTGGCTCCGCCCGGGCATGAGCGTCGAGCCGAAGGTGTATTTGCGATGACTGATGCTGCCCAGGCCCTCCCCGTGGAACAAGCCCCGTGGGTGCCCAGGTACAATCCCTGGCTGATCGCAGTGGTGGTGGCGATGGCGGCCTTCATGGAGTTCCTCGACACCAGCATCGCCAATGTGGCTTTACCTTATATGGCGGGCAGTCTGAGCGCCAGCAACGATGAGAGCACCTGGGTGCTCACCACATATCTGGTTTCCAACGCCATCGTCCTGCCCATCAGCGGTTGGTTTGCCGTCGCGTTTGGGCGCAAGCGCTTTTTCATGCTGTGTCTTGCGATCTTCACCGTGAGCTCGGTTCTATGCGGCCTGGCGCCGAGTCTCGGTCTTCTTCTCATATTCCGCGTGCTGCAAGGCGCCGGGGGCGGCGGTCTTCAGCCTATGGCGCAAGCCATCTTGGCAGACACATTTCCGCCCGAGAAACGCGGCTTGGCCTTCGCCATGTATGGCATCACCGCCGTCATGGCGCCCACCATTGGACCGACCCTGGGGGGATGGATCACCTTCAATTACTCCTGGCGCTGGATCTTCTTCATCAACCTGCCGGTCGGCATACTAGCGCTAGTGCTTGTCCTTCGGCTGATCGAAGATCCGCCGTATCTGAACCGGCTCAAAGCTGCGGGAGTGAAACTGGACTACATCGGGGTCGCTCTGCTGGCGGTGGGCGTCGGCGCGTTGCAGATATTCCTGGACAAAGGACAGGAAGACGACTGGCTTGGCTCGCATTTCATCCTGACCCTAATGATTGTGTCCGCTGTGTGCCTGCTCTGCCTGGTTGTCTGGGAGTGGTTCCGCAAGGATCCGATCATTGACGTTCGCCTGTTCAAGAACTTCAACTACCTGAGCTCGAACCTGATGATGTTCACCTTGGGCATCCTGCTGTTCAGCAGCCTGGTAATGCTACCCCTGTTTCTCCAGACGCTGCTGGGATATACAGCCGAACTGGCGGGACTGGTCCTCTCTGGCGGTGGTGTAGTCGTGCTGCTCGCTATGCCTATCGTCGGACAACTGGCAACCAAATTCCAGGCCCGCTACATTATCGCCTTCGGGTGGGCGTCTTTGGCGATCGCCATGTACTACTCGACCCGGCGGCTCGACTTGTTCCTGAGCTTCAGTGCAGCCGCCTGGTTGCGTGTTGCGCAGGCCGCCGGTTTGGGTTTTCTGTTCGTGACCATCACGCTCATCTCTTATGTCGGAATGCCGCCGGAGAAGAACAATGCCGTTGCCGGCATGATCAATTTCATGCGCAATATCGGAAGCAGCGTCGGAACGTCAATGGTCACGACCCTGCTTGCGCGGCGCTCGCAATTTCATCAGACGATCCTGGTTGGTCACGCAACACCGGGAAGTCAAAGCTTTCAGAACGTGATCAACGGCATCGTCCAGCGCCTGATTCGCTCGGGAATGAGTGCTCCTGACGCGCTGGTGCGCGCCCATGCCACGTTTTACCGGGCCGTGCAAGCGCAGGCAGCCACCCTGGCGTACATCGACATCTTCAAGGTTCTCGCGGTGGGCGCGACGATCATGCTCGGGCTGTCTTTTATTCTACGAAGGAATGATCCGCGGGCCGGCGGGGCCGCGGCGGTCGGGTAAATCAAATGGGCTTAACTGAGAGAACACCGTGATCCATATCATCACAATTGAGCGGGAGTACGGTTGCGGCGGTGGGGAGATAGCTCGCAAGCTGGCCGATCGCCTGGACTGGAAATTATGGGATGAGTTGCTCACCTGCGAAATTGCCCGGCTGAGCAGTTGCAAACAGTCCACGGTCGAAGCGCGAGAGGAGCGGGTAGACCCGTTGTACTATCGCCTCTTCAAGTCGATTCTACGCGGCAGCTTCGAAGGCAGCCTGAACGTCCACAGCCTGAAGCTGCTGGACGCTGACAGCATTTTGCGGATCACGCAGCAGGTGGTCCAGAAGGCGGCATCTGCAGGCAACTGTATCGTCGTCGGACGAGGGTCACAGCATTTCCTGCGCGATCGAACCGACACTTTGCGCATCTTTCTCTACGCGCCGAGGGAAGCGAAATTACTTCGCCTAAAGGCTGGCGGCTTAGATCACCAGGAGGCGCAAGAGGCAGTGGACACCGTCGATAAAGAACGCTCCGCATTTGTCGAGAAATATTTCCACATCGAATGGCCGAACCGGCCCATTTACCACGCCTTGCTTAACACGGCGGTCGGAGATGAGATCGTAATTGAAACGATCATGGGCCTCAAGAAGCACCTGTAACTATAAAGCGCCGACCGTCTCTAAGCTGCAGCAGATGGCCACCTCAGTGAATCGTTTGGGAGTGTCTCCAATGTATGCACATGTATAGGAAATATAAAAACTCATTTCCGCCATTACTCGCGCTGCTTATGCCAGCACTCAAAGGAAATCTTTCCCAGTTACTTTTTATCGCAGGGGGGAGCAATATCGCTTAGCAGCCGACGGTCTCGTTGAAAATGATTCCAGAATTGTTTGGGCATGGTGAAGCACGGCCCTGAGGAGCAGAATTGAAAGGGCTTTGCCTATAAATAGTCACTCCGGCATGGAGTGAATACATCGATTACGAGCGAATCCTCCAAGGCTGACGCCTGATGATCGACGCCGCCGGGCACCACAAAGCTATCGCCAGGGCTCGCGCTAAAGGTTTCATTGCCGATCGTGACCGAGAGCTTTCCGCGTACCACGTAAACGATTTGCTCATGCGGATGCTGGTGCCTGGCCCCGACCCACCCTTTCTCCATTTGGTGTTCAGCCAGCAGTAGTTTGTCATTGAATGCGCCAATGCGGCGAACAAGGCCTGGCTCAGGAGAGCTGACTTTTCCTTCATTCGAGCGCAGGATGCAAGAGTCTACTGAAGTCAGGTTTTTAGCGTTCATGGTTCTCCTTGTACCAGAATTATTTCGCCTGGGCAATGGCTACCACTGGCTTTTTTACATCAGCCACTGCGGCCAGGAAACATCGCGCGATCCGTGTAATCTCCGTAGCATCACCTGACTCAAGAGCGGCCGGAAGAATGAGTTCACTGCCGACACCCAAGGCATCAGCGCCTGCACGAAGAAAATCTGCCGCCGTTTCCAGGTTGACGCCGCCGGTCGGAATCATGCGCACCTGCGGCAGCGGACCTTTTAGGGCCTTGATGTATTTGGCGCCGCCAACATTCCCACAAGGGAAAATCTTCACAAAATCACAGCCGGCCTTCCAAGCGGTGATCACTTCTGTCGGTGTAAGCGCACCTGCCATCACCAGTTTGTCCAGCCGCTTGGCGAGTTCAACCGTCTTAGGATCAAATCCCGGACTGACAATGAACTCCGCTCCGGCGTCGATGCATCTCTGCGCTGTCTGCGCATCAAGCACGGTTCCAGCGCCTATGACGACATCTGCGGGCATGGTTCGAACCAGATCGGCAATTACGTTGATTGCGCCGGGAACTGTCATGGTTAGTTCAGCAATAGGAATACCACCTGCAGCCACGGCCTCTACTGCAGCCATAGCTTTGCGGGCTGAAGAAGCGCGCACTACTGGAATGATGCCGACATCCAGAATGAGCCGCTGAACCTGAGAACTTGTCATGTTCTGTCGCTTTAACGCGCGATTCGCGCGCCCACTCCCTTCATGACCTGAGTCACTTCCTTAAGCGTAACCATCGTTGTGTCGCCGGGAGTGGTCATGGCTAAGGCGCCATGCGCAGCGCCGCACTCCACTGCCCACTGCGGCGATTGCCCGGAAAGAAATCCGTAGATCAGACCAGAAGCAAAAGAATCGCCGCCGCCAACGCGGTCGAAAATCTCCAGATCGTTGCGCCAGGCTGCTTCATGGAACCTGTCATCACTCCAGCAGATCGCACCCCAGTCATTTCTGCTCGCGGTTTTTGCGCGGCGCAAAGTTGTGGCCACCACTTGAAACGGGAATTTGCTGCACACGGCGCAGATCATTTTTTGGAAGGCCTCTGCCTCCAGATTGGAAATGTGTTCGTCCATACCCGGGACGGTGAACCCCAGCGCCGCGGAGAAATCTTCTTCATTCCCGATCATCACATCGACAAATGGCGCAAGCTGACGGTTTACCTCTTGGGCGCGTTTCTTGCCGCCAACGGCCTTCCACAGCGATTCGCGGTAGTTAAGATCATAGGAAACGATCGTGCCGTGCTCGCGCGCGCATTGAATTGCCTCAAGCGCGACTGCAGGCGTGGTCTCAGAAAGCGCACAGAAGATCCCGCCGGTGTGAAACCAGCGCGCCCCACGCTTCCCAAAGATCTCTTCCCAATCGATCTCTCCCGTCTTGAGTTGTGAAACCGCAGTATGTCCGCGATCAGAACAGCCCTGAGCAGCGCGTATTCCAAAGCCGCGCTCAGTAAAGTTCAACCCATTTCTAACCGTACGCCCAACGCCGTCGTAGTCCACCCACCGGACGAGCGATTGGTCGACGCCGCCCTGATAGAGCAGGTCTTGCAGCAAACATCCTACGGAATTGTCGGCAACAGCCGTGACGATTGCGGTCTCCAGACCAAAGCAACGTTTTAATCCGCGGGCAACGTTGTATTCGCCGCCGCCCTCAGAGACGGTGAACGTGCGCGCAGTTGCTATGCGATAGTCTCCGGGATCAAAGCGCAGCATCACTTCGCCGAGGCTAATAAGGTCCCAGCGATTCCCTTCTTTCGGTTTGATGTTCAGTGCCATGTCTGATTTGTTGAAGTTGTGTTCAGGTTTCGATCCTGGCCGGCTCCATTCGCGGTGTAATCATGTGAATGATCAGCAGGGCCAGCAGGTAGATTGACCCGGCAATCACAAATAACGGCACATAGCTGCCTGTAACCTGGAGTATCCAACCGGTGAGCGCCGCAATGAGCATGCCCCCTACCGCGCCACCGAAGCCGCCGATTCCCACTACGGAAGCCACTGCATTGCGTGGAAACAAATCAGACGCAAAGGTAAACATGTTGGCTGACCAGCCCTGATGCCCAGCTGTCGCCAGGCTAATGAGCGCAACCGCAGCCCAAAGACTATGGACATTGGCCGCCGCAACAATGGGCACAACTGTCAGCGCGCAAATCAACATGGCCGTTTTGCGGGAGCGATTCACCGTCCAACCTGCTTTCAAGAAACGCGCTGCCAGCCACCCTCCTCCAATACTGCCAACACATGCTGCGTTGTAAATTGCTACCAGTGATGGCCCCAGTGCCGTAAGCACCAACCCGTGGCTCGTGTTCAGAAATTTTGGGAGCCAGAAGAGAAAGAACCACCAGATCGGGTCGGTCATGAACTTCCCAATCAGAAATGACCAGGTCTGCCGGTGCGGCAAGAGCCGCGACCATGGAATCTTCGCCGCCGGTTCTGAGGGATCACTTTGGATATACGCAAGCTCTTCCCGCGAAAGTCGGGGGTGCTCTTGTGGGGGCCGATAGGACCGCACCCAGAAGATGATTGGAATAAAACTCAAAAGGCCGGTGGAGATGAATGCCGATTGCCATCCGTAGCGGCTGGCGATCCAAAGTACCAGCAATGGGCCAATCGTCGCTCCCACATTTGTGCCGGAATTAAAGATGCCGGTGGCGAGGGCACGTTCTTTCTTAGGAAACCACTCAGCCACCGTCTTGATTCCCGCCGGAAAATTTCCGGCTTCGCCCAGACCCAACGCAAAGCGAGCTGCACCAAAGCCCAGGGGAGTTCGCGCCAATGCATGCGCCGCAGCGGAGAGACTCCAGATGCCGATCGAAAGCGCATAGCCAATGCGCGTGCCAATCAAGTCAATCAAGCGCCCCATCAACAACAGACCCAGAGCGTAGGCCGCCTGGAATGCGGTAACAATGTATCCATACTGCACTTCATTCCAGCCAATCTTGGTTTGCAACTCCGGCGCCAGCAGGCCCAGCACCTGACGGTCGACGTAATTCATGGTGGTGCCGAAGAACAAAAGCGCGCAGATCGTCCAGCGGTAGTGCCCTACCTTCTGCGTTAATGTCTCGCAACGCGCAGAAACATTCGGCGCGACACTGGAAGAAACTTGGGCCGCCGGCGTGGTCGCGATGCTGTTTTCAACCTTCATCTTTTGCGCTTCTATTTGCGGCTTGCTTCCAGTCCCGAACCACTTTTGTTGAAGGCAGGCTGGACGTTTACAACACCAAACTGGCGGTCTTCCTGTTCGCGATGGGCCGCCATCGCCCAAAGAAACCCGATGCTGTGGCCGGGCACTGAAACATTGGGATGGTAGCCAGCCGGCATCAGGACGGCATCTCCGTCTCTCACCGGCACTATGAGTTCGGGATATTCCGTATCGTTGTAAACCATCTGGAGCCCAAAGGCCGGCGCAGGCATGTTGAAATACACATACATTTCTTCCAGCATGGCAGCGTGCTCATGGGGTGGCCAGCTGGTCCAGTTCCCGGGATCAGAAAAAGTGAAACCCACCAGCAGCCTTCCCGCTTCAACGTTCTTGCCGAGACAGATACTCAGGTGCCGCGATTGTCCGGGAGTACCTGTAGTGAATTTGAGCGAAGGGTTTTTTGCGATCTCCGAGTAAGGAACAAACTGAAGAGGATATTGTTTTTCAACGTCACTGGAGAATTCCGCAAAATCCACGGCCAGGTCTGTGCTGATCTCAATATGACTGTCGCGCGGAATGTAGATTGAGTCGTACTGGCCGAGATTGAAATGACTTTGTCCGGCTTTGACCGTTGCCCGTCCGGAAAGGCAGATCAGCCCCGTCTCCTGATTGTCATTGTCGAACGATACCGAGGAATTGCCGGCGTCTAAAATGATTCGCCCATAAGAGAGATGCTTGTTCGTGCTGTTGCTGGGCGTAACGGATATGCGGCGCCCCTTGTGACGATTCGTTCTGCGAAAAATCATACGCTGTAGCGGCAGAGCCGGTTGCGCAGTACTCATATCCACTCCCGGGTTAGACCCAACAAGAATTGATTTGATGATGTCATCTATTGATTCACTCCACTTGCCAGAATTCCGCCATCCACCACCAGCAGGTGCCCTGTAACAAAGCTGGCTGCGTCTGAAGCGAGAAAAACTCCTGCTCCCACAAGCTCTTCAAGTTTTCCAAAACGTCCCATCGGCGTGCGCAGCAAAAATTCTTTGCCGCGCGCCGTACCATCCAGAAGATGAGCATTTAGATCGGTGCGAAAAAGCCCTGGCGCCAGTGCGTTGACGCAGACACCATGTTTGGCCCATTCAATAGCCAGTGATTGCGTCAATGAGGCCACTGCCGACTTGCTGGCAGCATAAGCCGCTACTTCATATAGAGCGACGAACGAAGACAGGGACGCGATATTGATGATGCGTCCATACTTTCGCTCGATCATATGCTGGCCAAAAACCTGGCAGGCATAGAGCGTTCCGTTCAGATTGGTTTTGAGAATGCAATCCCACTCGTCCTCAGACACATCCAGGGTAGGCGTACGTTTCGTGCGGCCAGCACAGTTCACCAGGATCTGGACTGAGCCAAACTCTTTAACCGTAGCCGCCAGCAGAGCTTTCAGACTCGATTTGTCCGTCACATCGGCCGGCATCGCCAATGATTCGCGCCCTTGCGCGCGCACAGCTTCAGCGGCGGATTCAACCAGGTCCGTACGCCTTCCTGTTGGCACTACGTTTGCGCCGGCCTCAGCCAGGCCTCTTGCAAGTGCCAGACCAATGCCTGACGTTCCCCCAATCACCACTGCCGTTTTGTCTTTCAGATCCAGCGCCGGATATCCCATAATCGACTCTGCCACCTATGAATTGTGCTTTCACTCGCTAGTCCGACTCTTCAAAGAGAAATCGGCGACTGCGTCCATACCTGGAATTCGCGATGTTTGTGAATCTCTGCTTTAGCTTGCACTTCACCGCCGGCAACGCGGCAGATGTGATCAAACACTTTCACGCCAACTTCCGCAATCGTCGCTTTGCCGTCCAGAATATCGCCTGCGGAAAGGTCGAGATCGCCCGACATGCGCTGGAAAACTGCGTTATTCGAAGACAGTTTGATGACCGGTGCGATTGCGTTGCCGATGGTCGACCCACGGCCGGTGGTGAAAACAACTACATTGGCGCCTGCTGCGACTAATCCGGGCGTCGACTCCTGATCGTAGCCGGGTCCCTGCATTAGAAATAGACCCTTGCCCCGCGGTGGTACTCCGTAACTAGTCACGCCTTCAACCCGTGTTGTTCCAGCCTTGGCGATGGCCCCCAGCGATTTGATCGTGATATTCAGCAACCCGCCCTTGATATTCCCCGGGCTCGGGTTCTCATTGAGCACCGCGCCCCACTTGCCGGCATAGTCTTTGTACCAATCGACCATCTCGTAAACCGCCCGTGCCGTGGCGGCGTCTTTGGCACGTTGCGCCAGAATGTGTTCCGCTCCGCAAAATTCCGGAACTTCAGTGATCAGAACGGTTCCCCCAGATTCAACTAATAAATCAGAGGCATAGCCCAGGCTTGGGTTTGCGGAGATCCCTGAAAACGCGTCTGATCCTCCGCACTTCACGCCCAGGACTAATTCACTCACGGGAATTGGCTGGCGGACCGTCTTGTTTACCTCAGGCAGCATTTCTTCTACGGCGCGCAGTCCAGCTTGAATTGCCTGCTGTGTGCCCCCCACCTGCTGAATGCCAATCCTTACCAGTGGCTTGTCCAGTTTGCGGCCCAGGCGCTGCAGGTATGTCTCCAGCACGGAAAGATTTGTTTTCTCGCAGCCCAGCTCCAGCAGCACCACGCCGCCCACGTTCGGATGATCGGCGTAATTCGAGAGCACGCGCAGCAGCAACTCAACCGGCGATCCCTCCTGGCAGCCACAGCCTTTGCTGTGCGGAATTGCAGTGACGCCATCGACGTTGGGAAATTTCTCACGGCTGAAGAGCGTAAACTCAGCCAGAGTAGCCACCTGCGTCGCCTCATGGCTGGCGCACATGCTTGTGGGTATCATCAGAATGAAGTTGCGCGTACCGCACCGGCCATCCACACGCCGAAAACCCATAAAGCTCCGGCGCTGCTCGGCCGGCATGTAGTTTGGCGGCGCTGTTGCCAAATCCGGCGGCACATCGCGGACCGTTGGCACATGATCGTTCATGTTTTCATGCGTAATGGGCTGTCCCTGTGCGATTCCTAACGATGTTCCGATGGGCTGGCCATACTGCAGGACATGAGTGCCCTTGGGGATGTCACGCAAGGCAAAGCGATGTCCTGGTTCAATGGCAGCCGCAATCTCGATGACCTCGCCATGGGCAAGCTGGATAGAGGTCCCGACTGAAAGCGGTTCACGGACCACAGCAACATTGTCGTCCGGGTGGACCACAATCGCCACGCTCTGCAGCGGAACCGGTTTTGCCAGTACTGCCACTTCTATGAGTCCTTTTCCACACGCTCAATGCGGGGAACTCCCACTCCGTGCGCCGGCAATCCGTGTCCGTTGGCGACAACCGCCGTCTTGTGCGCCATCGGCAGACAGAGATACTCGGCGGCATTCTGGTAGCAGATTCTTCTGATCATGCCTCCGACCAACTCCTCATCGTCGGGCAGTTCTCCCCGCTCAATCTCGTTCCCCAGCAGATTGCACAAGACCCGCCGGAAATACTCATGCCGGGGATACGACATAAGCGACCGCGAGTCCGTAACCATCCCGACGAACCGTGACAGCAAACCACAATTGGAAAGAGCATTCAACTGTTGTTCCATGGCGTCTTTTTGATCGAGGAACCACCAGGCGCTGCCCAGCTGTATTTTGCTGGCTACACTCCCGTCCTGGAAGTTGCCGATCATGGCGGCAAATGCGTAGTTGTCAGCCGGGTTGGCGTTGTAAATGATGGTTCTGGGGAGAGTCCCGGCACGATCCAGCGAGTCAAGATATTTGCCCAGCGACGCAACCTGCGGCCAGTCGCCAATCGAATCAAAACCTGCATCGCGGCCGTGGCCGTTTAGCATCCGGCCATTGGCATTGCGATAGGCGCCCAGATGCAATTGTTTTGTCCATCCTTTTTGAGCATCAAGATGGCCAAAAAAGATCATGAGGTAGCTGGCAAACCGGCCTGCTTCCTCGCTGTTCAGGGGGTATCCGCTGCGTACTTTGGCAAACGCCCCGGATGCTTCGGCCTCGGTACAGACCTCCGTATGGCAGTAGTCCAAACCATGATCGGAGAGCCGGCAACCATGCAGATGAAAATAGTCATGCCGGTTCTCAAGCGCTGTGAGGAAATCACTCAGCCGGGCAATCTCAATGTTCGCGCTGTGGCTGAGCTTGTCGAGCCACTTGTTGAAGCTCGCAGGGTCCCAGGTGCGGAGCGCGCGGTCCGGACGAAACGCTGGGAATACTCTCGTAACCCCGCCGGACTCGCGGATTTGCCGGTGGTATTCGAGTGAGTCTGTCGGATCATCTGTCGTGCAGAGTGCCGCTACGCGAAATCGCTCAAGGATTCCACGCGCCGAGAGATCATCATCCATCAGCCGCTCACCCGCAGCCTGCCAGACAGTTGCCGCAGAATTGCGGTCGAGAAGCACCTCAATGCCGAAGTAACGTTTTAACTCCAGATGCGCCCAGTGATAAAGGGGGTTTCGTAATGTATGAGGAACCGTCTCCGCCCAGGCGAGAAATTTCTCGTACGGAGCGGCATCGCCTGTACAGTAGCGTTCCGGAATGCCGTTGGCCCGCATTGCCCGCCATTTGTAGTGGTCGCCTTCAAGCCATATCTCGTACAAATTGCTGAAACGCCGATTTTCGGCCAGATCTTTGGCAGATAAGTGGCAATGGTAGTCGAGGATGGGCTGGGCGTCTGCATACTTCTGGTAAAGGCGCCGCGCAGTCTCACTCTGCAATAGAAAATGATCCGTTATGAATTCCATTTTTTGCCGCGATCCGTTCTTCGTACAACTTCAAGGGCAGCCAGACCTAGCCACGATCGTTTACCAGCTTCCCGTTGATGTGAACATTGGTAAACTGCAGGCCCCTTACGTTCTCCACCACACTGGGCTTTTCCACACCTTGCAAATTGCAATCAATCAAGTGAACATCGCCGATGGGCGCATTCTTGAATCCGCGAAGATAGAGGGCATACTGCGCCTTCTTCATTGTGAGGTTGCGAATGTCGACGTTGCGGACCACGGGGGTAAATTTTCCCGCTTCAGCCTCTTCATAGAAGAAATCGATAGACAGCCCTGCCTGCGCTACCTCACCCACCTCAATATTGCGCACGTGAATGTTTTCCAGCACACCACCGCGCATCGCGTTGTTCTTGATGCGAACGGCCGAATCCAGCCGCGGGCTATCCATGCGGCAGTTCTCAGCAAATACGTTTCTCACGCCGCCTGAGATTTCACTGCCAATGGTCACACCGCCGTGGCCATCTTTCATGTGGCAGCCCTGGATCACAATGTTCTCTGACCGCGCATTCACACGGCGGCCATCTTCATTACGTCCGGCTTTGATGGCGATACAGTCGTCACCGGTGTTGAAATTGCAACCCTGGATCAGTACGTCAGTGCACGATTCAGGGTCGCAGCCATCTGTATTCGGCCCGGACTCGCGGTTGACATCGGCGCCGGTGATGGTCATCTTGCGTACTGTAACGTTCGTGCACAGCACCGGATGGACCTGCCACATGGGTGAATTCTTGAGCGTGACACCTTCCAGCAGCACATTCTTGCAGCGATAAGGCTGGATAAACTGCGGTCGCAGGTAGTGCCCTTCCCCAAAAATCCGCTCGCTGACGGGCGTGCGCTTCTCGGCCATTTCAAACAAGCGGACGCGATCTGCAATCTGACTAGGTTGGCCTTCCTTCCATCCGCAAAGGCTGCGGCCTTTCCACGGCCACCAGTGCTCGCAGTCAGCGTTTCCGTCAATGATTCCCTCGCCCGTGATCGCAATATTTTCTTCTTCAAAGGCATAGATGAAAGGCGAGTAATTCATCAGCTCTATGCCTTCCCAGCGTGTAAAGACCAGAGGGTATTTGCGCGTATCGCGCGTGAAGTGGATGGTTGCGCCAGAGCTGATGTGTAGATTGACGTTGCTCTTCAGGCGGATTGCCCCCGTGACAAATTCTCCGGCAGGAACCAACACTCGTCCGCCCTTGGCTGCGTGGCAAGCTGCGATTGCTTTTTGGAATGCTTCCGTACAATCGGTCCTGTTGTCGCCAGCTGCGCCGAACTTGGTTATATCAAATTCGCGGTCTGGAAATGAAGGCGGTTTGATTCGTGCCAGGATGGCGGGAATCTGTGACCACGGATCGGTGGTAGGAATATATCCAGGCGAGCTCGAATACAAAGCAGTATCTGTCACCGCCGATAGCAGGCTGGAGCCTGCCAGCGTGCCACCGGCCACTACCATTCCGGCACTCGCAACCCTTTTGATGAAGCCGCGACGGCTTATCTGATTCTTTTTCCGGCTAATCATTCCTTGTCCCCACTTGTTATTCATGGGTGTGGGCTCGCTGTTTTAGTTTCACCGTCTAATGGATTCCAACCGTCAGAACCAGCCAGGAAATTCGTGACGGTGTACTTCCCTGCCTCACCGCGGCTCAACTGATGCGTGTGGGCTTCACGCCTTAATGGATTGCTGCCCGGACCAAGAGATCCGTACTCTGCATAAAATGCCGTCTCGAGCCGCGTGGTCTCGCCGGCATGCCACTCCGCCCAGCCAGCAGGATCAACTTTATCGCTCAACTCACTGTTCAGAAAAATCACCGTCGAATAGGCTCGCCAGGGACGCCCAAGGAAAACCTTTCCCACCTGGCTATCGGCCGTGATCTTGCAATGATCAAAGATATATCCGCTCTGCTGCTCCGGGTACCGCTTGCTCTGAGCCGTAACATAGGCATGCGGGTGAGCCATCACATGGATGTGGCAATGATCGAAGACGGCTTCGGCATCGCCAAAGATGAAATCAATATTGCCTTCGATGTAGCAATTGTAGAAATACTGCCGCGCTGGGACGCACGGTCCGGCGTCAGCCGCGCAGGAGCGGCTGGCGGCAAAGAGCGTATCCTGCGCACCAAGAAAACGCACGTTGCGGAAGACGGCGCGATCACCGCGCACAGAGAGGGCAATGGCTTGCGAGCCTTGTGGTTGCAATTTGTGGTTCCGGCTGTAGTCATTCTGAAAGGTCAGATTCTCCGCATAAAAATCATCGCCGGTAACAAACGCCGTGGCGGAATGAAATGTGCCGCCAGAGCTGTACGCGCTGTTGTCATAGACAATTACAGTTTGTTGTGGATCTTCGGAAAGACCCTTCAGCCGCACATGAGGCTTGGCGATATGCACCACTTCGCGATACGTGCCCGGCTTGATCAAGACCGTGCCGCCGTTCTCGCTCAGCGCGTCAATTCCCTCTTGCAGGGTTTTGTAGTCTCCGGAGCCATCCGCTGCCACAGACACCTGTTGTTTAACACCTGCGTGCGGCGTGAACGCCGCAGGCTCTTCATCGCGCATGGATTTTTCGACCGGTTGGATTGTGGCTGCAGTTGGAAAAGGAGTAAAGGCACCATCGCAACTCGAGCCTTGCTGCCGCCCCTTTGTACCTCCGGTTTTAGCGATGGTGACGTCGTCTCCCAGCAGCGCGAAATTGACAGACCCGGGGCCAATGGAGAAATGCGCATGCGAGATGCGCACATCTTTGGGCTGCAAATGCGGAATTGTGACTCCATCTAAATTCACATCCAGTGGATGTTGAGAGTCAACTCCGAGCATCTCAATTTTTCCCGGTGATACAGAGTGCACATTTTGGAGTGATATGCCTTGATAAACCGGAACGAGCGAGCCCGAAGCCTGAGTGTAAAAAGGAGAAATTGTGATCGGGTACTTTATATCGCGCATGCAAACATCTCTGTAAGCCACGTCATGCACCAGGCCGCCTCGGCTCAGGTCTGATTTAATCCGAATTCCGTTGTCTGCCCCGTCAACCGTAAGGTCTGAAACCAGAACGCTGCTTACCCCGCCGTTGGTCTCGCTCCCAATCGACATGCCATGGCCCGAGTAGAAATGATTGTGAGCAACGGTAATGTGGGATGCCGGACCGGCGCTGCCCGCTTTGATTGCAACATTGTCATCTCCAACGCGAATATAGGAATGAACGATGCTGACATTGGTTGAAGACGAAGGATCAATTCCGTCAGTATTGCGCGCATTAGCCGGCGCGTCGATGCGCACACCCCACGCAGTAAAGCCATCTGTCCTGCGGACCATTACGTGGAAGTTGGGAGAGTTGCGCAGCGCAACGCCGTAGAGAGTAAAGTCATTCGACGAGTCAACTACGAGCAAGCGCGGACAGTTCTGCCGCGCCTCTTCGATCTTGGCTTCATGCGCCAGGTCCCACCAGCTCTTCGATTGATGAAGCAGCCGTTCGCCTCCCTGACCGTCGATGGCTCCCTGGCCCGCAATGCCGCTGTGAGGAGCACGGCGCGCGCTAATCAGCGGTTTGCAGCCGCTTCCGTCATGATTGACCAGGCCGCAGGAGCCTGGCTGAATGTCATAAGCGCGTGGATCGCGCGAGCCAAAGAGGACCGTATTGTCCGCAACAAGCAGGGTTACAGAAGGCTTCAGTTCAAGCGGGCCTGATAAAAAGGCGTTGTGTTCGCCATCGCCGCGAAGTTCCACTGCGCGCCCGGCAACGCAGTGATCGATTGCCTCTTGAATTCGCTCAGTATCAGGCTGCTGTTCAGCCGCCTCGGGAAGCCTGCCGTTGTCAGCGGTCAGGCGTGCTGCCAGCGAGACGCAGGTTCGCGGTACCTTGGGTTCAGTCACAACGCGTGTATCCTGCGCATGCAGCAACCCGGAAAGGCCAATCCACAACGCAACGAGCACCTGCATCCGAATTTTGTTGTGCCTTGGCCCCTGGTCCATCACCAACCTCTACTGAGACTTCTACTCATGGACAGCAAGCTCATAAATACTTGCTGTCCGCTTACATCTGCCCTTGTCTGGCGCCATGCTCACAGAAGAGTTCTCCGCCCATCAGAAGATATATTTCATTGCCACCTGCAATACACGCGGGCTGCCCAGAGTCGTGGTGATCTTGCCAAACTGAGCAGCGGGAGGATTGGCTGCAGTACCCAACCCGGCATTGGTTGCAACGGGGTTGGCATAGTTGGGATGGTTGAGCAGGTTGAAAGCCTCGCCACGCAACATCAGGCTCTGGCCCTCGCGAATCTTGAATTGGCGGGAGACTCCGCTGTTGAACGTAAGGAAGCCAGGCCCTTCAAGCATGTTGCGGGTAGAGTCGCCGAATGCCCCTGGAGCAGCATTGACGAACGCCCCGGTGTTAAACCAGCAGGTGACACTTCCGACAGACGCGCCGTTTGGGCAAGTGCCGCCGTTCGGATTGCCAATAAGGTCAGCTCTATCCTGCTTGATCCCGGTCAAGGACGAATCAGTACCGCCCAGTACGGAGAAGTGATTGCCGGTGCGGTATCCCACGATGCCGGAGAGTTGCCAGCCGCTGAAAAGAGTCCGCGTCCAACCGTTCTCAAACCGCGGACTGTTAGCAACCAGTGAAGAATTGAAGATGTGGCGAATATCAAAGGAGCAGTCGCCACGATCGGCGGCGAAATTGTTCGGATTGGTAATCAGGCGGCTGCTGGAAAGCTCACCACCAAAATCTCCCAGACTCATGCAGTGCGAATATGTGTAATTCGCCAGAATTGTGAAGTTGTGATTCAGACGATGGTTTACGCTCAGCAACATGCCGTTATAGGAAGCATTTCCCTCATCCGAAGCCGTGGATATGCTGGAGAAGAATGATCCCACTGCAGGATTTTGCAGATTCAACAGGCGACGCACCTGTTCATTGCCGGTAGTGGAACAAGACGAGGTGCCGGCTCCGTGGGTCGGTATCGCTGAGCTGGAAGAAGCGCAATCATTGCCAGCTATAAACACCGGAGCATTGGCATCGTACCCCAGCCAGATGTGGTTGGTACGATTGCCAAAATAAGTGGCAGAGACGAGCCAATTGGCGCCGAATTGCTTATCAATTGAAAGATTCCACTGCTGAACGTAGGTCGGACGCAAAGTGGCAGGCAGATTGATGTAAACGCCATTCTTGGGGAAGAAAGCAGTTCCCGCATTTCCCGCGGTCGGAAAAGCGAGGGGGAATGGAGGTACCGTCTGACCCTGGTAAGGATTGGTGAGTCCTCCCGCCGGACGCGACAATGAAATACCGCTGCCAAAAGGGCTGTTGTCAGCGAATCGGTCGAAGTAAAACTCTTCCGGGTTGTCATAGAACAGACCGTATCCGGCACGAATGGTTTCCTCTCCCCGGCCGCGAGGATCCCAGTTGAAGCCTACACGCGGAGAAAAGTTAGCCCAATGGCCCTGTACGTATGAGCATGGTGTTTGTCCGTCGCCGCAGAAGAAGAGTCCTGCGGGCGCCGTCGGGAAAACCGTGCTTACTGTTCCAGCGGAGAAGGCAGCAGGATCAAAATGACTGCCGCGGTTATAGCGATCCGCAGCTGGGAAGTAGGGCTCCCAGCGAAGGCCGAAGTTCAACGTAAGATTTGGCCGGAAACGATAGCTATCCTGCGCGTACAAACCGTAATAACTCTGACGCCAATTCTCCTGCTCATTATTACCCTGAGCAAAACTGGACACCGCGCCCAACATGAAGTCCACTAGCGCGTCGCCGCTGGAGCCGGCACCCGATGCGCCGCTAAAGGAGAACTGACCGTCACTTTGGAAACTGGAAAGCTCATTCAGCTGGCTATGGATAAAATCAAATCCGAACGCAATCTGATGTTTCCCCTTTGACCAGTCAACGTCATCGGCAAAGTGCAGCGAATTGTTGTTGAAGTGGCCTGCGGTGGCTGTGCCGCTTTCGACGTTGAAGTAGTTACTGATGCTGATTACCAGATCGCTTGCAACCGGGCTGGGCACATTGATGCCGAGCGCGGAGGGGTTGGGAACATTGCCCGCCGGACCGCGGAAGATAGCCATCCGATTCCCGGTGACGTGGATGGAATTGACGATAGATGGGCTGACAGTATAGGTATCGCCCAGCACAAGAGACTGGCTACGCGCCAATTGTCCGGCCTTGGTTGTTGTAAGCAGATTGGAGCCATCAAAAATCGGCGGATCGGAAAAGTCGCTAATGAAATAGCGGGCGAACACCGTGTTCTTGGAGCTTTGTGCCCAGTCAACACGCGAGACACCCTGATTTTCATCGCCGGTATTCGGAATAGAAAGCGTCTCTCTGCCGCAAGGGTTCGTGGAAACCGGAATCAATTTCAGAACATTCAGCGCCTGCTGGTTGAAAAGGCCGGTGGGAACCTGTGAGTTGGCAAAAGTGGTTCCGTTGGTTGGGCTTTTGATTGTTTTGACTTTGTTATTGGACTGGCAGGCTGCAGAAAACATGGTGCTGAAATCACCGGTTAGCGCCGCGGCAGTAGGCACAATGACCTGAGTAGGAGCGGCCGTTTGGAAATTGCGCGTCCCCTGATACCCCACAAAAAACTGGACCTTGTCGTGCACAATTGGACCGCCCAGCGTTCCACCAAACTGGTTGCGCCGGAGCGCATTGTCGTTCGGATTTGGCGTTACGCCCGGAGCAATCCAGTGATGCGCATTTACAGCATCATTACGAAGAAAGTCAAAAACATCGCCGTGAAAGCGGTTACTGCCCGACTTGGTCACCACGTTGACTACTGAACCCGAGTGCTCACCATAACGGGCTGAGAGTGTGCTTGTCTGGACGCTGAATTCCTGAATCGCATCTGGGAACGGGAACGGCATGTTCAGGTTGGAGAACTTATCGACGTGATCGCCGCCATCGAGCAGATAATTGTTGGAATTCTGCTGGCCACCAGCCACAGATATGGTCGCAGTAACAGAGCTGGTCACATTGCCGTTGCCATAGTTTTTACTGCTGAGGAGATCATTGCCGGGGATCGCTGTACTCGACGCGCCCCCTGAAAGCAGAATCAGATCGGTTGCCTGCCGGCCATCTAACGGCAAATCAACCACCCTCTGCTGATCAATCACCTGTGACACCGAGGTCTCATTCGTGTTGACCATCGCGGCATCACCGCGAACTTCCTCTACCTGGGCAACGGTGCCAATCCGCAATTGAACATCAACCCTGGGGTTCTGGCTTACCTGCAGGGTAATTCCTGTTTGAGTATAGTTTTGAAAACCAGAGGCAGTCACTTCAAGGTTATAAGGACCAACTGGCAGGTTCGGCAGTGCAAACACGCCGTCAGAATTGCTGACGGTTTTGCGCACCATTCCTGTCTCGGTTTGAGTCACCGATACTTCTGCTCCGACCACTGCAGCACCAGTTGGATCTGTAATGACTCCGTGAATCTGGGCGCTGTTGACGGCCTGCGCCAGGACCTGCATAGTCATGAACGCCATAAGGCCTAGCATGACCAGGATCGCGCGAAACTGCCTAACTCGCATGACTCCCTCCTCGTTGAGAGCCTGGCTCGCTAATGGGGATATGCGGTTCCGCTCCAGCGCCGCGCTCCAGAGATAACACCACAGGGCTTTCCGGCAGACATATATTAAGGTGATCTCCGCTGTTCGTCCCACGCAATTTTGTGCGAGTCATGGCCGTTGGCGAAACTACGCCCAATGTTAATGTTTCGTCAATTTTAAAGATTTAAATTTTTTGTTTAGTTTTACTAAACATTGCTCTATGATTCAGAACGGCTGAGATCCCTGTTCCTTATATGTGAGGCTTCATCCATGGAAATACGCCAGCTCGAGACGCTGCTTGCCGTTCTGGAATCACCAACAATGACCCGCGCCGCGGAGAGTCTGCATTTGTCTCCAGCTGCCGTAAGCCTGCAACTGCAATCTCTGGCCTCCGAATTAGGCGCAGAACTGTTTGTTCGCTCAGGGAGAAAAATCACTCCAACGCCTGCGGCTCTGCGATTAGCTGAACATGCACGCGTGGTCAGCATGCGGCTCAAGCAGGTAAAACAGGAGTTTGCCGACGACACTGAGCTTGATGCCCGTCCCTTCCACTTCGCCACCGGCGCCACAACATTGATTTATCGCCTGGGACGCCCGTTCAAAATGCTGCGCAAGCGTTATCCGCGTCTGGACCTTCACGTCACCGTGCTCGCCACGGAAGAGATTGTGGCCGGACTGCTTGACCGTCAGTTTGATCTCGGACTCATTTCTCTGCCTGTAAGAAACGACCATTTGCGAATCATTCCTCTTTTCGAGGAAGAACTGCTGGTAGTGCGTCCCACCGCCCATGGGGTGAGTGGAGTCCACATTGGCTCAATACAGCCCAAAGAACTCGATGGCGCTCCTTTTTTGCTTTACCCCAAACACAGCAACATGCGGACGATGATTGATCGTTTCCTGGATAACCTGGGATTGAAACGCCGGGTGATCATGGAAGCATCTGACACTGAGGCCATCAAAGGTCTGGTTGAGTCTGGATTTGGCTACTCGATTCTGCCGGAGTACGCACTGAAGGGCTCCAGAAGGTCGCTCCAGATCATGCGTGTAGCAGGACACCGGCTGGTGAGAAGCCAGGCGCTTGCCACCTCAATTGCGGCCCGCCCTCGCGTGCTCACTGAATCTATAGCTGCATTCCTGAAAGATACCCTTGCCCCGAAAAAATAAAACTCCGTTATGCCGCAAGAGAATTGTCGAGACAGCGCGGAACAAGGGCCTTCCCCGATCCTGTTTCCGCTCGTTCAGTTAGTGAATCGTTGTTCTTTGGTGCTGCGGACCCGACGCTTCAGCGCGCTCGAACACAAGGTTTCTGTCGACACCCTAAGGCAGGTCTTTGTGACATGCAGCGCATTAAAGCAGAATCAACTGTTCAAGGCTAAGGCCGCCGCTCTGGTGGTGAAAACTTACTTGAGTTTCTTGGCAATCGCTTTGGTAATCAGCTCCAGCTCAAGCATGATGTCATCTTCAATGTTCAAGCCGGCAGAGCGCATCGCCCCCAGGGGGTCGCGCCTGAACCACTCAGCATTTTCCTGTGAGCGTGCGATCCACTGCTGCAACTGGTGTTCCACCTTGTCCAATTGTGCGAGCAGGCGGTCAGGGTGGGCCGAGGGAGTCTTTCGTCGGGACAAAGCGAACACCTCTGTAAACATGATGGGGTTAATACTACCCTTGGAACCACAGAAACAGTGGCTCATCTAGTTTACTCTTCGAATTACTTCATTAACATTCACCGTTGATTGCGAAACAGCCCGTCACACAGCGACAAAAAAGTGCCTAGCCTAACATAAAGACTCCATGTTGGAACTTCCTAATCTGAAATGTCCAAAAGATTTTGCCACATCAAAAATCGACATTCGTGGTTCATGGTTGCGTTGTGCGGTGCACTTGGCTGAGTTCGCGACCAACAAGACATCCAGTTGCTGCCGTTTACCGATTCCTTGCGTCCGTTGCTTTGCCGAACCCCTTCGTAAAGGCGACACTGTGCCGGACCTGGCAAAGCAGAGCTGTTTATAGCCGCCATAAATTTTTTCAATTTCACACTCTTTCAAAGAGCAGCTAGATTGTGCACAGCTGGAATGGTTTGTCAGGCTTTGGGAGCTAACAATCACATGGCAAAGTTACTCCGCTGCTGGCTGGCGATTTTTGTACTCTGGGCGCCGCTCAGTGCTCTTGCCCAGGCTTCCGCACAGAAGCCTGATGCGCAAAACGACCGTATAACCAAGCTTGAGCAGCAAATTGCCGACTCAAAAGGCTCAGCCGATAACGCCTGGATGCTGATGAGCTCCGCCCTGGTACTGCTGATGACCGGGCCGGGCCTGGCGCTTTTTTATGGCGGTCTGGTGCGCAAGAAAAATGTTTTGGCCACGATGATGCAGAGCTTTGCCCTTATGGCCGTGGTAACCGTGGTCTGGGCGGTCTTTGGCTACAGTTTGTCGTTCGGAGAAGGCAATAGTTTTATTGGCGGTCTGCACAATCTTTTTCTGCACGGAATCGGGGCGCAACCTGACCCGGACTATGCCGGCACAATTCCTGCGCAGACCTTTATGGTTTATCAGCTCATGTTCGCCATCATTACCCCTGCGCTGATTACAGGGGCGTTTGCCGAGCGGATGAAATTTTCAGCCATGGTAGTTTTCATGATCGCCTGGAGCGCGCTGGTTTACAGCCCAATGGCGCACATGGTTTGGGGAAAAGGCGGCCTGTTCAACGCGGCGCTCGGCGGTCGATTTCCCACTCTTGACTTTGCCGGTGGCACAGTGGTGCATATCACATCCGGCGTTTCTGCGCTGGTATGCGCTCTGTATCTCGGCCATCGTATCGGTTACTCACGGCAGCCCATGCCGCCGCACAGCATGGTGCTCAGTTTTATTGGCGCATGCCTGCTGTGGGTGGGCTGGTTCGGTTTCAATGCAGGCAGCGCGTTGAGCGCAGGCAGCCTTGCCACCAGTGCGTTTGTAGCCACACACTTTGCTGCTGCGGCGGCGGTGATTGGATGGTCAGCCGCAGAGTGGCTGCGCAACGGCAAGCCCAGCGCGCTCGGCGCGATCTCCGGAGCAGTAGCAGGACTGGTGGCGATTACACCGGCTGCGGGCTTTGTGAGCCCGATGTCCGCTTTAGCCATCGGGGCGATTGCTGGTGTCTTCTGCTTTCTAATGGTCACTCACGTGAAAGCGCGCTTCGGCTATGACGATTCGCTCGATGCCTTTGGTGTGCATGGCGCTGGCGGAGCGATTGGTGCGCTGTTAACCGGCGTTTTTGCCAGCAGCGTTGTCAATCCAATCTTCAAAGACTCCAGTGGACGCGTACTTGCCTCAGGCGCGCTGGAAGGCAACAGACATCAGCTTGTGAACCAGGCTATCGGCGTTGCAATTGCCGCCGGATTGGCGATTGTGGGCACGTTGGTGATTTTAAAAGTTGTTGATGTGCTGATTGGCTTGCGTGTCCCTGAAGATCACGAGATCCAGGGCCTTGATGTTACGCAACACGGCGAAGAAGGCTATTCGTGGGAGCATCCGGTTCCAGTGAATGTTGCTGCTTTTCAGCAAGTGGCGCACCATGGAATGGAAACTCCGCAGGTTGCGCGCATTGATCGCCATGCTGCAATGGGCGATTAGCGTCTGCCTGCTGCTCCGGCCAACGCGGGTGATATCGCCGTGAATGCCGTATCCATAATGCGAATCGCTTCATCCACATCAGCCTTGGAGATATTCAGCGGCGGTGAAGTGCGAATCGCATTGCCAAACAGTCCGCCTTTCCCTACCAAAAGACCGCCTTTGCGGCAATGCTCCATGAATTGATTGGTAGCTTCCGGCGCAGGTTCTTTGGTCGTGCGATCTTTTACCAGCTCGATAGCCTGCATCAGACCCATGCCGCGCACGTCGCCAATTAGTTCATGTTTGTCTTTCAAGCCCTCGAGTTTGTCACGATAATATCTGCCCACGGTGTCCGCGTTGTCCATGAGGCGATCTTCTTCAATCAGATCAATCGTCGCCTTGGCAGCAACAGAGGTCACGGGATTTCCGCCGAAAGTTGAGATCTGCAATCCCTTGAAGCTGCCAGCGATCTCTGGTCGCGTTGCCGTAAGGCCGACTGGCGCGCCGTTGGCCAAACCTTTTGCGGAAGTAATAATGTCCGGCGTAACTTCCCAGTGTTCAATCCCAAACCAGCGCTTGCCGGTGCGTCCCCAGGCGGTCTGCACTTCGTCAGAGATAAAAAGTCCGCCGTAATCTTTAACGATCTTGAAAACGATCTTGAAATATTCTTTTGGCGGGGTAATAAAGCCTCCCACGCCCTGGATCGGCTCCGCCAGAAACGCGGCAATCTGCCCGGAGGTTGAAGTCTGGATCACGGCTTCAACATCTTTGGCGCACGCCACTTCGCAACTAGGGTAGGTCTTGCCAAGCGGGCAGCGATAGCAATAGGCATTCATCGCATGAACAAATCCCGGCGCTGGCGCCGGAAGCGATTTGCGCCAGGAGTTCTGCCCTGCCGCTGACTGCGCCATTTGCGAACGCCCGCTATAGCCGTGCCGCAGCGCGACTATCTCAAAGCGGCCGGTAAATGTCCGCGCCAGTTGTACAGCAGTTTCATTGGCCTCAGTGCCGCTATTAGTAAAAAAGCTTTGGCTTATTTCGCCCGGAGTAATCTGAGCAATCTTTTCCGCCAGCGCTACTACTGCTTCGTTCGGAAACACGGTTGAGGCATGTTGCAGCTTATCAATCTGCGCCTTGATCTTGCTGGTCACGCGCGGGTTGGCGTGCCCCACGGAGATCGTGACAATCCCGCCAAAGAAATCCAGGTACTTGTTGCCATCCACATCCCACAGATGTTGCATGCTGGCATGGTCTGTCACCAGCGGATCTGAGTAGTACAGCGAGATGGAAGGAAACAGATACTGCTTGTGCTTTTTGATGATCTCGTCTTTGGTCATGTCACACTCCGGCGATTGCTACCGGGAGATTGTATGCCTTCCAGAAGCAGCCTGCGCGAAAAAACAAACTGATGCGAACAAAGACAAGGCCCGAAAACGGACAAAGCAACCCGCTCTACTTCGTTCGTCCGCTTTCTGTCTTCAGCTCTTCCGCAGCCGCTGCCTGTGCTGCCGCCAACCTTGCAGTGAGCACGCGATACGGTGAGCAAGAGACATAGTTCAATCCGATCTTGTGGCAGAACTCCACAGATGCCGGATCGCCGCCATGTTCGCCGCAAATTCCGATCTTCAGCGTCGGGCGCGCCTTGCGTCCTTTTTTCACGCCCATCTCCATCAACTCGCCCACACCCTGCTGGTCGATGGTGGCAAATGGATCGCTCTTCAAAATTCCCCGCTCAATATAAGCAGGCAGGAACTTGCTGATGTCGTCGCGAGAGAAGCCGTATGCGGTCTGCGTCAGGTCATTGGTGCCGAAGCTGAAGAACTCAGCGTCACCGGCAATCTGATCGGCCACCGTGCAGGCGCGCGGCAGCTCAATCATGGTGCCAACAAGATAATCGACTTTCATCCCCTTCTCTTTGAACACCTGCTCTGCAACTTTGCGAACGATTGCGCCCTGGTTCTCCATCTCTTTCGTCATGCTCACAAGCGGAATCATCACTTCAGGTATAACTTTCACGCCTGCTTTTGCCATGTTCACGGCAGCTTCAAAGATCGCGCGTGCCTGCATCTCAGAAATTTCCGGATAGGTGATGCCCAGCCGGCAGCCGCGATGTCCGAGCATCGGGTTTAACTCATGCAGCTCTTCCACGCGGCGCAGCAGCTCGCGTTTTTCAGCGATCTTAGGCGACTTGGGATCTTTAATTTCAAGCTGAGCAATCTCCACCATCAACTCTTCACGCCGAGGCAGAAACTCATGCAGCGGCGGATCGAGCAGGCGGATCGTTACCGGGAAGCCATCCATGGCCTTGAAAACACCTTCAAAGTCTTCGCGCTGCATGGGCAGCAGTTTGGCTAGTTCGGCCTTACGATCAGCCTCTGTGCGCGCCAGAATCATGGCGCGCATGTGCCCAATGCGGTCTTCAGCAAAGAACATGTGCTCCGTGCGGCAGAGACCAATTCCTTCTGCGCCAAAGCTGCGCGCAGCTATGGCATCGCGCGGGATATCAGCATTCGCGCGTACACCCAGCTTGCGGTGCGGCTCTGACCATTTGAGCAGCGTCTGCAAATCAGGATCGTCCGGCTTTGCCGGGACGGTTCCGAGCTGGCCTTTGATCACGCGCCCCGTCGTACCGTCCAGAGAAATCCAATCGCCTTCTTTCAGCGTGAGCTTGCCCACGCGCATCTCCTTCTTCTTCTCATCCACTTCAATCTCGCCCGCGCCCACCACGCAGCATTTGCCCATGCCGCGCGTGACTACCGCAGCGTGGCTGGTCATGCCGCCGCGCGAAGTCAAAATGCCTGCAGCCACTTCCATACCGTGAATGTCTTCCGGCGTGGTCTCGCCGCGCACCAGGATCACCGGATTTTTCTTCGTTCCGGTACCGGCAGCAGTAACTGCGTCGTTCGCTGTAAAGACGATTCGCCCTACCGCCGCACCCGGCGATGCAGGTAGGCCCTTGGCAATCACCTCTGCCGCGCCTCCCTTTTCATCGAGCTTGGGAACCAGAAAGTCGTAAAGCTGGTTCGGTTCAACGCGGAAGATCGCCTCTTCCGGCTTGATCAATCCTTCCTTCACCATGTCCAGCGCCACGCGGACAGCGGCACGCCCCGTGCGCTTGCCATTGCGGGTTTGCAGCATGTAGAGGCGGCTGTCCTGGATAGTGAACTCAAAGTCCTGCATATCGCGATAGTGCTTTTCCAGCCGCGAAGTAATGTCGCGTAGCTGGTCATAAACCTGCGGCATCAGCTTGTGCAGCTCACTGATGTGGACCGGCGTGCGAATTCCCGCCACCACGTCCTCGCCCTGGGCATTCATCAGGAACTCGCCATAAAACTCTTTGTCGCCGTTGGCAGGATTGCGCGTAAAGCCCACGCCGGTTCCGCTGGTCTCTCCCAGGTTGCCAAACACCATGGCCTGCACGTTCACGGCAGTACCCAGGTCATCAGAGATATTGTTGATGCGCCGGTAAACCTTCGCGCGGTCGTTGTTCCATGAGCGGAAAACCGCATCACGCGCGCCTGCAAGCTGCTCCAGAGGGTTCTGGGGAAAATCGTGACCTGAATGCTGCTTCACCACTTTCTTGTATCCAGCGATGACCTCTTTCAGGTCGGCTGCGGTCAGCTCCGTATCCAGCTTTACGCCCTTTTTGTGTTTCTGGCCGTCAAAAACTTCTTCAAATGCAGACTTCTCAATATCCAGCACCACGTTGCCGTACATCTGGATCAGCCGGCGATAGGAGTCGTAAGCAAAGCGCTCATTGCCGCTCTTGCGCGCAAGGGCTTGCACGCTCTCATCGTTCAGGCCCAGGTTTAGGATCGTATCCATCATGCCCGGCATGGAGAACTTTGCGCCTGAGCGCACGCTTACCAGCAGCGGATTCTCGCCCGCGCCCAGCTTCTGCTTCTGCAGCTCTTCCAGACGCGCTAGTGCCGTAGCTGTCTGCTGCTCCAGGGCAGCCGAGACTTTGCTGGTCTTCATATATTCGCGGCACGCCGCCGTCTGAATCGTGAACCCCGGAGGCACAGGCAATCCCGCGTTGGTCATCTCGGCCAGGCCGGCGCCCTTTCCGCCCAGCTCATCTTTCATCTTGCCGTTGCCTTCTGCCTTGCCGCCGCCAAAGAAATATACGTATTGGGTTCCCTGCTGGGGCTGCATCGCTGCCTTGATCTCGGGTTTAGAAAGGGGTGTAACGCTCATTGGATGGTCTCCCTTGCATGAAAGCTATGTTGCAGGCCGGGTTTTGGCCGGTATGTAATCTATTTATTTTACTAGCCGCAAACCGATTGGTGCGAGTACGGCTGAAGTCTTCTACAACCAATTCGGAACGCCTGTTCAATTCTTGCCCTTGGGCACTTCCGATGATTCTCACAACCCGCAAAATTTACTCAATAGTAAATAGCTCCGGCCTCCCCTACCCCCTCCCCATTCATCCCAGCAATCCCAATTTGGCGTAGGTTTGGTCCCAATCTCCCGGACAACCGCCATCCCAGGCAATCATCGCCTCACCTGGAGCGCATTTTTACTGATTGATAAATAGTTATCGTAGCCCAAAACGCCTGCCGAGTACAGCACAAAATGACCCAGATGAACTGTTTTGCTGGTGGATACCAGATACTCCTGCCTATTCGGATTGGGAATTGCGCCAGCCCAGCAGGTGCTGTGTACCTTCCCAAAGTTTGCGGACAAATTCTTCAGCGGGATCCTTTCTTGCAAGACGCGCAGATTGTCCTGCCCAGGCCTGCATTCGCTGAACATCTCCTGATTTCTGAGCTTCGGCTCGCATGCCCGCCGTCAAACCACGCTGAACCGGGTAGGGCGCTGGAGTGGGCGCGCCAGAAGCTGTGGCCGCGCGTACGTAGTTGGTAAAAAGACTTCGCCCGGCTCTACCGCTGAAAACCCTGCTTACAACCGTGTCCTCTGGTGCTGCTTTGGCAAGTGCATCCGCCCATGCCGGATTAAGCTTGGCTTCTGGACAACGGAGAAATCCTGTCCCAACCTGGGCTGCGCTCGCCCCAAGCATAAGTGCAGCAGCCACTCCGCGAGCGTCAGCGATTCCACCTGTGGCCACAACCGGAATTTTTACCGCATCGACAGCAGCAGGAACTAATGCCATCAATCCCACTTGTGCTCGCTCAGCTTCGTCAGCAACAAAGCAACCACGGTGCCCTCCCGCTTCCATGCCTTGAACCACCACTACATCCGCGCCGGCGTGTTCCGCTTGCACGGCTTCTGCGACGGTCGATACATTCGCAAACCAAGTAATTCTGCGTTGCTTTAGTTGCTTGACGAAATCGCTCGAATATAGACCCATAACCGAAGAGACAATTGGAGGCGCGGCCTCTAGAAATGCCTGGCATTGAGCAGTGAAGTTCGGTGGAGTTGCATCTCCTGCATCCTCACGAACCTGTGGTCCCCATTTGCCCAGAAATTCGCGGACTCGCCGCTCCCGCTCTCCATCGCGCTCTGCTGGAGGATCCGGAATCCATAGATTCAGTTGAAACAAACCCGAGCTGCCCCGCCGGAATTCATTCACCCACGCCAATATTTCATTGGGTTGCATCAGCAGGGCTCCGCATGCGCCCATTCCGCCGCCATTCGCTACCGCAATAGAGAGTGAGGGGGGACATGCTCCCGCCATGGGCGCCAATAATATGGGCAGTTGTAAGCCAAACCGTTCACAGAACTCCCTAACGCGTTTGCGTATAGCATTCATGCAGGACCCCGTTCGTATGTTAATCCGCTGCGCTCTCGCTCCTTCCTTTGCTTTGAAAATGAGATCAATGCTTGAAGCACTAATCTCCCGTGACCAGACGTCCGTGCCCACTCCCACGATACGCCATCCTGAACCGGCGCATGGGTAACAACTTCATTTCAGATGCCGCTGACGCGAACGGTGAAGGATCGGCTCCGCTGCTCTTCGGGGCTCAACACAGGCCTCCATGTTTCAAAGATTTACCCCGCCGTCACAATCTCAGAAAACCTGCGACGGGTAGAGAGCTCCCGCACCAACGTCTACAGCAAAAACAATGCGGTTGCGCATAATGAGAGCATGTCTTAATACATGCATAGTAACCACAAAGAGAGCTAAGACAACAATAATCCAGTCCCGCTCCAGCGGGACGGCTGAGGACAGCCCGGTACGTTCCGAGGCGCGGGCGCGCGCTGAGGAATAAGTGCCGGGGGAGACGGGGAATAAGAACCCAATTCCACACGCCATAGAGCCTGCCCTGAGGGACTGAGCGAAGCGAAGGAGTCGAATGGGCCAGCGCGCAGCGTCAGCGGAGCGCCTTAAAGCCTACCCCGCTGTCACAATCTCAGAAAAATCCGCGATGCTGGAGAATTCATTCACCAGCGTCTGCAGCAAGCCCAAACGCTGCGCAATTTCCAGGCGAAGTCCCGCAACGCGGGACGACTGATAATAGCCCGGTACGTTTCCGAAGCGCGCTTGCGCGCGGAGGAATAAGTGCCGGGAAACGAAGTGA
>DATEHN010000049.1:0-115067 GCA_035279585.1 Candidatus Angelobacter sp. | reverse complement strand
TAAGGCTTTGTCCCTATAATTAGCACTCGAAAGGAATGAGTGCTAGCAGCTACATTCCTCGCAATCTCGTAAACAGCCTTAGTAAATCCCACATTCTTCAGACAAAGCTTTGAAAGGAGCAGTCGCATGGCACAGAAGTTGACCCCGTTGCATGATCGCGTTGTCATCCGCCGGATTCAGGAGACGGAAACGATTCGCGGCGGCATTATCATCCCTGACACCGCAAAAGAGAAACCTCAGGAAGGCGTTGTTGTTGCCGTTGGAACCGGCAAATATGACAAGGGCCAGACCGTTCCCCTCGCCGTAAAAGAGGGCGACCGGGTACTGTTCGGCAAATATTCCGGATCAGAAATCAAAATTGACGGCGAAGAGCTGCTGATCATGAAGGAAGACGAGATCCTTGGGATCATCACCGGCGCAGCTAAAGGCTCTGAGAAGCCTGAAAAGGCCGGAGCCGCAAGGCGGTAATTGAACACCAGCAATCAGCAACAGCAAATTAGCTCCAGCCAACATGTCTAAATTGCAACCACTGATTTGCTAACCAGCCGGAAAACAAATTTCAAAACACATTACTACCGCAAAAGCGGAAAAGAATTTTGATAGGAGACAGAAGCAAATGGCAAAACTAATCGTTCACGGTGCGGAATCTCGCCAGGCGATCCTGCGCGGAGTCAACGTACTGGCAGATGCAGTGAAGGTGACGCTGGGGCCACGGGGCCGCAACGTCGTTATCAATAAGAAGTTCGGTTCCCCGGTCATCACCAAGGACGGCGTGACCGTGGCCAAAGAAATTGAGCTGGGTGACAACCTGGAAAACATGGGCGCGCAGATGGTGCGTGAAGTCGCCAGCAAGACCAGCGACGTGGCCGGTGACGGCACCACGACCGCAACCGTTCTGGCCCAGGCTATCTATCGCGATGGCGTAAAAACGGTTGCCGCAGGCGCCAATCCCATGGCCCTGAAGCGCGGGATTGAACGCGCGGTAAACACGATTTGCGGCACCATCAACAAGGAAGGCGAACGCAGCAAGGGCTTTTTGGACTCCCTCTCCAAGCCGGTCAGCGGCGATATGATTGCCCAGGTTGGCACCATCTCCGCCAACAACGACGAAACCATCGGCCGCATCATTGCTGAAGCCATGAAAAAGGTCGGCAAAGATGGAGTAATCACCGTGGAAGAATCCCGCACCATGGAAACCAGCCTGGAAGTGGTCGAGGGCATGCAGTTTGACCGCGGTTATCTCTCACCTTACTTCGTAACCGATCCCGAGCGCATGGAAGCCATCCTGGATGACTGCCTTATCCTCATCAATGAAAAGAAAATCAGCACCATGAAAGACCTGCTCCCTATCCTGGAACAGGTAGCTAAGCAGGGACGCCCCCTTCTCATCATCGCGGAAGATGTTGACGGTGAAGCGCTGGCAACTCTGGTGGTGAACAAGCTGCGCGGCACGCTGCAGGTTTGCGCCGTAAAAGCGCCTGGCTTCGGCGACCGCCGCAAGGCCATGCTGCAGGACATCGCAATCCTGACCGGTGGCAAGGCGATCACGGAAGATCTCGGCATTAAACTCGAAAACATCGAGATCACTGACCTGGGCCGCGCCAAGAAAATCACGATCGACAAGGACAACACCACGATTGTGGAAGGCAAGGGCAAGGGCGCTGAGATTGAAGGCCGCGTGAAAGAGATTCGCAGCCAGGCTGAAAAAGCCACCAGCGACTATGACCGCGAGAAGTTGCAGGAGCGCTTAGCCAAGCTGGTGGGTGGCGTTGCCGTAATCAAAGTCGGCGCTGCTACTGAAACGGAAATGAAGGAAAAGAAAGCCCGGGTGGAAGACGCTATGCACGCGACACGCGCTGCCGTGGAAGAAGGCATTGTCCCCGGCGGTGGCGTTGCTTTGGTTCGCTGCGCGGCTGCCCTTGATGACCTCAAGTTCAAGAATGACGATGAGGAAACCGGCGCAGAGATCGTAAAGCGCGCCCTGGAAGAGCCGCTGCGTCAGATCGTCGCCAACTCTGGCGAAGAAGGCGCAATCGTGGTGGGCAAGATCCGCGACTCCAAGGAAAATAACTTCGGCTACAACGCCCAGACCGATAAGTTTGAAGATCTGGTGAAGGCCGGCGTAATTGATCCTACCAAGGTGACCCGCACTGCCCTGCAGAACGCTGCTTCTATCGCAGCGCTCATGCTGACCACTGAAGCCCTGGTTTCTGACGTGCCGGAAGAGAAGAAAGCTCCGGTCGGCGGTGGCGAGCACGGCGGCGGATACCCAGGAATGTAATTCAATCAAGCTGTACGCTCCAATGAACAAGCCCCGTGGAAATGCGGGGCTTTTTTCTTGTTGCTCCGCTCCAAACTTGAGGGGTTAAGCAGGCGTCTGAGCTTGCTGCCGAAATCCTGAGCGAAAGACCTGCTCCTGAAGCAAGCGGCTCGGCTCGCAAGCCAGCCTCGCCGCCTATTGATATTCCTTTGTCGCTTCGCTCCAAGTCAGCAATCAGCAATCAGCCGAAAGCGTGGGCCACCTCATCTTCTCTCCTCGGATTTCTCCGTTTGACGATTGTATTTTCACCTTTGTCTTCCTGAGCGACGCCGAGGAAGCATACGCGACTGAGGCGGAGTCGAAGGATCCCAAGAATTTTTCGTCCTATCCATATGGCTTCAGGGAGTTCTCTTAAAAGCATCTTCTTTCTGAAGCTGCTTGCAACAAGAACATAATGTCTCGGTAGAACTCCCTGTCGCAGCATGGTAAAAGGAACGCACTGTCGGGATGTTCGACTCGCCATGGCTCTCCTGCTTCCCACCCCGACACGCGCAAAAGCGGCGCGTCTCGGGGGCCCGGCTTCGCGGGATCGTTCGGGCTTCGCTCACCATGACAGGTGGAAACAGTCGCGCTTGCTAGCTGAGATACTACCGTATAGCGAAATTCTTTAGCTTCCCGCGCAAATCAATGTTACATTTCTCGACACACGAAAATTGAATCTCCATCCCACGGGGAGGGTACATGCGTCGGATACTCCACGCACTTCTACTGGGCCTTGCAACTCTTACCATCTGCGCTCAAGGCCAAACTAGCCGGGTGCAAAGTATTGGAGATGTTACTTTCGCCGTCCCTGATGGCTGGGCTTATCAGACCGGCCCCGACTTTGGCGCGATGGCTTACAAGGAAGGCAACAGCTTCTGGTTTTTCGCTGTCTATGCGGCGGTGCCGACCAGTGGTGACCCAGTCGCCGATTTCAAGGCCTCTTGGAATCGAATCGTCCTGAGCACGGGGAAATATAAGGACTATCCGGGCTGGGGCTCGTGGAGCACCTACGAGATGCCCAAGACGGTCGGCTACTCTGGAAGGTACAACGGCGATGACAGCGTCGATAAGGCGTCATACGCCCGCGTCTACGTGCTCGAGACCGGCAAGAGCTACATTCCTGTATTGAGCCTCAGCGGGAATCGCGCCATGATGGACGGAATGCTTTACATGGAGCTGGCCGTACTCGGGAGCGTGCGCCAGGCGCCGCAGAAGGCTCCGCCGATTAAGCAGACGATCATCCCAGCCGATCTGGCCGGGCTCTGGGTGTACGGTGTCGGCAGCGTCCGGAGTTACTACAACGGTGCAGGCCAGTTCACGGGCAACTCGGTTACCGCCGGCACCGCCAGGTACACCATTTCGGCTGACGGAAGCTACTCCTATACCTATGGCGGATTGCAGAGCAACCGTGTCGTCAACGATAGCGACACCGGAGTGGTCGAGCTGGGCGGCGGCTTCCTGACTTTTAAGGGACACAAGTATGTCCGGCGCTATCGTTTCGTAAATCTACAGACGGCGATCGATGGATCCACGGTGCTCAGCCTGTGGCCGCCGAAAGAGATGTCGGAGATTAACTCTAAAACCGACACTGAGTACTACACTCGTGCGGCCGGCAAGTGAAAGTCAGCCATCAACTGAAGGCCACTCGCCGCATGGCTACTATACTGCCCGAGCTGTATCTGACCTCGCGCCAAGATCATGAGGAAGAACATTTGGAGATCGGCGATAGTGAAAGGTAAACGTTTCAGCATTGCCCTACTTGCATTTCTGCTTGCATCCAACGCCACCAAAATGGCAGGCAAAGAACCCATCCACACCGAACAGATGCAGTTCAGCGTGGAAGAGGAAATGGAAAAGCCGGTAGCAATACCACCGGATGTTTTGGCCATCCTGAGCGCTGATGAATACGTTCGCTCCCACTTGGAAAATGAGGATCCGCCCGGAAAAACAGCTCCCGTGTCCTGGTTTTCCGCGTCCAGAATTCATCTCACCAGCAACCCTCGCCAGACAGACCTTATTGTGAAGGGTGAGTGGCCGCTAATGGGGGCCAATGTGGGGACGTTTTGGGTCTTCCTTTCAACCCCGAGAGGACATCGGCTGGTGCTGACGGGGCCCGCCCACAATCTAGAGGTGAAAAATACATTCTGGAACAAGCACCGGGAAATAGAACTTATTTCCCTGACGGCAGCCAAGATTCATACAGTCCTATGCCGGTTTGACGGCAAGCAATACAAACAATAGGCACCGAAATGGTCCCCTATTGAGTAACCGTACTCAAGAAAAGAGCACCGGCCGAAGCCGGTGCTCTTGAAGAATCGAACTAGGTTAGAACTGCAGCTTCAACGCGAACTGCAACTGGCGAGATGATCCGGAATCGCCATTTGGAAAACGCGTGCTGGAGATAGTTGAGAATGTGGCAGGAACTGTGCCACTCGAAGGTAGAACTGCTACCAGCGAACCGCCGCTCTGCGGCCCTGGCTGTCCATAATTCGGGTGATTCAGTGCGTCAAATGCATCAACTCGCAGCTGCATATTCAATCTTTCACTTAGTTTGGTGTTCTTGGCCAAGCTCAAATCCAGGTTCGTGAACCCGGGGCCATAAACTGAGTTTCGTCCAAGATTGCCCAGAACGCAGGGACGAGGAGGAACTGCTGTAATTGAGCAGGCAGCCGCCGGCAATTGAATCACACCTGGATTTGAGATCCACTGTCCCAATGGATTGCCGCTCGTCTGCAAAGGTCCCGTGACAATTGGTGTAACTGTGTTGCCCACCCCGTTGATGCTACTCGAGTTGCTCACCACAATCGTGAACGGGTTTCCGGTTTGCCAGGTCATGATCGGGGCAAGTTCCCAACCACTTACCAGGCGATTGCCCTTGAAAGGCAAATCATAGATCGCGTTGGCCACAATGCGATGACGTACGTCAAAGTCAGAGCTTGCGCGGCTCAGGAAAGGATTCGTGCTGTTCTCGGTAAGAATTCCCTGGAGATTACGCGAAGCGTCATCAATTGAATGCGAATAGGTATAGGCTGCGTTGAATTGTAGTCCGTGAGATACCTTCTCCGTAGCCGTTACCCACAGGGCGTTGTAGATGGAGTTGCTGCCACTCTGGCGCTCAGTGATGCTTGCAGCCAGCGGAGAATTAGCAAACGCCGGGCTGCTGGGTGAAAGACGCTGGAAAGGCAAAGCCGCGTTCCCTGGTGCCACCGAACCCAACAAGGTCGTCTGGTTCACATTGACATCGTTTTCAAGGTGCGTGCCCTTATTTCCAAAGTATCCCACCATGATCGACGTGTTGCGGTTGAGCTCTTGCTGGATATTCAGGTTCCAGGATTGTACGTTCGCGTCCTGGAAATTCGGATCGACAAATACCGGAGCAATGCTGGCCGGAGTGGGGCTGTTGTACAGCGTCGAGGTGCTCGCAAATGTCTGCGCTGTCGCAATGCTCAGCGGGACCACGAAACTCGGGTTGTTATTGACCAGGCCGGTCACAACTCCCGTAATCGGCTGATCAACCTGGAAAGCATAGCCTGCACGCAATACGGTTTTGCCGGTATGGAAGACGTCCCATGCAAAGCCTACACGCGGCTGGAAATTCTTGTTGCTCTGGCCGTACGGCTCGCTGGTGGGAACCACCATGCTTCCGGTAGCTCCGCCGGGAACGAAATTAAAGAAGCGGTTGCTGGCTTCAGAGGGCGTCATATTCCATCCATAGCGAAGACCAAGTTCCAGGGTCAGATACGGCCTGAACTTGAAGCTGTCCATGCCATAGAAATCCAGCGCTCCCACGTTAATGCGGTTAGCCACGCTGCCAATGTTTCGGGCCGAAGAGTCAACCTGGCCATTAATGAAGTCAGTTACGCTGTTGAACACCAACTGTCCAGGATCGCCATTGAAATTGGCATTGCGGAAGTCGCGGAATTCCGTGCCGAACTTTAATGAATGGCGGCCGACAATATAGCTCACGTTATCGGCAATAACCCCGGTCGTATCGCCGCGTCCTTGCGGGAAGCCGCGCTCATCGCCGAATGTAGGACCGCCACTGATTGCGATCGTAGGCATAAAGGCTTCGTTCGGTCCCAGAGTGGTGCCCAATCCCAGAGTGTTGGGATCAGTGGTGTTGTTTGGGGTAAATGAGATCAGAATGCGATTGATCCCGAGGTTCAACTCATTGACTAGGGATGAGGTGAAAACGTGGGTCTCGCCCAATGTGAATACCTGGCGGTGGCCCTCACGGGTATCGCCGAAACCGGGAAGCGTTGAGCCTGCAGTTGCTTCTTTGCGCAGATCGTGCTGGTACACGTAATATCCGTGCAGTCGGTCTCTGTCGTTAAAGTTGTGTTGAATATCGAGAGTTTCCTGATCGATATTGACTGGGGCAGTCGCCGAACCCAGGAAGCCTGGACCTCCATTGACGGTTCCGTTAGCCGCTGGAATCAACGCCGCAATTGACTTTACCGTCGCATTGGGACTGGCTGCGATCTGGGCTAACTGTGCCGCGCTAAAGACCGGCGCGCTTGTGGTCAGGCCTTGACGATGACGCTCCCCTTCATACGTGCCATAAAAGAACGTCTTATCTTTAAAGATCGGCCCACCGAAAGCTCCGCCAAACTGGTTGCGCTTAAACGGGCTTTGCACAATGGGCGCTCCTGTAACCGAATTGATTCTGGGATTGAAAGCGTTGCGCGCATCGAAGACGTTGTTACGCAGATAGTCGTACACTTCACCGTGGAACTGGTTTGTGCCTGAGCGGGATGCAATGGTGACGATGGCGCCAGCGTTGCGGCCGTATTCCGCACTATAGGTGGAATTATCGACTTTGAATTCGGAAACCGTGTTGATAGTGGGCTGGAAGGTTACCTGGTTCTGGACCATGTCGTTCAGGTTGATGCCATTTACCATCCAATTAACAGCGTCTTCACGCATACCAGCAGTATTGACGGCAAAAGCGCCCTGGCCGCGCAGTGGCGCGGTAAGAAAACCATTTTGTGGAGCAGTTACGGTACCGGGAATCAATAACGCCAGATCGACAAAATGCCGCCCATTCAACGGTAGTTCCTGCACTGTCCGTTGATTGATCGTTGATCCAACAGTCATAGTTGTGGTTTCAATAATCGGCGCAGTCGCTTCAACTGTAACCACTTCTGAGGTAGTCGCCACCTTCAAAGCGAAGTTCTGAACCATGTTTTGGCTTACCTCAAGCACCAAGTCTTTGGCTAACTGCGTTTCAAATCCTGTCATCTGGACCTGAACGCTGTAAGACCCAAGAGGCAGCGCATCGACTTCATACGCACCGGTGCTGTTCGTCTGGGTGCTCCGTTCGATTCCCAGAGCTGTACTTTTCACCGTCACCTTGGCGCCGACGACAGCAGCGCCACTTTGATCGTTGACGGTTCCCTGAATGCTCGCGGTGGTTTGGCTAAATGCGGTCGCGGCGAAAATCATAATCAGCAGCGACTGCAGCCATAGGGAAAAGGCTCTCTTTCTTAACATCTCATCTCCCTCCTAAGGAAATGGCAGTGGTATGCACAGAGAACGGGTCTAAAACTCTATAAAACCAATGTAAAATTGCTTTTCCAACCTAACAGTATTCAGTCAATTAGTTCAGTAAAGCTTATTTTATTTTGTGCATTCCAAGTTCCATTCTTTATAGAACATTAAGAGTTTGATATTGAATCACTTAACTTGACGAGGATTGTTAGAAATTCCAATTTTTGTAAGTGTCCGAATTTCAAGTTACTGAATTTGGGATTGAAAACAAAAAGCCTTTCAGACCAGCAAAACCTTTTGCAAAATCCAACCGCGATTTGGTTCTGCTTAGTTTTATTTCGGGTTTGGCGGAACATTCGGGGTCGGTAGTCGAACGGCATTGGTAGCGCGCGGCACAACCTCAGTAGCTGCGCGATTGCGATCCAACGGCACTACATCCACGGTGAGCGGCTGTTGCAATAGCATTTTGAGAGATGTACCCGGTTCAATGCGAACATCCTGGCCGCGGGTCATTAGCACCGTTGCCAGCCCGGCCAAGCCGCCGATGCCCGCACCGCTAAGCGCGCCAGTCCTGCTGCCTGTGATAACACTTCCGCCGACGGCGCCTATCCCGGCGCCTTCGCCAATCGTCTTGGCGTCCTTACCTTTTTGGCTGTCGGCTTTGATCACGCCTTCATCGTCCACGCTGGCATTGGTAGATCCAGAATCATGATGAACTGTACCGGGCATATCAACGGTGTAACCGTTGGGGAAAATTAGCGTGTTAAAACGAAAAAGAATTTGTGCGCGCCCTCTAATCCGGCCGGCACGCTCCGCTTTTACCACCTCGCCCTTTACATAAGTTCCGGCAGGAATCACGATCACATTATCGACCACCACCGGGAACGCCGTTTGGCAGTAAACACCATCCCCAACCCGCGTGTTCTTTGTATCAATGGCACTTCTGAGCGTGAGGGGAACTTCAGTGCCGGCGGGTACGGTTACCTGTTTTAAAGAGCCTTGAGCAGCAGGAGCGGACTGCGCGGAAGCAGCGGGTTGTTCCGGAGCATTTTGCGCCACAGCAGCGATGGATGACACAAGCACAACACAGAGCAAGCCTCGCATGAGAGTACCTCGTTTGGGTGATTGTAGTGCTCTCCTGGAACGATGTCACCTGCTGATTCTTGCGTGCTCCATTTCAGAAATAATGGCTCGGGCGGCCGCAGCCGGATCGGCGGCCAGGGTAATAGGGCGGCCAACCACAATATGGCTGGCCCCATTCACAATCGCCTGGGCTGGCGTGGCAATTCTTTGCTGATCATTGCTATCTGCCCCGGCAGGCCGTATGCCGGGCGTCACAATGGCAAAGCCCTCGCCCAGGGACTTTCTGATCAGCAAAGCTTCTCGTGGAGAGCTGACGATTCCCTGGCATCCAGCGTTCTTAGCCAGCGCTGCCATTCGCAGAGCCTGATCAGTAACTCGCCCGGCAATACCGGTCTCTTCCAAATCTTCATCGCTAAGGCTGGTAAGGACAGTCACCGCCAAAATATTCAGCTTGCCGCCTGCTGCTTCAGTGGCTGCGCGCAGCATGGTTGAACCGCCACTGGCATGGACGGTCAGCATGTGCACCCCTAGGCCCACTGCGCTCTTTACCGCATAGTTAACGGTGTTGGGGATGTCATGCAGCTTCAGATCGAGAAAAACACGCTTTCCTGAGTGAACCAGATCGCGTACAAAGGTGGGACCTTCAGCCGTGAAAAGCTGCAACCCCACTTTATAGATTCCCGCCGCATCGCCAATCCGCTGGACAAGCGCCTGGGCCGCGTTGGCGCTGGAAACATCCAGGGCAACAATAAGCCGTTCCCGCATCCCGGAGGATGCGGGCGAGGCAAGGGTGCCAGGAAGCTTGGAAGCCATACTTCCCAGTATATATTTGTCGCTTATTGTCCGCTGAAAGCCTGGTTTACTGCCACGTGTTCGGGCTGAATCAGGTCAAGCCGGACCCGCTCCACGCCGTCGCGAAAGTTAAGCATTCTGGCGGCACTGTAGCTCAGGTCCATGATGCGATTGCCCACATAAGGGCCGCGGTCATTGACCCGGACGATGATCCACTTGCCATTTTTGAGGTTGGTCACCTTAACAAAGGTCCCCAAAGGCAGCGTGCGATGAGCGGCCGTGAACTCGAACATGTCGAAATCCTCACCGCTGGCTGTAGTCTTGCCATGAAACTGTTTTCCATACCAGGAAGCATTGCCCACCTGGTAGGGTTTGGGTTCAGCCTTGGCTTTCTTGGCTGTGTTTGAGGCCACGGGGATGGCGCTGGTTTTGGCTCTGGGCTGTTGGTGGTTTGGAACTGGAGCCGCCCCCACGTTGGCAGCCAAAAATAAGGCTACCGCCAGAATGGACAGTACTCGGTTCATGCAAACTCCTTGACATACAGAATCTGGGTTCCCCAAGCGACGCCGCCGGTAATTCTATGGATTGCAAAGACAAAATAGCAATCGCCTTATCTTCTCCGAAACTCCGAGCGTGTCTTTTTTACCACTATTCCAATCGCAAAAAGATTGCTTGATCTAAGCTTCTTACCTTAATCATTGTACCTGATCTTAGATGCTCACCAACAGAAACCTGTTGTTTCGGGATTACTATTGGTTTCAAAATAAGTCTTTTATTTATCAATAGTTTAGCAATAAAATACGAGCTTGCTCTGTTTCTCGCCAATATCTTAGACGGTTCCTGCTCTGAAAAACCCTGCACACTGCCAAGTGCAAAGTGAAATTTGGATTCACTGCCAGCCTCAATCCACGGCTGCTTCTTTATACTGAATTGGCCGTGCCATCTGACCGCGAAGTCGAAATCAAGTTCCTGATTGACGATATGGACGCCGTGACCGGCCGCCTGAAGGACGCTGGCTTCAGCGTCATCACCCCCCGAACCCACGAATTCAATACCCTTTATGACCAGCCCGGTGCCAAGCTTCGCCGGCGCGGTGCCCTGCTGCGACTCAGGAAATTCGGGGAAAAATGGACCCTTACCTATAAGGACAAAAGCGGTCCCAGCGGAGGGCGGCACAAATCGCGCCGGGAGATTGAAACCCTGATTGAAAACGGCGAAGCCGCAGCCCGGATATTTGAATCGCTTGGGTTCCAGCCCAGCTTCCGCTATGAAAAGTTCCGCAGTGAATGGGCCGACTCCACCGGCCATGTGGTGCTGGATGAAACCCCTATCGGCGCGTACGGCGAAATTGAAGGCCCGCCCAAATGGATTGATGCCACCGCGCGGTTGCTGCTCATTGCACCCAGCCAGTACATCACGCTCTCTTACACTGAACTGTTCGCCGCCTGGAAGCGTAAAACAAAGAGTAAAGCGACCGAGATGACGTTTGCGGCCGTAGGCTCTTGCCTGTAATCGCCCGGGATGAAACGCACTCCGTAACAAGCTCGCCATCACAACCGCGTTGCAACAGCAATTTTCGCGCTACAATTCTTGCACTCGTTTCTTTGCAGCGTTGCCCGTTTCTAGTCCGTCCCAGGGAGTAAGCCCATGTATGACTACATCATCATCGGCGCTGGTTCTGCCGGATGTGTGCTGGCCAACCGCCTGAGTGAAGACCCCAAAGTAAAAGTGCTCCTGCTGGAGGCCGGCGGCCGCGATACCCGCAAAGAAATTCATATCCCTGTTGCCTTTTCCAAGCTCTTTAAAACTCCGTGTGACTGGGCTTATTACACCGATCCGGAAGGGCAACTCGCCAATCGCAGTTTGTATTGGCCGCGAGGCAAGGTCCTTGGTGGCAGCAGCGCAATCAACGCGATGATCTATATCCGCGGCAACCGCGCAGACTATAACAGCTGGCGGGATCTGGGCAATCCTGGCTGGGACTATGACGATGTGCTTCCCTACTTCAAAAAGTCTGAGAACCAGCAGCACGGCGCATCTGAGTATCACGGAGCTGCAGGACCCTTACACGTAAGCGATCTCCGCACCATCAATCCTCTCTCTGAAGCCTTTATTGCCGCAGGGGAGGAAGCCGGATTCAAACGCAATCCTGATTTCAATGGCGAATCGCAGGATGGCTTCGGCTTCTATCAGGTCACGCAGTTCAACGGCAAGCGGCATAGCGCGGCTGCGGCCTTCCTGCATCCTGCCATGTCGCGGCCCAATCTGACCGTGAAAACTGACGCGCATGTGTTCGGAATCTATTTTGAAGGCAAGCGCGCTGCCATTGTGAGCTTTCAGCAAGGGACAGGAAGCGCGCAGGAGCGAGCCGAGCAGGAAATCATCTTGTGCGGCGGGGCGATTGGCTCGCCGCAATTACTCATGCTCTCCGGCATAGGCCCCGCATCACACTTGCGCGCTTTTGATATTCCTGTGGTTTGCGATCTGCCCGGCGTGGGCCAGAACCTGCAGGACCATCCCTGCACCGGCGTTGTCTTTGAATGTACCAAGCCTGTCAGCCTTGCCAGCGCTGAGAGCCTTTCCAGCCTGGTACAGTATCTCTGCTTCAAAAAAGGCCCGTTGACTTCAAATGTGGCCGAGGCCGGAGCGTTTCTGAACACCGTGTCGCAAGGCCAGACTCCCAACCTGCAATTTCATTTTGGCGCCGGTTATTTTGTTGGGCACGGCTTTCAAAAATTTGATGGCCATGCATTCGCATTCGGGCCAACATTGCTGCATCCATTCAGCCGTGGCGAAATCCGCCTGCGCTCCAGCAATCCGCTGGATGCGCCTTCCATCCGCGCCAATTATTTTGCCGATCCCAGAGACATGGACGTAATGCTGGAAGGCGTCAAGCTCTCGCGATCGCTGGCGGCCACTAAAGCGTTTGCTCCCTATCGCGGAAAAGAACTTCATCCCGGCGCTGCGGCCAAAGACGATCAGGCTTTGCGCGCACATATCTCTACTTTTACTGAGACGCTTTATCATCCAGCCGGAACCTGCAAAATGGGCCAGGATGCCACGGCTGTCGTGGACTCTGAACTGCGCGTTCACGGCGTGGAAGGTCTACGGGTGATAGACGCGTCGATTATGCCGCTGGTCGTGGGAGGAAATACAAACGCGCCGACGATTATGATCGCGGAGAAGGCGGCGGAGATGATCAAAAATGGACCATCGACACAGAGAACGGAGAGCTACGCCGGAAGTTTGCAGACGCGGTAGTTATGATCCTAACTGCACTTAAAGTTTAATCTCAAGCACCTGACCCGGCTGAATAGATTTGAGCGCATTGAGAGCCTTAGGAACAAGCGGCTTCAGATCATCCAAGTCATTCGATTTTGCGCGTAATAGCAGAATTGAGATAGCTCGGGTTCTAAGATTCTGTTGATAATGCAAGTTCTTATCAACCGTGATGAGCACCTCGAAAAGAGGCTCTGCTTGGGCCAGTAATTTCCCGTTCGTCAAACCCTCCCAACCAGCATTACGAACCGTCTGGCAGTCATGCCCAGCAGCAATAAACAATGGTTTCAACGTCTGCGGGACACACTCGTCAAGCAGAAGTCTCATTTCAGAGAGGCAACTAGGCTAGATCTGGCTTCTTCAAGGGCAGCTATCGCAGCTTGCCGGGTTACCCCCGGGAAATCATCGAGAAACTCATCAAGCGTATGCCCATGCTCGAGATAATCAGTCAGATTCTTAAACGGCACACGCGTCCCACGAAATACAGGTTCGCCGCTCATGATTTCGGGGTTGCTCACAATCGTCTGCGACATGAGTAAATTCTACTCCAGTTCACTTCCCTTCCAGAAAATCGCTCACCGCCTTGATGTAAAGATTCGGCTGGTCCACAAACGCCATGTGTCCCGCCTGCGGCACAATCACCAGCTTTGATCCCGCGATCTTTTCATGCATCGTGCGCGAAAGTCTTGGGTTCGATTCATCGTGATCGCCACAGATCAGCAGCGTTGGCACCTTGATGCTCGGCAGCTTGTCCAGGTACTCCACCGATTTCAGGTTGCCGTCAATCACGAACTCGCCGTGTGATCCCCACATTTCACGATAGAGGTCCCAGGAGTTTGTGGTATTGCCGGCTACCGGATCATAGTTGGGATCAGGATGGTGCTGATAAAGATACGGGAAATATCCATCTCCCCAGGCCAGCTTGGCGTAGCCATCGGGATAACGGTTCTTTTCCCAGTCCTTGCCTTTGCCAAAGAGACCGGCTTTCTCAAGATCGTTCAGCTTTGCTAACGCATCCGCCGGCATGGCGTTCTTTTCTTCCGCCAGAACTTTGTTCATCTCACTCGTCGAGTAGAACGTGCCGCCCAAAATCAGGTGCGTGAGGTTCTGCTGATATTTGAAAGCATAAGCCTGTGCCAGCACGCCGCCATAAGAGTGTCCGAACAAGCTTATCTTGCCCAGATGAAGTGCCTGACGAACTGCTTCCACGTCTTCCACCATGTTTTCAACCGTGTACTGGCTGGCGTCTTCAAGTTTTTCTGAACGGCCTGAGCCGCGCTCATCAATAAAGACGAGCTGGTTGCTGCGCGCCAACGGCAGGAGATAGGGCAGAAAATAATCGTGCGACGCTCCAGGGCCGCCGTGAACGATCATCAGTGGAGCGCCATGGCCAACGATCATGTAATAGATCAGCACGCCATGGGCATCAACGAATCCTTCTTCGATGTGATAGAGGTTGGACGCGGCCGCCGCAGAAGCCTTCTTGGCAGACACCGGCTTTTTAGTCTGGCCCAATACTGGGAGTGATAAGAGTATGAGTATTACTGCAAAAATGAGTTTTTTCATGGCGGAAATTATAGTTGCGGCTGTCAAACTGCCAGCAGATGATTGAAAACACTGGAAAAATACCCGTGTTTCGCCCTTGCCCAGCGGGACTACAATATATTAAGGGACTAAAAATATGCGGCAGCTTACTTCAATCACGGTGATCGGGTTAGCGTGTCTACTTTCTTTGCCAGTTTATGCACAGCGCGGTATGGGCGGTGGCCGCAGCATGGGCGGCGGTGGCTTCAGAGGTGGTGGCGGATTCCATGCCAGCGCTCCCAGCGGCGCCAGAGGATTTGCGCCTTCACGCTCATTTGCTCCCAGAGGTACATTTGCGCCGCGATCCTTTGCTCCCAGGTCTTTCGCTCCACGCACCTTCGCGCCCAGGACATTCGCTCCCAGGACATTCGCGCCCAGGCCGTTTGCGCCGCGAACATTTGCTCCTTCAGGAGCCCACGTATTCGCGCATACCTCTGGAGGCTTTGTTTCATTCCCTGGCAGGACAAACGGGTTTGTCCGTTTTCATAATGGATTTTTCTTTAACAACAACAGGTTCTTCTTCCATCACAGATTTTTTTCGCGTGGGTGCTTTGGCTGCTTCTCGCCCTTTTTCTTTAATAGCGGATTTTTCTTTGGTGCTCCGTTCTTCGGCGGGCCATTTATCGGCGCCCCCTTCTGGGGTGATCCTTTCTACTCCGGATACGGCGGATACTCTGGCTACCCGGCAGACTATTACGCGCCGCCTCCAGCGCCCGTTGCTGAAAGCAGTGATAACGGCAGCAATGCTGAACTCGCTGCCGATGTCCAGCAACTGTCAGATGAAGTGGCAGACCTGCGCAGTGAGAATCGCGATTCTTACAATCGTTCAGAGTCCAATTCCAACTCATCCATTTCAGTCAAGGAACCGGGGCAGCCTGCAGTGTTCATCTTTAAGGATGGCCGCAGGGTCACGGCGCAGAACTATGCCATTGCCGGCGAAACTCTGTGGATCATGGATGAGCACGCGGCACACAAGTTTGCGCTCTCAGAGCTTGACGCTACTGCCACCGAACATGCCAACGCCATTAATGGCGTTGACGTTCGTATTCCCGCAGCCAAGCCCTAAGATAGAAACCAGCTAAGTTGATTGACTGATCATCCTGATTGCCCGGCTCAGCCCAGAGCCGGGCGTTCTTTTATGGTACCGGAGTCGGTGCATGATATCCTCTCTTTTCAGCGTCTGATTCCCGAATGAGCCGCCTTTTTCTGGTCCGACACGGACAAGCATCTTTTCTCGAAAGCAATTACGACAAGCTCTCACCCAAGGGCGAAAAACAGGCCCGTCTTCTGGGCGAGTACTGGGCAGGCTTGAATCTCTGTTTTGACCGCGTCTATTCAGGCCCACGCGTGCGTCAACGTGAAACCGCCGGGATTGTGAATGAAGCGTACAGAAATGCAGGGGTTCCATTTCCTGAACCCGCCGTTCTGGAAAGCTTTGACGAGTTTCAAGCTGAGTTGGTAATTGAACGCAGCCTCCCCGGCCTGATTGAGACTGATGCCGAGCTTAACAGAATGAACCAGGCGTTCAAGGACTCACGCACGCGGCCAGAACAATTCAAAACATTTCAAAGGATGTTTGAAGTCGTGATCGGCCGCTGGGCTGAAGGGCAAATTCCGTTGCAAGGGATTGAGCCGTGGCCGGAGTTTTGCTCACGCGTGCAGCGCGGCCTGGCACAGCTTGCATCGAATGGCAACCGTGGGCAACAGATCGCAATCTTTAGCTCCGGCGGGCCGGTGGGCGTGGCCATGCAGCGCGCTCTCAACCTATCCACTGAAGCCACCCTGAAAACAGCCTGGATGGTAAGGAACTGCGCTTATAGCGAATTTCTGTTCTCAGCCGGACGGTTTACTCTAAGCTCGTATAATGCTACTCCGCACTTTACTGACCCTGACTTGATCACGCACAGGTAAGTACAAGCAGGGTTCGCAGGATAACAAGAGGTCGCGATGGCAACCGAGGCCACACCCAACCCTCACGTAGCAGAAGAGCTGCAGGATAGCTCCCAGGCGGTTCGCGCTGGAGAAGAACTTGATCTGGCGCGATTGGAGCCATATTTGCGCAGCCACTTTCCCAATCTCCCCGGCCAACTGGTGGTGAAGCAGTTTCCCAGCGGGCACTCCAATCTGACGTATTCGGTATCGCTGGGCGAAAAAGAAATGGTCCTGCGGCGGCCACCGTTTGGAAGTAAGGTGAAGTCTGCCCACGATATGGGACGCGAATATAACGTGTTATTGCGGCTGCATGATGCATACCCGGCGCCGCGGCCTCTGCTCCACTGCACTGACGAATCGATTCTTGGAGCGCCGTTCTATGTAATGGAAAGAGTGCGCGGCGTGATACTGCGAAGAAATTTGCCGCAGGGTCTTAACCTTAACGTTGAGACAGCGCGCAAGCTGAGCGAGTCATTCATTGATCGTCTTGCAGCTCTGCATCGGCTCAATTACAACGCACTCGGCCTGGGAGAGTTGGGCAAGCCGCAGGGCTATCTGGAGCGGCAGGTGCGTGGTTGGATTGAGCGCTATAGCGGATCAAAAACGCATGACCTTCCTGAAGTCGAGCCACTCTCAGCCTGGCTGCGCGAGCACATGCCGGCGCAAAGCGAAGGCACGCTGATCCATAATGATTACAAATTTGACAACATGGTGCTTAACGCTGATGACATTACCCAGATAAAAACTGTGCTGGATTGGGAGATGTGCACGCTTGGTGATCCGCTTACTGATCTGGGCACCGCGCTGGCCTATTGGGTCGATCCTGGCGATCCACCGGAGATGCAAATGGTGCGCTGGGGGCCAACGATTCTCCCTGGTATGTTAAGCCGCGCCCAGCTTGCAGAACGTTATGCAGAAAAGACCAGCCGCGATCTTTCGCAGATCGTCTTCTACTATGTGTTTGCAACGTTTAAAACTGCGGTGATTATCCAGCAGATTTATTACCGCTACTTCCATGGATTAACAAAAGATGAACGGTTCGCCTCGCTAGGAGAAGTTGCCGGGACGCTGATGAAGGTGGGATTGAGTGCGACGGAGAGACAGGGCTTATAGTTATGCGGTCTCTTCTGGATTCCCGAGCGCAGCGAGGGAACCCTACCCACTACAAAGATCTTCACGTTCAAGCAGCTTAGCTGTAGTACCTCGCCACCCACTCGGCCACACAGCAAGGCTTTTCACCGCCTTCAACCTCAATCGTGGCATTAAACACAGCTTCCACAGCATTCGGTGGAATATCTTTCATTGAAGTGAGCGCGATCCGGGCGCGAATGTTCGAGCCGGCACGCACCGGAGAGACAAAGCGTACGCGATTTAGCCCATAGTTCACTCCCATCCGCACGCCTTGCTTGATCTCAATAGCTTCATGCATGAAGTGCGGCAGCAAGGAGAGCGTGAGAAATCCGTGGGCAATCGGGGCTCTAAACGGAGAATCCCGGCGGGCACGCTCAACGTCAACGTGGATCCACTGATGATCGAGCGTCGCGTCGGCAAATTGCTGGATGCGCTCCTGCGTGACCGTGAACCAGTCAGTTACCGCCAGTTCCTGGCCGATTAGGTCTTTGAGCGAGTCAGGAGAATCGAGGATGCGTTTAGGCATTTTATTCTTGTCCCGAGCGGAGCGCGGGAACCCCTATGGTCTCAATTGCTGAAAAGGCTTCGCAGAAACCTCTTTCTATCCCACAGTTTTGTTTAGATTGTATGGGTCTCTCCCCTTCGCAAGCTCAGGGTCGGGATTTCAGAACATCACTCGCCATCTCTGGCCTGATGCTCTCCGTCCCCGACCAATACTTCTTGCGCAGCTCTTTCTTTAAAACTTTCCCCGTACCAGTGCGTGGCAGAGAATCCATAAATTCCACTGAGCGCGGACATTTGTAATGGCTCATCTGCCCGCGACAAAACTCCAGCAATTCGCTTTCTCTGGCCTGTACTCCGGGCTTCATGACCACCAGAGCTTTGGGAATTTCTCCCCAGCGTTGATCTGGAACAGGAATCACCGCCACTTCATAAACTCCCGGATGCGAGAGGATAACGTTCTCAATCTCCAGCGATGAAATATTTTCACCGCCACTGATAATAATGTCTTTCTTGCGATCCACAATCAGCACGTAGCCTTCTTCGTCCATAACGGCCATATCTCCGGTGTGGAACCATCCGCTGCGCATGACTTCAGCCGTAGCCTCAGGCTGTTTCCAGTAACCGGCCATCACACCGTCACTGCGGGCAACGATCTCTCCAATACTCTTGCCATCGTGAGGAACGTCATTGCCTTGCGGATCAACCACCCGAATCTCTACTCCGGGAATTGCATGCCCGGTGCTGGCTTGTTTTTGATGGCGCTCCTGCTCTTCCCATTCCAATCCAGGTTTCATGCGGGCGCTGGTGAGCACCGGCGCCGTTTCAGTAAGCCCGTATCCGGAGTAGCAGGCGCAGCCAAGCTTCTCTTCCACCTCGCGCACCAGCGTAGGCGAAGAAGCAGCGCCTCCGATGCTCACGCGCTCCAGGCTTTTCAGGTTAAATTTGGGCCTCTCTGGGCAGTTCACCAGGGCAGTGGCCATGGCCGGCACTACGCTCAAAGATTGCGCGCCTTCACGTTCAATCAGACGAAAAACCTCGGCGGTCTCAAACTTGCGCATCATCACATGCTTGCCGCCAACGTACGTGAGCGAATGTGCCACTCCCCAGCCATTGGCGTGAAATAAGGGAATCGTGTGCAGTTCTACTGACTCAGCATTGCTGGGGAAATGAATAGCTACGTTTAGCGCATGCAGGTAGATGTTGCGATGCGTCAGCATTACGCCCTTGGGATTGGCGCTTGTGCCACTAGTGTAGAAAAGCTCGGCCAGGCTGTTCTCATTGACCTGCATCACATCAGCACGATGCGGCGTGGCAGCGGCCAGCAGCTCCTCATAGTTTTTTGGCGTCATCCACGCGGCGCTCGGCTTGAAATTGAGCGCCACAAAATGCTTCACAGAGCCAAGCTCGGCGCGGAACGACTCAACTAAAGGAATGAACTGCTGCTCAAAGAAAAGCACGGTGGCTTCTGAGTCATTTAAAATGTAAGCCAATTCCTGCGGGGCCAGGCGGATATTCAGCGGAAGCAGCACACCGCCGGCTTCAAGAACGCCATAATATGCTTCCAGCAGGCGATGACAGTTGGCGCTAAGGAAGGCTACGCGATCACCGGGTTGCAGGCCAAGAGCCAGCAGAGCACCGGCCTGGAGCGCTGTGCGTTCAGAAAACTGCGCGTAGGTAAAGCGCTGATCACCGCATACCACAGCGGTGCGCGCAGGATGTTGCTGGCTGGAATATCGCAAAAAACGCAATGGGGTAAGAGGAATGTTCATGACAGCCTCAACAGGCTCATGCGGATTGGCCTCCATCCACGACCAGAACATGGCCGCTGACGTAGTCCGATGCATCTGACGCCAGAAAAGCGGCAGCGCCTTTCAAGTCGTGATCGGCGCCAAAGCGGCGCGCCGGAATATGGCTCAAAAGATAATCCCTTTTATGCTCAATCACCCAATCTGACATATGAGTGGGAAACCATCCTGGCGCAATCGCGTTCACCTGGATATTATGACGCGCCCATTTCACCGCGAGATCGCGTGTAAACGAAATCACTCCGCCTTTGCTGGCGTGGTAACCAATGGCCTGCACCGTCTCCGGCGGAGCGCCACGAATCCCGGCCACTGAAGCCATATTGATGATCTTACCGCGTTCCTGTTTGAGCATGACCCGTCCTGCGGCCTGTGCGCAGAGAAAAGTGCCGGTCAAGTTGGTTTCAATTACCTTGTTCCACTCGGCCAAAGTCATCTGTTCAGTGGGAGCGCCCCAAGAAATGCCTGCATTGTTGATCAGAATATCCACGCGGCCAAACTCAGCAACCGCAGTATCTACCAACTGTTGCACGCTCGCCTGGTCCTTTACGTCGCAGCTTACTGCCAGAGCGCGCACGCCGAGCTTTTCCACGTCATGCGCTGTCTCTTCGCAGCGCTCTTTTTTGCGCGCACACAGGACAAGGTTGGCTCCCATCTCAGCCAGCGCTTCTGCCATCTGGCGACCCAAGCCAATAGAGCCGCCGGTAATAATGGCGGTGCGGCCAGTGAGATCGAAAAGCTGCTTTACAGTCTTTGAGGCTTCTTTCACAGACATAAAGAACGATGTCTCCTTGAACTACGCCTAACTCTTCGGGTTGATGCTTGCTGGCCGGGGAATCGCGCCTGCCTCCCATGGCGCTTTCAACTCAGTGCGCCATTCCAGCAACGCCGGGCCGGGAGCATCCAACCAGTCTGGCAAGCGCTGGCTCAGCCGCGCGAGGCTGGGAACACGTTCAGCGCGAATACCGTAGGCTTCCGCAACGCGACAAAAATCTGGATTCTTGAGAGCAATCTCATGGGTCTGCCCAAACATGGAGCGTTGCAAAAAAGCAATCACGCCATAGGCTTCATCATTCACCAGCAAAATCTTCACGGGCAGTCCGTACTGCGCCAACGTGGCCAACTCGTGCTGCGTGTACTGGAATCCGCCGTCGCCGGCAATGCAAACAATTCTTCTAGTCTCGCCTGACTGTTGCGCGGCACAGGCAGCGCCGATAGCAGCCGGCAATCCATAGCCGAGCGTGCCTGACCCCAGCGGATAAAGAAATGTTCCCGGCTCAAGCACGGGAAAGAACGCTGAAGCCCAATAATTCAAGATTGATTGGTCATTCACCAGCACATCATTGCGATGCATGACTTCACGCAAGAACTTGAGTGCGGCGTAAGCGTCCTGCGCCAAGCCTTCGAGTTTTTGTGAATCACGCGCGATGATGCCTGCAATATCACACCAGGCAGTACGAGGTTGAATACCCTGCGCAAGCGACTGGGCAAGGTCACCGATTTCACCAACCAATAACGTGGAAGGCAGGCGATTGCCGGCATAGTGAGTGTCGGTCACAACCTGAATATGTAGCCTCGGCAGTTTCAGCGTAAAACGACCGGTATCGAACTCAGTAAGGCGCGCTCCAAAAGAGATGAGCAGGTCACTTTCCAGCAACACATCCTGCACTGCGCCCAAACGGGAAATACAACCGAGGCAGAGAGGATGATCAGCCGTAATCGCGCCTTTACCGCTGGTGGTGGTAAAGACCGGCGACTGCAGCAGCTCTGCCAGTTGTTGAATTAAAACTCGGTCTTTGCGAGCACCAGAGCCAAGCAGGAGAACAGGCTTTTGACTTGCAGCAATCTGCTGCGTCGCATTCGCGAGTTGTTGCGGTGCTAGAGTTATGGCTGGCGGCTTTGCCGTCACAGAGTTCGTCACGCTGACGACGGCATGAAAAAAGTCATGCGGTATCTCGATAAAAGCCGGTCCCGGCAATGCGCCATGAAGCGCTTGCACAGCTTCGGCAATCGTGTCAGCTAGCTTATCTGGGCTGGGCACGCGCCGGGCAAAGCGCGTGAGGGGCCGAATGATCTCGATTTGCTCTGGAGTTTCATGAAGCGCGCCACCGGTTTTTCCAAGCAATGAGGAAGCGATGTTAGTGCCGATGACAAGAACAGGCGTCTGGGTCTGCAGGCTCTCAAGCAGCGGAACCAGTGTAAAAAGGTTGCCCGGTCCAGTTGAAGCAAAAACCGCCGCAATGCGGCCGCTGGAGCGGTAAAAACCATCAGCCGCAAAGCCTGCTGCCTGCTCGTGGCGAACAACCCAATGCCGGAACTCGGGCGTCTGCCTGAGAGCATCATACAAGGCAATGTTATGAATGCTGGGAATGCCGAAACCGGCAGTAATGCCATGTCGCAACAGCGCCGCAACAACAGCCTGCGCGCCGGTGACTTGTCCAATGTGTGGCGGTGTTTGGGGGGCAACGGACATTGGCTAGGTTATAGGATGGCAGTTAGCTGAAACTAAGACAACAGCCGATTCATGATCGGGATAAATAGAAAAGCGACGGAAGCATAACTGCTTCCGTCGCCAGTGAAAAGACTAGAACGCCAGGCGAACGCCGAGTTGAATCTGGCGCATCGGGAAAGCCGAGGTAAAGGCCAACGGCGCTCCGCCCGGATTGACGACCGATGGATTGACAAAGTGGCCGCTCGAATTAGGATTCAGGGCGGTGAAGCCGTTCAGCGTAGGAACTTCATTGTTTACGCTGGCAAAGTTGGTTCGATTGAACAAATTGAAACCTTCCGCAATGAACTGCAGTTGGCGTTGCTCACCAAGCTTGATCCCTTTGGTCAACCGCAAGTCAAAGTCAAAGAAATCAGGACCCTGTCCGCTGTTGCGGGCAACCCCAAGGGGCCGGTCATTGGTTGAATGGCGGTCGCCATTAATATCTGTCCCGCCCGCCAGGATATTGAACGGGTGGCCGCTGTTGTAGCGAATGATTGGCGAGAGTTGGAACCCGGAGAAGAACGCCCCGCCATGGTTTCCTGTATCAAAAACGCTGGCGACTACGACCTTGTGACGTTGATCGAAATCAGAGAGCGCGCGCTCTGCACTCAGATCAAGCTGGTTGAACGGAGCAAAATCACTGTTGAAATCGGTTGATGTATCGAACGCTTTGCTGAAGGTGTAGTTTCCGAAAAGCGTAAAGTGATCGCTGAAGCGCTTGTTGACTTCAAAAATCACGCCTTCATAAAGCGCTGAAGCCTTTGACGAATACTGGTCCCCCTGAAGCAACAGGGGGTTGGCAAAGCACGAAGTCGGATTAGAAGCGCATTGCGGTGCGGCCCAGTTCTGGAAGGTAACGCTCTGTCCGGTGAAAGGACTGGTTGCCGTTGTGAAAGGCGCAGGTAGCAGATTGGTATCCAGCGCTACGGGTAGGCGCAGTGTGTGAACGTAGATTCCGCTCACTGAGACCGAAAGCCCTTTGGCTACCTCACCCTCAACTCCAAACGAACCCTGCATTGAGTAAGGGCTCTTGTAATCGGGCTGGCCGCTGAACAACACGCTGAGGGGAGGAACCGGCCCGCTGTTGGTCACGTTGATGCCAAACTGGGTCAAATCCGCTGGCGTGATGCAGGCTGCGTTGCCCGCTGGAATTGACTGGCAGGGGATTTTTTGCTGAGCAAACAACGTTTGGTAAATTACAGCCGAGTTAAGAGCAGGATTCCCGGGAGCGCCGGTGAGTGGCACAAACACCTGGGCGATAGGCCTGATGCCGTTTACAAGTCCCAGCGTCTGCACTACGTCAGCAATCTGGCCATAGATGGGTGAATAATAAATTCCGAAGCCGCCGCGCACGGCAAAGCGTCGATTGTTCATCGGGTCCCAGGCAAAAGAAGCTCGAGGCGCAAAGTTGGTCTTACCGGTGGACAGTGGACCGTATTGTGCATCGAGTTCGTAGCGAAGACCGTAGGTCAAAGTAAGGTTAGGTTTCACGGCCCATTGGTCTTGCGCGTAAAACGCCGTGAATGGCCGCGGATAGTTGTAGATTGGATTGCCGAATCCCTGCTGGTAGAACTGTGGCAATCCGAGCGCCGCTGACTGCAGCGCATTGAGAGCAGCCGGGAAGCAGACCGTTCCCGGGGGAGGAGTTTGGAATTGACCGTTGGCCAACTGGCAATTAGACGCCGGGGCCTGAGCCAATCCACAGGCTGCGGGCACTTGGAGGCACGGGCTGAGTAGTCCGCCGGGCAGGCTGCCGAATACAAAACGCCCAGGGAAGAATGTGTCCGACTCAGTGTGATTGCCGCGAATCAATTCATAGCCGCCAAATTTGAAAGCATGCTTGCCACGGTTCAGGGTCACGTTATCCGCAAACTCGTAGCGCCGCATGATGGTGAAATTAGGCAGGAAGATTTGCGTTCCAATATTGGCAAAGCCGGGAAGGTCAAGACCCGCTTGCCCAAATACGTTCGGAACCACATCAAAATTTGAGTAGTTCCATTGGAGGTGGAGTTCATTCAGCGTATTGGGGCTGAACTGATGGAACCACGCTCCCTGCAGAGTGTGATCATAGGCCGGGGCAACAGAGCTGCCGCGGGTAAAACCGGTGAGCGATTGCACATCGGGGTTTTCTTCCCGGTCGTGAGCAAAGCTGTAACGGAGAAACACCTGATCACGGTCGCTAAACTGGTGATCAAGCCGCGCCGAGGCCTGATACTCACGGGTGGTAAAGGGGAAGAGACCGCCATTGGATTCAAGCGCATTCAAGAGAAACGAATTCAACGGATTAGCTGCCGGGTTCACAGTCAATACATTTGACAAAATAGCCGCGCATGTGGATGCGGGAAGTGCTGGTTGACCAGTGAGACATGGAACAGGCGTTGAGCCTAACGTAGCGAGCCCATTGATAATTGGCGTTTGCTCGTTGCCGCTGAAGGCTCCGGAATCAGGCCGCAAAACATTGGTATTTGTGAGTATAGGCACAGAGTTCTGCGCGTCCTGCATTAACCCTTCAAAGGAAGTGAAGAGCCAGGTCTTATCCTTGGTTATCGGGAGACCAATCGATCCGCCAAACTGTTCACGGGTCAAAGAATCTTTAACGGGCTGGCCAGCAACATCAGGCGCGAGTGGGTTAAATGCTTGTCCTGGCTGCAGCGCCTGGGTAAAGGAAAATGGGTTTTGTGCATCGAGGGAGTCGTTACGGAAAAACCCAAAGAGCGTGCCATGCACGTTATTGGTTCCTGATTTTGTAACAATATTAATGCTTGCGCCGCTGGCGCCGCCCAGGTCGGCTCCATAATTGCTCCGATTGATTTGGAATTCCTCTACAGCACCCTGGCCTACCGTGAGCCGGACACCACCGGCATCATCGTTCGCCTCGCCGCCGTCAACCGTCACGCTGTTGCCACGGCCATTGCTTCCGTAGAATGAGAGGCCGCTTTGCGGAGTCTGTTTCACACGGAAATCCTGATCGGAGGCCAAACGAGTGGAATCCGATACGCCTGGGGCGAGCAGAGTAAAGGTGAGATAATCTCGACGATTGATGGGCAGGTCACGAATGTATTGATCGCTCACTACGTTGGCCTGCGACCCACGTTCCGTTTCTACAACGGGCACTTCGGTAGTGACCTCAATCTCTTCTGAAACCTGAGAGACTTTCAACGGGAAGTTAAGAGTGTTGGTCTGGCCAATGGTGACCACCACATTCTTGGCGATTGCAGATTGAAATCCGGTCTTGGTAACGCTCACACTGTAGGTGGCAGGCGGCAGACCGGAAAAATGGAATTGGCCATTATTGTCTGAACTGATGGTGTGTTTTACACCTTTATCTATATCCGTTGCCGTAACCACGGCGTTGGACACCACGGCTCCCGAAGGATCGGTGACCGTTCCTCTAATGTCGCCTGACGCACCCAATCCCTGCGCCAAAACCATGCCGCTGAGCAGCAAGCACGCAAGAACGACTCGCAATACGTTGATTGACCTCATAAACCCTCCATGGGTAGCAGTGGGGAAGCGTGGAGATATTTGCGGCGGGTGCTTCTCTGTGAATCAGGTGCAAACGCCAGCAAAAGCGTGAATGAACCTTCATTCATGACATGAATGGAATTAATTCCCTTCATTGGCCGTGTATTATCCCACATCATTGTGCCAGTGGAGCTATATACCAATAACCTTTTTGTATGTACAAAATTGATTCTGATGAATTTGCGCTTTGAATGCTCGTCCAGTGACCGCGAGTTTCTCTCCCATGCGATCAAAACACTGGACGCTTAAAACCCAGAAATACCTTTATCAAATATTCCGGCTTCATCCGCTATTCTGACGGTCAGAACCGGTTAAACGTCACTACTCATTCGCGGAAAATGGCGAGGAATTATGTCCTTTTCAGGGATGAAATGTCAAAAATCGGCGTGGCTTGCACCTTCAAATCAAGCGTCTTGGAGATACCCTTTATTTATTGGCTGAATTTGAGGACAACGCTCCTAACTCTGCTCTCGCAGCTCTTTTTGCCAGCGCATCAGCATACAGCGCACTAGCGCGGCCGGGCAGCAGACGCTGGATCCAATCAATGCGATAAGCGTCTGCGCCGATCAGCACGCGCTTCTTGTTGCCGAGAATTCCCTTCACGATTACTCGCGCGGCTTCTTCTGGCTTGATGATGGCAACTTTCTTAAACAAAGCCTTGGCGCGCTCTCGCGCTGCTGCCTCTGATCCCTGAGCAGAGCGCGCATTCTCCGCAATCGGCGTGGCAATGCCGGCAGGATGAACTGAAGTCACATTTATAGAGGTAGTGGCTCGCAGCTCTTCCCGGAGCGATTCACTAAAGCCGCGCACGGCAAATTTGCTGGAAGCATACGCCGTTTGTCCCGGAGGACCAATCAAGCCAAAAATGCTGGAGACGTTCACAATATGAGCATCAGGCTCCTGCGCAAGCAGCGGCAGAAAGAACTTGCAGCCATAAACCACACCCCAGAAGTTGATCTGGATCAGCCATTCCATGTCTCCCAATGAAACCTCGGCAAATGTTCCAAAGAGCGCGACGCCTGCGTTGTTTACCAGCAACTGTGCGCCGCCGAAATCCTGCTGTACCTGTCGCGCAAACTGCTCCACTGCCGGAGCCTTGCCCACGTCAACCGTATAGGTCCGTGCTTCTGCGGCGCCTGACAACCGCCGTGTCTCTTCCAATCCCCCACTGTTCACATCAGCCAGAGCAAGCTTTGCACCGCGCTTTGCCAGGTCCTGGGCCAGTGCCCTGCCAATGCCGGAACCTGCGCCCGTAATCACAGCAACCGCACCACGAATCTCTCGCATAGATGGGCAAGGATAGCAAATGTGCGCGGCAAAACTTCAAAACTTGAGATGTTGTCAGCTTGACACAGCCGCTTCCGGCTCAGAGAATGTCCCGCATGGCTGAATCGTTCAGCAGCAAGCTGGCCGGCATTTCTCTTCCCGATGTTGCCGGTAATACTCTCCGCCTGGGAACGTTGTGGGCCAACGGGCCGGCCGTGGTGGTCTTCCTGCGCCACTATGGTTGAATTTTCTGCAGCGAACACGTCGCGCAGTTGCGCACGCATGAAGAGGAGTTCAGCAAGAAAGGTGCGAGCCTGGCCGCCGTCGGACTGGGTGACATGAGCTACGCCAAGTTCTTCCGCGAGAAAACCGGCATCGATTTCCCTTTGCTGGTCGACGAGAAGCGCGAAGCCTACAAAGCCATTGAACTGAAGAATGCTTCCCTGCTCCATCTTCTGCGCCGCGACAACATGCAGGCCCGCAAGCGCGCCCAGGCGGCCGGACATAAACAGCACAAACTGGGCAAAGATCCCTTCCAGCTCGGCGGCAGCTTCGTCTTTGCTCCTGGAAATAAAGACCTGTTCGTGCACGTGAGTGAAACGTTTGGTGACAACGCAAGCCCGAAAGACATTCTGGCTGCGCTGGGATAAACATAAGCTCGTCCGCGTGGCAGCCAAAAAGGTGATCTTCCTACATGGCGACTCATGACGACCTGCTGCAGCAGATCACGCACTTGGCAGCCACATCTGCTGATGCCACGACGCTGATGCAACGCATCGCCGATCACGTGCATTCCCAGATGCCGCGCTACAACAGCATCAGCTTCCGCTTCATTGACGAAGCCAACCCCGGCGTACTCGTCCTCGGTCCATACACCGGCAGCTTCACGCCGCAAAAACGGCTCGCCTTCGGCCAGGGACTCTGCGGCACCGCGGCCGCCACGGAGAAGACCGTCGTGGTCAACAATGTCGAAGCCGATGCCCGCTATCTGCGCGCCTCTTCCATGGTGAAGTCAGAGATCGTGGTTCCCATCCTGGTCAAGGGAAGATTCGCCGCCCTCATCGACATTCAAAGCTACTTCGTCGATACCTTCAAAGCGCCGGACGACCAGTCGTTCGTCGAATCGTGCGCCAGGATCGTCGCGAAGTTCATAGAAGGACGGCTGACGAAGGCATAGGGTGTGCATGTCGGCCCCGGAACAGATGACCCAATTTCCAACAATTCCGTGCGATCTCGCGCGATTTCGGCGATCTCTTACAATTCTTAACCTTCCCTCTCTCTGACCACACACACTTCTTAACTGCCCCTGCCGCAACAACTTTCCGTCTCGCGCATTTTATCTATTAACAACCCAACCTCTATATCAAGGAGAAAAACGGAATGCGCCTTCGCGCGATCTTAGTATTAGGAATATTTTGTCTTCCACTGTTGGGCATGGCCCAACAACGTGGGGAAGTAGCATCACACGGCACAATTTTTGGCGGATACTCTCTGCTCAACAACAATAGCAACAACTTCAACGGATGGGACGCGCAGGGCACGTTCAACCTCACACGCAATTTTGGCGTTACAGCTGATTTCAGTGGGACATCCAGGCAGGTTGCCGGCGTTTCTTTTGCGGGCTTTTCCGCCGGGAGCCAACAACACATTTACAACTTCCTCTTCGGCCCCACTGCAACAGCTTACTTTGGCAGAAGCTCGGTCTTTGGTCATGCGCTGTTCGGAACAGCGCGCTCCAGCCTGGGAGCAGGCGTGACCCTTCCGATCATTGGAGGCTTGTCAGCTCCGCTGAATAGCGCCAACGGCTTTGCCATGGCGTTCGGTGGCGGTATCGATATTGGATTGACGAAGCACTTCGCCATTCGCCCCGCACAGATTGATTTTGTGCGCACGAACTTCAGTGCTGTCGATGCGTTGGCCGCTGGCCTATCTACCGGCACAGGAAATAGTCAAAACAGCCTCCGGTATTCCGGCGGCATTGTGTGGAGATTTTAGCGGTATCTTAATAACTGAAGATATCTTCTAGTCTTCCCTGTTTGTAACAAGTGTCTGCTGGCGGCGTTGTGAGATATGGAATTGCTGGTTGATCTTTTGCTGACCTGCTCTTTAGTTCAGCGCTCCAGCGGACACTCCAACCAATGAAAATTTTGCCCTATTGCACCTTCTGCAGGCGGTCAATCAGCTTCTGGGCAAGGTTGTCTTCTGACTCTGACCAGAGCACGCGTCCGCTGATGCCGCAGTTCTTCTCCACAGCGCTGGTAAAGCTCACGAGCTTTTGCACGTTTGATTTGATTCGTTGTTCCAGTGTGTTGGTAAAATCTGCTTCTTCGTAGAGAAAAGGAGCGTCCAGGCCAAAGTCCACCTGAATATGCCCGTTTTGCTGAAACGTGGCATCCTCAAATTTTGCGCCGAAAGCAATGAACTTTACTGGCTCCGGCCGCACCTCCCAGGTTTCATCCAGATCGCCTTCCTGAACCGGCACCCAAAGGTCCCAGAGGGCATCGACCTCATACGCATTGTCTTCATGCAGAAATTCGCCGGCCAGGGCAAGAGCGCGCTCCGGGTCAACGCGATAGTCAAACGTCTGCTCAAAAATCACCGGCTGGTCCCAGGAGATGCTGCGCACCGCCACGTAGCCAATTCCGCCGCGCTTGGCGGAAAACGGAAACTGCTTCAGCACAGAAAGCAGGCGAGGCATCATCTCCGGCTCCTGGAAGCTGGGAAACCAGATGCTGAGATAGAGTCGGTCAGCCATAATCGCAAAGAAGTTATTGTAATCTGAGATGCGCTTTAGCGCATTTACGTGGGTCTTCTCAGACAAGTAGAGTTGGAGTTGCTTCTGCCCTGCTGTTGGCCCTAAAGTAATCCCTTCGGAGGCGAACATGCATTATGTGGGCCGCATGGCGGCAATCGTCATTATGGGATTTGCCTGGATCGCTGGCAGCGCGCAGCAGCCACCTGCTGAGAAGCCGACCCCATCCGCGGAAAAGAAGCCGGTCATGCAGACGCCCTCAATGCGCCTGGCAGCGGCCAGGAATATCTTTATTATCCGGACCCATGGCAGTGCGATCCCCTTTGACGTGATCAAGTCAACCTTGGATGGCTGGGGGCGCTTTTCGCTTGTCGAGACTAAGGACAAGGCCGATCTGATCATTGAAGTTGCTTCCAGTGGGGATTCGGGCGTCCAGGTGTCGAGTTCTTCCTCTGTTTCGGCTGACAGCGGTCAGGAAGAAAAGTCCACGTCGACTCGAAAAGATCTTTCATCAACAGAGATTACAATGATGGTTTTTGATGCTCGAAACAAGCGCCCGCTGTGGAGTGCTACAGAGAGTGTTAAGTTTGCCATGAAAGAAAAAAGCAAAGAGAACAACCTGGTGGAAGCTGCTGAACGCTTAGCCGCAAAATTCCATGATCGCCTGGAACCAGCAGCGGCAAAATAATTCGTGTAAAGCTTCGATAAAAACTTTGTAAAGAAAAGTTATTTTCCCTCTGATTCCGCCTTCAAGCCGAGTGGTAACGCAACCCGCAGTAACGTTGCTGAATCACAGCGATCATTGTGCGCCACTCGTGCTCCCTTGCTCTTAGAGGGGCGTCGCTCTTCGTCCTACTTCTGTTGTGTCTGGTAGCAGTAGCAGTACACGGTAACGCCCAAGCTTCCACCCAAGGCCAGTGGTCTGCTTTAGCCGATTGGCCCACCCGAGCTGTTCACACCACTCTCTTGCCCGATGGCCGCGTCTTCTTTGTTTCGTATTACACGGAATCTCTGCAGCCTCACATCTGGGACCCTGGGAGCAATACCTTTACCACGACGGCGTCCTCATCCTATGCGCTCTTCTGCGGCGGGCATACGCAGCTTGCCGATGGCCGGGTCCTCATCGTCGGCGGGCACATTGCGGATTACACGGGCTATCCCCATGCCGTGATTTATGACGCGGGAAAGAACACTTTTTCCTCCATGCCGGACATGAATACCGGCAGATGGTATCCAACCGCTACGGAATTGCCGAATGGAGACGTGCTGGTGGTCTCCGGCGATATCAATTCCAATACCAACGTGGATACGCTGCCGCAAGTTTTCCAGATGGCCACGCATACGTGGCGCAACCTGACGACGGCCCAGCTTGCGATGCCTCTCTATCCAAATATGCTCGTGGCGCCGAATGGCAAGGTCTTTGATGCCGGTCCCAGCCGCCAAACCAGATACCTGAATACCTCTGGCACCGGGGCATGGACGAACGGCCCTCTCCATGTTTTTAGCGGAAGCCGTGACTACGGTCCGGCGGTGATGTATGACGTGGGAAAAGTTCTGATGGTAGGCGGAGCGGATCCGCCAACCGCGACTGCTGAGACCATTGATCTGAACGCGGCAACACCTGCCTGGAAATCCGTTTCCAGTATGCATTTTGCCCGTCGCCAGCATAATGCCGTGATTTTGCCTGACGGCAAGGTCCTGATTGTTGGTGGCAGCAGCGGCAGCGGCTTTGATAATTCCTCCACGCCGGTCCTGCCCACAGAGATGTGGGACCCGGCCACTGGGGCGTTCACGACAATGGCCGGCATCGCCACCTATCGCGGATACCACTCCACAGCTTTGCTTCTGCCTGATGGCAGGGTGCTCTCCGCAGGCGGCAACGTGGGCGGCCCAAACGCCCAACTGTTTTCGCCGCCATACTTGTTTGCCGGCGCGCGACCAGGCATCGCTTCTGCTCCTACTAGCGCCAGCTATGGCCAATCGGTATTTGTTGGCTCGCCGGATGCAGCTTCCATCAGCCAGGTAACTTTTGTGCGTGCCGGTTCAGTTACGCACACCAATGATATGAGTGCCAGATTCATACGCTTGAGCTTTACCAAGACCAGCACTGGATTGAATGTCACCATGCCGGCCAATGCCAACGTGGCGCCTCCCGGCTACTACATGCTCTTTATTCTGAATGGCAGCGGCGTGCCTTCCGTCGGCAGCATGGTGCAGGTGTCAACCACTGCAGCCGCTAACGGAACAGTTACGGGCATGGTTACAAACACAGCAGGAGCGCCTATTCAAGGCGTTTCCGTTACTTCCGGCGGCAACGGAGCAGTCACCGGCTCAGACGGTACTTATACGCTGCAACTCCCTGCCGGATCAGCCACGCTCACCGCCGCTCTGGCTGGATATCAAAGCGCTTCAGAGACGGTTACCGTTACAGATGGAACAAGCACTCAGGCTGCGGTATTGCAAATTGCACCAATCAATCCTGGCACTGTTACTGGCCATGTGGTAGATAGTACCGGTGCAGCGCTCTCCGGCGCTTCAGTGAGTGCTGGTGGATTAAATACTGTAACGGCTGCTGATGGCAGCTACACGTTGAGTAATCTGCCTGCTGGGGCGGCCACGATCACGGCTTCTCTCACCGGCTTCTCATCGGCTTCAACTTCTGTCACGGTGGTTGCGGCCACAACCACAACTGCGCCCAACATTACCTTGGTTTCAGGCAGTGGAACAATCACAGGAACAGTTAAACGCTCTGCCGGAACTTCCATTGCAGGCGCTTCAGTAGGATTTGGCGCAGGCACAACCACCACCAACGCTTCGGGCGTGTACACGCTTCCAGGAGTTCCTGTCGGGACTGCGCAGGTAGTGGCTTCCGCCAGCGGCTTTACCAGCGTTACGCAAAGCGTGACGGTGACCGGCGGCGCAACAGTGACAGCTGATTTCACGTTGTCCCCCAGCTCAACCACCGGAAAAGTAGCCGGCAAGATCACAAATGCTTCCACCGGAGCGGCGATATCAGGCGCAACCGTAAGTTGGAGCGGCGGCTCAACCACCACCAGTTCCACTGGAACCTATACTTTTGCCAATGTCGGAGCAGGCAGCTGGAGCATCACCGCGGTAAAGACCGGATATTTGGCTCGCAACGCGACGGTCAACGTAACCAGCGGCGCAACCGTAACGTTGAATCTGGCAATCGCTACAGCCGGCAAGATCACAGCTAAAGTTGTCTCACCCAGCGGTGCCGTAGTCAGCGGAGTCACGGTCACAATCACAGGCGGCGTGGTTGCTACCACAGTGGCTGGAAGCACCAGCACAAGCGGCCTACTCACAACCAACTGGATTCCTGTGGGAAAGTACATGGTCACAATTTCAAAGACCGGGCACACAACCCAGAGCAAGAGCGCCACTGTCACCAGCGGTGTGACTACCACCATTACATTCACAGGTTTTTAGGGGAGATGAAATGATTCGCGGCCAAGTAATCAAATTGCTGCTGATAGCGCTGGCAGCGGGCGCGCTGGCCTGCGGCCTGCACGCGCAAAGCTATACAGCGCAAGACCTGGGCACTCTCAGGCCAGGCAGCGCAGTGGTGCATGGCGTGAATGCGTCAGGCCAGGCGGTAGGACAGTCTGGACATCCGCACGGGGCTGAGACTCATGCATTCTTCTGGCAAAAGAAAGGTGGCATCCGCGATCTGGGAACATTAGCCGGCGGCGATTACAGCTCCGCTTTCGCTATCAATGATTCAGGCGTAGTCGTTGGCACGTCAAATACAGCGAACAGCATGCATGCATTCTCATGGACGTTGAGCGGCGGCCTTCACGATCTGGGAACGCTGCCAGGAACCGACGCGAGCTCAGCCTTCGACATCAATAATCAGGGTCAGATTGTTGGCTCTTCAGGCGCGCATGCCGCGCTCTGGACGCAAGGTAACATCCAGGACCTGGGAACTCTGGGCGGGCCAACGAGTGAAGCCCACGGAATCAATAACTCCGGCGCTGTAGTTGGCGTTTCCGATACATCAACGGGGCCGCACGCCTTCCTTTGGCAAAACGGCTCCATGCAGGACCTGGATGTTCTCCCAGGAGATACCAGCAGCCGAGCTGATCACATCAATAACAGCGGAATGGTCGTTGGCGCTTCTGAAGGCAGCGGCGGCGTGCGCGCTTTTGTCTGGACCAGTGCAAACGGCATGCAATCGCTCGGCTCTCTTTCCGGCAGCATCTATTCCGAGGCGTTTGCCGTCAATAATGCAGGGCAGGTAGTGGGAGAATCCACCAGTCCGCTTGGCAACCGTGCCTTTTTGTGGACCAGCCAGGGCGGCATGGTTGACCTGAATGAAGTGGTACCAACCTTGCCCGGCGATACGATCCTGGTCGGTGCTTTTGCCATTAATGATGAGGGCCAGATTGTGGCGATTGGCCTGAAAAATCCGAACGTGAGCCACCATGATGAGGTAAATGCTGACAGCCACGTCCATGCTGGCCCAACGCGGATATTCCTGCTTACGCCGCAATAACTAAAGTGGCGTGCTTTATAATTCGCCCATGCTGGGCGGACGCACCAACGAACAGTGGATCGCACAATACGCAAGCAGCCATACCCATCCAATCAACCGGCTTTGCCATACCTTCGGGATTCCGCTGATTGTGATTTCAGCGGCGCTTGGCGTGGCCACAATCTTCATTCATGGGTTGTGGATATATGCTGTCATCTTGTTTGTCTTTGGCTGGATTCTGCAGTTTGCCGGTCATGCTTTTGAGCGCAAAGAGCCCGAGTTCTTCCATGACTGGCGCTTTCTGCTGGTAGGCGTGCGCTGGTGGTGGGCCAAAATGCGCGGCCGTGCCTGATCTCAGGGCAAATAGCTGCTGGAAAGAGAAAGCTGTCCTTTCAAATTTTCACCGCAAGATTCGGAGCGGGAAATTCCTGAATAATGTGTATATAAGAAGGTAGATGGCATCATCGTCTAGCTTCACATTGCCGGTCCAGAAGCCGTTTGATTGGGGGTCGCTGCTCGCCTTCCTGCGAGTTCGCGCCACGCCGGGCGTGGAAACGGTTACGGATTCTGCGTATCAGAGAACCATCGGCGGTCAGGACCAGCCGCAAACTCTTAGCGTGACGTATGAGCAAGAAAACGCCTGTTTGCGCGTGAATTATTCAGCCGAGGGCAGCAGAGTATCCCTAAGCACGATTGAGGCGCGCGTGCAGCAGATTTTTAAAGCAGCTGTAAACACCAGCCCGATTGAAAAGTTTCTTGGCCGCAGCTCACGGCTTGCGGCTATTGTCAGACAGCAGCCCGGATTGCGCGTTCCCGGTGGCTGGTCAAGCTTTGAGATTGCTATACGCGCCGTTCTTGGCCAGCAGATCTCAGTGCCCGCAGCAACCATGTTTATGGGACGCTTAGTGCGTCTGGCAGGAACGCAACAAAGCGAAACAGCATGGCTGTTTCCCAGTGCAGCACAGGTATTGAAGTGCGATCTCAGCCGGTTGGGAGTTCCACGGCAGCGGCAGGAAACGTTGCGAGGCTTGGCTGCATTTTTCGCGGAGCAAGGCGATGGCTGTGTGGCCCAGCCGGATATTCAGGAAAAATTGCTCTGCATTAAAGGAATCGGGAAATGGACTGCCGGGTACATCCTGATGCGGAGTTGCCAGGAGCACGATCACTGGCCTGAAGGCGATCTGGTTCTGCGCAAAGCGCTGGGCAACGGCAAGACGCAGATGGATGCCGCACGCTTGGAGCAGACATTCAATCAGTGGAGCCCATATCGCGGTTACGCAACCATTCATATCTGGAGAGGTTATGTCAGCAGCAAAAATTCCAACGCCAGTACTAAATGAAATCGAATCACGCATTCAGTCGCTTGACTGGCAACAAATTGAGGCAAGCCTGCACAGTTCAGGATGGGCAAAGATCGGGCCCGTGCTGACCACAGAGGAGTGCAGCGCGTTAAGCGAACTTTACAGTAACGATCAGCTATTCCGCAGCCGAATCATCATGGAGCGTTATCGCTTTGGGCTGGGCGAATATAAGTATTTCGCGTATCCCTTGCCGCCGATGGTGGAGGAGTTGCGCGAATTTCTCTATCCGCATCTGGCCGGCGTTGCCAATGAATGGGCGGCCAAGCTGGGAGATAAAGTTGAATACCCTGCCACACATCAGCAGTTCATCACACACTGCCACGCACGCGGACAGAAGCGCCCAACGCCGCTGATGCTGCGCTATGAGCACGGCGGCTATAACTGTCTGCATCAGGACCTTTATGGCGAAGTTTATTTTCCTTTGCAAACTGTTTTCATGCTTGATCGGCCGGGAAAGGATTTTACAGGCGGAGAGTTTGTGCTGGTGGAGCAGCGTCCACGGGCGCAGTCAGCAGCGCAGGTGATCGCGCCGCAGCAAGGTGAAGGCGTGATCTTTACCACCCGCTGGAGACCGGTGCAGGGGGCACGTGGATACTATCGTGTGAACATCAAGCACAGCGTAAGCCCAGTCACAAGCGGAGTTCGGCACACGCTGGGCATTGTGTTTCACGATGCGGAGTGAACACCGCAGGCCTTGTGCTAACGCCGTATCATCGTAGGGTTTGCCGGCGTCTCCATGGGGAGCGGAAAACTTGGGCTTTCCTGGAGTGTACCGGTGACCTCACCCATTATTTCGCCCGCTTGGGCTTCAACTATTACCGTCTCTCTCGCTTCAGCCAACGGTAACTTTATCTGCAGAGAAGTCAAACTGTTGTCCACCAAATGAATGGTCTTTTTCAAGCTTTGGAATCCCGGCGAATTAACGGTGAGAACATAGCTCCCGGACTGTAATTTAGATTGGCTCCACTGTCCTAATGCTCCTGTTTTGCCGGAGATTCTTTCTTTGCCATCCTTAAGTTCCAGCAGAACTTCAGCATTCGGAATCACTGCGCCATCCTGGTCCATGACGGTAAGAGCAATGTTAGGTTCTTTTTCAGATCTTTGTGTGCATGCTTGAACGTCCTGCTGTGGCTTGGTCTTTGCCACTGCCACGCCAACGCTCATCAAAAAAGTGAGGGCCACGCCGGCGACGCGTGAAATCCTGCGCTGCATCGCTCGCCATCCCCACGGACAATCCTGGGTAAGCACGGTCCCATCTGCACGGCGGTACATGCGAGCGCAGAGGCGCTGGCCGCGATTGCCTTCAATGAGCTTCTTCACCTCCCGCTCAGTCATGGCAGACAGGTTATAAACGTTCAAATTGCACTCAGAGCAGTGGCGGACACGCTCATCGCCAATCATCTTTGACCATTCAGTAGGGCAAGGTGAAGCAATACGGATGTTGCTAAGAACCAGATCTGCCGGCGGCAAGTTTCTTTGCGAAAAACCTGTGAAAGGTTTCATTGTGCGTATCCCCATAGCCAAAGAACGCTTTTTTCAGAGAAGCTTGCGCAATATTGTTTCTCCCAAAACTCGCGATATTCCTGTAGGAGAGGCGGCAAAGAAAGGATTTATTTTGGTCTTGCAGCGGCAGGCGTCGGTTTTCTTTTCAGCTTGTTAAAATCCACCATAAACACACGCAGCCCAAAGTCGGGCGTGGTCTTAGTGTAGCCTGCCACCAACTGTTCTTTGTAATGGTCCAGAAAAAAGTCGAACGGATCGCGGGGATCAGAATCGACGATCACCATGTCAGTATCGTTCATGATAAGTTTTCCAAACTGCAGCCGGTTGCCACGATATGCCATGTAATTGTGCGCGGAAACCTTGGCCCACTTTTGCGTTTTCAAGTCGCCAAAGACCTGCACAATGTTGTTGGGCTCAAGACGTATGCTGGTGACGTGACCGGTGATCCGCGGAAGCGGAAGAATTTCACCTGGGTCTAGGATCAAATCGTCCTTTTCCGCTTGCACACCGTGGACTTTGCCTGACTTAATGAGATCGGAGATGTCGAGTCCAACCAGGTCCATAAGCCCCTTTACCGGCAGATGTGCTGCCTTGATCTTTTCCGCGTGCAGCCTGATCTTGCCGTCAGGCGTGGCGCTGAGCTGGCCTTCCGTCTCAAAGGTGATATCGCCTTTTTTGTGCAGCTTGCCCTTGATCTTGAGCCGGCCATTCTCAATGCTGATGGCAAGGTCTTTCAGCGGCGCGTCGTTTCCGGAAAACACGTTAGTGTTGAGCACATTGGCCAGCGACTGCGGGTCCATGCCGATTTCGGCAGCCGTGATCTGGAGTGTGAAGGATTTCTTGTCATCAAAAATGGGCATCTGACCTGTGCTGGTTGGAACCAGAGAGCCAATCACGTCGCGCAGATGGACGACAACATTATCTGCATAGTGATACATCACGTTATGCATCTGCGTCTGGACGGCGCCATTATTAGCGCCGGGATGATGCGCGTCGGCGCTCCCCGGTTGTTGTGCGCCAGCTGTGATGACGAAGGCGATTACGCAGAGTGAATAGAAAATAGTTGATTTTGCCAGAGCAGTAAAAGGAAAGGTCGACACACCAGTGTTGGAACCAGAAAAGCCGGTTTGGGTTGGTAGCTGCTTTTCAGCGATAATAATTATGGGGTTCATCGAAAGGAAGAATATGCAAACCGACGAGCTTAATGTTGTAACGGAGCAAATCAATGCTGGTGCGGAAGTCGCCACTGTTGAACCTTCCCTGATTGAACACATGTGGCAGGCGCTTAGCTCCATTCCCAAGGATCTGCTGCAAAGTACTTCAGTGGGCCTTCATGCAGTCGCTTCGGCTGATCCTGGCCGTTTGCCACAGAACCCAGAGCAGCGGGTCGGAATGATGGTGCGATATGCGCTGATGAATGCTTTGATTGAGCGAGGGCTTCTGGACGAATATATGAAGGATGAGGCACAGAGGAAGAGAGTGTTTGCCGCAGCGGCTCTGTTTCCCTGTGATAAGAACGATCTGGGCGAAGCTGTAGCCAAGCAACTGGCTGACAAGACCAATGAAGAATTACGGCTGGCAGGTTATGATCCTGATCATCCGAAAGTCGCTGGGAGGTTCATCGCGTGGATGCACGAGCACTGCCAATAAGATTGGGAATGCTGTTGGTTACGATTGCAGGTCTTACTCAATGGTCTCCATCTCAACAGTCCGAGACAATCGTTATCACAGAGCCAGGCATCTACAAATTGGCAGATTTCTTCAAGCGAGCTGATATCGTTGCACTGGTAAAGACTGTTTCTGGTGATACTGAAAGCTACAACGTCGCTGTTTACAAAGCAGAACTGATTACGAGTTTTAAGGGGATGCAGCGGGAAAGACGATCTATTTTGGCCCCTATGCAGGAACCAGGCTCGGGTGGGAATACATTGTATTTCTGCATAACGTCTCCGAACCCCTCAAACCGAAGACTACACGGAACGCTGGCTACGGAGTTGTTCACTATGCTGAAGTTCTTAATCAAGGCTATGGCTCCATGGAGTCTTCCTACCAATGTGTTTTTGACGGGAAGAGCACCACACAGCAATGTGACTACGGTGTGAGAGTTTGTACTGATTACATTAAACTTCCCAAGAGGACCGCCACTTTTCCGCCTGAGACAACGGACACCCCGTTCGGTTGCCGGCAGGTGAGGAAGACGGATTTCATTTCGCTGCTTAAGACAATTGATAACCTCCAAAAATAGAGTGCCTGTTTACCAACGTGGGCGACCCCAAGCGGACTTCTGCGCCGCAAGCGGGTTCGCGAGTGCGATTACGCAAATGTTGAGATCAGAGCGCTCCAGGACACAGCAAGAAAAGAGGTCCCGCGAATTGAAATCCAGAAAAGCTGGTTTTGGGTTGAATGTATTAGTCGCGTTTTACCCTTTGGAACTAAACGGGCCGATTGTCTCTTATCAAGGGTAACCTTGCATGATGTTAGTTTGAATGGCACAATCACTCCCACGCGCACAGAAGAAAAGCCGATGAATCGCTCTCTACGCCAAGTGCTGGCGGACTCTCACATTGCGGCTGTAACAATCGTGACACTCCTGCTTTGGTCTATTGTGGGGATGTTCCAGGTGATATGGGAACCTGCCTCTGGTGTGCTCAGTTACCTGGCCACGGCACTGGCGATTATGGGTATTCCAACCGCATCTCCGCTTACAGCAGGCGATCGCATCATGCTGATTGAGACAGCAATCTACTTGTTCTATTCAGTCGCTTGCTTTTGTGTGGCCTGGTTTCTTGCGCGATGGGTGTATGGGGCCGGCCCGTTGGGTAGCTTAATCCACTACTACAGGCAACCAACCAGGAGAGGACATGCTTAAAGTGAAGAGAGCATTAGTTACAAGTTATGTGGGGGCGGTTGCTCTCGGATGGTTATTCGCACAGGGGCTTGTGCACTTTGCAAATATCTTTGCAGCGCCGATTGCTGGCTGGCTAGTTCGCCAGCAATACAGCGGCCTGCTGCAGCAATCTAACCGCCAAACCGGCTTTTCACTTCATGACTCAGTGCCGGAATTGGTCAGGTGCGCGGCAATCCTGCTTGTCGGCTATGTCTTGCTACGCTGGCTGTATTTCACTCCGGTGGAGTCGCCGGAGCCCAGCGTAAATGAGAACCCTGCCCCGATGCACCTTGAGGCATTCTGGCTGATCTAAGAGGAACACCGGGACACTTCCAGTCTGCACAAAGCGCATGGCTTGGCTGGTCGCGCGGTGTAAAATTTATGGATACCAGTGAGGTTCCTATGACGCCGAGCGCAACCGCCGTGGAATTGAAACCCTGTCCGCTTTACATCAATGGAAAACCTGTAATTTCCTCCAGCCCAAAAGACGTTCAGCACAACCCGGCCACGGGAGAGGCCGTCGCAGAGATTCCGCGTTGCACACCAGAAGAAATTTCTGCTGCGGTAGAGGCTGCGCAAAAGGCCTTCCCTGCCTGGAGCAACACGCCGGTCATACAGCGCTGCAAGGTGCTGTTTAAATTTCGTGAGCTGCTGGAAGATCATTCTGCTGAGATGGTAGGGCTCATCATCGAGGAAAACGGCAAGACCCGTGAAGAGGCTCAGGGATCTTTTGATCGCGGCATTGAATGCATTGAGTTTGCCTGCGGCGCGCCAACGTTGATGATGGGTGACACGGTGGATCGTGTAGGAACGTCAGTGGATAGCTGGTCAACGCGCTATCCAGTGGGTGTGTGCGTTGGGATTACGCCTTTCAATTTCCCGATGATGGTTCCGTTGTGGATGTTTCCCCTGGCGATTGCCTGCGGGAATACGTTTGTGCTGAAGCCTTCAGACAAAGTTCCTCGCACTGCCGTGCGCATGGTTGAGTTGGCGCATGAAGCCGGTATGCCCCCCGGTGTTTTGAACCTGGTGCATGGGGCAAAGAGCACAGTGGACCAGTTGCTTGCTGATCCAGGCGTACGAGCGGTTTCTTTTGTGGGATCGAGCGCGATAGCAAAATACATTTACCAGACAGCTGCCAACAACGGGAAACGCGTGCAGGCTCTGGGCGGAGCCAAGAACCATACCGTCGTGCTTCCTGATGCCGATATCAAATCCACGGTGGCAGCGGTGATGGGCTCTTCTTTTGGCTGCGCTGGTGAGCGCTGTTTGGCGACCAGCGTGGTTATTGCAGTTGGAGAAGCCGGCGACCCGCTGGTGAAAGAACTGGTTCATGCTGCGAACAATCTGACTGTGGGCAACGGCTGCGAAGCCAAGAGCGGTATGGGACCGGTAATCACGGAAGAAGCTAAGAAGCGCATCCTGAGCTACATTGAGCTGGGCGAAAAAGAAGGCGCAACGCTGGCGCGCGACGGCCGCAAAGACGCGGTGTCCAGGGGCAGTGGCTACTTTGTAGGCCCCACGATTCTGGACAAGGTAAATCCAGAATCGCGCGTGGCCCAGGATGAAATATTTGGGCCGGTGCTGTCAGTGGTTCGCGTGAAAGACCTGAAAGAAGCGATTGAAGTGGTCAGCCGTTCAGAGTATGGCAACGCAGCTTCGGTCTTTACTCGTTCAGGAGGGGCAGCGCGGCAGTTCACGCAGAACGTGACGGCCGGAATGGTTGGCATCAATGTGGGTGTACCGGCGCCGGTGGCGTTCTTCCCGTTTTCCGGCTGGAAAAATTCGTTCTTCGGCGACCTGCATGCCCTGGGCAAAGATGGCGTTAACTTCTATACCGAAACCAAGGTTGTCACTTGCCGCTGGCCGGAGTAGAGCAAGCAAGCGCTTCCAAGAGCTTTCTGATTGAGCGCTTAACCGGGCGAGTTTTGCCTGCCAAAGCCGCCGCGTATCTCAGCGAATTCCTGGTGTTTGGAACCAAGGAAGCGACTTCATGTGTATTCGCAGGCTCATTTCTCTTCCTTCTTGCGATTTCAAGCCACGTCAGGATACCCGGACTGGCGCGTTATGACTTCCTTTTCCTGAGCGCGATTGCGATCCAGGTAGTGCTGGTCGCGACGCGTCTGGAGAACTGGCGCGAGGTTGCAGTTCTCTCATTGTTCCATCTGATCGGGATGGGGCTGGAGCTTTTCAAGACTTCACCCTCGGTCCGGTCATGGAGTTATCCTGAGCACGCTTTTTTCCATTTGCGCACCGTGCCTCTCTACAGCGGCTTTATGTATGCCTCTGTGGCCAGCTACATCATGCAGGCATGGCGGCACCTTCACGTTCGCATGACCGGCTTTCCAAATTTCTGGATGGCGGTAAGCGTAAGCGCGTTGATCTACGCGAATTTCTTTACTGACCATTACCTGCCGGATATCCGGTGGTTTCTTTTTGCAGCGGTCATAGCGTTGTTCTGGAAGACCCGTGTGCACTTTACGAGCTTGCGCGTGGAACGCAAAATGCCGCTGGTGCTTTCGTTTTTTCTGACCGGCTTTTTCATCTGGATTGCTGAGAACATTGGCACATTTTTCGGCGCATGGGTCTATCCGAACCAGGCACGACAGTGGGCAATTGTAGGGCCGGCAAAGATCAGCTCCTGGACGCTCCTGGTAATTATCAGCTTCATCATCGTGGCGTCATTGAAAGAGATTTTTCCAAAACGGCAATTGGCGCTCGCGAAGAGCAAAGCGCGGTGAACGGCAGGAGTGGACTAAGCAGGTGGAATGCACTACAGCGAAGGTCAGTTGCTATCCCGGGGACAATGTAATTGGTGCGTAGGTTCAACCTGCACCGAAACAAAATTGAGCGACCGAGTTACGCGCGTTCACATCCTCTTTTCTACACGCACCACGAAAGCTAGAATAGGGCCGAAAAGAGAAACTCCAAATTGAGCCAGCCTTCGCTTAACTCGATTTTCCAACCCCGTTGCCTGGCTGTCATTGGCGCCACAGAGAAACCTGCAAGCGTGGGCCGGACTGTATTACGCAACCTGTTGGATCAGCCTTCGGGAGCAACGATATTTCCTGTCAATCCCAGCCGCAACAACGTTTTGGGCATTCGTTGTTATCCGACCGTGGCGGCGATTGGTGAACAAGTCGATCTGGCTGTGATTGTGACTCCGGCAGAGACCGTGGCAGGGGTTTTGCAGGAATGCGCTGCCGCTGGAGTTTGCGGAGCCATCGTCATTTCCGCCGGTTTTGCCGAAACAGGCGCCGAAGGTTTGGAACGCGAAAAGCGAATCAAGAAAGTCCTGGCCTCCGGAAAGTTGCGCATGATAGGTCCGAACTGCCTCGGGGTCATGAATCCGCGTACCGGGCTCAACGCCACCTTTGCCCAGTCCAACGCCTTGCCCGGAAACCTGGCTTTCTTGAGCCAGAGCGGCGCTCTATGCACGGCCATTCTTGATTGGAGCAGGCGTGAGAACGTTGGCTTCAGCGGGTTTGTTTCTGTAGGGTCCATGCTCGATGTTGGCTGGGGCGATCTGATCGATCACTATGGAAATGACCCATACACCAGCAGCATTCTTATTTATATGGAGTCGATAGGAAATGCGCGCAGCTTTCTTTCGGCGGCGCGGGCGGTGGCCTTGCGGAAACCTATCATCGTCATCAAGCCAGGGCGATCAGAGGCCGCACGTAAGGCAGCAGCATCGCACACCGGAGCAATCACAGGTTCTGATGAAGTCTTTGAGGCGGCATTTCGCCGCTGCGGAATTCTCCGCGTTGCCGGTATTTCTGAATTGTTTGATATGGCTGAGGTGCTCGGCAAACAGCCGCTCCCCAGGGGCCCAAAGCTTGCAGTAGTGACAAACGCCGGCGGCGCAGGCGTTCTGGCTACGGATGCTTTGCTGGTGAATGGAGGAGAGCTTGCCCAACTCTCGCCGGATATTCAAGATGCGCTCAACAAGATTCTTCCTGAAGCCTGGAGTCATTCGAATCCCGTGGACACGCTGGGCGATTGCAGCCCGGAAATTTATACGAAGGCAGTAGAAATTGTGGCCCGCGATCCTAAATGTGATGCTGTGCTCTCCATTCTTGCTCCTCAAGGCATGACGGAGCCAGAGAAATCAGCCGGCTTGTTGAGCACTGCAGCCAAAACTGTCACCAAACCTCTGCTGGCGAGTTGGATGGGGGGCAGCCGCATGCAACTTGCATCGAATGTCCTCAATGAAGCTCACATTCCAACCTTTGAGTACCCTGACGCTGCAGCCCGCAGTTTTGCTTATATGTGGCGTTATAGCCTCAATCTGCAAGCGCTCTATGAGACCCCTGTCTTTACCGACGCCTTTGTTGAGAACAGTCCGAAAAAAGTAAATGAAATTCTGGTCGATGCCCAGTCATCAAACAGGGTCTTGCTGACTGAGTATGAATCCAAACAGGTGCTGGCGGCTTATGATCTGCCGGTGCCCGATACCAGACTGGCACAAAGCAGCGACGAAGCCATCAGCCACGCTCGCGCTTTGGGATATCCAGTGGTTTTGAAGTTGAATTCATTCACTGTCACACATAAATCCGATCGGGGTGGCGTCAAGCTGAACCTAAATAATGAGCAGGCGGTACGCATTGCATACTCAGAAATTCAGGCGGCATTTGCTGGAGAAAATGCCTTTCAGGGTGTCACCGTCCAACCAATGGTGCGCGGCGGCGGATACGAGCTGATCCTGGGTAGCTCGACCGATCCGCAATTTGGGCCGGTGCTGGTTTTTGGGCTAGGCGGACAATTGGTTGAAATCTTGCATGATCGCGCCCACGCTTTGCCGCCACTCACTACCACACTGGCGCGCCGTGTGATGGAAGGTACGCGGATCTTTAAGGCATTAAAAGGCGTGCGCGGCCGCAAGGCGGTGGATCTGGCCAAATTGGAAGAATTGCTCGTACGCTTCAGCGAGTTGGTAGTCGAAAATCCCCGCATAGCCGATATTGAAATTAATCCGCTCCTGGCTGGGCCGGACGCTCTGATCGCTCTCGATGCCCGGGTAATCCTTCATCCCTCAAGCATTTCCGATGCTGAGCTGCCGCACCCAGCAATTCGACCCTATCCATCTCAATACATTTCCAAGTGGCAGGCAACGGACAAGACTGAATTCACACTCCGTCCCATCCGTCCGGACGATGAGCCATTGGTGGTCGAGTTCCATGGGCAGCTCTCTGACCAAAGCGTTTATTTCCGCTATTTTCACCCGCTCAAACTGGATGCGAGAGTGGCGCACGAACGGCTCATCACGAAGTGCTTCATTGACTATGACCGCGAGCTCGCTTTAGTGGCGGAACATGCCGACGAACACGGGGCGCGGCATATCGTGGGAATCGGCCGCATGGTCCGAAATCATTCAGACCGGGGGGCTGAGGTGGCCTTCATTGTGGCCGACAAATACCAGAATCGCGGCCTGGGCAGCCATCTTCTGGAGTGCCTGATCTCAGTTGCACGCCACGAAGGCATCACTCACTTGGAAGGCGCCGTGCTGGCAGAAAACTATAATATGAGCGACATCTTCCGCCGTGCCGGGTTCCGTTTCGGCTCGCCTGTTGGCGGAACTGTGGAAGCAAAGTTAAGCCTGTAGCTGCCGCATGGCGGAATCCAGGAAAAGAAGAGCTCAACCAGCACCATCGGTGAGCCTTTGCCGACAAGATTCAAATCAGCAAGGAAGCACTGCCATTCCAGAACCGCGCCCTCCTGCGTATTTTTTCTGGACAAATAAATACACAATGTTCAAGAAACGAACGAATCTATACCCCTGGGAAGGTTCAAGTCATTGAAAACTCAGGTCGAGCTCCATCGGCCAATGAACTGCATGAATTCGATGCAATAGTGAAGCAGCGGATCCGCACTGCAAGGAGCCTAACGTCATGAGCATCCTTCTGAAAGTCCCTGGCTATCAGGTTGTTGTCATGGATGATTCGGTATGGAAGGAGTTTCCTGACGAGAACATTGGGCCCTCTGGAAATAATCGCATGCCTCCCCTCCTTTACCTGCATAACACCAGGAAGCGCGCGCTCGATGTTGGGGCGCGCGCATATTTCTCAAATGTCAGCAACACCGGCAAATTCCTTGCCGCGATTGCAAGTGTGCGGGCGGGCCCGACGTGTTAACACTGCGATGATTGAAAAACCAAAAATTCTGGTGGTAGACGATGATCATCTAGTTCTGGAATGCCTCCACAATCTGCTGACCGAATGCGGGTATCGGGTGATTTTGGCGACAGACGGTGGACAGGCCCTTATGCGCGCCAAAACTGAGCGACCTGACCTGGTGCTCAGTGAGATCCTGCTGCCGCATATGGATGGGTTCGAACTGGCTGAAAAAATTCGCGAGGACCCCAACCTCAGGAATACGCCGATCCTGTTTTGTTCAGCAGTGTACAAGGAAGGCGCCGCTGATCAACTTGCGCGTCGCTGCGGGGTCATTGAGCGAATTGATAAGCCTGCAGCCCCAGAGACGATCCTGCGAGCGGTAAATCGCGCACTGCAAGCCACGCCGACGGCCCATACGGATACACACGCTATCGAGCAGGACCACATCCGCCTCTTATCACAAAAAGTCGCCTCTCAATTTGTCAAACTTGAGAACAAGCAGAGAGAACTGGAACAGAAGACGGTTCGCTGCTGCACAGTGTCTGAAGAACGGATGCAGCACGAAAACGAGCTGGTTCGGCTCCTGCTGGATTCAGCAGCCGAAGCTATCTACGGAATTGGACTTGACGGTTGCTGCACCATGGCGAACGCGGCCTGCGCTCGAACCCTGGGTTACAGCCAACCAGACGAATTGCTGGGGAAAAACATGCACGTCCTGTTGCACCATACTCGGCCGGACGGAACTCCTTATCCGATTGAAGATTGCAGGATTTTCAAAGCATTTCGCAAAGGTGAACGAACCCACGTGGATGACGAAGTTGCCTGGCGCAAAGATGGGTCCAGTTTTCCCATGGAGTATTGGTCGTATCCCGTCCACAAAAACGACGAATTAATCGGCGCTGTTGTAACGTTCATGGATATCAGCGAGAAGAGAGCGATGGAGCGAGAGGTGAGGGCCCTTGCTTCCATAGTCGAAAGCAGCAATGACTTCATTGGCCTGGCGGATTGGGACGGCAAAGTAACATTTATCAACCGTGCGGGCCGTGACATGGTGGGTCTGGAACCCGGCGAGCCTGTCATTGGCAAGAGTGTGATCGAATTTGTGGTTGAGGATGAACAAAAAGATCATGCCAACCCCATCCGCTTGTTAGGCAAAGAAGGCAAATGGCAGGGTGAAACCCAGTTCAAAAATTGGAAAACTGGAACCGCCATTCCCATGCTGCAGTCAGTCTTTCTCATTCCCGGTCTGGACGGAAATCAGCCGATCGGGATGGCTACGATCTGCCGTGATATCTCCGATCGCAAGCGCTCCGAGCAGGAACTACGAGATTCTGCCGAACGTTATCTTGACCTGTTTGAAAATGCATCCGATTTGATCCAGAGTGTGGGTCCCGATGGTAAGTTTCTTTATGTCAACCGTGCATGGAAGCAAACATTGGGTTATGAAGAAGCAGAAGTCGGAAACCTCTCGATCGTCGATGTGGTCTCTCCGGGCGACTTGCCTCATTGCATGCAGTTGCTGGAACGGGTGCGTGCGGCAGAAGAAATCGGCCGTTTCGAAATTACCTTCATTACCAAAGCCGGAGAGCCGGTTATCCTGGAAGGAAACGTCAACTGCAGGTCTGAAAACGGCCATTTCATCTCTACCCGGGGAATACTCCGCAATATTACAGAAAGAAAGAAAGCCGAGCAGGCATGGCGGGACAGTGAGGAAAAATTCCAGTTACTGGCCAACAACATCAATCAGGTGTTCTGGATTATGAATGGCACAGGTACAGAGATCCTCTATGTCAGTCCAGCTTATGAATTGCTGTTTGGTCGAAGCTGCGACGGTTTGTACCGGGCCCCTGCCTCATGGCGAGATGCCGTACACCCCGATGACCGCATTGCTGTCGAGAAGCAGTTCCAGCAACAGCTTGCAGGCCAGCTTGTTGACTGCGAATATCGTATTTACCGTAACGATGGTGAACTGCGCTGGGTGCGCCGGCGAGCATTTCCGGTTCGCGATGCCAGTGGCAACCTGGTCCGGGTTGTAGGTCTTGCTGCTGACATTACCGATCGAAAGCTGGCCGAGGAGCAGTTGCTGAGAGCCAAAGCTGCGGCGGAGGATGCCAACCGAGCCAAGAGCGAATTTTTGGCCAACATGAGCCATGAAATTCGTACACCCATGAACAGCATTATTGGCCTGACTGATCTGGTGCTCGATACAGATCTGACTCGCGAACAACGGGAATATCTCAAATCTGTAAAAGACTCCGCCGACGCATTATTGGGGATCTTGAACGACATACTGGATTTCTCAAAGATTGAAGCGCGTCGAATGGCGCTGGAACATGTTGAGTTCAGTTTGCCTGACGCTATTGATGGACTGATAAAGACGCTGGCGGTGCGCGCCGCTGAGAAAGAACTGGAACTCACCTGTTACATTGAGCCGGAAGTCCCTTGCCGGGTATTGGGGGACCCTACACGACTGAGACAGGTGCTGCTCAACCTCCTGGGCAACGCCATCAAGTTTACCGAGCAGGGAGAAGTAGTGCTGCGCGTGGAAAAACATGCCAAGGAAGACGGGTTAGTAGTACTCCATTTCAGTGTTGCTGATACCGGCATCGGAATTCCTGCGAACCGGCAGGAAGACATATTCCAGAAATTTGTCCAGGCCGATAACTCTTCCACGCGCAAATTCGGCGGTACGGGTTTGGGATTAGCGATCGCAACCGAGTTGGTGCACATGATGGAAGGGCGTCTCTGGCTTGAGAGCGCTGAGGGGAAAGGCTCGACATTTCACTTTACCGTTCGCCTTGGCGCTGGGGATTGCAGCGAAAGTGGGGTGCAGGCGCCTGTCGCCGCATTGGCAGGAGTTACCGTACTCGTCGTGGACGACAATGCAACAAATTTGGCAATCCTTGTTCGTATGCTGTCAAACTGGGGCATGAAGCCAATCCCGGCGCGTTCAGGAGCGGAAGCTCTGAAGATCCTGCAAAAGGCTGTGATTGATGAAATGGCGATTAAGCTGGCAATCCTTGATGTGCTGATGCCTGAGATGGATGGGTTCATGCTGGCCAGGACAATTCAACTTGATCCGAAACTTCATGGACTTAAGATGATGGCACTCAGCTCGGCTGCGCAGCCGGCAGATGCCCTCCGCTCCCGAGAAGTTGGAATACTCGCTCACCTCACAAAACCCGTGAGCGAGGCAGAGCTTTTGGACGCAGTGCGGAGATTGTTGACTTCGCAAACAAGCCAGGACAATTTATCTGAACCAGTGAAAGCTCCTATGCTTCAACCGATAAAGCGAGACGCTCATGTGTTGCTGGCTGAAGACAATCACTTGAACCGCCTGCTGGCGACGCGGCTGCTTGAAAAACATGGCTATACTTTCTCAGTAGCGGTGAATGGGCAGGAGGTCCTTGAGGCACTGGAGAAAGAACGGTTTGATTGTGTGTTGATGGACGTCCAAATGCCGGTAATGGATGGATTTGAAGCCACGGCGGCCATCAGGGAGAAAGAGCGCACGAGGGGTGGGCACTTGCCTATCATTGCCATGACCGCTCATGCTATGACCGGAGACCGTGAACGCTGCCTGGCTGCCGGCATGGACAACTATGTCTCTAAGCCAATTCAGCCGAAAGAACTCTTCTTAACGCTTGAGCAAATTCTTTTAGAGCATTGCACAGCCAATGCTTGATAAAAAGATCAGTTAAAAACCGTAATCCTTGCTGGGATCAGAGGCTCCTCCGTCGTAAAAAGTGAGAACATTAAGCATTTCTAATATCCGTTCGCGGCGAAGCTGACATGACCATCCGATAGTTCTGTTACAAGACAATCCATAAAGTGTACTTTTTTCAAACAAACCTTATCCTATCCTGTTCAGATTTTGGACATACTGAAACCTAATAGTGTGTGGCATTGAGAAGACCGCTTTGAAATCAATGGGGTTAGGGTTAGGTGCTCAAATTGCACACAACGACAAGTTATGAGTACGCATGAGTACAATTTGGCCCCTGAACAAATGCTGGAAGAACAGCTCAAGCATGAAACGTCTATAGCCACACTTGCGACGGTTGCGCTAAGCTCGGATTTACTTGAGGCGACCCTTCAAGAACTTTGTGAACGCATTGCGCAGGTTTTAAACTTTAAGGTCGTGCAGGTAATAGATTTTGATTGGTCCAGCCGGAGCAGCCAGGTTCTGTTGAATACAGGCCAACCTGAATTGGACGCGAGCGCCAGTCAGGCACTAGCAGCTTTCGCAAGTACAGTAGTTGGGCAATTGGTAGTCTCCGACCTCGGCAGTGAAGCTCGCTTCCGAGTAGAGCCCACGCTGCTAAAAGGCGGGCTCGTCTCCGCTATGGCGCTTTGCTCGGCAGAAGCGAGTGGAACCACTTTTACTGTCTTGTCCGGATTCGGGACGTGCAATCTGACAAAGGAACGCGGGAAACAAGAGTTTTTTGTTCGCGCCACAGACATTGTCGCAAGGGTCGTACGCCGGGAGACGGAGCGAAAAGAGCTGCGAGAAAGAAGCGCACGCTATACGTCTCTTTTTGACAATGCAGCCGATGCGATCCTCTGTATCGGCATTGATGGCAGGATTGTGGATGCAAATCCGAGCGCGGTTGGGATGCTTGGGTACACCCACGATGAACTTGTCTCCAGGAACGTTTTTGACTTGCTGACCTCAGAATCCCAGGCAATGACCCGCAAGATGATTGAAGAAAAGACCGGCGGCCGTCGCCGTACAATTTACGAGGCAACTTTCCTGGGAAAAGGCGGAACATTGATTCCTGCAGAAGTTAACAGTTCCGTGATCCGCAAATCCGAAGGAGAGATCATAGCCATTCAGGGCATAGTCCGGGACCTGCGTTCGCGCAAGCGCGCCGAGGAGGCCCTAATTGCAAGTGAGAGCCGATTCAGGAGCGTCGTTGAATCAGAGATGATCGGCATTGTCTTCTGGAATGCGGACGGATGGATTACGGATGCAAACCAGACATTTCTCTCCATGCTTGGATATTCCCATGAAGAAATAAACAGGAGAGAACTTCATTGGGATACTGTTTGCGAGAACCGCGGCAATGGAAGTTGGTTTGGGCAACGTCTTCGTGGACAGCAAAAGATCAGGCCTCTGGAAATTGAGTGCATTCAGAAAGGCGGCACCTGTGTACCCGTCTTGATTGGAGGGGCAACCCTGGATGGCATGGATGGAGGCGTAGGATTCGTCCTGGACATCACAGAGCGAAAGCAACTGCAAAAGCAATTTCAGCACGCGCAAAAAATGGAAGCAGTGGGACAACTGGCAGCGGGGATCGCCCACGACTTCAATAACATTCTGATGGGCATCAGCAGTTTTGCCGAACTCCTTCACGTTATGAGCGCATCGGAACCAAAGAAGCAGGCATACACGCAACAGATTCTGGCTGCATCCGCGCGGGCGGCAGAACTGGTGGAGCAACTGCTTGTTTTCAGCGCCAAACGCAGCAGCAAGGCGGAGCGCGTGAACCTGGTTCGCACTTTGCAGGAGAGCAACAACCTGCTGCGCCAGATTCTCGGCCCTAAATGTGAGCTGAAGATGAATCTATGTGCCGGCTCATGCAATGTGATCGGTGACCCGGTCCAGTTACAGCAGGTGATCCTCAATTTGGCTTCGAATGCCCGGGATGCAATGAGCAGCGGCGGCACATTCCGGGTGAGCGTTGCGAAGATAAACCTTCTCAAACCAAAAGAGAATCAGAACGTCATGATACCGGCAGGATCTTATGCGCTCCTGACGTTTAGCGATTCCGGAGCGGGAATCAAGCCGGAGCTGATTAATCGCATTTTTGAGCCATTTTTTACGACTAAACCCACAGGAGAAGGGACTGGCCTGGGGCTGGCCATGGTTTACGGCATTGTAAAACAATGTGGTGGCTACATATTCGTGGAATCTGAGCAGGGTTCAGGCACCGTGTTCAGGCTATTTCTGCCCATGACTGCCAAAGAGAGTTCAAGCTGGACAAAACCAGCTCACACTTCTTTCGCGCCAGTCCACGGCGCAGGCGTGTTGCTGGTGGACGATGAGTTACAAATCCGTTTGTCATGCGCCGAGTATTTACGCGAACAGGGATATGAGGTCTTTGAAGCAGGTGAGGCAGGCGCGGCTCTTGATTTGTTCGCAGCTCATTCTGAGCGCATTCAAGTGTTAGTCAGCGATGTAGTAATGCCGGGAATGGGAGGAAAGGAATTGGCCATGGGGCTAAGGAAACGCAATCCGCATCTTCCCATTCTGTTTATGTCAGGTTATACCGCAAACAATATCGCCAGCTCGAAAGAGTTATCTTCAGTAAAGATGCTGATGAAGCCAGTTGCTCTTTCAGATCTGGGTGAAGCTATAGCACAGGCTTTGCGAAGCAACCGGCTTGAAGAAGAGGTTATCCAGTGAGCAGGCAGCGCATTCTTTTCGCGGAAGACGAAGTATTTGGCGAGGCAGTCCAAGCTTTTCTCGAAGTAAATGGGTTCGAGGTTTCATGGCAGCAAAGTGCTGCGGCAGTTCTCAGGACTGCAGAGGTCTTTGCCCCGGACCTGATCCTTCTCGATTATTCGCTTTCTGACGGGAACGCGTTGGAACTGATCCCAAAGCTGAAGGTGTTGCATCCAGCCAGCGCAATCATCATCCTCACCGGGCGAGGGTCAATTGAACTCGCAGTTGAATGCATGCAAGTTGGAGCAGACCATTTCCTGACGAAACCAGTACGGCTTGATGCTTTGCTTGCAGTCATGCGGAAAGTATTGGCTGCGCAAAAAGACAAGCGCACGGCGCGGAGCGCGCGGTTAAAGATGGCCGGAGTCCTCAACCCATTTGTCGGCAGCAGCAAAAATATCAAAAGCCTTGAAGAAGAGGCGCGCAGGCTGCTGACGGCGCAGAGTCCCATCTTCATTCAGGGCGAAACTGGCTCCGGCAAGGGTGTTCTAGCCCGCTGGATGCACCAGAATGGACCGCGCGCAGAGGAACCTTTTGTGGAGATGAATTGCGCCGGCCTTAGCCGTGAACTTCTGGAGAGCGAGCTCTTCGGCCATGAAAAAGGCGCGTTCACGGGGGCTGCAACCACCAAGGAAGGACTTTTTGAAGTCGCGAACCGAGGCACTATTTTCCTGGATGAAATCGGGGACATGGACACGGCAATTCAGCCCAAGCTGTTGAAAGCAGTTGAGGAGAAACGCTTCCGCCGACTCGGTGAAACCCGGGAGCGGCAAGTGGATATCCACTTGATTTCCGCATCTCATGCCGACTTGCGCACCAAGGTGTCGGAGGGAACATTCCGGGAAGACCTTTTTTACAGGATCGCCGCACTGCCATTGCGCGTTCCATCGCTGAGAGAGCGGTCGTCAGATATTCCTGAACTGGCGAAACTGTTACTGGAAAACATTGGAAGCGAACTTGGGAAAGCGACCCTGGCTCTCACGCCAGAGACCATGAAGCAAATGCAGAGTTATCACTGGCCCGGTAACATTCGGGAGATGAGAAATGTGCTGGAGCGCGCTGTTTTGCTCTCGCGCAGCGGGACTCTGGACAATCTTGATTTGAAGGTGCAAGCCGAGAGCAGTCAACCAGCCAACATCGGGAGACTTCAAGAGGCAGAACGAGATGAGATTTTGCATGTACTGCAGGAATGGTCGTGGAACGTGAGCGCCGCGGCGAAGAAGCTGGGCATTTCACGATCCGGGCTTTATGCCAAGATCAAGCAATATGATCTGCGTCCAATCAATGGACAAGTAGTCTAGCGTTACGACAATAGGCCACCGCCAACGCATAGGCATACCGATCAATCCAAAAGACTTGTTACTTCAGGCACAAGAGGAACTCTGATTGCTTCTCCAGAAGCGCATCTTGTGGCCATGAGGTTTTGTCGATGAAGCGAATTCTCGTTGTGGATGACGATAACACGGTACGCAGCGCATTGGGTGACGTCTTGTTATTGGCTGGATTTGAGGTGACCACCGCAGAAGAGCGCGAAGAGGCAGAAGCTCTATTGGCCACGCAACCCTATGACCTGGTCATCACGGATTTACGTCTGGGAGACCTCAGCGGCTATTCAGGACTGCAAATTCTTTCTGAAGCAGCTCACCGGATGGGCGCCAACCGCGTGATGGCCATGACGGGCTACGCCAACCCGCTCGTGGAATCAGCGGTCAGGGACGTTGGCTCTGAACTCTTGAAAAAACCTTTTCCATTGAGCAGATGCGTTGCCATGTGCAATGAAAAAGCTCAGCAAGGCTGATGTTATGTCACGATTGTCCGACCTCGCTCTGAATCCCCAGCAACTCCACGCTCGTTACCAACCGATCGTGGATTGCCAGGATGCGCACACCCCAATTGTCACGCTGGAGTGCCTCATCCGCGGGCCACGTGGAACCAATCTCGCCAATCCTCAGATATTGTTCGAGTATGCGCGCCGAAAGCGCTTCGAGGATACCCTCGATCTCCTTGCCTATCACTGTTTCCTGAACGAACTGAGCTGGCTTTGCGATGTTCCATTTTCAATTAATTTCCACGCTTCCACCCTTAGCCATGATCGTGAGGTGGTCAAACACATTCTTGGTCCCCTGGAGAAATCCGGGGTGACTCCAAGCCATTTCTATATTGAGTTAGTCGAGTCAACGCCGGAGATCAATGTAGAACTCCTGGTCCAGAATTTGAGCGATTTGCGCGCAGCCGGCATTCGGTTCGCTATCGATGATTTCGGCGTTGCCCATGCCAACCTGCATCTGCTCGGCATCGTTCAGCCAGAGATTGTCAAGATCGATCGCAGTCTGTTACCAGCGGATGAAAAGGACCGCAATGCAGCATACTTCCGGGCAGCCGTAAACAGCGCCCGCACTGTGGGGGCAAACATTGTTGCAGAAGGAATCGAAAGCCAGGCCCAGTTTGAATACGTTCGTTCTCTGGGTGTGACCTATGCTCAAGGCTACTATTTTCATAGGCCTCTCGAATTCCATGAACTGGAAGAGCGCCTTGGCGCGATGGGGTTTTGGGGAATAAGGACGAGCAACATTCCCAACTGAAAGCTGAGAGATGCGAATATTGGTCATTGAAGACGATGCATTTCTGCGGAAGGCTTACGAAGTGAGCCTGCGGAATCATGGATTTGAAGTGAGCCTGGCTTCAGATGGCGAGCTCGGCCTGCACATGGCTGAAAGCATCAAGCCCGATGCAATTCTCCTGGACTTGCTGCTGCCTGTATGCAATGGAGTGGAGGTGCTGCGCAGGACCAGGAGCAATGCAAAAATTGCCGATATCCCTGTGATCGTCTTTTCTGTTGCCTGTGAAGCAGAGGACATTGGCTCCATTATGGAGTTGGGAGCAACTGCATATTTTTCCAAACTGGATACTGATCTTAACGAGTTATGCCAGAAGATCCGAACAATCGTCACTACAAGCTCTTGATCTAGCTTTATGAAATTCTTTTAGTTATCCGCGAGACCTTGAGAACAAACGGCCAAAAAGAGATAAAGTCTCGCAGTTCTTGTCTTGCAATGTTCAGAAAAACGACAAGAGCGTCGGAGTTCTGAACATCAGCCCCACCGCAACCGCAAAGCAAGTGCCGTGTTTTCAATACATTCGATTGTGCCCCTCAAGTGCAACAGATAAGTGCAAGAGTAGGCAGTTTTGTCCCCCGCAGTGTGAATCGAGTTGGCTTGAGGAGACCACCTTGAAATCAACAACAGCGAAGCGCGGCTTTACATTGCTGGAATTGACGCTGACCTTGGCGTGCATAGGGGTCATTGCAGCAATCGCGGTTCCTCCCATCATGCAAACTGTAAACGCGTTCAGGCTGCGATCCAGCGCAGCCAGCCTGGCGGCATTAATCCAGGAGACACGCATGCTGGCAGTACGCGATAACAAGATTTATACGATGAGGTCCACGGCTATAGGCCAAGTTAGCCTCTTTTATGTCGATCTAGACCAAAACAGCACATATCGCACCGGAGAAGAACCAGTGCAATTGGCTCAGACTGTTCAGATCATCCCTGAATCTCAGGCTCCGAAGCCACTTCCTGTTACCGGTGGTTATGCGCAGGATGCAACAGACCCGGTTTCATTCAATCTGCGCGGACTGCCCTGCCAGTTAAGCTCACCAACGGTGTGCAGCACGCTGCCCAACGGAAACCAGATTGGATTTGTTTACTACCTGATGGGAACAACCTCAATTGGGCCCGCCTACTACAAGGCCGTGAGCGTTACTCCTGCTGGACGCGTACGAATCTGGTCTTACAGTGGAGGTGCCTGGTTATGAAACGCCGGTCTGCATCGAATCAGGGTTTTACGCTCCTGGAAGTTCTTATTGCGGTTCTTGTGCTGGCGTTTGGTCTCCTCGCGTGCACCACATCGCTCGTGGTCGGAATGGCCAACAACACGCGAAACCAAAACGATAGCGGAGGCACTCTGCTTGCCCAAATGGTGATTGAACAGATCAATACGCTTGCGGCCAATGGCGGAAGTATCAGCATGACCGACTGCAACGGAACAATCTGGACAGTGAAAACGGATGCGGCGGCACAGCCATCGGGGGCTGGCGCAGCAAAAGAACCTACCTTCGGCGGTATTGATTTCACTGAGGTGAAAACAAGTATCCCGTCCGGATATCAAATGGACTATGTCATGTGCGCTTCTCAGCAGTCGCGCCGTGCGACGTACGACGTGCGCTGGAACGTGAGCCGCCTTACGGCAAGCACAAACCTGATCACAGTTGCCGCACGGCAGACAGCCACAGCCAACGGAGCACGGATCATCTACAGCCCCCCGGTAACTCTCCGCACCATACAGGGGGCGCAATGAAAAATAAGAACAAACTCGGTTTTAGCCTGTTGGAACTCCTGCTGGCGGTCGCGTTATTACTGGTAATTTCAGGAGCAATCTTTTCGTTGATCTCCAACATGCAGTCGCGGTATCTCGCGGAAGAAAACCGGCTCACGGCAGTAGATTCAACCCGCGAGTTCGTTGACCAAATGGTGCGCGATCTGCACCAAAACGCATTTCCCCATCCCCGCATGTTTGCTCCGAGTTTTACCGGCACTCAGCCCTACACAAATGCAAGCATTGCCGCAGGAATGGTGGTGGCAACCCCAACTCAAGTGCAATTTGAAGCCAATCTTGACGGCTCTGCCAGCGGCGTACAGGTAATTGTTTACCGTCTGACGAAAAATGGGGCGCTTGTGACCGACCTTACCCAATGCCCTTGCGTTTTGCAACGCGGCCAACAGGCCAAAGTGAACGGTGTGGCTCCCGAATCGCAAGCGGGCCCGCCGTTCACGACAGAAGTGGACAATGTTATCAACCCGGCCACAGAGCCGCTGTTCCGTTTCTTTGACCAATCGGGCAACGAACTCACCGGCTTACCGGCTTTCAACTCAGCGGCAAGCAACGGCGGCGGAATCGCAGCGGTTTACACAGTCAAAATATCGGTGACGGTGCAGGGCCAGACTGCCGATCCCAAGACTCACTTGTATCCTGAGGTCACTTATACCGCAACAGCACAGATGAACAATTGAGAAGAGGACTTCAATGAAAAAGATTACCCGGAAAAAGCGAGAGAAAGGAATCGCGCTGCTGATTACGATCTTCGCACTTCTTCTGATTACCGCGATCGGATTCGGAATGATGTTCATGTCGAATACTGAGACGCGCATCAATTCGAATTACCGGTCTGAACAGGTGGCGTACTTTGCGGCGGAGGCAGGTCTTGAAGAGGGGCGAGACCGTCTCTGGGCGTCAGCTCAGGGCACAACAGCAGCACCACAGGGACTGGGAACAGGGGTTCCAGTCATCACCAGCCTGCCGGATATGGGTGTTACCAGCAAGGTCATCTACATAACAAATCCCAACGACACTGATGGAACTGTGCGTCCGTGGGACCCCTCTAGCCCTTACTACGACGATGAATTGTGCCACGAAGGCTACGCCGGTTTGGTAGACAAAGACGGTAAAACCCTTGTCGATCCAGGCTTAGGGATACGATGCCCAACAACTTCTTTGCCTGATTCCAGCCGCGCCTGGTATATCAACGTCCCCAGCAGCGAGCCGTATATTGGAACCAGCGGAGCTCTGGCGTACAAGTGGGTACGCATCATTGTCAAGAACAACAAGTCTGCTAATCCATATCTGGTGGATCCAAGTAAACCAACCAACAGCAATATTGCATGTTGGGACTCGTATGTCGCACAGGAGGACCTTCTCTCTCGTGCCGTTATTCCTGAATCGTTACCCGAGCCTGTTGAGAGCAGAGGCTGGGTGGGGCGTTTGCTGGGCGATGCTTTTACGCCAACGGTTGTATACGCGAAAAAGCCAACGCCGACTCCCACGCCGACTCCTACTCCTGCGCCTTCCCCTACACCAACAGCAACACCTACTCCATCAGCCACTCCTACCCCAACCGCCACACCGACTCCAACCGCGACTCCAACACCAACTGGGGGAGGAAGCTCTGTCCCAACATCCTGCGAAGATCCGACTCAGCTCTTCACCCGTAATACGGTCTATGTGATTACCTCATTTGCGAAAAATCAGTCTGGGGCACGGAAGATCGTCCAATATGAGGTGTCCAAGGATCAGTTCTCTGCGCCTCCAATTCCGGGTGCTCTTACTCTTGTTGGTCCATTGCAAAGCAGCAGCTATGGAACACCTCACTCGCAGAATTTTGGAATCACTGCCACCGATGCGCACGCTGGGCCTACCGGCAGTTGTTCGGGGCCAAAGCAGGATAAAGATTCGATCATTGTATCCACATCCCCTGACGTCACAACCATAACGCCACAATTGTTTCGACCAGGAAATTACACGGGGGTTTCAGGAACCACGCCGGACATCGGTACATTGCCCACTAACGCTGCCAACTGGCAGGACATGACGTTCTTGAATTCGCTCGTAAATGAGTTGCGCGGCTACGCAAACTCTCAGAACACATATTTCAATACCTTTGCCGGATGTAATTTGGGCAAAAACAAAAATGGACAAAACATCTGCGCGTCTCCTTCAAATTACGGGAACACGAGCGCACCCCAGGTAACGTTTGTTGACGGCGATGTGACGGCCGCAAGCGGCGCTGGCCTGCTCGTGGTTACGGGGAATCTTGCCTTCAATGGAAATTTCAGTTGGGACGGAGAAATCCTGGTCATCGGAACTGGAACCTTTACCGCCAAAGGAGGTGGCAACGGCTCTATAACCGGCGGAGTCTTTGTAGCACAAACGGCCAACAAAAATAGCCAGGGGACGGGTCTGGTGCAGCTCAGCTCGCTAGGAACCCCAACCTTCGACTGGAGCGGCGGCGGCGGCAATGGGATCACGTGGGATAGCTGTTGGGCCAACAGCGTGAACACCAACAACGCACAAGCCTATAAAATCATCTCTTTCAGGGAAATAACGATGTAAGGCAATTGGAAACATGGTTGATGCTAAAGCCGGCTGCCAGAGTCGGCTTTTTTATTGCACTCACTCCAAGTGGATCACACATCTCACGGCCACAATAATAAGGTCCCCCTCCTCTAATGCCGTTCAGAAATAACACACGTTGTCCATTGCATAGACATGTCCGACTGCTCTTGCCGCGTAAGCCTTTTGTAATGAGAACGGGTGTTTGTGCACACCAATTGCAATATCTCTTTTGTAGAGGTGCAACTTGAGTGAAACCGTGAAGGAACTGCAAATACTGCTGCAAAGCCTGCGTCGCTTTGAAGCGAATCTCCTGATTGACAATTGGTACCAGGAGAATGCGGACGACGCCGGTAACACCGCTCTTTTTGCAGAGATCAAAAATGCGCTCGACAATGTAAGGACTTCGCTGTGGTGTCGAATTCAGGCCAGTTCTCTTGTCAGTCAAGGTGCGCCAATCGATTTGGTTGAACATCACCGTTTGTCCAGGACGGTTGACCTGCTGCGGTCGGCACCTCCGAAACATTCCCGGCCTGATCACGTAACTGCACCGACACAGCATCGGATTCCCGATTCACCAGAGAGGCAAGAAAATGCGGAAGGCCCTATGAAATACATATTGGTAGTTGATGATGATCCAGTGGTAAATCTGCTGATCACCCGCGAGCTACAGAAGGCAGGTTACGGAGTCCTGATGGCCTATGATGCAGTACAGGCCGCGACCAACATGAGACGGAGCCGCCTAGACGTAGTGATCGTGGATGTTATGTTGCCCGGAGGTAACGCCTTCGACGTGATCAAGCGCATGAAAACATCCAACCGTCTTGTCCCGATTCCCATTGTTGCCATCAGCTCAGCGATGACTCCAGAAATGGCAGCCAAGCTAACACAGGAGGGCGCCGACTGCTGCATGAAAAAGCCCCTCGATATCGAATTCCTATTGAAGATCATCAAGAATATGACGGCCGAAGCCCCACACCACGTTGCCCATCACCATTCTTTGCCAGAGACACACGTGGGTGCGACGGGAGATCTGGCGGTTGCGACTGCAGCTTCATGATCCAGTTGTCGTTGGTTAATTTTGCTGTTCCCCCTTTTCAGGAGGCATTACCATGCTCGATCTCAACGCGATGACAACGAATTGTGGCGGGGATTCCGCTTTGCTCACAGAAGTGGCGCGCGCTTTTCTCGAGGAGTATCCGAATTACATAACCGCTCTTGATCAGGCGGTTTCAAACGGGAGCAGTGATGAGGTGCGTTTCGCAGCGCACCGCCTGCGGGGTTCGCTGAGCATTTTTGATGCCCATGCGGCCCTGAACGCTGCGGCGCACCTGGAGAATCTGGGCCTGCATCAGCAACTCACAGAAGTGCCAATGGCTTTAACCGCTCTAAAGGGAGAACTGTCATTGGTAGAGAATGAAATTCGCGCTTTAGTGTCCGAGCACTAAGCAATTTCCAGTTTGTGCGAGTGTGCCAGATGCGCGCACCTCAGTTTTCATAAAAATTCGATTTTCGTAAATGTGGCGCATTTGTTCTTTCCGGTTTTCGTAAATTAAAAACCTTTTAGCATCAGGCAAAACTCTGCACGGTCCGAGACCTATACTCGACGCGATGCCGGTGACTACGCGAACCCTTCCTAAAAAATTCAATTTCCATAAATATTTTCTTAGATTGCATTTTATGTTTTGCCTGATAATACTGGGGGTATTAATCTTCTGTAGCTCTCTCAGAGCTTCCGGCGGAAATGTCTACGTTTCACAAGCTTTCTCATGATCTCCTTGAGTCCGCGCCCGATGCAATGGTAATTGTAGACGGCTCAGGGGAAATTGCTCTTATCAACTCTCAGAGCGAAAAACTCTTTGGCTATTCGCGCGATGAACTGCTAGGCAGCCGGATTGAACGGCTCATTCCCGCCCGGTTCGCAGAGCGGCATTTTCAGCACACACGCGATTTCTTTGCTGATCCCCGTTCACGCCCCATGGGCGCGGAGCTTGAACTTTATGCCCTGCATAAAGACGGACACGAAATTCCTGTTGAAATCAGCCTGAGTCCGCTGCAAACAGCGGAGGGCCTTCTGGTGACCGCCGCGATTCGCGATATCACGGAGCGGAAGAAAGCCGATGAACAGTTTCGTGCCTTGCTGGAGGCAGCTCCTGACGCGATGGTCATCGTTGATCACCAGGGCACAATCGTCCTGATTAACTCGCAGACGGAGAAGCTGTTTGGGTTTGAGAGGAGCGAACTTATCGGGAAACAGGTTGAGGTCCTGGTCCCATCCCGCTTTCGTGAGAAACATTCAGCGCACCGCTCGGTCTTCTCTCACGACCCGCGAGTGCGTCCCATGGGGGCTGGGCTGGAATTGTACGGACAGCGGAAAGACGGCACCGAGTTTCCAGTGGAAGTGAGTTTGAGCCCTCTGAAGACCGTACGAGGAATGCTTTTCACCAGCGCCATTCGCGACATCAGCGTGCGCAGGCGTAACGAGCAACTCCTGGCGGCACAGGCAGCAATTCAAAAAGAACAGGCGGAACTTTTAGAGCTTGCCAACGACTCAATTTTTGTCCGTGATCTGAATGATCAAATTGTGTTTTGGAACCGGGGCGCCGAAAAGACCTATGGATGGTCGCGCGACGAGGTGATTGGAAAACAGACTCACGCGCTTCTGGATACTCGCTTTCCTGAGCCCTTCGATAGCATTTGCCAGCGACTGCTGGAAGATGGGCATTGGGAAGGAGAGTTGGTGCACACCAGACGTGATGGCACAAAACTCACGGTGGCCAGCCGCTGGGCGCTGCAAAGGCACCAATCCGGCGAAGCGCGTGCAATCCTTGAGATCAATAATGATGTGACAGCCCGGCGGGAAGCTGAAGCGGCAATCCAGAGTCTCAACCAGCATCTCCAGCATCGCACGGACGAGTTGGAGGCCGCGAACAAAGAACTGGAGGCTTTTTGTTATTCCGTCTCCCACGATCTGCGTGCCCCTCTGCGGGGCGTTGACGGCTTCAGCCGAATCCTGGCGGAAGAATATGGTCCCAGGTTGGATGACGAAGCCAGGCGGCTCCTGGGCGTTGTCCGGGGTGAAGCCAAGCGCATGGGTGAGTTGATTGATGACCTGTTGGAATTCTCCCGCCTGGGCCGCCGGGACATGCAGTTTACTTCCTGCGATATGACAAGCCTGGCGCAAGGGGCATTTGAACAGATCGATCCTCAAGCGCGCAGCCGGGTGCAGCACTTCACTCTAATGCCGCTTCCCCCTGCCTATGGCGACCGGGCCATGCTGCGGCAGGTGTTTTTCAATATCGTGGCCAACGCGGTGAAGTTCACCTCACAGACGGAAGAACCGGCACTTGAAATCGGCGGCTCTGTCATCAACGGTTTCAACGCTTATTACGTCAAAGACAATGGGGTCGGCTTTGATCAACGGTTTGCCGACAAGCTCTTTGGGGTGTTTCAGCGGCTGCACCGTGAGGATGAATTCGAGGGAACGGGCGTGGGGCTGGCCCTGGTGAAGCGCATCATTCTGCGACACCATGGAAACGTGTGGGCGGAAGGAAGGCTTAATCAAGGAGCAACCTTCCACTTCACCTTACCCAGCCAAGGGGCAAAATATGACGGTCAGTGAAGTGGAAATCCTCCTGGTAGAAGACAATCCACGCGATGCAGAGTTGACGATGCGGACCCTGAAAGGGCATCGGCTGGCGAATCACCTCGTTCATGTTAAGGATGGGCAGGAGGCGCTCGACTGGCTTTTTCACGTCAGTCCCGAATCTCCTGTCAATTTAACGCGTTGTCCCAAAGTCATTCTGCTGGACCTGAAGCTACCTAAGGTCAGCGGACTGGATGTGCTGCGCGCGATCCGAACTGATGAACGAACACGTCTGCTTCCTGTGGTCGTGTTGACATCGTCACGGCAGGAAAGCGATGTAATAGAGAGTTACAACCTCGGCGTTAACAGCTATATCGTGAAGCCGGTGGACTTCGAAAATTTTTCAGCCGCAGTGGCAGAACTTGGCCATTACTGGATGCTCACGAACGAATTACCGCAACGGGGTTAACGTGGGGCATCGCAAACCACGTTCCCGCTGTGATTGGATCAATTAACAACATCCGCGAAGATAAATTTTGATGCACGAATTGAAGTCGCACACGAAAGCCCTTGCTGTCTTGCTCCTGGAAGACAACGTACTAGATGCCGAGCTTGCAATCCGGAAGCTGAAGACTGCCTTTGAAATTCACGCCGATACGGTGCGAAGCGCGAGTGAATTTCAGGCGCGTGTCCTGGAGTGCCAATACGACGTAATACTCGGTGATTATCGGATCCCTGGATGGAATGGCCTGGAAGCTGTGAAATGGCTGCGCTCCCGCGGAATTACCACGCCATTTATTCTGGTGACAGGTACTCTGGGAGATGAGTTGGCTATCGACTGCCTTAAAGCCGGCGCCAACGACTACGTTCTCAAAGAGAATCTCGGGCGGCTCCCGGTGGCAGTCAGAAGATCTCTGAGCGAGCAGGCCCTGCGCGACTCCCGTGATCGAGCAGAGCTTGAATTGCGGACCTCGGAAGGGCAATATCGTATGCTCTTTCAGGCCAACCCACAACCTATGTGGGTTTTTGACTGCGAGACGCTACACTTTCTGGCAGTGAACGATGCTGCGGTTCACCACTATGGTTTTACCCTCAAGGAATTTTTTTCTATGACGCTCGCGGACATACGACCCGTCGAAGAGCGGAGCCGGTTTTTTCAAGACATCCAAGAGCAGCGGCAACATGGCTTTCATAGTTCCTACAATCAGCCGTGGACGCATCGCAAGAAGGACGGCACAATCATTAACGTGGAAGTCACCGCGCAGCCCATCAAATTTCGCGGCCTGGACGCGCAACTGGTGATGATCAACGACGTGACTGAACGAAAGAAGCTGGAAGAACAATTTCTTCATGCGCAAAAGATGGAGGCGATAGGGCAACTTGCAGGCGGAGTGGCCCACGACTTTAACAACTTACTCATGATTATCGGCAGCTATGCTCACCTTACGCGGGACCAACTGGCTGACGCCGAAAAAGCAGGCCGTTATCTTAGCCAAATTGCAACCGCCGTTGGCAAAGCCACAGTGCTAACGCGCCAGTTACTCGCTTTCAGCCGCAAGCATACTCCAGAATTGCGGGCGTTCGAGTTGAACGAATTGATAGCAGACTTTTGCAAAATGCTGCCTACTCTCCTTGGTGCAGACGTGGAGTTGCGAGTCCAGCCCTCTTTGGAGCAATGTGTGATCCACTGTGACCGTGGACTTTTGGAACAGGTAATCATGAATCTGGCTGTCAACGCGCGGGATGCCATGCCCAAGGGCGGGCGGATTACGATTGAAACGGAGCGAGCGCGTTTGAATGGCCCTCAGTTCCAGGCTTCAGATCCACAACTCAAACCCGGTGAATATGTGATGCTGGCGGTCACAGATACCGGCATCGGTATGGACGAGAAAACAAAATCCAGGATATTTGAGCCTTTCTTTACCACTAAAGAACCCGGTAAAGGGACCGGTCTGGGGCTTTCCACGGTGTATAACATCGTCAGTCAATGCCATGGGCACATGCGGGTCTACAGCGAATTGGGGCATGGGACTACCTTTAAAATATATTTTCCGCTTGTCCGGGGACTGGGCGAAACGACTCCTGAGGCGGACGAAAGCGATTATCCAGGTGGAACGGAAACCATTCTGCTAGTAGAAGATGAACAAGCGTTGCGCACGGCTGCTACAGAGTTTCTTGAGACCAAGGGATATCGGGTGCTTCCCGCAGCCGATGCTACTCAAGCGTTCCGATTGTGCGAATCCGAGAATGAAATCGATTTGTTGCTTACAGATGTGGTGATGCCAGGTATGAGGGGAGTTGATTTAGCGCGGATTCTTCTTGACCGGCATCCAGCGACACGAGTCATTTTTATGTCGGGGTTCGCCGGGTCTGCTTTGAGAGATAACGTGCGTCCTGGTAGCGCATTTCTCCAAAAACCCTTCGGTCTCCAGAGGCTCGCCCACACCATACGGCAAGTGCTCGAGAAGAGACGAATAGAGACAGAAGCGGTCTGACGCAGCCATTGCCGCATGGGTTGATAGATACGTCGCACCTCAGTCTCATGAAGCTCGGTTTTTGCCAATGTTGGCCATATCTCCTTTCCGGTTTACGCCTAAAATTAGGGGATTTTTACACACCCGGAAAACTCTGGCCAACATGCATACAAGGTTTGCGAAATTGCGCCATAATATTGCCGTGTGAAACTACAAATTGGGAGCAGCTATAAAAGTGACGGCCGAAAACCGTGAGTCCAGAGAGCACACTGCGGGCGCACAGCAGCAGAGTACGCTTGAAAGCCGCTTTCGCAAGCTTCTGGAAGCGGCGCCAGACGCCATCCTTGAGGTCAATCCGGAAGGCAAGATCACTCTTTTCAACCGGACTGCTGAGCAGATGTTTGGCTACGGCCAGGGCGAACTGCTTGGACTAACCGTGGAGAGCCTGGTGCCGGCCGCGATGCGCGGTGGCCACGCGAAACATCGCGCCTCCTATGCTGCGCATCCCAAGACGCGACCCATGGGAACCGGGCTGGTGCTGGAAGGACAAAGAAAAGACGGTTCGCGTTTTCCCGTGGAGATCAGCCTCAGCCCTCACTGGATTGATGGTTCCATGCACGTCATAGCTTCTGTCCGTGACATCACGGAAAGAAAACTGGTTGAAGACCGCATGCGCAAGCTGCGCGAGCAATATACGGCTGAAGTGACTGCCAAGAATGAGTTGCTAGAGGCGCGCAACATGGAAGTCGAGCGGGCGAACCGAATGAAGGACGAGTTTCTGGCCAGCATGAGCCACGAACTGCGTACACCGTTGCATACCATCATCGGTTTTTCTGAATTGCTCGGAGAGCAGTTGGAAGGCCCGCTTAATGAAAAGCAACACCGCTTTGTCGGCCATATTCTTCACGACGCCCGCCATCTGCTGGAACTAATCAATGAAATTCTTGACATCAGCAAAATTGAGTCAGGCAGGCTGGAACTGAAGCGCGAGTCATTCGATTTTGGTGTTTGTGTTGAAGAAGTATTGGCTGGAATTCGCCAGCAGGCTGACCGGAAGAACATTGTCCTTTCCAAAAAGATCGGCCCGCAGCAAATGCTCTACGCTGATCGGGTTCGGGTGAAGGAAATCTTGTACAACCTTCTGAGCAATGCAGTGAAGTTTAGCCTTGAGGGAGGCCGCGTTTGGGTGGAATCAGTGCGCGATGACGATTTTCTGCAAGTCGCGGTTTGTGACACGGGAATCGGCATCCCGAAAGAAGAATTGGCTTCTATATTTGATAAGTTCTATCAGGCGAAAGACTCGAAGGACTTGGGCCGCGAAGGCACTGGACTTGGCCTGCCCATCACCAAGCATTTGGTAGAGCTGCATGGCGGAACAATCTGCGTGGAAAGCCAGCCGGGCCAGGGCAGCAGGTTTAAACTGACCCTGCCGGCCGGACCGTCAGCGCTTGCCTAGTTCACACTGTTTTGCTTGATATCATGAAACGAATCCTGATTGTGGATGACAAAGCAACCAGCCGCGAGTTATTGCGAACCGTGTTGCAAAAAGACGGCTACCTTGTTTTTGAGGCTGCGGATGGCGGCGAAGCGCTGCAAAAAGCCCGCGCTGAAAACCCTGACATGATCCTGCTCGATTTGCAGATGCCCGTTCGTAACGGGTATGAAGTGCTCAGCGAACTGCGAAAAGATTCCCGCTATGCAACGCTTCCGATCATTGCGCTTACTGCCAGCGCTATGCAGGGTGATCGCGAAAAGGCCCTGGCTGCCGGATTTACGGCATATCTCACCAAGCCTGTAACATTGGCGTACCTGCGCAATGAGATCCAACGTTTGCTGGCGGTCAAACCGGCAAACTCCTAGCGCTTTTGCTTGATAGCCGAGGAGTGCAGTCGGCGACGGCGCTCTACAGCAATCCGAATTTCTTCATCTTGTAGCGCAGCGCATCGCGGCCAATGTGCAGCTGCCGCGCGGCCTCAGATTGGTTTCCTTGAGCCCGTGCGAGCGCATTCATCACCAGGCTCTTTTCATGCTCTTCAAACGACTGGGTTGAAACCGCGGTCGTTGCCGCCTCATTTGTCTGAGTCACCACGTCTACCCGGCCTGGCGCTGACAAGGGAATATCTGCCACATCAATCATATTCGTCATCGTCATCATGCAGCCGTGGCCGATTACGTTTTCCAATTCACGAACATTGCCTGGCCAATCATGACGTCTAAGCAGGATCTGGGCCCGCTGGGTAAGCCCACGAACATCCTTCTGGTATTGCTGCGAAAACTTCCTGACAAAGTGCCGAACCAGCAACGGCAAGTCATCCATGCGCTCCAACAGCGGCGGCGTATGGATTGTAACCATGGCCAGCCTGAAGTACAGGTCCTCGCGAAATTGGCGCTCAGTGATGGCTTGGCGCAAGTCCTTGTTGGTGGCTGCAACCACTCGCATATCGACCTTTTGCGGGGTGAGCGAACCAACGCGTTGGACTTCCTGGTTCTGCAGTACACGCAACAACTTGGCCTGGGTGGCAAGAGGCATGTCGCCAATTTCATCCAGGAATAGTGTGCCGCCGCTGGCGTGCTCGAACAGGCCCACCTTGTCACGGTCGGCGCCGGTAAATGCGCCCTTAACATGGCCGAAGAGTTCACTCTCAAAGAGCGTTTCCACGACTGCCGAGCAATTCAAAACCACAAACTTGCCCTTCACTGGGCTTAAGTGATGCAACGCCTGGGCAACCAGCTCTTTTCCCGTTCCGGTGGGCCCGGTGACGAGGGCGGTCCGATAGTGCGGTGCAACGCGCCGAATTCGGGAAAACATCTCCCACATTTGTGGGCTGCGCCCCACGATACCCTCAAACTGGGCGGTCTCCACCATTTGATCTTCGGCGCTTTTGACTTGCTGCCGGCGGCGGGCGGCATCAATGATCCGTCCCACACGCTCACGCAACGCAGCTAACGAGATCGGTTTGTTGAGGTAGTCTGCAGCACCCTTGCGAATTGCCTCCACCGCGGTCTCGGTGGTGTAGTGCGCAGTCATTAGGACCACGTCGATTGCAGGATCGAATTCGGTGATGCGTTCCAGGACTTCCAGCCCCGTCATTTGCGGCATCACCAGGTCTGTCATGACCACGTGAGGACGGTGAGTGTAAACCAGGTTCAGTCCTTCCTCAGGGTTTGAAGCGGTGTGGATCTGCACGTCGGCGCCGGCCAGCGCTGTAGCGACGAGTTCCAGGCTACGTGGATTGTCGTCAATGATGACAAGCAAAATGGGATTTCGAGCTTCGGTCATTCTTTGTTTCAGAGTGCGCCAATTGGGCGAATTTTTCTGTCTGATTTTAACGGCATTAACGGCATTTTGGATGATCGGTCGCGCCATATAGCGCAGCGCTGCGTGTTTTCACGCAACTGCGTCTTAGCTCGTTTTATGTAAACCCTGTCTTTTCAGCGCGCTGCAATGGCCGTCAGCTTGCTTTATTCATGGCGCGCCTGTCAAGTAATGGCGGCCATTTAAGGAGCAAGTATGGGCAGTGTAGCGGCAATCAACCCTCAGTTGATGAACTGGATACCTAGCAAGCAGCACAGCGCACTACCGTTTTCAGGGCTTGAGGGCGCGGCGCTGGCGCAATTTACAGCGATTGCACCTGAAATCAGCCGCGCGCGCATGGAACCATTGTTTTTTGAAGACACAGACCCTACGCATGTGTTCATTGTTTGCTCTGGACGGGTAAAGCTCTTTGTCAGCGCCCGTGACGGCAAGACGGCCATCCTTCGCATTGCCGGAGTGGGTGAAATTCTGGGATTAAGCGCAGTGATGAGCGGCAAACCCCATGAGACTTCCGCTGAAGCTGTTGAACCCTGCCGTCTTAAAGCCATTCGGGTAAAGGATTTTCTATGCCACCTGGGCCAATATCCAGAAGCCGCCATGGAGGCTACTTCCTGCCTTTTGCACGACTATCAAGCAGTACTCAATAATATTTGCCGGTTGGCGCTTCCCAGCACGGTAGCCGGCCGCCTGGCAGCTCTGCTGCTTGAGTGGCTGGACACTCATGATTCCAAAACCGGAAACCCAAACCGGCTGATCGTCTCCCTTACCCAAGAAGAGATCGCCAGCATGACCAACACCTCACGTGAAACTGTAAGCCGCGTTCTCCACCAGTTTCAGCAACAAAAACTGATCAGCATCAAGGGTGCATCCGTAACCATTCTTCAGGTCCAGGCCCTTGAAGAACTTGCGATATGAGGCCATGAACGTGTGTGAAGACACTCCGACCCGTGTAGTTAAACCAGAAAATGCACGGAGCAGTATTTTGTGCGTGGATAGTTCTCCGGAAATGCTTGAAATTTACAAAAGCGTTCTGGAAGCAGACGGCTACCACGTGGTCACGGTTCGCAGTGGGGCTGATGCCCTTCAATTGCTGAAATTTTACCCGATAGACGCCGTAGTTCTTGACGATGTCATGCCCGGCATGACCGGCGTTGCTTTGGCTGAGAAGATCAAGCTTTCCAAAAGGGACGTGCTTGTGGTGATGTATAGCAGCAATCTGAGCGAGTGCACGGACCTTCCCTATGTTGACTCACTTCTTTACAAAGGCAAGGGCCCGATAGCCCTGCGCAAACTTTTAGGGACTCTTCTGCATAAGTAACGCTGCCGTTCCCTCTCTTAGCACTGCATCATTCTTTCTTATACTGCCTCGCATACGGTCAGCACCGGACACGTAGCGCCGGCAATGACCTTGCTTACAGTTGACCAGGGTAGATGGCTGGTGATCGCTGATTGGGCCGCGTGTCGCGCGCCAAGGACAACAACATCGGGACAAAGAGCAGAGATCATTTCCAGAATTGACTCCACCGGCGATCCATGTTCAACAATGATTCTTGGCGACCCGGTTCGTTGGTTGGGCAGCATAGCTTTTACCTGATTAGCTTTTTGCAGATCCGTGTTGATCTCGTTATCGTTATTCCCTGTCACATGCAGGGCTGTCAGCGATCCTTTGAACTCATCGCACAACCAACTCGCATAGATGGGCGCGGCTGAGCGTGGGTCAAGATTGCTGGCCAGCAAAACGTTCTTGAACGCCACTTTGTCGTTGACGCACAGAGCCTCGGGCCCCACAGTCAACACTGGACAGGAGACATTGCGAAATATTTGTTCCGCTACTGAACCCCGTATAAATTTCGCGAGCCCGGTGCGTCCGTGTGTTCCCAAAATAAGCAGGTCAATTTTGTTTCTTGCAACTACGTCAGCAATTACTTCCCAAAGGCCATCGTGGCGGAGAGGAACTTCGTTGGGTAAGCCATCCAGAAGGCCCTTAACAAGTTGGAGCATGTCATGTGGAGGCGATTCACGGTCTCTAACTGCCACACGGAAAGCTTCCGCCGGAAGCAGATGGTAGGATTCATCCCCATTTACGTGCATCATGTGCACATCAGAGAGACATTGGCGCGCAATAGCGCTTGCATGGTAAACGGCCGGCTCCGATGCAGGAGAAAAATCAACTGCCAGCAGTATGTTCTTAAATAAGAGTGCAGATTCAGCTTCTATTTTGTTCACGGCAGCCTTCCTTTTTCGCGCGGGCTGCCTGGGACTTTCTGGTCAATTTCCATCAGGGACCCGCCCGTAGAAGCGATTCTAAAAAGTCAATTGAAAGCCTGTCAGTGATTGGGGTCACAGTGCGGGCCCAGGGGAATTTAATTGGCTGATTTGGAAGAAATAGAAATCGCCGGTGGTGCAGAGGGTAAGAAGTTCAGGCTGGTCTGGTTTTAAGCGGCACTGTCACATCGTTCCCTGTGAATGGTGAAAATTGAACCCGGCACGGCGAAATAGATCGCTCGCCTGCGGGATGGGGCGCACCGCAAAATGCGCCCCATCGCTCGCCTATCATTTGCACTCTGATTCAGCTTCAATTTGAAATGGGCACTCGCGGGCGTTTGAGCACAGTAATTCCAGTTGTTTTGCATTTGAAGATTTCGGAATATATGCACAGCATGGGTCTTCGGTAAAAGCGTCACCCGTTATGGCATAAGCACGCGCCCTGGAACCGCCGCAGATCTCCTTGAATTCACAATCGCCGCACTTGCCAAGCAGGTTGCTGGTATCGCGAAGCATGCAAAACAGCTCAGAGTTGCGGTAAATGTCCTGCAGGCTGGAATGACGTACGTTGCCTGCGGACAGTGGCAGGAACCCACTCGGTTGTACCTCTCCGGTATGCGAGACGAACACGAATCCTTTGCCTTCATTGATCGGCAAAACACCCGGTATGCCGTTCGAAAATCCTTGCTCTGTCTTCTCTCGGCTCCGCTGTTGCAGAATATACCGCCGATAGTGCTGTGCCTCAGTTGTCTTAACTTTGAAGGGCACATTCTTGGCAAGCTTATAAATCCTGGCAAAGGCGCGCTCAAATTCCTGCGCTGAGGGCAGGTCTGCAGCTTCCGCCCGGCCGGTGGGGACCATAAAGAACAAGCTCCACATCACAATGCGAAAGCTTTTGATAACCGAAAGTATGTCTTCCAGGTCATCAATGTTACGGCGGGAAACCGCTGTGTTGATCTGTATCGGCAAGTCCATTGAGTTGGCCCAGTACATCGCGTCCAGCGTGCGCGCGAACGAGCCGTTTACGCCACGAAAAGCATCGTGCTGTGCCGGAGTTGCTCCATCAAGGCTGAGTGCCAGGCGCTTCAAGCCAGCCTGTTTAAGGCTGATTAATGAGTCCCGGGTCAGGAGCGGTGTTGCACTGGGCGTCATGGCAGGGTGGAGACCCTTGGCGGCGGCATACTGCACCAGTTCGTAAATATCCGGCCTCTTCAGGGGGTCGCCGCCTGTAAAAATGAAGATAGGAGGATCAAGCTGCTCAATATCATCAATCAGCTTTTTGCCTTCTTCGGTTGTGAGTTCGCGAGGGTCGCGACAGGCCTGCGCGGAAGCACGGCAATGAAAGCATGCCAGGTCACAGGCTCGTGTAACTTCCCAGATCAGTACCAGCGGGGTTTGCTTCAAATCGAAGTTACTTTTCATGCAGCTAAAATAAGCCGGTCGCCACAGCGGCGCTGTGACGGCGGTCACACCCGGCATGGAACAACTGGGACGCGAGCAAAGAGACTAGGAGTGTAAGTTCTTGATCCCAGGCGGGATACTCCCCGCGAACCGGACCGTGGAAATGTTAACAGGTACTCTTTAAAGCGCGCGCAACAACCAAAGAGGAGACGCCGAGCAAGACCGACACCAACTGTAAGCCAAACAGATAATCGCACATGGTGCCACTTTCAATCATTTCGCAGCGGCTTGAGAACGCGGCTAAAGTCGCCGGCAAAGTCGGTCTTGCAAGCGCATGCGGTGCATAACGGTGTTCTGGCCAGCGACATCAAACCGCCGTGTTGCACAACTTACTGCGGGCCTGCCGGGAGGTGCTCCGTCAAATACCTCGCCAGCAGATGATACAGGTGCACAGTCGTGCCCGGACCTTCAGAGATGCCGTGCGTGCGATCGGGATAGGTCATGAAATCAAAAGATTTCCCAAGTTCAATGAGTTTGTTCACCAGCAGCTCCGTCCCCTGGTAGTGGACGTTATCGTCGCCGGAGCCGTGCACGATCAGCAGATGGCCCTTTAGTCCCGCAGCGAAGTTGATCGCAGAGCCCTGTTTGTACCCCTCGACGTTGTCCTGGGGCAGTCCCATGTAACGCTCTTGATAGATCGAGTCGTAGAGGCGCTGGTCAGGTACCGGCGCTACCGACATGCCAACTTTATAAAGATCGGGCGAGCGGAATATCAGGTTAAGAGTATTGGTGCCGCCACCGCTCCAACCCCAGACGGCGACGCGGTCCAGATCGACAAACGAGTCCATTTTGCCGAGCGAGCGAAGCGCCTGTGCTTGCTGCTTCGACGAGAGAACGCCGACAGCGCCATAGACAGCCTTGCGCCATGCGCGTCCACGCGGCGCGGGCGTACCGGAGTTGTCGAAGCTGACCACCAGGTATCCGAGCGAGGCGATGTAGCGGTGGAAGAACCCACCATTGCCACCCCAGCGGTCGAGTACTGTTTGCGATGCTGGTTCGCCATAGATGTTCACCAATACCGGATATTTCTTTGCCGGATCAAAGTTGGGCGGCTTCATCATCCAGCCGTCCACCATGACACCATCTCCGGCATCGGCCTTGAAGAACTCCACAGGCGAGGCGAGGAACTGCGCAATTTTTTTCTTGTATTCGGTGCTGTCGCTGCTCGTACGTACGAGCTTGTGGTCTGGCAGCGACACCAGTTCGCGCAGGCCGGGATCGTTGATATTGGAAAAAGTGCGGAAGGCGTACTTCCCATCGGGCGAAATGTTGTAATTATTGACGCCGACGAAGCTGCCTGGAGTGACCCGCACAGGATCGGCCGAGCCGTCGAGAGGCGCTCGGTAAAGATAGCGCTGGGTTGCGTTATCCGGAGACGCGATGAAGTAGAGCCACCCGCCCTTTTCATCGACTCCATCGATTCCGGCGGTGTCCATGGGCCCACGTGTAACCAGTGTTTCATGGCCGCTGTGATCAATCGACCAGACATGCATCCAGCCATCCTTTTCGCTGACGATCAGGAACTGACGGCCGTCATGAATTGGCTGCGCTTCCGGCAGTCCACCAAAGCCAACAGTGATGAAAGCGTCGTCGTGGTCGCGCCACATCTGGTGGACGGCGCCAGAGGAGGCATCCGCGAGGAGATAGTTGTCAGTGTTCTGCAGCCGATTGAGCTGCTGGATGAGAAGTGTGTTCGCATCGGCCCACTGCAGGCGCGCGATGTAGTTCTGTCGTGGATCGCCGGCGACATCCATCCATTTCACGCTGCCCTTGCCATCCGCACTCACTACTCCGGCGCGTACCGCTGAATTCGTGGTCCCTGCCAGTGGATAAGGAACCTGCATCTCCACCGGATACGGCCCGGTCTGCGGATAAGGAATGTCAGTAACCACTTCGCGCTCTTTGCCGAGATAGTACATGAGCGCGAAGTCTCCGACGCCGTGCAAATCAAATTGCCAGAATGCAATGCGCTTTCCGTCCGGGCTCCAGCGAAAACAATCGTGCAGGTCCAACTCTTCCTCATTCACCCAGTCAGAGCCGCCATTCACAACAAGATCGGAACCGTCATGGGTGAGACGCTGGATGGTGCCCCTCGCCAGGTCTTCAACGTAAATGTCATTCTTCTTCACGTAGGCGACCCTGGTCGCGTCGGGATTGAATTTGGCGTACATCAAGCTGGCTTCAGGCGCATCGCCTCCCAGCTTCTTGAGCTTGGAGGTCGCGCGGTCCAGGAACCAGTAGTCTCCGCGGGAATTGGTGCGCCATACGCGCCGCGTGTTGGTGAAAATCAGCACGCGTTGGTTGTCCTTTGACCAGCTCAGTCCTGAAATCTGCAGCGGGTCTTTCGCGCCTGCGGGCGTGAGCTGCGCGGCAGTGATCAGGACCTCCCGGTCCTTGCCCGTCGCGGTGTCGTACTTTACAAGGTCACGCCCATGGCCGCCGGCCGCCGGTTCCATCGCAATGTAGGATTGCCCGCCATCAAACCAGCGCGGTGGCGGCAAGGGACGCTCACTGAATTCACCCGTGAAGATGCGGGTGATCGTGTCCTTTGGGCTTTCCGGGGCCAGCGCAGGTTGTTGCGCGAGTGAACAGGCCTGCAACAGCAGGATTGAAATAAACACAAAGCGACGAAGGGCATACTGATTCATCAGATTCTCCGAATGAATTGGAAGAAGCGATGCTACGAGAGAAAACGGAAGAATGCAATTTCTCTACCCTCGCCGAGAAACCAACGATGGCAGGTTCATCAACACTCCATTCCGTCCTTGTTGCCAGCCACCACCCAGAGCCTGATACGCTGAACCAAGGGCAGTGAATTCATTTGCTGCATCAAAATCCTGCAGGACGCTCATGCACCACGTTGAATTCCCGCTCCAGCGCGACACCCACACGTCCCAGCGTTCCTTCGTCAAAGAGCCGCCCAATCAGGGTAATGCCGTGAGGCACGCGGCGCGGTGGCGAGAATTTAGGAAGCGGATGCGCCGGGTCTGGCGCCCAGTCACTGCGTGCTTCGCTCACTTCGACGAAGCCGGCGCGCATCGTAAGCGAAGGCTGTCCGGTGAAGTTGGAGATGGTAAGCATCTCATCACGCAGAGAAGGCACAAGCAGCAAATCCACATCAGCGAACAAACGCCCCATTTCAAGGGCCACTTTTCGCCGGAAGCGATCTGACTGGACAAAATCAACCGCAGAAAGAAATCTCGACTGGCGGAAGATGTTGGGCCAGGCATCCGGCACCTGGACCTTCAGCTGGTCCACCTGATGACTCAGCGTCAGCTCTTCAAACGCGGCCGCTGCTTCGGCAAAAAGAATCAGATCCAGCGAGTCGTATGGCCAATCCGGTAAGCTCACCTCAACGGGAAGCATCCCCAGCTTCTTGATTGTCTTCAATCCGGCACGATCAACATCTGTAGCCGGTCTGGCTTCCATCCAATTGGGAAAATAGCCAACGCGAAGCCCCTGCACGGGCGCACCGGCATCAAAATCAAGCTTGCTTGGAACACTCGATAGGTCCCCTGCGTCAGGCCCGGATATGGCCTGCAGCACAAGCATGGTGTCTTCCACGTTGCGGGTCATCGGCCCAAGTTTATCGAGCGACCAGCAAAGCGTCATGGCGCCTGTACGCGGCACCCGCCCGTACGTTGGCCGCAGCCCGGTAATGCCGCAACGCATACTTGGGCTCACAATGCTTCCACCGGTCTCGCTGCCAATGGAAAAGCCAACTAAGCCCGCCGCAGTGGCTGCGCCGGGACCGGCGCTAGAGCCAGACGCGCCCTCTTCCAGCAGCCAGGGATTCATCGTTTGGCCGCCGAACCAGATATCATTCAATGCCAGCGCGCCCATACTCAACTTAGCCACCAGAACTGCGCCGGCATTGTTGAGGCGCTTTACCACAACGGAATCGGTGGTGGGTACGCGATTCCTGAACGGCTCCGCACCGTAGGTGGTAGGAATACCAGCCGTATCGAGCAGATCTTTCGATCCCCAGGGAATGCCATGCAGCGGCCCGCGATACTTGCCCGCAGCAATTTCCTGGTCCGCTTTTTTGGCTTGCATTAACGCATGTTCGCGCGTCAGCGTAATCACGCAACGAAGCTTGGGATTGAACCGCTCTAGACGGTCCAGATAAATGTGCGTCAGCCGCTCTGAACTGATCTGCCGCTTCTCAACCCAGCGCGAAAGCTGCGTGAGCGGAGCAAAGGCGATGTCTTCTTCACGCGACGGGAGCGCCCCAGTGCCGGACGGTGTGCGGATAAATTGATCCCGCGACGGCCCTGCTTTTTCGCCGGGTAATGTAGCATCCCAACGGGACCAGGGTGCTACGGTCGGCTCAAGATCGATCTTGCGTGGGCCAATACGCCGCTCATAAAGAGGAGCCATGGAGGTACGCCAACTATCGGCCGCCATGGTTCGTTCGGGCGCGGTCAACTGGACATTCACCAGCTTCTCAGCCTCAATAAAAGTTGAAGACGAAACTTCAGGTCCAACCGGCGGTGATGTGTTGAACGCTGGTGGCGCCCCGGCCGGCGGTTCACCGGGTTTCTGAGCATTAGCAGGGGTAGCAACGGCTGCCCCCAATAAAGTAAGAGATGCCTGAGTCAAGAACTCTCTACGCGATTTTGACATTGTGCCTCAGCCGCTGATTATAAATAACCGGCCCAGGGGAATAATGCCAATCGGAATAAGAGCGAACAAAAGAACTGCCGCTGAAGTGGTGGATTGGAATTACGCTCCCAGAAATTTTTTTGAGGGTTTGCCATGAAGGAGAGCGTCTCCGCCGCTGGAGACGTAATAAAAGAGCACTGTATTTCTTTCCGGATGATCCGAGTGATAATCCCGATCAGCGCAGGCCCAGCCCGCCGTCCACCGTGAGCACCTGTCCGGTGATGAAGTGTGGCGCGGTAGCAAAGTACATGACCGCGCTGACCACGTCTTGAGGAGTGCCAGCCTTTTTCATGGGGGTCTGCTCCGCCACGCGCTGCAGCAGTTCGGGATATCGATCTGCCCCGCCTGCATCAATCATGCCCGGAGCAACGGAGTTGACGGCGATCTCCGGCGCCAGCGCTTTGGCCATCACCCTGGTCAGCATGTGCAGAGCAGACTTTGATGAGCAGTAGTGCGCGTGGGTGGTCCAGGGCTTCTCTCCGCCAAGCGATCCCAGATTGACGATCTTTCCCCGCTCTTTGCGCAGCGCGGGAATGCAGTATTTTGAGACCAAAAAAGGTGCACGGACATTGACGGCAAAAACCTGGTCCCATTGCTCTGCCGTAATCTCTTCCAGCTTTGCAGTCTGGAAAACTCCGGCATTGTTGACCAAGAGATCCAGGGTGTGGAAACGCTCGAGCACCTGGCTAATCACCTGGCGAATGCTCTGCTCATCGCGGAGATCGCACTTGAGGGACAAGCCCTGGACAGCGAAACGTTCGATTTCCTTGAGCGTCTGCCTGGCTTCATCGGCAGAGGTGGCGTAAGTAAAGGCAACGTTAGCACCTGCCTGGGCCATAGCAAGCGCAATGGCTTTACCCAATCGGCGAGCCGCGCCGGTAATAAGGACTGTCTTGTTCTTGAGGCCCACGCAAGCCATTGTAAAGGCTTGAGCTGATTGGCAAGGGTTTTGTCGTTCGGTGGCTGCGGGCGGGACGATGTCGTCGCCGATAAGTGCTGGTGCAACTGTAAATTGTGTGGTAGCTTAGTTCGCCCTTAATCCTATGCGCAACCTCTTTCCATTTGCCCGGACGGAGCCTCGGCTTGCCACCCCGGCACACGCGCAGGCGCCTGATCTAAAGGAAGCGCAATTGGCCGCGATCTATTATGGCCATCGCACGGGCGGAGATTTTTACGACTTTATACGGGTCAGCCCCACGCGCGTGCTCTTTGCTCTGCTTGACGTTGCCGGGCGCCTGGATGCAAATCGCGGGATTGTGGCCGCGGCGCAAAACACGCTGCGCAAAGCCGGAATGGAGTTGCTGTCGCGCGAAGACATTAATGAGCCGGACGCGATGATTGAGATTTGCCTGCAGTTGAATCACAGCATCCGTCAGGCTGCGGGCTGCACCTGTCCTTGCCCGGTTTTTTCCGGCTGCTATAACGAAGGGCTGGGAACCGTTTGCTACTTCAATGCCGGACACACGCCAGGATTGCTACAGGATGAAACCAGCATTACCGAACTACACGCGACCGGCCTGCCGCTGGGATTGTTTTCTCATTGCACGCCGGACGCATCCATTGTGGCGCTGGCGCCAGGCTCTTCCCTGTTAGTGGTGTCACGCGGCACCGTGGAGGCCAGGCGCAAAAGCAAGGAGTTTGGTCTGGAACAGGTGAAAGAGAGCCTTCATCATGCCAGAACGCATACAGCCAAAGAGATTTGCTCCGGCGTGGTGAATCAGGTACGGGAATTCATGCACAAAGCGCCCGCCGGTAATGATGTAACAGTTCTGGCGCTGGCACGTCCGATGGCCGCAAAGGCGCTGGTAGCAGCGGGCTGATTTCTGCCAAGCTGATCTCATTCGGCTGCCGCTATGCAGTCCTGGCGGGCAGCAATTTATAAGCTTCATCCCGGCTGCGCACCACAAAGAGGTTAGGCCGCGTGGATTGCGCAAAATCCTTAAACTTGCTGGCGATCTGAAAGAGCTTGTCGCTTGGCGCGACAACAATGTGCAAGGCCGATTTGCTGAACAGGCTTGGGTTTGCCGCCATGGCAGCCATGGTTTTTTCAGACAGGCTTGCATCTATGACAGCGCTGAAATCCACAATCTCATTGAATGCAGAGTTGAAATCGGGGTCAGAAGCAATGGCAGAACGATGGCCTGCGACTTCAGCGTCTGTGATCTTTCCGTAGAATGCAGAGTACACAATTCTTCTGTGCAGATCGATTTTGAGAACGACTGGCATAAGGGGATCAGATTATTGTGCAAAATTGCTGCGATATTGTGCCACAAGCCGGCGAATTTTTTCATCTGTTTGAGATGATTTCTGCTTTCAGAAATCGGGACTCTTGGCCGGTTATGTACGATTTTCAGTGCGATACAAGCGCGGGCTGTTCGCGCAGATTTTAGTTCAAGGTGAAAGTTTCGTTTTTGCAAGTCATGTTGTTTCTCAGGTTTGCGCCTGAGTTACCAAAGGCTTATCCCATCTGTAGAGAACTTTGGCGGCAAAGCAGGGTTAGAATCGCTTAACGCTGCCAATATTTCCCCATTCAGGCGCGGAGAGAAGTGTGGGTATTTGCTGAAGGAGCGCGGTCCAGCGAATTGGGCTTCAGCGAAAAGCGTTTTCGACCAAAAGAAAGCTTTGGTCCAACAACCAAGAAGGAGAGTCCGTAATGTCGCAAAGACAGATTTCGCATCCTGCGCAGGGAGCAGGCAGAGTTTTAATGGCTGCGCTGGCGTTGGTGATGATGTGCTGCGCATGGGCGTCGCCGGCAGCAGCGCAGGACGCGCCGTATTATTCACCAGACCAGCTTGACCACCTGGTATCGCGGGTTGCGCTGTACCCTGATCCGTTGCTGGCGCAGGTGCTGGCGGCGGCCACTTTTCCCGACGAAATTCAGGACGCCGCGCACTGGGCTGATGAACATCGCGGCATGAACGGCGACGAACTGGCAGGGAGAATTCAGGACGACCAACTGCCCTGGGACCCATCCGTGCAGGCGCTGCTTCCCTTCCCGGCAGTTCTGGACAGCATGGCCTCCGACATGCGCTGGACCACTGACCTGGGCGACGCATTCCTGGCCAACCAGCAGGACGTGATGTTTGCGGTGCAAAGAATGCGCCAGCACGCTCGCGATTATGGATACCTGCGCAGCGGGCCGCAGATTGTTGTTGCCGGCGGGCCGTATATCACCATTCTGCCTGCGCGTCCGGACTACATAGTGGTCCCGACCTATGATCCGGTTGTAGTCTATGCACGTCCGCGGCCTGGCTTTTTTGTGGGAGCAGCCATCGGCTTCCGTTTTGGCGTGACCGTAGGAGCAGTATTCCGTCCGTGGGGCTGGGGCTATAACCGCATTGCCTGGAACCAGCGCGTGGTGGTGATCAACAACGCGCCGTGGCATCGCACGTGGGTGAACCGGACAGTCTATGTTCATCCTTACACCATCCGGCGAGTGGTGGTGCACGATCGCGGCTGGAGCGAGCGCCATGAAGCCATGGAGCGCGACCGCGACCATTGGGGCCACGAACACGCGGTAGAACACCATGAAGCGGTGCGTCATGAGGAACACCGTGAAGCTGAGCACCGCGAGGCCGTGCGGCAGGAAGAGCGGCACGATGCGTATCGCGACGCGCGGCATGACGACCATCACGAGGCGCGGCGCGACGACCATCCGGTCCGCGAAGCGCACAATGACGTGGGACATGTTGAACGGCGGGACGTTAGCCACGACAATCACGGCAACGGCAATGGCCACGGCAACGATAACCACGGAAACAACGGCAACCACAACGGCAACGGCAAAGGCCACGATGACAAGGGTCACGGCGACCACGATCACGGGGACCACGACCACCGCTAAACGCTTAAGCTAGCTAGGGCGCGGCCTGTGGGCCGCGCTTTTTTTGTGCTCGATGCCGGAGCGCTTTGCTCAAAAAACTTTCGCCGCAGATGAGCGCAGAAGAACGCAGATTCAACTCAAAAATTTTCTCTTCCGATATGCGAACAAACCCTTGGTATCCCCAAATATCTTTACACCCATGACGAAATGGAGAAACAATCCACTCAACACAACAACACCAATCCCGACTCCAGAGACCCAGCCTGTCAGGTGAATGCGCTTCTGTTCCGCTGGTGTGATGTAGACCGTCTTGCCGTGGTCCGTGAGCGGTTCCGTCCGGGTGGCTGTTGGGGTGGGCGAGCCCGCTTTGAAGGCAACGCCGTAAAAGTAAAACGACGAGACTCCTATGATCCAGATGAGGAAAAAAACTGTGGTATGGGCGACGCGAACAACTTTCTTCCAGGTTACCTCTACGATTTTTGGCTGCGGAAGCTCTGAGGCGCGGGGCATCTCCTGCCCGTACTGATCGACGGTGCTGCAATAGAGAAGGAACTCGGCCTCAGAGGAATATACCAATTTGAGTGCGCTCAAAATGCCGAACATCCCGATGCCGGCTCCAGCCAGATACCAGGGAAGAGCCTGGGGCTTGCTGGGAGGAAAGAGCGGCATGGCACCGCCCAGAAAAAATGCGATCAGGGCGGCGGTGCCAACAGCAGCGAGAATGTTCTTTGTGCCGATACCAGGCCAATGCCAGTGGGTGCTAGACCGGTGCCTTAACGAAATTGAGGCGAGAACCGCTACCAGCGCCAGGGTAAAAAGAATTTCCGGCCGTATCGATCGCAAGCCCTGCCCCACAAGCATCATCAGCATCATGGAGCCGTGGTACACAAACATCAGCCGGAAGTCCAGCGACATTTCTTTCCAGGTTTTTGGATTGGGATAAGAATCGGGCATCGTGCGCGGATTCTACCATTGCACGAACACGCGCAGGAGTTTCTTTTTCTCGTATAAGCTCCGGCGCTCCGCGACTTTGCTGCTTCACAATCTTCACCGCGCGCTTTACAAAATTCGTTTCTTTAAACTTCGCTTCTTTTACGTTGCATCGTTGCGCGAAATCAGTTACACAAAAAAGAGAACGGGACGCGCCCGTGTTAGAGCACGGACGGTCCCTAACCACAAATCAACCTTCCAAAGAAAGGTGACCTATGGCTGACACAGATTTTAGCAGCGCACCCAAACCTTCCAGCAGCGTGCCAAAACCCCAAGTCTACGATCTTCTTTACCGCCTGAACGCATGTTTTGCTCGCGTGCATCGCAACATGGCGGCATTGGAGGAGGTTGGCATTTTCGATCCGCTGATGATGCAATCCCTGAACCGGCAGTCAGAGCTGCTACGAGCAGGCATGAATTGCCATCTACTTGGGGCCATGCGCCGCATTGAAGAGCGCGACCGGGAGCGATTCTCGCAACCACCGAGTGAGCAAACTTCTTAGCCAATGGGACCCGCCTCCTAAAAAGGGCGGGTTTCTTCATCTTGTGTTTATTTCAATTCCCGCTTTGTCCGCGCCATCCGCGTTTTATCCGTGGTTGCGGCAACTTTCTTCAGCGAGCTTTGGCTGGGGGATTGGGGATGGCGGAGGGTACAAAATCTGCGAGCTTATAGTTCAGCAACTCGCCGATGCGATTGATGGTGATATCCGCAGGGGGATAGGCCGAGACAATCCTGGGATCGAGAGCGTAATGGCCCTGGCGCGGGAAGACCGTGGTAACGCGTGCTCCCCAGATTTGTTTTACCGCGGCCAGGATGCGAATCTTGTCGTCAACCAGAACATAGTGGTCAGCAGGAAAACGGCACTCAACGTCTGGTAATTCCTGTTCCTTGTGGATGTAGATCAATACGCCGTCAACTTCATCGGCGATACCGGAGCGATCAACCTTGCGTGGTTGAAAGACGACATCGCCATCAGAAAGGACGACGGCCTTGCCCCATTGCTTGACGTGCTCAATGGCATCGAGCGAGCCAGGATAGAGACGCGTGGCAAAGGGGTAATTGATGAGGAAGCGGGAGACGGTAAGCAAGCCGGGATCGCGCGGATTTTCTATGCGGTAACGCTGGAGCGCGCCGAGATAATCAGCATAGCCGAGTTCAGTGCGCAGTTGCTCAAAGATGTCCCAATAGCGCTGCTGGCGCACAGGGCCAACCTGCTGTTCAAGATGGCGCTTGAGGTCGGCGGTGACGCGGTCGTTATCAAGCAGCGTATTGTCAACGTCAAAGAGAAAAACGAGGTTGGGCATCAGTGTCGCCCTCCGGGGCGTGGTCGCTTCTTCTACCTTAACTCAGTGCTTCCGCGCTGGGCCACTCTTGGTTTCGCACTGCGCGTTGAACGCGACATCCACTGAACCACTATTCGTCAAAGATGAAATCGGAAGTTGGTCGCCACCGATTGGTACAAGCAAAACAAAGGCGCCACGTTCCAGAATTGACGAGGCGCCATTGTGTAAAGGTTGGGCTATGCAGAAACAGCCCGTGCCTGCGCGCCCTGGAATGCGGCTTTAACTTCAGGCTTCAGCAGGTACCAGATAATCAAGGCCTGAATACCTAAAATAATCAGACTGACAATAAAGCTGACCGGGTTGAAGTGGGCAAGAGAGCCAAGCAGTCCGAATACTTGAAAACATGCGCCGATTGCCGCAAAGACAATCGCGACAATACGGGCCCAGTTCTTGAGTTTCAACAGGCCTATTCCAATTAAAACCTCGAGAACGCCCCAAATCAGGAAAAATATTCCAACGCCTGCACCTAAGGCGCCCATCAGCGTAGCCAAACCACCGCTAGCCTGGTTCTGTTGACTCATCATTGTAGCGATAGCTCCGCCGCCTACGACGAAGCCGATTCCGGCCAGCAGAAGAAGGCCAGCTCCCAAAAAGTACAAAATCGCGATCACAACCACGCCCGCAGGCTTATTCATATACTGCTCCCCCAAGTGGAATTTATGTTGATGGGGCGTATTGTACCCACAATTTGCAAGGTTCAAACCAATAAATTGTTACTTAAAGCCTCAAGAAAGGTAAGGCGGCAATATTCTTTGGGCTTTGCCGGACATGACCATCTGCGGCAGCGTTTCCGACGGACTACATCCCGGCTTCAATTTCTGTGCTGTGCTCCAAATCGCTGGATTGGTGCCGCCTTGGCGCTTAGAGCGGCGGGCTCGGCCGACTCGAGCCCTGGCCCGCAAGGTCACCGAGAGCAGCTATACCATCTTGAGTAACCGCTCGCGCCGCGCTTCCCACTCGTCACTAGAGAAGATGTTGGGGCCAACTTCAATAAGGCGAGGAAGCATGTTGAAGACGGAAACCGGGGTCCAGAATCCGCCGGTGCGGGTGCGCAGACCACGCTTGTTCAGCTCAGAGGCCACCAGGGTGATGGAATAATCTTGCACAATCAGCTCCATCATCTGGATAAGCACGCCGCGTTCCTGGGGGTCTTCTTCCAGGCGGCTGCAATCGGCGGCCACACGCAGGCCATAAGGAATCTCCTCCAGCAGAACTAGGTCCTTAGCTTCGTCACCGGGGACCTCACGCCGCCATTCCATGGCCACCAGCTTCCAGCCAGCCTCGGTCTTGCGGCGGACATAATCCATATCCACGGAGCCCGTTATCACCTCACGAATGCGCTCAACCTTTGCCATTGGAACCTCCGCCCTGACAGGGGCCAAATTTTAAAGCCAACTTTATGGCGCCGATAACCCGTGTTTGATATCTGCAGACTCTTACACACATCGTATGAGCAAACCGGCTGCCAATAAATGAACTTGGTCAAGTAATTGAGAGACATTCGCTTAAATCGGAAGCAGTGGCCAGGCAGGCTTGTGGTTTGACCGATTTCGCAACTGCCCCGTTCGAAAATGGACAGTGCGGTTCATCCCAGCATTCAGACAAAGAATTGCCGCAGGAGGCAAGCAAGCAGAAATTTGCGATGTTTTTATGACGGAGAGCTCTTTCTTAGGTTTCACGTGTCCAGCCATCACTGGCGATCTGTTTCTTCACGATTTCCACCAGGAACTTCACATCCAGTAACAATACTTAATGTGCAAGTCCAGAGCTGCGCACCATACGATGATCGAGTCTGGGTTGATTCAGCCAGCATCTCTAAAAAACCAGCAACGCGGCGGCAGGTTCTGTTGCACAAAGGCCGGTCGCGGACCACCATTATTCGATAGATGAATCGTACTGCAACGCAACCAGACCACGCAAAACGCAAACTCGCCATCCGACATTAGAGGCTTGGAAGAGAAGCATGATTCGCAAACTGAAGTCGGGCGAGTATCGGCTGTACTCGCGCAAGAAGAATCCTAAAACAGGCAAGCGCCGCAATTTGGGGAAATTTTCATCGCTCAGCAAGGCCAAAGCGCATGAGCGCGCGGTGCAATACTTCAAACGGCATTAATCCATTCATCATTTCATAAGGAGACGAAATGGCAAGCGAGAAACAACGGGCAGCAGCACGGCGGAATGTTAGAAAAGCAGCAACAGCAGCAAACAAGAAGCGCACGATTGCGCATCTGCCAAAAGCAACCAGAACGGCTTTGGGCAAGCAGGCAGCCAAAGTAGCAAAGCAGAAACAAAAAAAAGCAGCGTAGCGTTGCAATGTGAATGAGCCTGGGTTTAACGGGCCTGCATAGCGATCATGGAGAGCTCAGTTGGCGATGGAGTGAAGATGATGGTAGCGGTTGTGCGATCAAAGAACACCGAGTGAAACGGCGCTGCAGGAAGAAGACCATCCTGCGGATCGGTTGGCTTTTGAAGATCGTTGCGCAGCACTACAATTTCCTGTTCAGGCAGGCGGGCTTCTGCGATTGAAACATCATTGAGGCGCCGCGGAGTTGCCGCCTGCTCCGCCAGATTGGTTGAAACCTGCATTACGCGGTTGGGGCCATGCCAGAGATCAGGGCTCTCACGCTGGGGAACAATTCGATCTTGAAAAACAAGAAGCTGCGAGATGCCAGAATCCAGCGCCAGCTTCCAGGTTCCGTGAGGGGCTGCGCTGGATGCCACTGTGATGAGCAGCCGCGATTCATTGATTTGTACAGGCACACGCAGGCCATTTGGGATGCGGGCCGTCTCAGGAAATGGGTAAAGCTCCATTGAGCTGTTGTCAAAGTTAAGACGGAAAGAGAAGTGAAGTAGAAAGTTCATGCCCAGGATGCCGCGAATGTTGTGATCGAGTGCTCTGAGCTGCGTGAGTGGCGCCGCAAGCGCTTCTAAATTAGCGATGCAAGCTGGACCAAGCGTTACCTTCGCCAAAAAATAACGCGGCACGCCGGCAGAGTGGGAGAGGCTGGCAAGCTGTATCCGGTCTCTGGGCTGGAGGCCAAGTTCGGCCGCGAGCTTTGGATCGAGCAAAGTTGTATTGGTGCCGGTGTCAACCAGGAAATCAAACGGACCATGAGCATTGATGTTAACGCGGACGACCATGAGATATCCGTGGAGCGTGCGGGCGGGAAGGATTGAATTGTCGGTAGAGGTCTGGCACTGTGCGGTAATGCAGGAAAGAAGCAAAAAACTTATTGCGAATTTTTTCATCACGCCCGTCATGGTCTTGGCTTGTTTGTTGCAAACGGGGCCCTATACAGCTTTTGATTTCGGTATGGTCGGTCTGAATGGCTGTGCGGGCTAGATGACTTTGGGACGCGGCACTGTAGTGTTGGTGGTAATCAGCGCGGGTGAGAGACACAGCGCAAGCGTGAAGAAGGCCGGTGAATACAGGCGCTGATGTGCGTTTTACCCGCATGAATGTTAAGGTGTGGTGAATCAAAACAGTTAATCTACTGGGCCGTAATTCCAACGGACAATGATCAAGGACGCATAAAGTCACGTTACTGAACGGCATCACCTTGGTTACTGCTGCAAACATGCGAGATCGACAAATAAACGTTCTGTGATTGCGAAAAGCTGTTTGCACGGCGCGTGATAGAATCGCGCAACTCCTGGCCATGTACACAGATCCTGTGCGCTCTGAGCTTCGACCACCTCCTCTGCGCAGAAGCATGGGGCTGACTGCCGTCACGTCGATGGTGGTCGGCATCATCGTCGGGGCATCCATCTTTGTGCAGCCGGCGGAGGTCACGCGTTTGGCTCCCGGTGCGCGCGGCGTGATGCTGGCATGGCTGGCCGCCGGCCTGCTAACGTTATGCGCGGCGCTGGTGTGCGCGGAATTCTCATGGATGTTTCCCGCAACCGGAGGCGTCTATGTCTTCCTGAAAAAAACTTATTCGCCCGCCCTCGGCTTCCTGTGGGGATGGGGGATGTTTTGGACCATGCACACAGGAATTTTGGCAGCCATCGCCGTGGTGATGGCGCGTTACGCGGGATACTTCTTCGGGCTTGGCGAGTGGGGCGTTCGCGTGCTGGCGATGGCAACGATCCTGGCCGTGTCCTTTGTTCAGTATCTTGGCGTGAAGGCCGGCAGCGCGGTGCAGGTAACGCTCACCATAGCCAAGGTTGCTGCAATCGGCGTGATGTGCGTGCTGCTGTTTGCGCTGGGTGGAGCAGCGCACCGGAGCTTGCCAAGTGATGCGGTGCAGCAAGGTTTGCATAGCTGGTCTCTTCCTGCATTCGGCCTGGCGATCGCGGCTGGACTTTTTTCGTTTGGTGGGTGGCACATGTGTACATATCCTGCCGGCGAAACCCGTGATCCCCAGCGCACCATCCCGCGCGCGCTGATTCTCGGTGTTCTGATTGTGACCGCGTGTTACATGCTGCTGAACGCCGCATATCTCTACGTCATGCCGCTCAGCACTGTTGCCGGCTCTACTCGCGTCGCGGCTGACGCCATGTCCCGCATTCTCGGCCCGCAAGGCTCCGCCGCCATCACTCTGCTCATCATCGTCTCCGCGCTCGGATCGCTCAACGGTATCGCCCTTGCCGGCCCGCGTGTGTATTACGCCATGGCGCAAGACGGTCTTGCCTTCCGCTGGATGGCCGCTCTCCATCCGCAGCGGCAAACGCCGCATCTCGCCATTGCCGCGCAGGCGATATGGGCTTGCGTTCTCGCCGCCACCAATTCTTATCGCGCGCTCTTCACCCGCGTTGTCTATACCGAATGGCTTTTCTTCGCGCTGCTGGCAGCAGGAATCTTCGTGCTCCATCGCCGCCAACAATATCAGCCGCGCTATCTCAAATTTCTCTACCCGCTCGTCCCTGCGGTCTCGTTCCTGACCTCCGCTGCCATCGCGCTCAATCAAATCCGCTCTACTCCGCTCCAGAGCGCCATTGGGCTTGGCTTGATTTTGTTGGGGCTTCCGATTTATTTTGTCTGGTCTCATCGCAGAGCTGAGACGTAGCGATGCTACGTCCCGTTCCCTGTCGCTTCGCTCCAAACCGCCGGCGAGCCTTGCCCGACGGGAATTCTTCTGCGCTTGAGTCATGCAGCTCGCCACGCAAACCGGGCTCGCTGCTATATTGATAAATCCGTTGAGATTTTCGAACGCAAGGGAACGCATGTCCATCGTCGACTTTCATAATCATTACTATCCGCCGGAATACATCAAGGCCATTGAACAGTCGCCAAGCGCCGTCCGCATCACTTATGACGCAGAGAAAAATCCTGCTCTGCACTATCCCGGCGACTACAACATCGCCGTCCGCGGCCATCGCGACATCGACTACCGTGAGCAAATGCTGCGCACCTCCGGCGTCGATGTCCAGGTCATCTCGCTCACCACGCCGGGCACGCATATAGAAGCTCCTGCGATCGCCATCCGCCTCGCCCAGCTCTGTAATGACGCCTTTGCCCGCGTTGTATCTGATAAGCGCGGCCTCTTTGTCGCTCTGGCCACGCTCCCGCTCTGTGATCCCGCTGCCAGCGTAGCCGAGCTTCGCCGCGCCATGGAGCAGCTCAAGTTTCGCGGCGCCATGGTCTTCTCCAACATCAACGGCACCGCGCTCAGTGACCAGCGTTTCTGGCCCCTCTGGGAAGCGGCCAACCAGCTCGGCGCTATCATTCATATTCATCCCACCAACCCTGTGGGCGTTGAAGCCATGCTCAATTACTGGCTCATGCCGCTCGTCGGCTTCCTCATGGATACCACTCTCGCCGCTGCCAGCCTCGTCTTCAGCGGCGTGCCAGAGCGATTTCCCAATATCAAGTGGGTGCTCGGCCATCTCGGCGGGGCCATCCCGTACCTGGCTGAGCGGCTCGACCGCGGCTTTGAGGCCTTTGCCGAATGCCGCACTCACATCTCGCGCCCGCCCAGCTCGTATCTCAAAAAGTTTTACTTCGATACCGTTAACTTCGATCCTCGCGCACTCGAGCTGGCCGTCAGCTTCGCCGGCGCCTCACAAATCCTTGCCGGCAGCGACTACCCTCACCAAATCGGCAGTATCCCCAAGATGCTGGAGAGTCTCCAAGCCATGCGCGTCACCGAAGAAAAGCGCAAGATGGTCCTCGGCGGCAACGCCGCGAAGTTGTTGGGAATCGGGTGATCCGGCGATCGCACGTGATCTGGTGATCGGAACGGCAGGACCTTCACCACGGAGACGCGGAGGCGTGGAGAATAACCAAGCTTAGCCTTTAGTAGGGGGACTACTCAATCAGATCAACAGTATCCCCAAGATGTTGGAAACTTTACTCTCCAGCATGCGAAACCGCTTGCTTTTACAAAATGGCCGCCTTAGAGTTACTCCTGCCGACATCCCTTTATGAGAGCACTATATGAAGCAGTACACGTTATTTCTGATCTCAATATTTGTTGCGAGCGGTGTCCTGGCGGCTCAAGACGGTCAAGGCCATTGCATCAGCGAGTCCTCTGACCGCAAGAACTGGCATCCTTGCAGCAGCGATTCTCATAACTCATCTTCCAGCAGTTCCCACGATGCAGGTGGTTCCTCCACTTCCGGGAAGCGCGGCAACAGCATGGGCGAAATCAAGCCTAGCCTCTCGCGTGACAACATTCCCGACGTGCAATATTCCGAGGCTTACAAATGGCGGGTGCTTACGAAGAATGGCCCAGAAGATCCGTTACCCTTCGGGGAGAGCGGGAAAGAGGATGCAATCAGGGCCCAAGCGTTAATCGATAGGGTAGAAACTCTGCGTAAAGGTGTGCACGACGCAAAACTGCTGAAGGACTGGACGTACCATCTCGGCAAGGGCAGCATTGAACTCTATTGGAGTTGGGAAAATCCCGAACTCATGGACGACGCAATCAAGGAGTTAAATGGGCGCGCCATTGCACTAGTGAAAGAGAACCTTCACGCTCAATTGAGCAGGCTTGAGGCATTCGAGTGGAACGACAGCCCGCAATTGAAGCAGTTGAAGTTGCGAATTGCGCATCAGCGAGAACAGGCATTGGATGCCGTCAAGTGTGGTCCTGATTACTCACTCGGCTGCTCCGGCTTGCAATGGTTGCGCATGGCAGAGCTAGGCACCGTGAAGCAACATCAGGCGGGTATTGATACCAGCACGGCTCTTCAGGAGCTTATCCACGCGAGCGAGACCGGAGCTTGGGAAAAGCCGTAACTGCTCCTTCATGTGCAATCTATATTGGGCAAATCAGATTTCGGCATCGCAGTCGGTGACTAGAGTCTCAAATTTGGTCCAGCTGCCGAATGCGAGTTTGTATAGATCGACGCCGAGCCAGCAGTTTCGGTCTATATCGGCCTTTGTTGGGCATCTACCAATGCTGTTTTGGAGGCGTTCATACTGGAAAAGCAAAATACCCCTTATATTGTGCCGATTAATGCGATCAAGATAAGACGCTTGGCTAGCAAAAATATCAATTACTCTATCTTCAAAATGCACCTCACACCCTAGTGGCAGATTGAGGATGTCTTTGCGGCGTTGAGCTTGCGCCAGCCTTAGCAATGACTCGGGGTTATCTTCTAAAGGTTCTAATCCTAGATATTCGACAATCTTATAGGCATTCCTAAAATTTCCAATGAAATCAATTACTGTGCATTGGCGTTTGCCAACAAATTGCCTCAACCCACGGCCTAGTTGTTGATACAGGATACGTCTTGATTCAGTTGGACGCAGGAAAAGAAGGCACTCAACAAATGGTAAATCTGCGCCTTCGTTGAAGATGTCAACTGCGCAAAGAACTGAGATTTCGCCTGCTCCCAATTGGTCGATCAGAGCAGCTCTCTTTTCCATAGGCGTGGAGGAGATATACTCCGCAGCAGGTATTCCGGCAGCAGAAAAGCTTGTTGCCATGCGCCATGCATGATCGTGAGAGCAGCAGAACGCAAGAGTTGGCTTCCCATTTGCCAACGCTTGCCACTTGTTAATGATTGCTCTATCTCGATCGGGAATGATCAATGCACGTTCGAGATCACCGATGTCATACTGATTGTTTCTATAGCGAATATTTGAATAGTCAATATTGTCAAAGCATCCAAAATAATGATATGGACTTAAAATTCCAGAGTTAATACCTGATCTTAAATCAAATGAAGAAACTTGATTACCGTGGCAGAGCTCAAGGACATCTTGATTATCGCCCCGAAAAGGTGTTGCCGTGAGACCCAGCAGATATCGGGGGCTAATCTCATCAAGTATTTTCCGGTACGTTTTCGCCGCAGCGTGATGAAATTCATCAATTACCACGTAATCGATCAATCCAACATCCAAAGCTCGTATATGCCGATGCAGCAGCTGTATGGTCACCAAATTTATTCGATTAAGTCTCCGAAGCGACTCTCCTTCTGAATGCAACGTAACGTTGGCTTGGCCAAACTTTGCTGCAAACTCTGAATTCGCAACATCCAGAATCTCGTGCGTGTGAGCAATGTACAGGAGGCACTGGGAACCAAATCTAAACGCGTCTTCCGCAGCAACCCTGGTTTTTCCACTACCCGGTGGAAGAACTACAAGACCCGCACTCTGCCCCCTTCTGTGCGAATCAGCAAGTGATTTCAATGTATCGATTTGGAAAATATTTAATATGCGTTTGCGCGGAGAGTAACCACATACACATCTTCCAGCTATGATGCGATGTCCATCTCTAGGACAGATAAAACCATATGCAATAAATAACCGAGCCAAGTCGGTCTGATCGATAATGCAATACTCCGAAGTGACCCGTTGGGCAGTAGAGACAAACTGCTCCTTTGCCCCATCCAAAACATTGCCTGTTGCTGCGAATATGGCGAGATCAAGACCCGAAATTTTTTCCAGCCGATAGATCTGGTGCGCCACATCAGCAGGACGTACAGTTTTGAAAGACCGTCCTTTCAGAATGAAAGCAGCCAATTTAGGCTCTTTACCGAGTGTTAATCGATGAGTGAAGATATCAACCAGTTCAGCCGGACCGTGAGGCGTTTCAGTAGAGTCGCTAATGATTTTTCTTAAATAAGGTTCCAGTTCATCTACTTCATGAAGATTGCGAATAGTATCCAGTGCGGCTGGCGTAATTTCCTCAACTCTGATGTCTTTTGCCAACGCGAACTCATGGAGGTCGTCAACTTTAATCAATCGACTGTAAGTTGCAGTTCTTGCGACCTGGGCTTTCATGTCCACCTCATACGCACCGTCTGGAGGATCCTGATACTCTGGATAATAATTCGCTTTACATTCGTAGTCAATTGCGCTACTCTCAAGGGGCTATTCGTCGTATGTTCGCCCAAGAAGCAGCTAGCAACTGGCAACTAGCGGCTAGTTACAGCAAAGCCAGGAAACAACGCGATTCGAGGTCGAAAGTAGGCCAAAAAGAGATTTCGACCGGTCGGTCACCGTTCGGTCGAAGTGGGGTTGGGCGTTTGTTTTCAACAAAAACTATACCCCCGGGTGGGGTCTGGCGCATGGCACGTCAATCGCCATAATCGCGCGTCAACGCCGTCATCGGAAAGGCAGGGCAATCACCCCGATTCGAAGCGGAAATGAGCAGGTTCTGGTCAGGATCTGAACGAAATTGGGCACGAAAGTGAAGGAGGAATTTGATGAGAAGCAATCCAGTGCCGTACGGAGTGAGGGACGAATTCGGTTTTAGGGAGGGAGAAGACCCACGGGGATTTACCGAAGAAGAAAACAAATTGTGGTACAAAGCGAAGTCGATGGACGAGCGCGAGGCGGTGATGCAGCAGCGGGACGAGCGCCGGCTGCGGGAGCACCAGGAGCAGGAGCGGCAGGCGTGGGGAACAACGCGGGCGGGGCAGTTGCTGAAGCAACTGGGAGCGTGTTTTGAGGCGTACCGGCAGTGCGTGATGGAAGACCCGGAATTGCAGGAGAAGGCGTTGGCGTTTGATGAGGTGAACCAGAAGATCTTTAACAAGATGAAGAGCACGATTGACCGGGCGAACAACGCGCCGCGATGCCGGTATCCGAGGGGGAACGGGGAGACGTGCCGGGCGCCGCGGGTGCGAGGCAAGAAGTTTTGCCACATGCACCTGATGATGGAAGAGGCGAGGCCGGAGAAGATCAGGTTGCCAAACCTTGCGGACGCGGCGGGTATCCACGGAGCGATTGCCAAGGGCGCGCAGGCGGTGGTGGATGGAAAGCTGGATTACAAACAGGCGTCGATCTTGGGATATTACCTGCAACTGGCGTTGAGCAATGTGGGCAAGGTGGACTTCGAAGAGAGTTCAAACACTGATTAACGCGGATAGACGCGGATTGGAAAAAGCTGCTCAGGCGGCTGGAAGAAAGAGTTCTTTGACAACAGAGGCTGGCGATTGTGGGCGACTCAAATGACAGAATCTTGGACAGTCCGGAGGCGCTGGCTTGACACATTTGCTGCGGCGTCGAAACACAATTCAACGCCACACGCGCAGAGCATGACTTAGATAAAACAAAATGAGCCCCCGCCCTTTTCGCGGCGGGTTCCATTCAGTCAGCGGGTAGATTCAAGAACCTCCCAGTCGCGCTCTTCTATGCGGCGTATGCTCCAAGCAGACGGTCGTAGCTGCTCCGGCTGCTGATTCAGGGACTGCATCATCAAGCGGATCGAAAGATGCCAATAATAGGACCACTTTTAAATTTGTAAATCCGTCTTCATCCCTGGTGAGATTTGCTTCTTGTGCAACCAGGTCCGCGCAGCTTAGCTTCGGGCGGCAATTCCCTGCACTTCAAATCTGGCATCGAACAGCAATCTGCCCGCTCCCAGGAATGCCCGTGCCGGAAACTCGCCATGGAAATATGTGCGATAGACCGCATTGAACTTTTCAAACAGGCTCACATCAGAGCAGAAGATCTGGACTGAGAGTAGATTTTCCATGGCCAGCCCCGCAGCTTCAAGCGTGCGCTTTATGCCGTCCAGAACCAGCCGCGCTTCTTCTTCCGGTGTCGCACCGGGCTTGCCTGTCTTGGGGTCCAGGCCAATGTGCCCGCTTAAATAGAGCGTATCGCCGTGCCATACCGCATCGCTGAACGGAAGGTTCGCCCGTACCGTGCGCTCAGATCGGATTCTCTGCATTGAAACTCCTCTCGCCCATTGGAAAATTGTTTTGCAAGTGTAGCGTGCTTCTCTGCAGATGCTTTGCCTGCTTCCTGAAATTCAAATTTTTTTTTCTCCGGCCTTCGCCAGATATGCGAAGTGTAAAATGAATAATCAGGAAAGTGCTCAGCCTCACTCACAAAAAAAACTGGAGGGACACATGCGTAAGTTCCTGGTGTTTTCGCTTCTATTCCCCACTCTGCTGCTGGCGCAGACCGCAAGCGCGCCTAAGAAAACTTCCGGCCCAGCCAAAGCGGCAGCGGGGCCTGTGGTGGTTACGCCCGATAAAATTCAGTGGGGCCCTGCGCCTCCCGTATTCCAATCCGGCGCGCAATTTGCTGTGCTCTCCGGCGATCCCGCCAAGCCTGGCCCATTCGTGGTGCGCTTGAAATTGCCTGATGGTTACCGGATCATGCCTCACTGGCACCCAACGGCGGAAACTGTCACCGTGATCTCCGGCGAATTTCGCGTTGGCATGGGCGGCAAATTTGATGAGAGCGCCCTTACCACCCTGCCTCCGAACTCTCTTGCCGTAGTGCCTGCACACCACGACCACTTTGCCATGGCCAAGGGTGAAACTGAAGTCCAGGTAAATTCCATGGGACCATTCAAGCTTGTGTATGTGAACCCGTCAGATGATCCTTCGCACGGGCAATCCAGCTCCGCCAAAAAGACCGGCGCGGCGGCAAAGAAGAAGTAAGCCGGCCTCTTCCTGAATGGCAGATCTTTGGAAGAAAACAATTTTAGAGAACGCAGCAAGTCCGGGTGCGCTTCGGCGCACCCTTTCTATTTGGTCAGCTTGACGGGCGGACAGGAAGGCGTTGCCGCCGAGCGGATCCGCTGCTGTATGTTCTCCCGCGCCTTTTTCATGGCATTGCGATCATCCAATAGCTGCAGCGCCCAGTTCGCCCCCATCGCCAGCGAGTAAATTTCAAAGGCAAATTGCTCTGGCTCAACGGAAGTTTTCAGGTGCCGTGCCTTTTTCGCGGCTTCTACTGCGCGCGCCAGCGTTGCCAGCCACGCTTTCATAGCATTGGCAATTGCGTCACGCACCGGCCCGCTTCGGCTGTCGAATTCCAAAGAAGCCGCGGTAAAAAAGCAGCCTCCTTTAAACACCTTGCTCTCCACGTGTCCCAACCATCCCTGGCACAGTTTCAGCAACCGCTCAATCCCTTCCGGGCCAGCCAGCGCCGGCCGGATGATGTGCTCCACAAAAATCTGCCGCGCCATCTCGATCGTAGCCAGTTGCAGCTCTTCTTTTGAACCGAAGTGAGCAAATAACCCGCTCTTGCTCATCTTCAACTCATCCGCCAGCCGTCCAATCGTCAGCCCCTCTAGCCCTTCCACTGACGCAAGGTTCACAGCAACGCGCAAAATACTTTCGCGCGTGCGCGTGCCTTTGCTTGGGCGTGGCTCTGGTGTGGCGGTCCGTGTGGCCAGCATAAGAAATAATCTATCGCGAGGAATATAATAGCACGAACGTTCGTTTTTATGCGATACTGCTTTTGATTCCTCGGAGGCCTCATGCCCCGCAGTATCGCGCTCAGCCTGTTCCTCTTATTGCCCCTGGCAGCCGCGCGTTTTGCCGTTGCTGAAGAAGTTCATCTGGATAGTTGTGATGGCCTTCCCGTCGTTGAAGTCACCGTGACTGGAGCAAAAGCCGCAAAAACAAAAATGCGTTTCCTGGTCGATACCGCAGCCACCTCCATGCTCAACAGTAAGTCGTTTGCGCACGGCGACCCAACTAGAGTCTTTGTTACTTCCTGGAGCGGCACGGTTCAAGCCAAATCCCGCAGCGTCGCTCTGCCGGAGCTCGTGATCGGTGAGCACCGATTGACAGATCTTCATCTTCCTGCCGTGGACCTTTCCGCCATCGGCCACGCTTGCGGTAAAACGATTGACGGCATCCTCGGCGTCGATCTGCTTTCCCGCCTTGGCGTCACGCTCGATCTTAAAAACCACACTGCCGAACTCGTGGCTGATTCAAAGACAGCAGAGGCTATCCTGGCTGAGCTTCACCAACAGCTCGTGGGCTGTGAAGAAGCCTTCAACCGCGCCGACGAGCCTGCGTTTACCGAATGCCTTGATCCCCAGGTCGTCACTTTTACTTTCGGCGGTGATTTCTACGGACGCGATGCGGTCATGGCCTATTACCGGCAGAAATACTTTCAGGTTCAGCCGCACGCCTTCCTTACCATGGTTCCCCGGGCGCATCACCTCATCGGAGATGCCGTTTGGGTGGAATATGACCTCAAAATCGTGCTGCCGCAGCAGGTCATCACCGCGCGCGGTACCGCTCTCTGCCGCAAGAGCGACGGAAGATGGCGGATCGTCCACATGAACCACTCCAGCCCACTGCCGGCCCCGCTGCAGGCGCAGACAAAATCCGCAACTCAGCCATAGCTCAGAGCATCAGTTAGGACAGGAAAAAACTAATGGCCTCAACCGGCAACAATGGCGCAGCCCGCAAGCTGCATCGCAGGATCAATTTCTATCCACCTTACCTCGGAGCGGGCGTTCGCGTCACTCGCATCTCAGACGACTTTCGCGATGTCGAAGTCGAGATGCCTCTGCGCTTCTACAACCGCAATTATGTGGGCACGCATTTCGGCGGCTCGCTCTATTCCATGGTCGATCCGTTCTACATGCTCATGCTGATGAACATTCTTGGTCCCGCTTACATTGTCTGGGACAAAGCTGCCAGCATTCGTTTCAAAAAGCCCGGCAAAGGCGTGATGAAGGCCTCATTCCATCTCAGTGAAGAGCAGATCGCCGCAATCCGCTCTGCCGCCGATACGCAGCCCAAGGTCGAGCCGCAATTTCAGGTAGTGGTTAAAGATGCCGAAGGAAATGTGGTCGCGGAAATCGACAAGCTGCTCTATGTCAGGAAAAAAGACAAACTCTAGCTTGCTTGTTTTCCCATCCACCGCTCTTCCGCCAGCCGGTCCGCCGCCTGATACGTCGGAATTTTCTCCCGCTCAGCCACAGCAAAGATCCTGAGCAACGTGTCATAGATCGCATCGGTCTTGGCCAGCGTCTTGGCAACGTCCCAGCCCAGCATCTCGCGGCAGCAGCCGTTAATCACGCCGCCAGCGTTGGCCGCATAATCAGGTGCATAAAGAATGCCGTGCTGCTCCAGGTAATCGCCGTGGCGAGGCTGGAGCAACTGATTATTTGCCGCGCCAACCACCAGTTCAGCTTTCAACTGTGGAATGGTCTCATCATTCAGCACGCCGCCCAGCGCGCATGGCGCAAAGACATCGGCAACCACCGAATAAATCTCGCCCTGCGCTACAGCCGTTGCGCCATGCTCATCCACCACGCGCTTCACCTTCGCGCTGTCCACGTCGGTAACAATCAGCTTTGCGCCCACGCGCGCCAGTTCGCCGGCCAAAAAATAACCAACGTGTCCACAACCTTGAATGGCCACTGTCTTGCCGGACAAGTCATCTCTTCCCCACTTGTATTTGGCCGCTGCCTGCATCGCACGAAAAACGCCGCGTGCCGTATGCGGTGACGGATCGCCCGACCTGCCCTGCAGCCCGCCAACATAGCTGGTTTCTTTCAAAATGTAGTCCATGTCCGTCGGGCTGGTGCCAACGTCTTCCGCTGTAATGTATTTGCCGCCCAGGGTGTTCACCAGACGGCCATGTGCGCGAAAAAGCTGCTCACGATCTGCCGCTTTGCCGTTGCGCAGCACAATGGATTTCCCTCCGCCAAACGGCAAGCCTGCCAGCGCGTTTTTGTAGGTCATGCCGCGCGCCAGGCGCAGTCCATCCGTCAGCGCGTCTTCTTCCGTCTTGTAACTCCAATATCGCGTTCCACCCACGGCTGGTCCAAGCGCCGTATTGTGGACCACAATCATTCCCTCATAACCTGCCGCCTCGTCCTCTCCACACACTACGCGCTCATAGCCGGGCACACCAGTTTCCCTGATTTTCATTTGCAGAGTTCCTTCAATAAATGGATGGAGTACCTCTGAATTTACCAGAAGAAGCTTTTTTCTGAAATCCCGAACTCGCGTTTTTTGCGGGTGAGGGATCCATATGTCCGCCATGCTCTTTTGGAATAATAAAAGGGCGCCGCAGCACGCAGGGGCTGAGGGATCATGATTGCCGTAGTGATCCCTTGCTACGCTCGGGACTTCGGAAAGGATTTACAATGCTCTGCTTATGCCCAAATCATCTTCCTGCTTCCGTTTCGTCCCGGCATTTCTGTTTCTGTTGCTTGCATCGCTGGCGCTCAACGCGCAGCAACTCGATCCCGCTCTTTACAGCGGTCTGCGCTGGCGGATGATCGGCCCGCATCGTGGCGGACGCACCGTTGCTGTAAGCGGTGTTGAGAGCCAGCCAAATGTCTACTACTTTGGCGGCGTCGGCGGAGGCGTTTGGAAGAGCGTCAATGGCGGCATCACCTGGCAGCCGATCTTTGACGCTCAACCAATTTCTTCTATCGGCGCGCTGGCCGTTGCTCCGTCCAATCCCGATGTCATCTATGTAGGCACCGGCGAATCCGATTTCCGTTCTGACCTCACCTACGGCAATGGCGTTTACAAGTCCACTGACGGCGGTCGCACCTGGAAGAACATCGGCCTCAAGGATTCTCGCCACATCAGCCGTATTGCCATTGATCCGCAAAATCCTGATGTTGTCTTTGTCGCGGCCATGGGCAGTGCTTACGGTCCCGGCGCAGAGCGCGGCGTTTTTCGATCGACCGATGGCGGCTCTACCTGGCAGAAGATCTTGTACCGCGATGAAGACTCCGGCGCCATTGATATCACGCTTGATCCCGATCACCCGCAAACCGTCTGGGCGGCGCTGCTGCATGATCGCCGTCCGCCCTGGAGCGCCTATCCTCCGGTCACCGTTTCCGGCGCTATCTATAAATCCACCGATGGCGGCAACGTGTGGAACCCGGTAACGGGTGGCGGTCTTCCCGGTGGAGATTTGGGACGCATCGGCCTGGCCGTCGCTCGCGGCACTCACGGCCAGCGCGTTTATGCCCTGATTGATACGAAAGATGGCGGGCTTTTTAAGTCAGACGATGGCGGCCAAACCTGGGTCCGCACCAGTCATGATCCGCGCCTCGGCCGCCTCTGGTACTTCGGCGAAATATACGTCGATCCCAAAAACCCCGACACGGTTTACATTCCCAACGTTTCCATCTATCGCTCTACTGACGCGGGAAAAACTTTTGCCGCCATCAAGGGTGCTCCCGGCGGCGACGATTACCATGCTCTCTGGATTGATCCTTCCAACCCGCAGCGGCTGATCTTCGGCAGTGATCAGGGTGCAGGCGTAAGCGTTGATGGCGGCCACACCTGGAGCAGTTGGTACAACCAGCCCACCGCCCAGTTCTATCACGTTGCCGTGGACAATGAATTTCCCTACCACGTTTACGGTGCGCAGCAGGATAGCGGCAGCGTTTACATCCTCAGCCGCAGTAATGACGGCTCCATCACCTTCCGTGACTGGCACCCTGCAGGCGCAGGCGAGAGCGGCTATATCGCGCCCGACCCCGCTGATCCCAACACCATCTATGGCGGTGGAACCTACGGAGAACTTTTTCGCTATGATCGCCGCACCGGCCAGGCGCAGGTCATTGCCCCGGATGCCATTCGCAACTTCGGTGAAGCCCACCCCGAACACCGCTTTACCTGGACCTCTCCTGTGGTGTTCTCACCGCAGGATTCGCACACGCTTTATTTCGGTTCGCAGTATGTAATGCGCACCACCGATCGTGGCAATAGCTGGCAGGCGATTAGCCCTGATCTCACCGGTACTGATCCCAAAGCTCCAGAAGAAGGGCCTCTCACCGTGGCCAATGCCAAGGCGCGCGGGCACGGCGTGGTTTATACCATTGCGCCTTCACCAGTAAAGGCCGGAGAGATTTGGACCGGCAGCGATACCGGTCTGATTTACCTGACCCGCAACGATGGCAAGAACTGGGAGAACGTCACGCCGCCAAATCTCTCTGACTGGAGCAAGATCAGCCTGATTGAAGCTTCACACTTTGACGCTGCTACCGCTTATGCGGCCATTGACCGCCATCGCCTCGATGACATTGGCCCGTACATTTATCGCACGCATGATTTTGGCAAGATCTGGACGCGCATCAGCAATGGCATTCCTCCAGGAGCTTACGTCCGGGCTGTCCGTGAAGATCCGGTCAAAAAAGGCTTGCTCTTTGCCGGGACCGAACTGGGCGTCTTTTTCTCCACCAATAACGGCGATTTCTGGCAGCCGCTGCAGCTCAATCTGCCGGTTTCGCCAGTGCATGATCTGGCGATCAAAGATAACGATCTGGTCATCGCCACCCATGGCCGCTCGTTCTGGATTCTGGATGACATTTCGCCCTTGCGCCAGCTCACTACTGATGTGGAGACATCGCCGGCTCATCTCTTTTTGCCTGCTACGGCCATGCGTATCCGCGCCAATACCAACCATGACACGCCTTTGCCCGCGGAAGAGCCTGCGGGTGAGAATCCGCCGCCTGGAGCAATCCTCTACTATTACTTGAAGTCGCCAGCGCAAAGCGAAGTAAAGCTTGAAGTCCTGGACGCAAAGGGTCAGATCATTCGCTCCTACTCCAGCAAAGATCAGCCATTCCGCCCGCCCACGCCCCCGGCGTTTCCCATGTATTGGTTCAATCCTCCGGCGCCACTGCCCGCCACGGCAGGCATGCATCGTTTTATCTGGGACATTCGTTACTCTGCTCCGCCCGTTTCACAACCCGGCTACAGCATGTCAACCGCAGCCGGAACTGATACGCCGCGCGAGCCTGAGGGCCCGCAAGCTCTACCCGGTTCATATCAGGTGCGTCTCATCGTAGATGGCAAGTCTTATACTCAGCCTTTCAAACTGGTGATGGATCCGCGCGTAAAAACCAGTGTGGCCGATCTCGAAAAACAATTTGATCTTGAGATCAAGCTGGTTCAGGCCATCAGCCAGGCGAATCAGGCGGTGGAAGAAATCCACGCCGCAGCCCAGGCGGGCAAAATCAGCGCGGACGACGAGAAAAAACTTGCCGGTACTCGCCGGCGCCGAGGTGAAGCAGAAAGCGAAGGCCCCGCTGCGCCTCCTGCCTTTGCCAAGGTCATAGGCAATCTGGGCCAGCTTGTTGTCTCCATCGATAGCGCTGATGCCGCACCTACCACTCAAGAGCAACAAGCGGCGGAAAAAACTCTCACTGAGGCGCAATCTGTATTCAAACAATGGGAGGCGCTCAAGAGCAAATAGCCATGCAAACAGCAGACGTAGTCATCATCGGTGGCGGCATTGTTGGCTCCAGCATCGCCTGGCATCTCACCCATGCTGGATGCAAAAGCGTGCTGGTCATTGAGCGTGAAAGCTCGCAAGGCAAGGGATCAACCGGCAAGAGCATGGGCGGCGTGCGCGCCCAGTTCTCTACCCCGGTGAACATTCAGATGTCGCTGTACTCAATTCCCTTCTATTCAAAGTTTGAAGAGGTGGTAGGCCATCCTGCCGATTATCGCCCGCAAGGCTATCTCTTTCTGGCGACCAGGCAATCCCATCTCAACTATCTGCATGACAATTTTGAGCGACAGAAAAAACTCGGCCTGAAAACCGCTCGTTTGCTTCCTGCCGATGAAATCCGCGCCATGCTGCCGCAGCTCCGCTCAGATGACGTTCTTGGCGGCAGCTTCTGCTCCACGGATGGCTTTGTCGATCCTTACAGCGTCATGAATGGCTTCATGGCCTCTGCCGTTGAGCACGGCGCAACGCTATGGAAGAAAACTGAGGTCAACGGGATCACCACTGATGGTAGCGGCGCATTCAGCGTAGAAACCACGCGTGGCCCGGTAGCTACGCATTCGGTGGTGAACGCAGCAGGCGCCTGGGCTGCGCAGATCGCTAAATTCGTTGGCATCGATCTCCCGGTGGAACCGCTGCGCCGTATGCTTGTACCCTCAGAACCATTCGACGATTTTCCTCATTCCTCGCCCATGGTCATCGACATGAGCACCGGCTTCCACTTCCGTCCGGAAGGCCGCGGCTTTCTCCTGGCGTGGAACGATCCGGAAGAGACGCCCGGCTATAAGACTGACTTCGAGCCTTCCTTCATTGAAAAAATTCTGATGCACGCCGCCAATCGCGTGCCTGCATTTGAAAATCTTCCCATTAATCCCAAGCGCGCCTGGGCCGGGCTTTACGAGATGACGCCCGATCACCACTGCATTCTTGGCCCAGTGATTGCTGTGCCCGGCTTCTTTCTGGCCAATGGCTTCAGCGGGCACGGTGTGATGCACTCACCCGCCACCGGCAAAATCCTTGCCGATCTGATTTTGCATGGAAAAACAGACGTCGTGGATGACGTCTCTGTTCTCGGCTTTGAGCGCTTTGCCAAGGGCGAACTGTTGCACGAAACCGCCGTGCTTTGACCTTGACGACGTGGCAGCAGCAGAATGCCGTGCAATGTCGCTTGCGACATATCTGCAATGGATATACCGTTGAGCCATGAAGTGCGGAATCACAGCTCGTCTGTCAATTGTTATGATTGGGATTGTGTCTTTTGCCTTGGTAACAGAGGCTCAGGTAGCCCGCCAATCTTCGGGAGAAAATCCATCATCATCGCTACAGTACCTGACGCAGAAGGATTACGACAACCTCACACGCAGTGCCGGGAGGGTCAGACCTGAAGACGTTTCAGGTCTGGAAAAGCGCGCCCATGAAGGCGACCTCAACTCACAGCTATTGATCGGCACGTTGTACCACGTGGGTTGTGGAATCGTGAAACGAAACCCGATCGTGTCCCTGGATTGGTATCGCAAAGCCGCTGACCAGGACAGTTCGATGGCGGAAAACCAGATCGGCATCTACTACGATAAGGGGCCCGGCAGTGACAAGACAGAAGCACTGCGTTGGTATCGCCGCGCAGCCGCGCACCCTGATTCAATCGCACAGCGCAATCTCGGTGTTTTACTGGCCGAAACTTCGCAAACCTCTGAAGCTGCAATTTGGCTGCACCGATCCGCGGAACAGGGCGCAGATCTGGCCATTGAAGAATTGATGGATCTTTACAACGATGGAACGGCCAATCCAGAAAAAAGCCTTGGTGAAAATCAAAAGGAGGGACGCATTCTTCTACAGTCCTGGGCGGAGCAGGGCAGTCCAGGAGCACAAACAGAACTGGCAATTTCTTACTGGCTAGGTAACCTGGGGTTAAACAAGGACGCAACACAGGCCTTTCGATGGATGAGCAAGGCGGCAGAAAAATCTCCGGAAGCGGAAGCTTTCTTAGGTCAATTTTACAGCTCTGGAATTGGAACCGTGGCGAACGATGAAGAAGCCGTTCGCTACTACAGAAAGGCTGCCGAGCATGGAGATTGGCGCGGGCAAGTAAATCTGTCTATCCGGTATCAACACGGCCACGGCATGACAAAAGATCCTGTGGAAGCCGCAAAATGGATGCAGGCAGCGGCTGATCAGGGCCTCCCCATGGCCAGATATCGCTTGGCGGAAATGTATGAGAAAGGTCAAGGAGTAGCCAAGGACAAGATCACAGCCATCATGTGGATCATCCTTGCCCAAATCGCTGACGCAAGCTTCACGGACAAATTTCACCCCAGTGCGCCAGACAGCCGTTTTTCTTTCAATTGCAATCCCAGCAACAAGGATTATCAGGAAGCTGAACGCCGGGCTAATGAATGGCTAGACCGGCATCTCTGTCTATGAAGATTATTTGTGTACCGGATTCACCTGATGAAATGAGTTGATGATCTTGTCCAGCTCGGCCGGCCGCTTTCCTTTGTATCCTGCGCTGAACATGTAAAAAATCTTGTTGCCGCATTGGAAGCGATGCAGGTTCCTCTCTCCCGCTTTGCTGCTTTCGTACTCCAGCCCGCTCAGCCCATCCAGTGAGACTTGTTTGAGAGAACCACGAACCACCGGTTGCTGTGGATCTTTATTGGCATCGGCCTTGTCCCAGAGATCGGCCAGGGTTGTTTCGCAGTCCATCAACTTATGGACAGCGCGCAGGCTGAAAACACCGCCATTGCTTAACCGGACTGTGTACACATGAATATGGCGGTCGCCATTATCGTTGTAAGGAGTGACCGGCGTCGGCAGCATGATGCTGAAACCATCATCCGGAAAGATGTATGGTCTCCACTGTTGTGGCCGTGGCTTCTGCGCCAGTGTGGGACAAACGAGGGTTGCGATCAGGACCGCTGCAAAAAGGCTTCTCATAGGCTGGAGAACATCTTACCAGCGGCGCGGCTACCGCAGAAATCGGTTAGACAACCTTGGTCAGCGCGGCTTCAAGCTTTTGCATTGCGGCGCGCAAAGGCTCCACGCCGGCAAAGTCTTTTCCCTGAACTTCAAGCTCTGCCGCCAACTGGGTGCACATGCGTGCGATGCAGCCAATACGCTGTTCCGTGATTGCCGTGGAGAGATCGCGGCTATCGCCATCCAGCCACTTCTCCACCTGCCAGCCGGTTTGCCGGGCGCGGTCCACAGCATAGCGAAAGTCGCTCAAAACGCGGCGATCTACCATTCCCGCAGCCAATAACTGCTCCAGACGATTGAGTTCGCCGGTAATGCGGGCAACCTGCGTTGTTACCTGCTTGTTAAAGGCCTGGTTGGCCTCTTTTAAGGCTGCTTCTTTAATTACAGCATCTATCATGGGCACTCCAAAGGGTCATGTACCTCGTGACTGTAGAGTAGTACAACTTCAGCGTGTGCCGTTAGTGACATTAGTAACCAATTTTCAAAGGTAAGAGAGCTTTTATGCCGATAACAAAGCTCTGACTTAAAGTCCCAGGCCTTACTTTGTTAATTGATTGGCCAGGATCGCGTGTTTTTGCAGAAAAGTCTCACCGTACAACGCTTCGGTTGGCCAAGGAGTAAAGTATCCGGTATGAAATCCGCGGCGATCGGCATACGCGTCCACTCTGGTTGGGGCGCATTGGTGGCGATAGCAGGGATCCAAGGCGCGGAGGAAGTCATCATGCGCCGCAAAGTCATCATTATTGATCCCAAGGCCCGGGGCGTGACCCAGCCATATCATTACGTTGAGGAGATGGAGCTTCATGCAGCGGAGAGGCATTTAAGCAAATGCGCAGCAGACTCCTGCCGCCTTGCTCTTCAGGCACTTGCGCAGATTGCAAAGGGATTGCGAGAGCACGATTTCCGCTTGGACGGCTCGGCCATTCTGCTGAGTTCAGCACGTCCCTTGCCAGACCTGGATGAGATTCTGGTTTCGCATGCGTTGATTCATGCCGCTGAAGGTGAGTTCTTTCGCCAGGCTTTTCGTGAAGCTTTGGAACAACTAAAAATTCCCATCACTGGCATCCGCGAACGCGAACTCAAAAACTGCGCCACAGCAGAATTCGGCAAAGCGGCGCCAGAAATTCAACAAAGAATTAATGCCATGGGCCGCTCTCTTGGCCCGCCCTGGACGCAGGATGAAAAAACCGCTGCCCTTGCTGCCGCCATTGTTTTGGCTAAAGGACAACGACCAGAGACCCGCGTCACAGCCAGCCGCAGCGCATAGGCAAAGATCGAACATTCCTGCAGATTGATTTCTTCAAATCCTCCTCAACTTTGGATAGACTCATTCGGTTCAAAACCTGCTGAAGGCGGTGCTTGTGCGAAATTTGCTGCGTTATCTCCTTGCTACATTACTCATCTGCCTTGCTTCTCTTTTTTCCACTCGAGCACTCGCCCAGTCGGCGCAGCAAGAACAACCGTCCGTTCTGCATGGCTACCAGAAAGCGCCGGCGCCGATCCCTGATATTTTGAATGCGCCGCCAACTCCTTTGGCGGAGGTAAGCCCAAACTCCAAATGGCTGCTTGTCGCAGACCGCCTGGCGTATCCGCCTATCGCAGACCTTGCTCAGCCCATGTTGCGGTTGGCGGGCTTGCGTATCAATCCAGCCACCAACGGCCGTCATCATCCTCCGCGCTACGTGCATTTGCATCTCTACTACGCGCTGGGAAATGAACAGGCTGACGTTGCTGTTCCGCACAACGCTTATCTGAGCGCTCCTGTGTGGTCGCAGGATAGCCAGCACTTCGCTTTCACCAACACTACGGCCAACGGCATTGAACTTTGGATCGGCCAGATCGGCACCTACACCGCAGCCGCAGTTCCCAAAGTACAAATCAGCGCGGTCCTGGGCGAGCCGTTCCAGTGGATGCCCGACGGCAAAACTCTTCTGGTTCAGACCGTGCCGGAAACGCGCGGCAAGTCGCCCGCTGCACCTAAGGCGCCCGATGGACCAATCATTCAGGAAAGTGACGGCAAGATCGCCCCTGTCCGCACCTATGAAGACTTGCTGCACGACGCGCACGATGAAGACCTCTTTGACTATTACGCCGCTGTGCAACTCGTCCTGGTGAAAAACGGCAAAGCTACGCCGGTCGGCAGATCGGGAATTTTTTCTCGCGTTGAGCCTTCACCAGATGGCAAACATCTGCTGGTTGTCCGCCTTCATCGCCCTTATTCGTACATCCTGCCTGAAAACGAATTCGCTCGCGAAGTGGAAGTATGGAACCTTGGCGGAAAGCTTGAATACAAAGTAGCCAGCCTGCCGCTGGAAGATCACGTCCCGATTGAAGGCGTGCCGCTTGGCCCGCGCGACTATCAGTGGGTTCCCACAAAACCCGCTACGCTGGTATGGGCCGATGCTCTGGATGGCGGTGATCCCAAAACCAAAGCTCCATTCCGCGATGAACTCATGATGCTCAGCGCTCCATTCACTGACGATCCGCAGGAAGTGGCCAAGCTGGAACATCGTTTTGTTCCTGCAGGCGGCGGCTTCGGCGGTTTCCGCGCCGGCTCAGCCATTGAATGGACTGACCATGGAACCGGCCTGGTCCGTGATTACAATCGGGATCGCCGCTGGCAGCGGACCTTCCTGATTGATATCGCCAAGCCCGGCGAGCAGCCGAAGCTGGTCTGGGAGCGCTCAATCCGCGACCGCTATCGTGATCCCGGCACGCCCTTGATGCATACTCTCGCCAATGGCAAGCGCGTCTTGCGCCAGCAGGGCGATTCCATCTTTCTGGTGGGCGCAGGCGCAACGCCAAAAGGCGAGTTCCCCTTCCTTGATCGTTTTGATCTGGAAACCGGCAAATCTGAACGCATTTTCCAGTGTGGTGATGGCCAATATGAATCCGTTGTGGCCTTGATGAATGACGATGGCACGCAATTCATCACCCGCCATGAAAGCCCGACTGAGCCGCCAAACTATTTTGTTCGCACAGCGAACAGCGCTGATAAGAAGGCGCTCACCAACTTCCCTGATCCAGCGCCGCAGTTGCGCGGCATTACCAAGCAGCTTATTACTTACAAGCGTGACGATGGCGTACAGCTTTCCTTCACGCTGTACCTGCCCGCCAATTACAAACAGGGTGAGCGTCTGCCCACTATCGTGTGGGCCTATCCGCTGGAATTCAATGACGCGGCGACTGCCGGGGAGGTCTCAGGCTCGCCCTACCACTTCACCACCATCACCGGTATCTCGCAGTTGTTTTTGGTGACGCAGGGTTACGCCGTCCTCGATAACGCCACCATGCCCGTCATCGGCGATCCGGAAACCATGAACAATACCTACATCGAACAGATTGTTGAGAGCGCCAAGGCGGCTATTGACAAAGCAGTGGAGCTTGGCGTCACCGATGCTGATCGAGTCGGCGTCGGCGGGCATAGCTACGGAGCCTTTATGACCGCCAATCTGCTGGCACACTCCAATCTCTTCCGTGCCGGTGTAGCGCGCAGCGGCGCTTACAACCGCACGCTCACGCCCTTCGGCTTCCAGAGCGAACGCCGCACAATTTGGGAAGCCCCGGAAATGTACCTCAAGGTCTCGCCCTTCATGTATGCCAACAGGATCAGATCGCCCCTGCTGCTCATTCACGGCATGGCAGATGACAACTCAGGCACCTTCCCCATCCAGAGTGAGCGCATGTATGAAGCAATCAAAGGCAACGGCGGGATCGTGCGTTATGTACAGCTTCCGTTTGAAGCCCACGGCTATCTTGCCCGCGAATCGACGGAGCATACCCTTTGGGAGATGGTGACCTGGTTTGATAAATGGGTGAAAAACGCGCCGCCTGCTACAAGTGACTCAAAATCAGCAGGAAGTGGGAAATAGTATTGAAAAAGACAGCCATTATGGGAAGAGAAATGTTGATTCCGCCTGCTGCCGAGGGACGACCCGGCAGCTTTTGAAATCCTTCGCGTCTGGGGTGCAAGAGGCGAACAACACGTCTCCATTTTTTGGGACCTCTGGGACGATCCCGCTACGTGGGGCATCATGCTCGCCGATTTGGCGGGCCACGTAGCAAATGCTCTCCAGCAGGACGTGGTTCGGATAAGAATGAGGTTATTTCTGAAATTCGAGCCATGTTTAACAAGGAGATAGATGTACCTACGGATTCTCCAGCAGGAAAGGTATTTAATAAACGCCCACCGCACAGGCGACCCACCAGATAGCGTGGCCGTAGGCTTCGATGAAGGTTAACAAGCCTCATACATCGAGCTCAGGTGGGGGACTTGCAAACCTGGGAAGGTCAGGGAGGCGAAAATTAGGGCCAAAAAAATCTTTATTCGGGATGAAACGTTTTCCCCATTTTCTTCACTACATAACAGGATGAACGGAAAAAGCACTTAACCGGGACGGCGGTGGTTGCCAAGGGGGTGTCACCGCCGGCTTGGCATTTGCGCTTGACTCCTTTTGCCTCTTCAGAAGGGGAGCGCGGCTCAATCTGGTCGCGCTCTCGCCTTGTCTCTTAACCTTACATTCACATTGAGAACAGCTACTCCGCCTTTCCTTCCACAGAGCATCCATTTAGTTGTAGGCTAATCATTAGGATTGGTGAACAATGGCGCTTCCTCTCACAATGCCCCAGGTAGCCGACCAGACCAAAAGTGTAAAAAGCGCCGGCAACCTTGACCAGCTCTGTATCAACACAATTCGCACGCTTGCCATGGACGCCGTGCAGCAGGCCAACTCCGGGCATCCGGGGACGCCCATGGCCCTGGCGCCGGTGGCGTATGCGCTCTGGCAGCGCTTCCTGCGCTTTGATCCTGCAGACCCCATTTGGCCCAACCGTGATCGTTTTGTCTTATCGAATGGGCACGCCTCCATGCTCCTGTATTCCCTGCTGCACTTAACTGGCGTGAAGGCGGTTGATCCTAACTATGAGACGCTGGGCGAGCTGTCAGTCAAGCTTGATGACATAAAGCGATTTCGCCAATTAGACAGCAAATGTCCCGGCCATCCTGAATACCACCTGACTTCCGGTGTTGAAACCACCACCGGACCACTCGGCCAGGGTGTCTCCAATAGCGTGGGTATAGCGATTGCCGGGCAGTGGCAGGCTGTGCACTTCAACCAGCCAGGCTTTGAGATTTTCAATTACAACGTTTATGCCATCTGTGGCGATGGCGACATGATGGAAGGCGTCTCCAGTGAAGCTGCTTCCCTTGCCGGACACCTCAAGCTGAGCAATCTCTGCTGGATCTACGACAACAATCACATCACTATTGAGGGCAAAACCACACTGGCTTTCACTGAGGATATAGCCGCGCGTTTTATGGGCTATGGCTGGAACGTTACCCGCGTGGGTGACGCCAACGATCTTGATCTGCTCAGCCGTGCCCTGGAGAGTTTCCACAATACTTCTGACCGGCCAACTTTCATCATTGTTGATAGCCATATCGCTTACGGTTCGCCCCACAAGCAGGATACAAGAGAGGCCCACGGCGAGCCTCTGGGTGAAGATGAGATTCGCCTGACCAAACGCTATTACGGCTGGCCTGAAGACGCAAAGTTCTTAGTCCCTGACGGCGTGCGTGAACATTTTTCCGCTGGTATCGGCACCCGCGGCCATGAGCTGCGCACCGCATGGGAAGATTTGTTCGCTCGCTATGGCAAAGAGCATCCACAATTGGCCGATCAGCTAACGCGAATGCAGCGTCGCCAGCTTCCCGATGGCTGGGACAAAAATCTTCCGGTCTTTCCTGCCGATCCCAAAGGCCTGGCCAGCCGCGATTCATCGGCCAAAGTCCTGAACGCGCTCGCGCAAAATATACCTTGGCTGATTGGTGGCGCCGCTGATCTTGCGCCCTCAACCAAGACGCGGCTTACCTTTGATGGCGCCGGAGACTTTGAAGCCGGCAGCTATAACGGCTGCAATTTCCACTTCGGCATCCGTGAACATGCCATGTGCTCGATCCTGAACGGAATGTCGCTCAGCAAGATTCGCGCGTTCGGCTCCGGATTTCTGATCTTTAGCGACTATTCCCGTCCGCCCATGCGCCTGGCTGCGATCATGGAGATCCCGGTCATTTATGTCTTCACCCACGATTCCATCGGCGTTGGTGAAGACGGCCCCACGCATCAACCGGTGGAGCAACTTGCCGCCTTGCGGGCGCTGCCCGGATTTATTACGCTGCGCCCCGCCGATGCCAACGAGGTGACAGAAGCCTGGCGCGTGATAATGCAACTGCGGCATGAGCCTGCTGCCCTGATCCTTTCCCGCCAGCCCTTACCCACATTTGATCGCAGCAAATATGCTCCTGCTTCAGGAGTGGCCAAAGGCGCTTACATTTTGGCCGACCCCCCTGACGGCAAGCCTGAATTGATTCTGATGGCTACCGGCAGTGAAGTCTCCTTGTGTATTGCTGTCTATGAAAAATTAACCGCTGAAGGCCGCAAAGTTCGCGTGGTAAGCATGCCTTCGTGGGAGATCTTTGAAAACCAGCCCGCTGAATACCGGGAACGTGTTTTGCCTTCAGCCGTCAAGGCGCGCGTTGCCGTTGAACAGGCATCTACTTTTGGGTGGGCGCAGTATGTGGGGCATGAAGGGAAAGTGATCGGCATGAAGACCTTCGGCGCCTCAGCGCCGCTGAAAGAGCTGTTAAAAAAGTTCGGATTTACGCCGGACGCGGTGCTTTCCGCCGCGCGCGAGTTGCTTGGAAAATCCAGGTCTTAGCTCTCAGCCCTTTAGCCGTTGCTGTTCGCGCCTTCGCTTTGGCTAAAGGCTAATCGCTAAAAGCTAATAGCTAACCATGAAAATTACCATCGGATCTGACCATGCCGGCTTTGAACTGAAAAAGGTGCTGATCGATTATCTTCGTCAGCAGGGACACGAGCTGTTCGATGTTGGCACTGACAGCACTCGTCCGGTGGATTATCCTGATTATGCAGAGGCCGTCGCGCTCAATCTGCTGAACGGCAAATCTGAACGCGCTATCCTGATCTGTGGCAGCGGCGTGGGAGCATCTGTAGCGGCCAACAAGGTCCCCGGCATTCGCGCTGGAATTTGCCACGATGGTTATTCCGCCCACCAGGGCGTGGAGCATGATGACATGAATGTTCTGGTCCTGGGATCGCGCGTAATTGGCGTTGAACTGGCCAAAGATTTGTGCATCGCATTTTTAAATGCCCGTTTCACCGGTGAAGAGCGGCATCGCCGCCGGTTGGAAAAAATTCATAGCATCGAGCAGCGCTATTCGCTCGCTGCCACCAAGGAGAAGATTTCATGAACCCGGTTACTACCCCAGAAAAAACCCAGGTCGCAGGCGTTCAAAATGCGCTGCTGGGTCTGCAAAAGTACGGTCAATCCGTCTGGCTTGACTATATTCGCCGCAACATCATCCTCAATGGCGAACTGCAGAAGATGATTAATCAGGACGGCCTGCGCGGCATCACCTCGAACCCTTCGATCTTTGAGAAAGCCATCGCTGGCAGCGACGATTACACCGATCTTCTCAACCAACTGGGCAAGCAGGGCCTGCCCACTGGTGAGATTTACGAGCGCATCGTGGTTCGCGATATCCAGGACGCCGCCGACAAGCTCTTGCCCGTTTACAAATCCACCAACCGGCGCGATGGCTACATAAGCCTTGAAGTCTCGCCAACTCTTGCACGCGATACCAAGGGCACCATTGATGAAGCCCGCCGTCTATGGAAAGCAGTTAACCGCCCCAACATCATGATCAAAGTCCCCGGCACGCCTGAGGGCGTGGAACCGGTGCGCCGGCTCACCAGTGAAGGCCTCAACATCAACATTACTTTGCTCTTTGCCCAGGAGGCGTACATTGCGGTTGCAGAAGCCTATCTCGACGGCCTAGAAGCTTTGCTCAAAAGCGGCAAGGACATCAGCGGCACTGCCAGCGTGGCCAGCTTCTTTGTCAGCCGCATTGACACGCTGGTGGATTCCACCATCGATGAGCGTCTGAAAAACGCCAAAGGAGCAGACGTACAGGTCTTAGAATCGCTACGCGGCAAAGTCGCCATTGCCAACGCCAAGCAGGCTTACAGCTATTATCAAAAGATGATTGAGAGTCCGCGCTGGAAGGCTCTGGCCGCAAAGGGCGCACAAACTCAGCGTCTGCTCTGGGCCAGCACCAGCACCAAGAATCCCAAATATCGCGACGTGCTCTATATAGAAGAGCTGATCGGCCCCGACACAGTCAACACCATTCCGCCTGCCACCATGGACGCCTTCCGCAACCACGGTGTACTGCGCCGCACCATTGATGCTGATCTCCCCGCGGCAGACAAAACCATGACTGACCTTGAAAAAGCCGGAATCTCCATGAAGCAAGTCACCGGCAAACTTCTGGATGACGCCATCAGGCTCTTTGATGAGGCCTTTGACAAGGTGCATGAAGTCGTGGAGCAAAAGAGGGGGAGGCCATGAGCACAAAATCTATTATCCAGCCGCCGCGCTGGCAGTTCTCCGCTCCGCTTATGCAAGCCGTAGAAGCAACGCTGAAGGACTGGCAGGCCAACCGCAAGATGGCCCGCCTCTGGCAAGGTGATGCCACACTCTGGACCAGCGATGACGAATCAAAGTGGCTCGGCTGGTTGAGAGTTGTGGATGATCAGCGCAGGAACCTTAAACCACTAGTTGAAGTTGCTGCCGATGCCGCAAAAGCCGGGTTCACCCATGCCCTGCTTCTTGGGATGGGCGGCTCCAGCTTGTGCCCAGAGGTGCACAAGATCACCTTCGGCAAACAGACAGGTCATCCTGAGCTGCATGTGCTCGATTCCACCGATCCCGCCCAGATCAAAGCCATTGAAAACCAGGTTGATTTGGCACGGACGCTCTTCATCGTGGCCAGTAAATCCGGCAGCACGCTGGAACCAAATATCTTCAAGCAATACTTCTACTCTCGGGTACAGGAGGTTGTCGGTAAAGATAAAGCTGGAGAACGCTTTATCGCCATTACCGACCCCGGCTCCAAGATGCAACAAGTGGCGGAGCGCGACCATTTCCGCAAAATCTTCTTTGGCGTGCCCAGCATTGGCGGGCGTTACTCTGCTCTCTCTAACTTCGGTATGGTTCCCGCAGCGGTGATGGGTGTTGACGTGCGCAGGTTCCTTGATCGCACAGAAGAGATGGTTCAGGCATGTGGAGCAGACGTTCCCGCAGATCAGAATCCCGGCGCGGTTCTGGGCGCGGTCCTGGGAACTCTGGGCAATCTTGGCCGCAACAAGGTCACCATCATTACCTCGCCTGGAATTCACGATCTGGGCGCATGGCTGGAGCAGCTCCTGGCCGAAAGCACCGGCAAGATAGGCAAAGGGCTTATTCCTGTGGACCGTGAAGAGCTTTCCTCGCCGGATGTTTATGGCAATGATCGGATCTTTGCTTATCTCCGTCTTTCCAGCGAGCCTGATAGTCAACAGGCAAGCAAGATCGCCGCGCTGCGCCAGGCTGGCCAGCCGGTAGTAGAAATTGAGCTGGCCGATGTTTACGACATCGGACAGGAATTTTATCGCTGGGAGGTCGCCACAGCGGTTGCCGGGTCAATCCTTGGAATCAACGCTTTCAACCAGCCTGATGTCGAAGCCAGCAAGGTGGTTACGCGGCAACTCACAGAGGCTTATGAGAAGACAGGCAAGCTTCCGGCTGAGACCCCAATCCACGAGGAAAGCGGTATCAAACTTTTCGCCGACGAGCGCAACGCGGCTAACCTGAAGAATCTGGCTGGCACAGATACTTCTCTCATCGGAATTTTGCGCGCTCATCTCGGTCAACTTGGCGCCGGCGATTACATGGCGCTGCTGGCGTTTATTGAGATGGACGCCCAGCATGAAAACCAGCTTCAGCGCATTCGCCACGCGGTGCGCGATCGAAAGCGGGTAGCCACTTGCCTGGGCTTTGGTCCGCGATTCCTCCACTCCACCGGGCAAGCCTATAAAGGCGGTCCCAACAGCGGAGTCTTTCTGCAGATCACCTGCGATGACGCAGTCAATCTGCCAGTGCCGGAGCAAAAGTATACGTTCGGCATTGTCAAGGCGGCGCAGGCGCGCGGAGACTTTCAAGTGCTGGCAGAGCGCAAGCGGCGCGCCTTGCGCGTGCATCTGCCGGTGGATGTG
>DATEHN010000048.1:0-34853 GCA_035279585.1 Candidatus Angelobacter sp. | reverse complement strand
GCCGGCACTTGATCAGAATCGTGTGGCGCAGCCGCCCCTCGCCTGTGTTGGGTTACGGCTTCTCTGGTTTTGCTTTACTGTCTTGTTTTTCTGCCACTCGTTGCGTGTGATGCCATTGAATTCCAGCGCTCATGATCGTCTCGCGCCTAGGCAGATCTGGACATTCTAGTTTTGAAGGTAAATGCCAGACCTGCCTCTGATACAAAAGTTTTAAAGCCGCGGGATTATACTGCCAGTGCCGACAAGCAGGTATAGAATCCCCAGGAATAAGATGAAAAGTACGCCGCCCCATACCAGGAGCTGTTTCCGCTCACGCGCGGTGAATTGACCGCTATGCTTTGAAGCAGCATTTCGCTGTGCCACAATTTCCTCCACGCCCGGAACAAAGGCACTAGGCCGTACCGGGCCTCTCGACGAAAAAGACAATTGCCGTCGCACACCTAGATCCGCATGAGAAAAACCAATGCGCGATTAAATGGCGAAGAGAGGAGAAGAGATTGGATGGGGTGCTAGCACCTTAGGGGTGAAGGAAAGGACTCTGATGGGGCTAAAAGGACTAGTGCGCGCCGAACTTCTTCCAACTGTTTCGACGACCAGTTCTTAGGACGGGCTACGCGAACCACTTCAGAGGTACGGTTGGAATGCGCTTGCACCATACTGGTTGCAGCCCGAATTTCTTTACAAGAAATAATACTGAATTCAACAATGGTTCCGGTTGTGGGATCGTTATCGTCATCATTATCAATGACTACGCAGAGCATTGGAGCGGAAGCAGTGAGCAGGAAAATGAGCCCCAGCAAACCCCAACGCAAGTATCTTTTAACCAGTGTCATTGAACGCAGTTTTATCCCACAGTCTGTGGAAGTCACCTGATTTTGCAAATTATAGCATCTCTCCATATGGTTAATGGCACCTAAAATCTCCATTAAAAACTCTTAAGATCCCCGGGGGGGGCTTTGATAAGCTATTGATAAATATATAGTTATAATTGTTTGGGGAATCGGACGCAATCTGCCAATGGAATCAGCCCGATGGGGAACAGGTGAGGGCAATCGGCGTATGCAAGGTGTTGCACTTTCTTCAGGGAATCGTTGCCGGGTTTGCTTGCAAAAAGGCAGCTTCAGTCAGCGTTTGCGCCGCAAGGCTTTCGCCTCCAATTCAGGTTCTTCAGGCTCTGACATCTTTATATCCTTATTCTAGCCTGAGAATGATTTGACGGCAGGATGCTGGTCACCGCGCATTCAGCTAAGGCATGGATTCCCCAGAGCGGCGCCGAACCGGGCGTGGGTCGAAAGCCACGCAGGTTACCTTTCTGTGGCCAGTTTGCGCGCTTCCCTGTCTTCCACCTGGAGTAGTTGCCAGCAAGATTTTTAATCGGCGGCCTGCTGGAGCAATCGGCAAACATTTTGAGCCCTGCCCGCTCTCCGATTAAATGAAAGCCCATCCCCTGGTTTTGGCGTGCCGTGAATTAAAAAGTCTAATTACGCCTTAAGACCAGCTTAATCTGCAACAGGCAGAATTGCTCATCGCTCAGAAGAACTGTGGGCGAGGTGCAGGTTAATGAACTCTTTGTTCACCAAATTTTTTCGTACGGCAGTGCTTGCGATGATGATCCTGTTATCGGGCATGGCGAGCATGGTTTGCTTATCGTACGATACTGATGGCAACGAGAGCACCCCTCCGATCACTGTCGAGATCAACGGCATCATCCCCAACAAAAAGAGCGCTCAGATTCCGGAGCCACATTCAATCGAAGCTGCAAGTCATTCTCGGAGTGTGGAACTACCGCCGGCTGCCACCATGGCGTCAGTGGAACCTTCATTTGCCCCACAACTCGATGCAAACTCACTTCCGCTTCTCGTCCCTCTCAGGCGCTAATCTCGTAGCCCATCTATCTCTCTGTTTGTCGTAGCAGGCAATTAACTGCATATCTTCGCTCAATCGCGAGTGAAGCCATGCAAACAAAGCTTTGCCGATTGCAAGTAAAGCCTGCCTGAGTTTGCGGCACGAAATATTGCCTCAATTCCAGGAACGACAAAAGCCAGACACAACAAGCAGCGACCGCTTGCCAGAGGAGTGTTCCGTTTGGCACGAACGATCGCGTAGCAATCAACACCAACAAATATCGGCGCTTCGGCTCAATTGCCCAGCACCGAGAAATTATTTACGACTCTGAGGAGATCGACAAATGAGACCGTCTTCCGGGACTCTAGCTCTTGTGCGCCTTTTTGCATGGGTAATCGCAATCATTGCGGCGCTTGGATATTTTGCCTACGTGCGGGCCCAAAGCAGCGGGCTACCTGAGCAGGGAATGGTCATTCCCCTGCGCCCGCTTGCTCCTCTCTCCACTGTCACTGTGCCCCCCGTCTTTGGCATGGAAGGAATCCTAGCCGACAAGACCGCAGCGATAAAACTCGGTAAAGCGCTGTTCTGGGACATGCAAGCGGGCAGCGATGATGTCCAGGCCTGCGCGAGTTGCCATTTCAACGCCGGCGCTGACAGCCGGACGATCAATGAAGTCAACCCAGGACAGGCGGGTGGCGATAACCATTTTGATATTGCTGCTGGACCTAATTATCACCTCAATCCAGGCAGTTCCAACGCCGGCTTCGGCGGTTACCACGACGGCGATTTTCCTTTTCACAAGGTTGCTGATCCCAAGGACCGGTTCAGCATAGTTTCTGACATCAACGATGTAACTGGCTCACAGGGTGTCTTTGCGACTACTCATGCGCAAGTGACGGTTACCGGCGGTACCGAAGCTGGCGGCTCCAGCTCCGGCTCAGGTAATGGCGGCAACATCAAGTGCACTACGCGGGACTCTGATGGTAGCAGTGGTGACGACGAGCCGGGAATCGCGCCAAAAATTGGCCCCCATGGCAGCACGGAATCTCAGCTTTCGTCTAACCACCACTCATCTTCCAACAACTCAGGCAAGCAGATTACCTGCACTGCCGCGCCGCAGACTGTCCAATTCACCGTGCGTAACAGCGTGGAAACTGGCACCTCGATTCCTGATCCTGTTTTTTCTTTCCCGGATCCCAACGATGCCGGCAAGCGAGTCAATACCCGTAAGGTGACCGGCCGCAATACGCCGAGTGCGGTGGATGCGGTCTTTAACTTCCGCAATTTCTGGGATGGGCGCGCACAGAACGTCTGCAATGGAGCAAACCCCTTTGGCGCGCGGGATAACTCAAGTCATCTTCTTGTTGTCGATGGTGACGGCAAACTAGCCCCCGCGCATGTCGGCATGGAGAATTCGGCTCTGTGCTCGCAATCGCTCGGTCCGATCCTCAGCAGCGTTGAAATGTCGGCTGATGATCGCAACTTTCATCAAGTTGGAAAGAAACTGCTGGCGCGCACTCCTCTGGCCAAGCAGATGGTCGATCCCACCGACAGCATCCTGGGAGCGCTTTCCAAGTCGCCGGGCAAGGGGCTGAACACCAGCTATGCCGAGCTTATCCAGCAGGCTTTCCAGCCGGAGTGGTGGCAGTTCTCACGTCATCTCTGCTCCGCGGCGGACGGCGCCATTGTGACGAACGTTGACCCGCAGCAATTCGAGAACTGCCCCGCCGGAAGCGATGAGTACAGCCTGATGGAATACAACTTCTCGCTGTTCTGGAGCGTGGCCATACAGATGTATGAGAGCACGTTGATTGCAGACCAGACGCCTTTTGACAAGTACATGGAGCAGCAGAAGACGTACAACCTGATTGGCGATAATCACAATCAGGCTTATACGATCCAGCTTGAGCCTGGAATTCAGCCTTACTCCCTGTCAGTGATTGCGCTTGATCCCCTGGCTGACTTCACTGACCAGGACATGGCTTATGCCTTCGACTATGGCGACGGCAGAGTCATGGGAGTGGGACTCGACTCCGGCACGATCGATTACGCCACCGGCAAGCTGACACTGCTTTTTGGAACGCCGCCGGTTTCAACCTTCCCGGTAAAAATCAGCTACTCAGTAGGACCGACTCCATTGACCACGGGCCAGCTTCGCGGCCTGTTGGTCTTCCAGACCAAGGGACGCTGCGTTAACTGCCATGGCGGGCCGGAGCTTTCCAACGCCTCCGTAGGCACGGTAAGCACAGTTGGGCCGTCTGAACGCATGATCATGGCGGACATGCAGGTCCGGGTGTATGACACCGGCTATTACCACATCGGTGTCCGTCCAACGGCTGAAGATGGTGGGCTGGCGGGAACGGACCCGATTGCCGGCAAATCGCTCTCGCAATCGGAGTATCTGCGCGAACGCGTCTGCAATAACCCGGCCGAGGCAATCATGATTCCGGGACGCCCTGGCGATGGCATCTCCATGGCGCCGCTGAATTGCAATGATCAAATCGCCAATGGCGGTTTCTTTAAAGCGCCGCAGCTTCGCAACGTGGCGTTGACGGCCCCGTATTTCCACAACGGCAGCCAATTGACCCTTGAACAAGTGGTCGAGTTCTATGACCGTGGCGGCGACTTCAATACGTTTGGTGAAGAACACCAATACATGGACGCCGACATTGATCTTCTTGGTCTCACATTGCAGGACAAGACAGATCTGGTTGACTTTCTGCGCAACGGATTGACTGATCCACGCAGCGTCAGCCAGGCCGCTCCCTTTGATCATCCCCAGTTGTTTACTCCGAACGGTCATCCCGCGGGACCCAACGGACAGCCCGTGCAGAGTGACCCGCAACATCCGGGGCAGGCAACAACGCAGCTCATGGAAATTCCGGCAATAGGAAAGAACGGGGGCAAGCCTCTCCCAACTTTCCTGGAGAACTTAGGGGGAGTGATCAATGCTTCGAAATAGTTTCGACAAAAGCGCAGTACGCCTGGAGAGAGATGGAATCCCCCTATCAGGAAAGCAGAGCAGAGAAAGGAAATTGAGGACGACGACGGAAGGAGCTTCAACAATGAAGGGTTTCGACCAAATAAGAAAGAGTATCGGGGTAGCGGGTGTTCTTCTGCTCCTAATAGCGGTGGCCAGCGTGGGCATGTCCGCGCAAAGTTTGAATCCGGTTCCCTGGCCAACGCCAGCGACAGTGCCACCACCGAACGCCGTCATGCCGGCATTCCAGACCAGGCCGGCGGGCGTGCTTCTCTCCGGCCAGATCCAATATGCTTCACTGGATCCAACGCCCGGCCTGTGCAACAAGGACGATAATCCGGCGCCGACGCCAGACAATCCTCCGCTGCCCGATCAGTGTAAGACGACCGGCGGCTGGATTCAGATCAACAATGAATCGATCCGCGTTCCCGCAGGCACAATCGTGGTGTTTCCAAACACGTTCCTGACATGGGAAGAGGTATTTGAATTCAATCCCAACACTCACCAGACAGATGCTGTCTTCCAGTCTGGTTTGGCGATGGCCGACTCGGTAAGGTTCCCCGGCACGTATGAAGCAACTATTGACGCGAACATTGTCAATGGGCAGCACATTGCCGGCATCGTGCGCATCATGCAGGACCCCCTGAATTCATTTTCTGGTTACATTGAGAGCATCGATTATGCCAACGGCACTCTGATCGTCAATCACCAGAGAGTTCAGCTCAACGATCCCAAGATCACGATCAACATTCCCAATCCTGACGGCTCGCCGACAGGCGTAATCCTCACCAAGGGCCGCTATAGCGCAGGCCAATCTCCTGATCCCCGCATGACGGTGGACCAGGGCAATCCTACGATTCGCAATGGGCTGGGATATCCCATGTGCATTCCTGTGGTTGCTCCCGGCACTTATAACAACGAACTGGGGATTCCGGGTACTCCGGATCCATACGTGCTCACAGCTCCTGCGGGATTCACCTATACCGGAATGGACGATCCTCAATGCCCCGAGATCAACCGGCCGCGCGATCTCAACGGCCTGGGGATGCTCACCATTTTCACAATGAATGCTCCTGGTGATGGGCCGACACTCGACAATCCATTCCCGCAGGACCCCTATACCGAGATGCCGTATGAAGTCGGCGACTGGGTGGATGTGATCGCAACGCAGGAAGTGGATGACCAGGGACCGTATATGACCGCCACGGAAGTGGTGGGCAACGTCAGCTCTTTCACCGCCCCCGGCGCCGATCCGGCTTACATGGTTGTGGAAACCACGATCATGGGAACCGCAGCAGCGCCTGATCCGGCATTCCCGCAAGAAGCCGGCGTGCGCACCAGGGTGGAAGGTTTCACAACAGATCCGACACGCGCGGTTGACGTTTCCGCAATCGACTACGATTGCAACGGTAACATTACCTTTCGTGAGCCCTCATGGGTCGCGAACTTTCCTGTAGAACCCGGACCTCCGGGAATCGGCAAACGCGGCCGCTGGCGTGTTCGTTTCCCGCAGGGCGGCAACTTCCAGCCACCCACCCAGAACATTGGCGCTCGCGTGAGTGGCGGAGTGCTGGGCAAGAACAAGAGCGGTCTGGACTTTAACGAGTATCAGTTACCCACAGGAGAGTTTATCTATCCTGAGTTGCTGGTACCGGGCAATCCCCCGCCTCCGTTTAACTTCAATGATTTCGTGTACCTGGTCAACGGCTCTGGTCCTCTGCCGCTGCAAGGCAGCGTCTTTGACAGCACGCAGATCCAGTTGGGGCTGGCGCCATTGCCGTTCTTCCCCAACCAGAACAGCGGCCCACTGAATCCATTTCCTTATGACATTGTTCCGCCGCTGACCTGCATCCCCGGCACGTTTACGTCAGTAGCGCGGCCAACGTTCACCTCAAATCCGAATCCGCCGTTCGCGGGTGTGACCGTTACGCTTGATGGTACGGCCAGCACGCCAACAGCCGGTCCCTTCACCTGGTCACAGATCATCAATCCTGGCGACCCGGTCGTAACCATCAACAACCCGAACAGCGCCAAGGCTACGTTCCTTGCGCCGACAGTAGCCGGGTCACAGAACCTGACCTTCCAATTGATTGTGGGAGGAGATGGATTTGTTCCGGCTTCTGCTCCGGCGACGGTAATTGTCCCGATCATAGTACCGCCAGCGAATGCGCCGCCGGTTGTCACCGCAACTTCGTCTCCGGCCAACCCGGTAGCCAGCGGAGCAGTCGTTACGCTCACGGCTACGGCAGTTGATCCTGCAGCGGGAACTCTTACCTTTGCCTGGACGCAAACAGACGGCCCCGCAGTGGTGCTGACACCTGCATCACCTGATGGCTCGGTGCAGACCTTCACGGCGCCGATCATTCCTGATCTAACTGCTCCAACGTCTCTCACCTTCCAGGTGACGGCCACGAGCTCTGCCAGCACCCTCTCCGGTACCACCACGGTGACGGTGGTTGTGAATCCGCAAACGGACACGGTCATTGTTGTTGGAGCGACTTACCGTACGAAGAAAGCTCGCCTCGACATAACGGCTACCGACTTTACTCCGGGCGTGACCTTGACTGTCACTCTCGACATCATTAACCCAGCAACCGGCCAGCCCTATACGGCCGTGATGGGCCCGGCGATTCCGGGTGGCCCAGGATTGTTCGACATCATCATCGCGAACATACCGCCGCCGAACTTGATCACCATCACCTCTAGCGGTGGAGGAGTTACCACCACGGGCATTACGGTTCTGAGGTAATCGGAACCAATCCAGTGGCTGCCGGATTTCCGAAATCTGGCAGCCACTAAAAACCTTTAGATTTCCAGCCCTGCTGTAAATGCAGGTTGGCAAGGAATCAGCAGAAGAGACCAACAAGAGAGGAACCGAACATGAACTTTCAACCTACGTGGGCCGCTGGCAAGGCTCGGAGCTCGGGCGAGAATTCCTTGCTAGCTCGCTCATGGAAACTGATCTTTGCGGTGGTGCTCATGGCCCTGCTGGCCGCTGTCAGTGCTTATGCGAATGACAGCGTGCTGATCGGCAGCCAGGGCATCAACGGGCCCCGCGGCATGATCCGCAGCAACGTGCCCAATCCCATCGTCGGCGGACCGGCCCTGCAAGATTATTGGGTCACAGACAGTGTTGCAGGCTTCTGCCGCCTGGATAATGGCGTGCTGAATATCACCACCTGCGACATCAACGGCACTTTTGAAGTGCATGATTACCAGGCGGAGACCAGGGGCGTAAACGGCTCAAATGGTTACGTCTTTGTAGCCAGCATCGATGGCGTGCGGCGCATCAGCTTCATTCCCGATCCTGCCAATCCTGGAAAAACGATCATCGATACGGCCAACACCGTAATTCTTGCGGGTGCTGGATCTCTGTTTACGAACAATGTGCCGATCAGCGGCCGCAACCTGCCCTCGACTGCCCTTCTGGGGCCCGATGGCAAGCTGTACCTGGGCTTCGTCGGCAATATCGATATCTGGCGCGTGCTCAATCCGCTTTCACCTACCTTTACTCCGCAAGGCAATAAGATTGAGAGAGTAGGTACAACCGAAGGAACCGGCGGACGTCCCACCAGCATGGCCTGGATCGGCCACGACTTGTGGATGCTCGACGTAGACTTTATCAACCGCATCCAGAACGCTGACCTGTGCAATTACACCTTTCCGAAATGCCAGGGTGTGATTCAGTTCCGGAACCTGTTTGGCCATGCCGGCATGGCTTCCGACCAGTTCATCTCCACCGTTCCCAACGGCCGTTACCTTTATTTCGGAAACGGCAGCCGAGTGATCCGGTATGACACTACGACTCCTGGTTTCATGCAAGTCTGGAACCAGCAGGGAACGGTGCCTCCGGGAGTTCTGCAGCACTACACACTGATTCTGAGCCTCAACTTTATTCAAACACTCACTCCCACGGCGTTGCCTGACGGCAGTTTTATTGAGGACATGACGGTAGTAAACGATCCTTTCGTCAACGCCCTTTTCCCGCCGGCCACGCTCATTCCGCCGCGGAACAACGCGGGCAAGAGCTGGTTGCTGGCCGCCTCAGCAGGGTTAACGGCTGAAGCGGTTTGTGACGGCAGATCTACTACCGCTACGGTTCAAAATCCTCCGGGATGCGCCATCAGCTCCATCGGCTCGCCTGGGCAGGAACCGAACCAAAACCCGATTGCTGCCAAGCGCGGTCTGCTGCTGGTCTCCGGCATCACTCACCCTAGAGGTCTCCTCTGGCTGCGCAGTAATTGGTGGGTATCGGACGAAGCACTTGGTTTCTGCCGTATTGACCAGAACCCCATCACCGGCTCTGGCTCGCTCAGCAACTGTTTTAAAGATGTCAACAATATCAACTTCTTCCCTGGCCAGCCGGCCGCTTCTGCTCCTGATGGAAGCGGGAGACAGATTGTCTACGTACCGGATTCCTCGGGCGTCACCTCAAACATTTTCAGGTTCATCTTTACCCCTGGTGCGACGGGCGGGACGCTGTCTCTGAATGGAATCCTCAACGGCACCGGAAGCCGCAAGGGTGTGACTGTTCAGACTGTGGCTCTGCCGACCGGCCCCTTCAACGATGGAGCGCTGTACATTGGATATTCCGATAGCGGCTTCCTCGAGAAGATCACCAACCCTGCGACTGCGCCGAGCTCGCCTGTTCAGATCGCCCGGTTGTTCAATGGCATTGGCGTAATCAGCATGGCCTTCAACGGCAATGACCTGTATCTGTCAGAGCTCGGGCCACCGCCCATCGCAGGCCAGTTCATCAAGAAAGGCGTGGTCACGAACCTGCTCAAGGCTTCGCCGAGCATGTCGCAGGGCAGCGCCTCGCCGGTAAAGCGTGCGATAGCCCGCCTTCAGGCTCCGCAGATCATCGTGGAGAATCCGGGCGGCTTCACCATGGGCCCAACTGGTTCACGGCCGTTCTGCCTGCCTCCCGTAGGGGTGAAGCTGTCACCCAGCGTGCCAGCGGATCCGGCAACCACCCCGGCGTTCTACATGGGAACCCTGGGCTTGCCTGCTGGTACAGTCTCGCCTGATGGCGGCGTTACTGGCGGCTTGGCTGAACTTCCTGAGCTCGACCAATACGACTTTATCTGCAACACGCAAATCGTGTGGGTTACGGACGGAGCACTCGATCCGCTTCTGAGCTCCAGCAGCCCAGTTGGATCAGTTACCGCGCTCGGATTCAGCGGCATGGATGCAAACGCGGTCCTGGCAATTGGAGATGATCCTTCCGTGATCATTCCCACGCAGACGCGGCAGAGAGGCGTTATCCGGAAGGACGGCCCTCCCGGAACCGGCTCAACTGGACAAGGACACGTTTACCTGGTCCAGTAAACCAACAACCCTCAACCCAGGCCGGCGTGGGCAAGCGCCGGCCTTTTTACAGGTTTCCAATTACGTTTTTTTGAAGTGAAAGCTTGCAGGTGTTCAGGATTCCAGTTTTAACCAGTAATTTTGTCGCCTTTTGTAGCATTTCCCAAACTGCTCCTGAATGCCAGAGATGAAATGCGATTCATCAATAAAGAATCCATATAGAGGTATACAGTGCCGCGAAGAACCGGTGTTTTTCTTCTTTCGTTGTTGCTTTTGGCTGTGATGTTGAGCGGTTGCGTGATCTCTCCGCGGAGGACTCTGGGAGGCGGCCTCAATCCCACGCCTACTCCTACTCCAAGCCCTACGCCCATCCCCACAGCTACTCCAACGCCGACACCTGCTCCTGCCGCAACTGGCAAACTCTATGTCACCAGCGGAAGCCAGAACTCCATACTTCGGTTTGACAACGCCTTCACTATGAACGGTAACATTGCTCCTGCGGCTACCCTCAGTGGCACGGCAACAGCTCTAGCTAATCCTATCTATCTGGCCCTGGATGCAACCGCAGACAGGTTGTTTGCCGCTGACAGGACCAGCGCTGCGATCCTGGTTTTTGATCAGATCAGCACGAAGACCGGCAATGTCGCGCCTAGCAGAGTAATTTCAGGGATCGCCACCAATCTGTTCGTGCCAGTGCAGCCTTTTCTGGATGAGAGCAGAAACCTGCTTTACGTTTCCGATGATGTTGATGTGCTGGTCTTCAACAATGCTTCTACTGCAAACGGTAACGTCGCTTCCGCCCGTGATATCCAGCCCGGATTCAGTGTTGGCGCAATTTTTGTTGACTCTGTCAATGATCGCCTGTTTGTAACCGATCCCAATGGAAATGCCGTGAACGTCTATGACAATGCCAGCACGCTCAATGGGCCGACGGCGCCCACCCGGCAGATCAAGGGCGCAGTGACCGGCCTGGCAAACCCGGTAGGTCTGCAGATTGACGGCTTCGGCAGGTTAGTGGTGAGCAACTCGTCTCCGCCCAGCATCACGGTGTACGCCGCGGCTGCAAGCGCTAACGGAAATATTTCTCCTGTCGCTAACATCAGCGGCGGCAACACGGGATTCGTAAGCCCGAACCAGATCGCATTCGACACAACAGCGCGAGATACGCTCTACGTCGCCGACCCTGGAAGCGGCAGTATCCTGGTCTTCACCAGCTTCACTACGGCGAATGGCAATCTGGCTCCTACTCGGGTAGTCAGCGGAACGTCAACTACTTTGAGCGCAACCGGCTTGAATTCCGGGATTGCACTGGATATGAATCGATAGAACAGTTGGCGTACGGTCAAAATACTGCGAGGGAGATGTTGGCTGAAGTAATATGCGCCATCCCCTGACAAATTTTTTAAGAGCAAGCCATCCAAAAACCAAGGAATGTTTTCATCCTATGTTTCGAAATCTGTTGACCATCTTTGCCTTAGCTGCTGTTCCAGCGTTCCTGCAGGCGCAGGCTGTCGCGCCTAACACGCAAGCTGCTGCGCCGGTTCAAACCCCTCATTCCCCGGCTGTCCTTCCGCCCCAGGCTGTTCAACCGGTGGCGCCAGACGCTCCCGTGATTACGATTCACGGCATTTGCCAGAAGGGCCAGCCTGTGACACTGGAAAAATCAGATTCATGCTCGCTGGCGCTGACACGGGCGCAATTTGAAAGCATGGTTTCATCCATGAACATGACCAACCAGCCTTATACGCCACCGGCCCTCAGGGGATTTGCTACAGACTACGCTACATTGCTGGCGCTGGCGGAGGCGGGTGAAAACGAGGGCGTGGACAAAGATCCGCGCTTTCAGGAATTGATGCAAATGGCGCGCACGCGCGCGCTGGCGGAATCATATCGCCGCCACTTGCAGGAAAAGTTCGGCAATCCTCCACAAGAAGAGATCGAGCACTATTACCAGCAAAATTTGACTAAGTTTGAGCAAGTAAGGATCGAGCGAATACAGATTCCAAAGGTAAACCCCAAGCGTCCGCAGGAAAAGCGTCCCGAATTTGAGAAGAAAGCCCGGCAGCTTGCCACAGAATTGCGCGAGCGCGCGGCCCATGGCGAGGACATGACTTCACTGCAAGTGGAAGCTTATGTCTCATTAGGATTGGCGATGCAGCCGCCGCAGACCGCGCTCCCGATCAATCCCAGGCCCACGTTTCCGGCAAACATCGAACAGGACATCCAAGCGTTGAAGCCGGGCGAGATCACCAAAGTGGAATTTGAGCCTTCCGGCTTCAATATTTACAAGCTGCGCGGGCGCAACACGCTCACGCTGGACCAGGCCAAGCCACAAATCGTCCGCGAAATCTCGCAGCAGAAGGTGGACGCGGCGCTGAAATCTGCGACCAGCCGTGTCCATCCTGATCTGAATGAGCAGTATTTCAATCCGCGTGCAACCGGAGTACAACCGCCCCGGCAGCCTGCCCGCATGCTGCCTCCAAGCGCGATGCAATCAAATCACCCGAATACAACCGCAGCTCCTGCGGGCACGACCGTCCCGGCAGCGATTCCACCGGGTCCGCCAAAGTAGAGAGACCCGTAATTAGGGTTGAACGCAATCTTCATACGTGCGGTTCCACAACTTTGCAGCAAACTGCCCTGAGCGGGGTAGTGTCTCAGTTTGGATGAATACCAGCCTACCTTTGTCATGCTGAGCAAGCCCGAAGGAGCGTAGCGAGTGAGGGCGCGTCGAAGCATCCCGAGAATGTGTCCTTTTCCCATGCTGCATCAGGGAGTTTTGACCAAACATTCTCCGGATGTTTCTTGCCTTCGGCAAACACTGAAGCGAGACATAATTTAAGAGAACTCCCTGCATCTGCATGGTAGAGGAGAAATTCTCGGGGTCCTTCGACTTGCGCTCCTGCGACTTCGTGCGCAGTCGCGCGGCGCTCAGGATGACAAGCAGGAAACATTTTCTTCAACTGAGACACTACTCCGGGCATCTTCTGTATACGAAGTCGGTGATCCTGAGCGCAGAACATTCTGCCTTGCTCCGCAATTTGGTTCAATTTGCTGGCGGTAATTACCAAGCTGTTCTCATTGTCGTCAATGACCATCGTGCTCATTTGGGTGCTTAAGAAGAAGTGGCGTTGGTTGTTCCGCCAATCCTTTGCCTGTGCTTGCACCTGCCAAGCAATCGAAAATGATTGAGAGACACGTCTGTGAAACTTTCTTTGTGTTCGAATTCAATCAATTTATCGAGCAGGAGTTGAGCATCATCATGACTCAGCTTCTGGCTGAAACCCCACCGTTCGTTCAGAACGAGATTTATTTCACTGTCTGACATTCTGGTTTCTCCCTCAACTTAATCTTGCATTCGAATATCCCGCACATCATCATCCCAGAAGGCGGTCACCACCTTTAATTCGGGTGTTCGCTCTTTAGCCCATTCTGGAATCAGGGCCCGGTCAGCTTCAGGCATGTGTCTGCCTAGAATCAAGCGCGTGAGATGCTTCGGATCAAATGGAACCAAACCGCCTGAAAACATCCGGGGGACATGCATTCTGACTTCTTCTTCACTTCTATAGTCAACTCGCTTGTAGAACAAGAACCAACCGCTGCGTTGATCATCGTCCAAAAGATCGAACTCTGGCACATCTTCGTAATTAACGTCATTTGCGAGCCTGAAGACGCCATCATTGGCGAATTCCAAACAATATCCGCTGTGGTTGGTTGCATAATTTTCCCAAAGGCTGAGATTGTTGAACCGCTTCGTGAGCGAGTAGACGCGGAAGTCCGCAAATTCTTTACGCACCGTCTTCTCTAAAACAGGCATTAACCGTTTAACACCATGCTTTCGTATATTCACATCAAGTATTAGTCCGTGCTTGATCTGTTCTTCCACTGACATTCCCGAATTACGTCCCAAAACGCCTAGTCGGCTGTCATAGAGAAAAGTGAACATTTCATCTGGCGTCTAAGCTGCAAGCTTTGGCCTGCCATCGGATGGATCACGGAGCTGTTTCACTGTTGGCGCGTAAAAGCGATGGTTCAAGATGAGGTCTTTAAGCCATTCTTGTCTTTCGCCAGTGAATGCAGAATACTTGTAGAAGTGAGTGCCAGTCGCTTTGTTAACGATGATTCGCTTTTTTGATACTGGAGCAGTTGCCATGTTCTCTTATCCGCATCCAGAGAACACCCGCAACAAGCATTACTGTGGATTTTAACGCTTTATTTCTCGCCTGATCCTGGCAGCAATTGCCTGAAGCTGACATGTCTGAGTCGCCCACATGGCGTCCATTCACGAATTCAATTTCGCTGGCTGTAGGGGTTTCAACCACTGCGTCCGCGCCATCATTTCCTCAGTGACTGCGTGTTGGCGCTGGCTTTTCTTTTCAGGCAAGTTTCCGAACGCGATCTTGTTGATCCGTATGCGACCCCGATCCCCATCGCCACGATGAGATGGTTGATATGGGCTCAGGTGTACCTATGGCAACTGGGGACGCGATTTGCGTCCCCCAGTTGCTTTCTTTCTGTTATTGGCCTTTTATGGCTACAGTGAAAGATTCGTTACCCGGTTTGGCTTCGGTTCCATCAAACTGAACCGTGCCGGTGCTGTTGAGGGTGCCCTTGGCAGCAATGGTCACTTTGACGACTATCGTGATGGTGCCGGCGTTCGGCAGTGTAGGAGCGGTACAAGTCACCGTGCCTCCCAATGAGTTGACAGCAGGACCGGTGCAACTTCCGAGCGTGGTGGTCACTGATGTGAACCGCAGGCCGGTCGGTATCACCTGCCTGAAGACCACATTTGGCGCATCAACGCCCTTGTTGCTCACGGTCCAGGTGTAACCATTGGCCGAATTGACGTTGCCGCTGCCGTGGTCTGCCTTGCCTGTGACAGCAAGATCGGTCGTCACTCCGGTGTTGTTCGGCGGCGGCGGTGGCGGATCTGTTCTGAAACTGGCGCTGCTGCTTGCCAATACCGTACCGGCATCATCCGTCCCATTCACCGTTGCTGAGTTGGTGATGGCCTGGTCTTGAGTCATCTGAACGATGAAGGGGATGCGCACGACTGCTCCCGGATTCATAGTTCCGACATTGCAAGAGAAGGTCACCACGCCGGGGCCGCCTGCGGTGCAAGTGGCCACGCCGCCCGATACTGAGACGATGTTAGCGGCCGGTACGATTGTCGCCGTTCCCGACCCGCTGGTTACAGCCGCCCCAGCCTGTGAGTAAGTAAAGGTTGTATTCGTCGGCGTGCCCGTAATCACGAACGTGCCATTGAATGAAGGATCAGCGACTCCCGCGATTGCCACTTGCTGGTTAAAGGCAAAGGATGCCGGCGCGGAAAGTGCCACGGTGACAACACCGCTGGCGCTGCGCGAAATCGAAGAGATATTCGACGGCACGGTGCTCAGCGTATTGGCAACCGAGACACTTGCTGCCGGGAAATTCGACGTGTTCGTAACCGTAATCGTGTAGCTCAATTGTGCGGGTGTGGAGGAAACTGAAGTTGGCCCGCTCATCGCGACTGAAACCGTCGGCAAATTTGCCGCCGAAGGAATGATCGCCGCGGAAGCTGCGGACTCAGCGCTGTCGCCCGCGATGTTGGTCGCATGAATGGTGAAAGTGTATGACGTGCCGTTCGTCAGCCCGCCAATCAATGTGCTATCAGTGTTCGAGCCAAAGGCAGGCGGCGGAACGGTTACTGTGATTCCGGTCGGCACTCCGGCGGCAATAATGCTGACCGTGTAGCTGGTGATTGGTGAACCGCCATTGCTGGCAGAAACAGTCCAGCTTACGATCGCCTCGGTATCGCCGGCACGAGCAGTTGCTCCTGTTGGGGCGCTGGGTGCAACCACTCCCGGCGGAGTTGCGATGTTGCTTTGATCCGAGAAGGGGCTGCTTCCAGTGTCGTTGTTTGCCGCCACTTCGAAGGCATAAGAAACGCCATTCGTCAGTCCAGGAATAACAATTGACGTTGGCGGAAAGGCCGCGCCAGGCGCTGGATTGACCGTGATATCGGCTAACGGTGTTCCGCTGGAAATAAAGCTGTTCCGCACTGTGTAGCTTGTAACCGGCTGGGCTGCCTGGGCAGGACTCCAACTCAAGGTGATCTGCGCGTTGCCGGCTACGGCCACCACATGCTGCGGTGTTCCGGGAACGTCAGGAGCGGCGGATGTTTGCGTGGTCTGCCACCAGCGCGCCTGGCCAAGAAGCGGAGGAACCACTGCCGCAGCAGGATCTTCAGCCGAGTACACCACCAGATTTGCCGGGTCCGTTCCGTCCACACCAAGACCACTAACGGCCGCGAGCGGCGGATCGGGGTTCGGATCATTAATATATGTGAGGGTCAACGTCTGCCCTGCGGGGCCGCCGGCAACATTGCCAACCCAAGCGATCTGACTTCCCACACCAAAATACAGGTTGTTGCCGTTAGTTGCGGGATAACGCTGGTCGCCTTCAACCACGGCGGGTGCCGCAATCTGGGCCAGCGTCGGCGTTACTGTGCCGTTGGCTGTGGTGCAAACATCAAACGGAGGAACCAGACAGGTTGTGTCGGCATTCGCGATCATGAAAGGAGAGGTGCCATCAGCACTCCACAGATCGTGGCCAATCCAAGCCAGGCCAACCGTTGTTGCGCCGTCCGGACTTGCAGCTACTTTTTGGACGAATTGGGTGCAGTTCTCAAAACCATCATCCGTTGCTGTGCCGGGACTGTTAAAGCGAACAATGTCACCACTATCCAAAAAGCCAACATATAGATCGCCCAGCGGGCTCAAGGCTGCGCCGTTTGGCTGTACACCAGTTGTGGGCAGAGGACATCCGGTGCCGCCGAGGAAAGTCGCTTTTCGTCCCACTGCGCCGCCACCAAGGGTAAATGCCGTGCTCGGGTCCAGTGCGCCGTGGCCGCTGTCGGCGGCGGGATCAAAACCAATGCGAATCACGCCCTGGCTGGCGCCATTATTGTCTGCAAAATAAAGAAACTTCCTTCCCGGATCATAAGCAAACTGGCCGCCTACCGGTATCGCCGCGCCTCCGCTGTTGACGAAGAAGTAGCAACTGGCCATGTTCATGTGCCAGGGACCGGCCGCGTCGATTTCCGGGTCCATGCGGCAGATGCTGGCGAATGTGTCTCCTACCCACAGATGCCGCACAGGCCGTCCTGTGACATCGCTGATGGCCGTGCCTTGCATGATAATTCCAGCCAGCGGATTGGTGTTATGGTCTTGCGGGTCCTGGTTTGCAGAACCGGAAAACAGAATTGTGTTGGTGGTGGGATTGACTGTGGTCTGTGCGTTCAAGGATGCGACGAACACAAGAACGATGATGCAGAGCCAAATGTGTGCAGAAGCATACGGCTGGCCCCAGCGTGCAGCCTGGGTGCCTGTTGTTGAGGGTCTCATTTTGTAATTAGCCTTCCTTCGTCCCGAAGATTATTGCCTTTAAAAAAGAGCCGGGCCGTTGGCCCGGCTACCCAACAGTAGGGAATGGCACAAAAAAATTGGCACAAAAATTTTTAGGAGAAACCCAATTTCTTGTTTTGTGTGAACCCCTCCTCTCGAGATCGCGATCAATTGACCCAGGATCTCAATTCGCCGTCGGAATTTGATACGGTCAAAAGCTCACCCGTATCCGGGGAAGAGCTGCGATTCAGGCAGTTCTTTCCCGGAAACGGCAGACCTGCTGCGGACCCTGTTCAGAAGCCGCAGTGTGACCTGGTGCTGTAAGTGTTTTTTCGCCGCATGAGGAGAGAAGCGCCTCCGGCTCTGGAATGAAATCCAAAGATCCGGGTGTGTCCGCTAGCTGAGCGGTATCGCTGCACAGCCCATCAATCGGGCCAAGACGCAGCTATGTCTCTCGATGTGACGAAAAAAGGCTAAAGGTAGTGAGGTCTAGCGCCTGAGAGGAAGAACAAATTGCGGAGACGTACTGTCAGCGGCCTGTACAGATGGGAAAACCAGTGCTATTTGAGAATCTGAAGAAGCCGGCTGCACATTGCGAACATGGTGGGTGCCCGCAATTGATTGCGGCGCGGAAATTTGAATGGCTTTCTTGCTTGGAACAATGCCGCTGAATTCAACCGTGACCGGAGGAGTACTGTCATCACCGTCTGCATCGTAGGAAAAGCACACCATGCTTGCCATTGCTGAAAGCAGCAGCATTGTGCCAAGTACGGCGCCACGAAGAAGTCTGGTGAAAAGCGGTTTCATAACCTGTACACGGATCGCCATCGGGCGTTTTGACGATACCTGAGTTTGCGCCCTCGCCATTAAAAAACCGTTAACGTCAGATTAGAAATTCTAATGATTCGGTTGCTGGAGAGAAATCCAGCGCGGCACAAGACATTCGAACGGCAATGCGGTATCAACTCTCTGCACTGGACATCGTGCGCGAGGCGCCAACAAGCAACTCGTCAAAGGAATGTATGATCAGGCCGGGCACATCAGTTGTATTGATCGCTACATTGCCGGGCCTGATGGACAAAGCAGTTTGAAACATCGCTTGCCGCGCCGCATGGATCTCCTCGAGCATGTCCGAAACGAAAAGGATTTCCTCGGTTCTGCATTTCAACTCCTGGCTGATGCGCAGGTAACTTTTCACCGCCCGTTTCGGCCCAACCTCGGTATCGAAGAAGAAGCTGATATACGCTGTCAGATCTCCATACTTGCTGTGGCCAAATAGCAATTGTTGTGCAAGAACACTCCCGGAAGAGTAAATTGCAATCCTGCGATTTTCGCTCTGCCATCGCCTGAAAGCGTCAGGAACATCAGGGAAGACCTCGCCGCGAAGTTCGCCGGAGCGGAAGCCTTGCTCCCAGATTCGCCCCTGGATGATTTTCAATGGTGTGCTTTTCCTGTCGTGGGACATCAGCCATAGACAGTACCCGGCAGCCTTTCGTACAAAATCCTGTCTTGGCGAATTGGCCAGCGACGGCACATCATCTGCCATCTCGGCTAGATTTTCCGATTCCAAAGACCGAAGAGCATCCTCGATTTCTGGATCATTCTGGTGCTGGTAAAGGAACTGTCCTACACGACTGCGCGCATAAGGAAACAGTACATCATAGACAAAGCTGATTGGAGTCGTCGTCCCTTCAATGTCCAGCAGAAGCGTGGTGATTCGCATTCGGCCATTCACCGTGGCGGATGGTTAGGACTGCTGCAAAGGAATGTATTGTGGACCAAGGCAAACCGGCTCATAGTCTTGCGCTACATTGCTTCCGGTATAGTGCGGCGTCCATCCGGATTTGTCCTGGAAGAAACGGATGGCCTTAATTTCTTTCGTACTACACAACTCAAACCAGTGGTGAGTTCCGCGAGGTACTCGTATCATGTCGCCAGGTTCAACCTGAATCGCGACTACAGGACCATGAACGGAATGGATGTGAAATATTCCGTTGCCGCCGACGGTAAATCGAACTTCGTCTTCATCATGCCAATGCTCGCGATTGAATTTAGCCAGCATTTCGTCAAGACCCGGAGTTAGCCGGTTCACGTTCACCAGGTCTACGTTGGTGTATCCCCCCTTTGCTTTGGCCTCTTCTATTTTGTCGGAGTACGCCGCCAGAATACTCTCGTTGTCCATGTTGTATTGGAGATCAAGAACCGGCCAGACTTCATAATCAATGCCAATGCTGGCAAGATAGCTCTTGATTTGCGCAGGTTCATTGATTTGGAAGTCTCGTTCGGGAATCCTGAGTACCGCCATGGTGCCCCCTATAGAATCGAAGATGTTGTGGTTTGTTGGCAGCCAATGACTTCCAGCAGAAACTCAAAGATTTCTACGTGCCGCTTGGCCTCTTCAATATCGCAGCCCCACGTGTACAAACCGTGGTTCCGCAGCAGAATGCCGTGAACAGTCGACCTCTCTCGAAGCACGTGTGATACGGATTGGGAAAGTGCGTGGTAGTCTTGGGAATTTTCCAGAATTGGTAGCCATTCCTGGTGTTCGTGAGTTTTTACTCCTGATAATCCCTTGAGCATTTCGTAGCCCTGGATCGTAAGCCCGCCTGATGCAGCATGGGCTTCAGACAGGATGGTGGCCCACACAGAATGCGTGTGAAGAATAGCTCCGGCATTAACTTCAGAAATAATTGCCAAATGAATGAGCGTTTCGGCAGAAGGTCGCTGTTTTCCATTAACAGCGTTGCCGTCGCTGTCCACCTGCAGGAAATTTTCCGGAGCCATTGTTCCTTTGTGAACGCCCCTCGCTGTAATCAGCATTCTGAAGGGTTCGCGAGACAGGACTGCGCTGAAGTTTCCGCTAGTGCCGAGGACCCATTTCTGTTGATAAAACCATCGTCCGACGGATGTGAGTTCACCGGCGGCCGCTGCCAAATCAATCTTGGCCCGGCTCTGCGATGCACGAGTTTTCGCGAGTGCGGAGGTGGCCATGTCAGACGATTATTATATCCCAGTCATCTGGCTGAAAGGCATCGTCACTCAATATAATTCCTGAATACGCGAGGCAGACGAGTAGAAATCGGCGCAGGAATGTAATTGACTTTCCTCACCAGTTGCCCAACGCTGATCAGGGTTTCGGCTTACCTAGCCGCGGGTTGCCGCTCCGCAGCGTAGGCTATGGCAAGCATGATTCAGATCGCCTACGAGAGCCTTGACGTTTGCCATACAGACGAATTCAAATGCGCTCTACATGCTGCAGGTCAGCATGGACTTGGATTTGCAGTTGCAGTTGCGATAACGAGCCATTTGGCACAATCGAAGAGCGCCCAGTCCGGCCTGTTTTTCCTAAGGCGACTGCGCTTATGATGTGGATACACGCTCACTGTTTCAATGGCAGCCTTGATCGTCCACGGCAGAGTGTTGGTTCGATAGAATTTCGTTGAGTTGACCCATTTTCCAGAAGTCCTTTCCGGCGTTGGCTGCGGGATTATGAATGCCACTTTGACTCCCTCTCGCGTCCTGATTCGGACCAAGAGTCACAATTCATATTGAGACACGACCATGCTACTCAAATGTTGCCTCCTTAAAGCAAAACCAGAAAGCTCTAACCACCACACAGCCGAGAATGTCTGTGCCACACAATTCTGGTCGCCGTCAGTATTATGACTAAGCTACAGCGAATCCGGTTTTGCTATAGAACTATAGTAGCTTAATCTCAACCCAGATGAGGGCGTTATGGATGGCGCTAGCCATTTCCCGTATTTGACAAATTTCAGGGTGCTTAATCCAGAAATAAAGGAGTCGGTTTGGCTTTACCGACGAGATTCACATGAAATCAGGCTGGTTCCGCTGACTGAAATTTCTTCAACTCGCATCGAGTTGAGTGCACAGAATATAAGATCTGTCAGCACCTGCTTACAAAAGCTTATCTTCATTGCAAGGCTTGCCCAACACCGAACGACTCGATTTTGCGCGGTTCCTTTCAACACAGTGGCTTCAGGTCAGTTTATCCCAAAATCGATTATCAGTTGACGTTTCTGCCCACCATTTGACGCAAGCTGATGATTGGACGAAGTACACCGAAGAACTAGTAGAGATGATTGCCCGTATGAAGTGGTCTCTTCGGGCAACAGAACAGGATGAACCACTAGAAGCTCTCTCATAAATATCTCAAGAGGATAACTATGCAACCGAGATAGAGCATGGCGCGGAAGTTATCCGGCTTTCGCTCCCAGCGAGTAACCAAGCGCCGGAAATTGTGCAGCTAGTCAAGAGAAATCATGTATTGAAATTGTTATATTCGCCTCATATTACCATCTTGTATCCATAACAAAAAAATAGTATAACTTAGCGCGTTCCCATTTTGGCTCCATAACAAAACATAGAATAACTTATCACGTTCCCATTTTGGCTCCATAATAAAAAATAGTATAACTTAGCACGCCGAAGTACTTGACAAACAGTTCGCTTTGGAATGATACTGGTTCCCCCGGAGGCTAAGAAAGCAAAAGCTACCGCCGGACATAAACTGTTTATCTTGCAGGATTCCTTATCTGGAGCCTGCAACATTATTCTTTTCAACCCTATAAGTTGCTCTCAGTTGTGGAAAACGGCACCCAAGTGAGAAGGGCGAAGCCTTAAGTAAGCTGCGAAGGCTAAAATAGACTTACAAGATACGCTTTACTGAGATCTCTTTCTGTGTCGTTCTGGGATCAGCAACAAGTATTCTCACACCACCATCTTAACTCATCACGCCGCCTCCGGGATTAAGCGAGCTACGCCTCTTCGCTTACTTCCACCACCCTAGGAGTCCTCCATGGTTGTAATGAGCTCCCGTCTGAGTTCCAATTTAATTAGTGCAGATAAGAACGAAGGCCAACAATGGTTTGCGATATATGTTAGGCCGAGACACGAGAAGCGGGTGGCACAGCATTTTGGAGTGCGAGGAATTGAACATTTTCTTCCTCTTTATGCTGAGCAACGAAAATGGAAAGATGGATCGCGACAAACCGTTCTGTTTCCATTATTTCCCAATTACCTGTTTGTCCGAATCACTCGCACGGCGCGTGCTTCCGTGCTTGAAGTGCCTGGTGTTTTATGGATCATCGGGGGCGGGAGCGAATCCTCAACCGTGTCTGACAGCTACGTGCATTTTTTGCGTGATCGCCTACCTGAGGGGAGAGTAAAGCCGCATCCATACCTGGTTACCGGCAAAATGGTACGGATCAAATCAGGCGCCATGGCTGGTATACAGGGCATCTTAGTCAGAAATAAAAACGATTGTCGCGTCGTGGTCACTCTCGAGTTGATCGAGCGGAGTGTCATAGTGGAACTGGACAGCGCCGACCTGGAGCTTTTGTATTCGATTCCAGTTGCAGTATGAGAAACAGGCGACCGACCATGTTGCATCTGTGGCTTGAGTGATTGCGAAACAGCCTACGAAAAAAAACTATTGTAATGTCAAGCTAGTAGATGTGTAGAGAGTCCAGCCCTTCAGGGCCTAAGAGCAACCTTTAAGAATCGAGCATAAAATGGGCACAACTGTCGCATTTTACCAAAATGGTTATGGCGATCGCTTCATTGATAGCTCGCTGTTCAATGACGAAGTGGCCGCATTTCTACGGGCGGAAGAGCAGATTCTGAATACGCTCGCGCCCAGCATGCTGGGGCTTGTTGAAGTTGGATGCATGCACGGCCGGTATCTCCAGTGGGCAATCGAAAACAGGAAACGCTATTTCGGAGTAGATGTTATACATCGCTACATCCAGAACGGGCGGCGAACTATTGCGCGGCGCTGTCTTCCAGTCGCCGACTATCAGTTTCTCCTGGGCGGGGTGGAACAGTTATCCACAGTGGTGAAAGATCCGCATGTGCATGCGAATCCTAGGCAGTATCTTATGCTGTTCCCATTTAATAGCTTCGGCAATATGGATTATCCGGAAGAGGTGATCAAGTCGCTTAAAAGTGTCAACCTGCAATTCGTGATCAGTTCCTATCAGACCACAGAATATGCGACTAGCGCTCGAGCCGAGTATTATGCGCTTTGTGGCTATGAAGACCTCCGGATTATTAGAGACAACCACAAAGTGGGAGTTACATCCAGTGAAGGATTAAGATCCTATGCTTTCAATCCGACCTACCTCATGCGGCGATTCCGCGAATCGAAGATTCCGGTAGTGCTCGTGCCGTTCGTAGATATTGGAATGGCGTGCATTTCGGCTGGATTGGCGGAACTGCTGACGGAATATGAAGCGGTGCCAACATTATATCGCCGTCCCTCGGGTACGCCGGAGACCAGCGCCGCATTTGTCGGCAAAACTACTCACTCTTCCAATGGTTTGGCAGCAGTCGACGCCAGAAAAGAACAAGAAATGGTTGTTGCTCGTTGTACTTAGGTCCAAAGATCCTTCAAAGGGAAGTCAGCTATGCCAATAGAAATACCTCCACGATCGATTTGTGTTCATGAAAGGATGCATGAGGTTGCCATGCGCCATCCCGAGCGTATTGCAATTGTTGAAAAAGGCGGTGTGTTGACATTTGGAGAACTGGAGCAGCGTGCGAATCACTTGGCTTGGCAGTTGGCAACAATTGGGGTCCAAAGGGAGTCAATGGTAGCGCTTCTGTTCGAGCGATCTCGGGAAATGGTAGTGACGATGCTGGCCATTTGGAAAGCAGGAGCAGCTTATGTGCCGTTGGATCCCGCATATCCTTCGGAACGCCTGCATTTCATCCTGGAAGATGCGAAGGCGATGGCGCTGATTGGAGCCAAAGGCCTGCTTTCGAGAATGGGTGCGACTCGCTGTCCGACGCTGGCGATCGACAGGGATATGGATGCTCCGCGCTCGTTAGAGGCTCCGGTTATTGCTGCGGATCCCTGCCAATTAGCTTATGTAATTTACACATCCGGGTCGACAGGTAGACCCAAAGGCGTAGCAGTGGAACACCGGAACTTGCTGAACTTGATCCGCTGGCATCAAAAAGCGTTCCAGATCGGCGAGGAGTCCCGCGCCACGATGATCGCCGGTACTGCATTCGACGCGTCGGTGTGGGAAGTGTGGCCGCACCTTACCGCGGGAGCCGTTGTTCATATTCCAGACGAACAGGTGCGCTTAGTTCCTGAGTCGCTTCAACAATGGTTGTTGGAGCAAGGGATCACGATCACTTTCCTGCCCACGGTTCTTGCGGAACGAGTTCTCCAACTCTCCTGGGCAGGTGCATCGCGTCTGCGGACTTTACTTACCGGCGGCGACAAGCTGCATTGTGCTCCGCCGCCAGGCTTGCCGTTCGCCGTGGTTAACAACTACGGCCCGACAGAAAACGCGGTTGTGGCTACTTCGGGTGTCGTGACTCCTTCCCGCACTTTGTCCACTCCTACGCTGGGGCGTCCAATCGATGGCGTGAACACATACATTTTGGATTCCCGACTCGAACAATTGCCGGTGGGCGAGGCTGGGGAAGTCTGGATCTCCGGAGAGAGCTTGGCCCGCGGCTATGTGCACCGGCCTTCGGCTACGGCGGAGAGATTTCAGCCCAACCCCTTTGGCAGCGTGCCGGGAGACAGGATGTACCGCACTGGGGATATGGCCCGCTGGCTGGCAAATGGCGAGATTGAATTTTTGGGCAGGTGTGATGACCAGGTCAAGATTCGTGGCTTTCGCGTTGAACTGGGTGAGATCGAATCGGTTCTTCTGGCTTATCCCGCGGTCCGTCAGGCCGCGGTGCTAGTTCGTCACGCTGTGCCGGGGGAACCAGCGATTGTCGCTTACATAACGCCGCAGCTGGCTGATCCGATCTCCCGACTCGTGCTCTGGGAATATCTCCGGAGCAAGCTTCCGGAATACATGATCCCCGCCGCCTTCGTTCTCCTTGCCGAGTTGCCGCTCAGTGCCAATGGAAAACTGGACCGGCAGAGGTTGCCGGCGCCGGTTGAAAACGATTATGAAAGCTCCGGGCCGGCGCTTGCGTCTCGGACTGCGACGGAAGAAGCAGTGGCGCGGATATGGTCCGAACTACTGGGGAAGGAACGAATCAGCGTTCTTGACGACTTCTTTGTTCTTGGTGGGCACTCGCTGCTGGCGACGCAGATGCTGACCCGCATCAGGAATACTTTCAACGTGAAGCTGCCATTCCGCTCCGTATTTGTCGATGCAACTGTGGCGAACATTGCAGCTCTCATCGATAGTGCTCGCCAGGGCGAGCGAGCGGAGATTCCACGCATCGCGAAACTCTCCCCGGAACAACCAGTCCCTCTTTCTCTAGTTCAGGAGCAAGTGTGGTTTCTCAATAACCTGGTTCCCGGCAATCTGGCCTACAACACCCAGGTTACGGTGCGTTTTACGGGCTTCCTCGACATCCCCGTGCTGGAGAAGAGCCTAACGGAGATCGTGCGCAGGCACGAGATCTTCCGAACTGCATTTCCGCTCGTCGATGGAATGCCGATGCAGCAAGTTGGTCCGCCCTTCACAGTCACAATTCCAGTGGCCGACTTGCGCGCCATTCCTGAGCCTCTACGAGTTGAAGCAACAGAACGGCTGGTAGCTGAAGAGTTGGCGCAGAAATTCGACTTGACCGCATACCCGTTGGTGCGCTGGAAGGTCTTCAAGCTGGCCGCGGAGGAGCACCTCTTTGTACAAGTCGAGCATCATTTCGTTCACGATGGATGGTCCCTGGCGCTGTTGATGTCCGAGATCAAGGCCCTATACCTTGCGTTCAGCCGTGGAGAACCCTCGCCATTGCCGGAGCTTAAGGTGCAATATCGTGACTTCGCATGCTGGCAGCGCAAATTGCTTGACTCCCATGCGTTGGACGACCAGGTGGAGTATTGGAAGAAAGTCCTGGCAGGAAGTCCGCCAGTCCTGGCTTTGCCCGCGGATCATGCTCGGCCTGCCGTTCCCAGCTTGCGTGGGGCATGGCACCGCGTGGAACTGCCTGCGAAACTCTACACGGCGCTCAAACAGTTGAGCTTGAAGCACAACGCAACGTTGTTCATGGTGTTGCTGGCTGCTTTCAAGATCCTGATTCTGCGCTACACCAGAGAAGCCGACGTGGTTATAGGGACAAGTATTGCGAACCGCACGGCCGCGGAGATGGAGAGCTTGATCGGCATGGTGGTCAACATGCTGGTGCTGAGGACGGATCTCTCGGGCAATCCCACCTTCGGCGAAACGGTCAGCAGGGTGCGCGAGGTTGTTCTCGGCGCCTACGCTCACCAGGATGTACCGCTGCACAAGTTGATCGAAGCCCTGCAGCCGGAGCGTGACATCGGGAGAAATCCGCTTTTCCAAGTCACCTTTGGTTTTCACGATTCCGCAATGCCGGACCTGCAATTCCCCGGGTTGCGCGGCACATTGCTGGAGCGCAGCAATCGCACCTCAAAATTTGATCTAAGCGTAATTGCCATTCCCCGGGCAGAGCAGGCTGCGGGAGGCCGGCGCGCAGCCAACGACGCCAGCGTCTCAGTGATATGGGAGTACAGCACTGACTTGTTCCAGGCCGCTTCGATCGAACGCATGGCGGGGTACTACTTGAACCTGCTGCAGGCCGTAGTCGATGCGCCTCAGAGCAGGATTGAAGATTATGAGCTGCTGTCGCCGGACGAGAAAGAGACTCTTGCCCTTTGGGCCCGGGGACCTTCCGATCCCGTAGACCCGATGTGTTTCCACGAGTTGTTTGAAACGCAAGCCAGGCGGGATCCAGAGGCGATTGCGGTTCGAGATGCAACCACCTGCTTGTCCTACCGCGAACTTGATGCTCAAGCGAACCGGCTGGCGAGTTACTTGGTTGAGCGAGGTGTCGCCGCCGAGTCGGTAGTGGGCATTTGTCTTCCCCGATCTGCGGAGTTTGTGGTCGTGATTCTTGCGGTCTTCAAAGCAGGTGGCGCATATCTTCCATTGAACGCAAGCTATCCTCGGGAGCGCATACGGTTCATGCTCCAGGACGCGAAGCCCCTTTTAGTCTTGGCTCATCAAGAGAGTGCTGAGTTGTTTGCCGGGATCGAAGTGCCCGTCGTTCTGCTCGATCACGAGTGGCGCGCGATTCACAAGTGCCCGGCGGCGAAACCGGCGACTGCCGTTGTGCCCTTCAATCTCGCGTACATTATCTACACTTCGGGATCAACCGGAAGCCCCAAATGTGTACTGATCAGTCATCATGGATTTGCCAATCTGAGCCACTCGCAAAAAAAGGCATTCGATGTGGGACCGGCGGACCGCGTCTTGCAGATTGCTTCGACCAGTTTTGATACGTCGATATTCGAAATTGCACTTGCGCTTCTGGCCGGGGGTACGCTGGTTATGCCGCGGGAGGAAGAGGTGATTCCTGGTCCGCAACTGGTCGGGCTGTTGGACAAGTGGGGAATTACCACGCTGACGATCATGCCATCGGCATTGATGGCACTGCCTGTCGCCCAATTGCCGAAACTCAGGAATCTTATTGTTGGCGGAGAGGCCGTGCCTGGCGAGTCGGTGGCAAGATGGGCCCAGGGACGCAGATTCTTCGACGCCTACGGGCCTACCGAAGTTCCCATTTGGGCTACCTGGGATCGCTGCCAGGCGACGGAACTCGACCCATCGATCGGTCGCCCTATTTCGAACCTGCAGGCTTACATCATGGACAACCAGTTTCGTCCGGTGCCGGCGAATGTGCCCGGGGATTTGTACCTTGGTAGCGACAGCCTGGCGCGGGGATATCTGAACCTCCCCGATCTGACTGCGGAGAAGTTTGTTCCCAACCCCTGGGATGGTTCCGGAGCAAGAATGTACAAGACCGGCGATATCGCTCGGTTTCTGCCTGATGGGCGGATCGAATTCCTCGGGCGAAGCGACGATCAAGTCAAGATCCGAGGATTTCGCATCGAGCTGGGAGAGATCGAAGCGGCTCTGGTTCGGCACTCTGGCTTGGAAAACGCCGTCGTCGTCGTTCGTGAAGACGATGGTGTCCAACACCTGGTTGCTTATATAACGCGCAAGGGACCGGAAGTGGTGCATCCCTCTGATCTCAAGGGATATCTCAGATCCACGCTGCCCGAACACATGATTCCTGCCCACATCGTTGACTTGGATGCCCTTCCTATAACCTCGACTGGAAAAGTGGACAGGAAGCGTCTCCTGCAACTCGAGCTGCAGACCAGGCCGGAAGCAGGCGCCGGAACGGCCCCGCGTTCCGCAATGGAGAAAGCCATCGCCGAGATCTGGCGGGATGTGCTGCGTGCCAAGACTGTCGACGTGCATAAGAACTTCTTTGATCTGGGCGGGCATTCTTTGTTGCTCGTGCAGGTTCAGCAGCGATTGAAGAAAGAACTAGGAGTAGAAGTTTCCTTTGTGGAACTTTTTCGTAGCCCGACTGTGGCTGCGCTGGCTGAGAGACTGGGATCCCAGGCCAACCTGGCAGCCTCACAGCCCGAAATCAGAGATACGCAGAATGGGAAGAGACAGTCATCCGACATTGCCATTGTGGGCATGGCGGGAAGGTTCCCTGGCGCGCGCAACATAGCCGAATTCTGGAAGAACCTCTGCGCAGGCCGGGAGCACATTTCTTTCTTTAGCGAAGAAGAAATGCAAGCGGCAGGAGTGCCTGCCTCTGATTGGCGGCAGTCGAACTACGTTCCAGCGCGAGGCGTGCTGCAGGACGCGGATATGTTCGATGCAGCTTTCTGGGGGTTCAGTCCACGCGAGGCTGAAATCACCGACCCTCAGCATCGCGTGTTCCTTGAGTGCGCATGGGAGGCGTTGGAATCCGCGGGCTGCGATCCGGACACCTATGACGGCAGGATCGGCGTATACGCTGGATCAGCCAGTTCGACCTATCTTCTGGCCAACCTCTATCAGCATCGCGATCTGATCCGCTCCCTGGGAAGATTCCAGAGCACCATGGCAACCGACAAGGATCACGTGGTCACACGAACTTCCTACAAGCTGAACCTTACAGGGCCCAGCGTCGCGGTGAACACCGCGTGTTCCAGTTCGCTCGTTGCCGTGCACATCGCTTGCCGGTCGCTGTGCACCGACGATTGCGACATGGCGATTGCTGGTGGAGTCGCAATTAAACTCCCTCAATATGCCGGGTACTTTCACGAAAAGGGAGGTTACAACTCCCCCGACGGCCATTGCCGGGCCTTCGACGCCTCCGCCGAAGGGACGCTCGGCGGGAATGGCTGCGCTTTAGTGGTTCTAAAACGCCTGCAGGATGCACTCGATGATGGCGACCAGATTTTTGCGATCATCAAGGCAACGGCAATCAATAACGATGGGGCGCTCAAGGCGGGATACACGGCGCCAAGCGTTGGCGGTCAGGTCAATGCAATCCGGGCGGCGCTCAAAAATGCCCAGGTCGACCCCCATACGATTGGTTATGTCGAGGCCCATGGCACGGGTACACCTTTGGGGGACCCGATAGAGGCTGCCGCACTGGTGGAAGCGTATGGGAAAAACCCGGCCAAGCCGGGCGCTTGTGCGATCGGTTCGGTGAAAACCAACATCGGTCACCTGGACGCTGCAGCCGGCGTCACTGGCTTGATCAAAGCCGCGTTGTGTTTGCACGAGCGCAAGTTGGTACCCAGCTTGCATTTTGAAAGCCTCAATCCAGCGATTGACTTTAGCGGCAGCCAATTCTATGTCAACCGTGAATTCCGCGACTGGGTGGACACAGGTTTTCCCCGGCGTTGCGGCGTAAGCTCGTTTGGAATCGGCGGAACGAATGCTCACGCCATCGTGCAAGAAGCCTTGCCGGTTCGAGTTGAAGGAAGTGTTCGGAGTTATCAGCTGCTCGCACTCGCGGCGAAGACCAACACAGCTCTGGAGATGGCCACGGATAACCTCGCGGAGCATCTGCAAGAACACGACCACCGCTTGCAGGATGTCGCTTTCACGCTGCACACCGGACGTAAGAGAATGCAGTACCGCCGGACGATGGTATGTGAAACCGGCGAACACCCGAGCGAAGCTCTGCGGCAGCGATCGCGGGGATTGGTATTCACCGAAGCGGACGACGCCAAAGACCGACCCGTGGTGTTTCTCTTTCCCGGCCAGGGAGGCCAGCAGGTCCAAATGGCGCGAGAGCTGTACCAGAGTGAATCGGTCTTCCGAAACAATTTCGATGAATGTTCAAGGATCGTGGAAAAGCATCTCGGTTTCAGCCTGAAAGACCTGGTCTATCCAGCTCCGCAGGATGAGGCAGAGGCGAGACTGCGCATCACCGAGGTCGAATACGCTCAGGCCGCGTTGTTTGCCCTCGAGTATTCGCTCGCCCAACTCTGGCAGCACTGGGGAGTGGTGCCGAAGGCGATGGCGGGACACAGCCTCGGTGAATACGTAGCTGCCTGTATTGCTGGTGTGTTCAACTTGGAGGACGCCCTGCTGCTGGTTTCGGAACGCGGGCGCCTCATGCAGGGGCTGCCGCAAGGCGCGATGTTGAGTGTAGCTCTATCGAGCGCACGTGTTGAGGAGTTTCTAGGAGAGGAATTGGAGATTGGCGCCATCAACAATCCTTCACAGTGCATGATCACCGGTTCCGTTTCCGCCATCGAGGCCCTGGAGGCCAAGCTAACGGCCACCGGCATTCTCTGTAAGCGTCTACCCATTCTTGCCGCCTCACACTCTTCAGCCATGGATCCGATTCTGTCCAGTTTTGCCGCATATGCAAATACGAAGCGTTTTCAAGAACCGAAAATTCCGTTTCTCTCCAACTTGACTGGAACATGGATTACTTCCGCGCAAGCCACCGATCCAAATTACTGGGTGCAGCACATGCGGCATACCGTCCGTTTCCTGGAAAACACCGAAGAGCTGCTCAAGGAAGAAGGCAATGTTCTTCTCGAAGTGGGACCGGGGAAGACTTTGGCCAACATCGTGCAGCGGCATCCGAAGCGCGGCAACGCCCGAACCATTGTGTCCAGCCTGTTTCATCCCGATAAACCAAGCGCGGAAATGGAATGTTTGCTGAACGCTTTAGGAAAATTGTGGCTGGCGGGAGTGAAAATCAACTGGGGCAATTTCTGGCATGGCCAGGCACGCCGGCGAGTGAATTTGCCGTCGTATCCGTTCGAGCGCGGGCGTTATTGGATCGCACCGACATCCGAGAGGGAGTCGGAGACCGTCTCACCTGAGGGTGCAATCTGGGGTCCGGTGTGGAAACAGTGCGGAGTGTTGACGGCTCGGAGCACGAGCGAGGCCATGTTCGATGATGCCTGGGTTCTCTTTGTGGATGACAGCCAGTTTTGCAAAAGAGTTCTCAAGTGCATTCATGAGACAGGAGGGCGCCCGATTGTAGTAAAGGGGGGGCGACGCTTCGTTCAGAAGGACGCATTCAACTTTGTATTGAATATGGAGAGCGCGGCGGACTACTTGCGCCTATTGTCTACTCTGCAAGGACGGGAAAAGGCAGTGTCGAGGATCGTGCTTTTCACGTGTGGTGGGCTACGTCCGCCCGATCCGAACGCATTGACGCCGCCCGCACCGGTGGCGAGCGCCCTTAGAGTTAGCATGCTGGCGGATGCGGCAGCCCAGTCGCAGCGGTCGGGCCCGCTGCAGCTTACCGTGGTCTCGGACGGGATGCATCGCGTGACTGGAGAGGAGAAGCTGACTGTGGAGAGTGGAGTCCTATTGGGCGCCTGCCGCGGGCTGACCTGCCGGCGATCCCAAGTGAACTTCAAAAGCATCGACATCGCATTGGCTGGTGCAAACCCGGCTCGCGAGGAGGAGGCCATTACCGGTCTGCTCGCGGAACTGGGTTCCAGCCGAACCGACCAATGGATTGCTCACCGCCGCGGAATTTCCTGGACGATGAGCATGGAACCAATCCGGCGGGATGGCAATCTCAATGAAAAGATGTTGCGCCCCGGGAAATCCTATCTCGTCATTGATGAGTCGGGTTCGGAAGGCGGGCGGAATCTGGTTCGCCTGCTCAAGGAGAACGGGAGCGAGGCTGTCTCAATTGATCCAACCCGACAGAACCACGGCGCGCAAGCAGGTGCGGGCAGCAACGGCTCTTCCAAGCGAGGTTACCGCAGCAACAGGTCCGTGAATAGAGCCAAGCCTCCGGTCCAGTTCTTGAAGCATGGGGGTGGGGACGATAGCCATCCCGATGGAATCTTCTGCTTTCTGCAGGCCCCAGCGCGAGCCGCGACCAGTCTAAAGGATGTCCGGCATGCGTCGGCTTGGGTTGCTTCGTGCTTGGCCAAGGTTGAAGCCTTCACCAAAAGCATTGCCGCGCGGAATCCGGAATTCTGGACGCTGAGCCTCCTATCTGAGGATTGTGATCCAGACGATAGCTGGTTTGCCCACGTGCTGACGGGTATTCAGGACCAAGTTGTCCATATGTTTAGGTCAGCCGGCCAGCCGGCCTTTTCCTTGATTTGGAATCCAAGCGAGGCGCGTGATGCAGCAGAGCGTCTGCAGATCGAGAGTCTTGAGGATCTGGACACGATTCTTGCCGGGAGATGCCCAATAGCAGCTATTTCTCCTGTGTCCGTGGGATCGTACCCTGAGCAGACGCTGCCGGAGACTGAGCTTAGCCTGCAAATTTCGGAAAGCCTGAGTGATGCGCCGGCGGATGAGTTGCAGGCCGCCATCGCTGCGATCTGGCAGCAAGTGTTGGGCATCGAAAGGATCGGAATCCATGAAAACTTCTTCGTCCTGGGGGGCGATTCTTTGATCGCGATCCAGGTTGTGTCTCGCATCCGGCAGGCGCTATTGGCCCAGTTGTCTGTACGAAGCCTCTTTGAGTCGCCTACGATCGCCAAATTGGCATCCACCATTCTCGCTCAAAACGCACAATCCGTTTAAGCATTTACCCGATAAGCATCTACTAACTTCGAACCACTCGCGGAACCCAGTGAAAGCGCCCGCAAAGTCAGGAGCGCAGTGACAATGACGGATCTCGCGCAAATTCAAGTTCGTGCGGCAATCAATTCCCGTAGTTCACTCGGGCTGGCAACGGAAAATCGGATCCTGCCGGCGCCGCGCGATCGTGGGCCGCTGCCACTTTCTCTCTTTCAGCAGCGGCTGTGGTTTTTGGAACAGCTCGTCCCCAATAATCCCGCGTACATCGTGCCCGAGGAGACTCGGTTTAAAGGTGTGCTCAACCGAGAAGCTCTACGCCGCGCGCTGGACGAGATCATCCGCAGGCACGAATCGTTGCGGACCAGGTTTGCGGGGGTCGCCAACAACCTTGTGCAGTTGATCGATCCCCCGTATCCGGCGGATTTAAGCGTGCAGGATCTGAGTTCACTGCCGCCAGAGCAGCGTGAAGAAGAGGCGCGATGCATCGTGTTCGCAGAGTCCCGGAAGCCGTTTGATCTTCAGCGAGGGCCCATTTTGCGCACTCGGTTGTTGGTTTTGGGCCAGGAGGAGAACATCCTGCTGATCACGATGCATCACATCGTTGCGGATGTGTGGTCCCTCAAAGTTTTGCTCAACGAGATGCAGCGGCTGTATAGCGCTTTTAGCCAGGGCAAGCCTTCGCCTCTGCCGGAACTTCCCATTCAATATGCCGACTTCGCGGTGTGGCAAAACTTGCAATTCCAGAACGGTGGTTTCGAAGAGCACCTTGCATACTGGCGCACCAAGCTGAAAGGCATATCAGAACTGAACCTTCTGACCGACAAGCCGCGCCCCGCCATGCAGGGGTTTTCCGGAGCCTCATACCGGTTCCAATGGCCGTTGGCTTTGTCGTCAGCACTACGCATCTTGAGCCAGCAGGAGGGGGTCACGCTATACATGCTGCTGCTGGCAGCTTTTCAGGCGTTCCTGCAAAGGTACACCCAGTCCGAGGATATAGCGGTCGTTACGCCAAGCACCAATCGGGACCGGCCGGAGATTGAGGGACTCATCGGCTTCTTTGTGAACACACTCGTATTGCGCTCTTCCTGCAGCCCGTCTCAAGGCTTTCGTGCGTTCCTCGCGGACGTACGCGACACGGCCTTAAACGGTTATGCGCACCAGGAAGTACCTTTCGAGAAACTTGTCGAAGAGTTACACCCCAGCAGGGATCTCAGCCGCAACCCGCTGGCCCAGATCGCGTTTGGCTTCGATAGCGCCAGTATTCCCGCTGATTTTGGCGGTCTTCACGCGACCGTGCAATCGATCGATAACAGCACGGCGAAGTTCGACCTGTTTCTGTCGCTGCGCCTGAAAGCGGAAGGGATCGGGGGACGGATCGAGTACAACACGGACTTGTTCGAAGCCGGGACGATGGTGCGAATGGCGGGGCACCTGGAGAGGTTGGTGGAAGGGATCGTGGCCGACCCGGACTGCCCTATCGGGATGCTGCCGCTGCTGCGAGAGGAGGAGCGGCGGCAGATTGTGGAGGAATGGAATCGGACGGAGAGAGCGGTT
>DATEHN010000047.1:0-5605 GCA_035279585.1 Candidatus Angelobacter sp. | reverse complement strand
CCTTGCAACCATTCGCGTTGCCACTCCGAATAGTCGGCATACTGAATCGGCAAAGGCGGCAGCGGCGAGGCCGCTCCCCGGCTGAATGAGTCATACAGCACGTTGAACTCTCGCAGCATCACTCCCAATGACCAGCCGTCGGAAACGATGTGATGCATCACCACCAGCAAGACATGGTCCTGACTGCCGATCCGGAACAGCGACGCCCGAATCAGCGGGCCATGGCTCAGATCAAATGGTCGCCGTGCCTGTTCGTGAAGCGCCTGATCCAGTTCGTCTTCGCGAATCGCCGACACTACAAACGGCACTTCCATTTCCGGGGCAATACTTTGGATCGTTTTCTCGCCGACTTCCGGGAAGCTGGTGCGCAGCATTTCATGCCGATTGACCATCTCCTGCAGGCTGGCTTTAACCGCTTCAACGTTCAATGCTCCCCGCAGTCGCAGGGCTACAGGTACGTTGTACAAACTTGCTTCCGTCTCATAGCGTGACAGGAACCGCAAGCGCTCCTGGGCAAAAGACAAGCGTGGATGCCGCTTCCGCGGATACGGCCGCAGAGGGGGCGCTGTTGTCTTGACTGCCCTGCCCACCTGAAGGGCCACTCCTGCGACGGTAGGGTTCTCCAAGAAGTTGCGGAGCGGGAGATCTACTTCAAACGCCTGTCGTATGCGCGACGTCACCTGTGTGGCCAACAGCGAATGTCCACCCAAATCGAAAAAATTGTGGGTTCGCCCTATCCGCTCGATTTTCAACACATCGGCCCAGATCCCGGCCAACTTGGTTTCCACTTCGCCCTGCGGCGCCTCATAAGCGTGGGCCGCGTAGCCATCGGCCTCCGGCGCCGGCAGCGCCTTCCGATCCAGCTTCCCGTTCGGCGTCAACGGCAGACGATCCAAACACACGTACGCCGCCGGCACCATGTACTCCGGCAAAAGCGTCTTCAGATGATTCTTCAGGGAAGTGATGAACTGGGCGGGGCCAAAGTATGTTGGCACCCGGACCGGGTGGGGTGAGATACCTGCTCCTTCAGCTCGGGGAACATTTTTGGTCTGGCGAGCATAGATGTTGTAGAGGTTCGTGGTTTGTAACATCTCATCTTGCTCGATGTGCAGCTCATACCCATGAGCTTCGAGCATCCGTTTGACTATGGCCAGCCGTCCAGCAGAATCATGAACCTCCAGCACAATTTGTCGGATCTTCTCCCAGTCATGGTCTTCGATGCCTTCCAGAACATCCAGCTCACTCTTCTCAACGTCGATCTTGAGCAAATCGATCCGCTCTATCTTCTCCTCTGCAATGACCGAGGAAAGAGTGCGAAGTTGGCACTCCACTCGCTCGCCGCTAAGGCGCTCGGCAAGTAGTCTGTCCAGATCCTCATCCGACAAGTCTTTCGACTCGGACTGTGACTTCAGAAAGGATTTGACAGTTGAGCTTTCCTCTTTTAGATCAGCATATCGGCCTGAAAGTACGGAGTCGTGCCGATACCAGGTAAACGTGACCGTTCCGGACTCTCCCGCTAAGCCGCAATTGAAGGCTCTGGGGTTCCCGACATAAAGCTCCATGTTGATTCGGAGGTCGTCGAAAACAGCCGGGATCGGCTCAAATGCGTAGACAGTGGCCTCGGGAGCGAGCTGGGCCACGAACAAACTGAACATTCCGATATTAGCCCCGATGTCGAATACGCAGGCATTGGCCTCGAGAGTAATCCCATGTCGCAAGTAACCCTCGCCCTCGAAGATTTCACGATAGAGAAAGTCGGTCTCGCTCTTATTCTGAAACTTGACCAGCATGCCGTTGGGCAGCTCGTACAGCTTGCTTTCGGTCAGATCGCCAACCTTCTTGAGGTGCGCCATCTTTCTCAAAGGGCGCGCATGTACCTCATCGGGCACAATGTACGCCACCAACCGCTTGTCTCCGGCAGTGGCTCCCCGCAGCTCCACCACCGTTTCCCTCACTCCCGCAAACTTCGCCAGGCAGGCCTCGATCTCCCCTAGCTCGATGCGGAATCCGCGGATCTTGACCTGCTGATCGGCCCTTCCGATGTACTCGAGCGTGTGATCGCTCCGCCATCGCGCCACATCTCCGGTTCGGTACATCCGCGTCCCCTGTCCTGAAAATGGATCTGCGATAAACCGGTCCGCGGTCAACTCGGGACGATTCAGATACCCTCGCGCCAGCCCCGCTCCCGCCACATACATCTCGCCAGGCGCGCCTGTCGGGACAGGCTGCAGGTGCTCGTCGAGCACATAGATTCGCAAGTCTGGAATGCTGCCGCCGATGAAGCTTCCGCCAGCTTTTCGGGCCAACTCCGTCGTCATCGGCAAATAGCTCACATGCACTGTGGTTTCAGTGATGCCATACATGTTGACCAGCAACGGTGCACCGTCCGGATATCTCTCGTACCATTCCTGCAGCCGCCGCAAATCCAGCGCCTCTCCGCCGAAGATCACCGTGCGCAGAGCCAGGCGTTTGCTGACTTCAGGCTTCTCCTGCACAGCCTGGATTAACTGGTAAAAGGCTGAGGGTGTCTGGTTTAGGACGGTCACTCTCTGCCCTGCTAGCAGTTCCAGAAATTCGGAAGGCGAGCGCGCAATGGTACGCGGCACGACAACAACGCGTCCGCCGTATAGCAGCGCGCCAAAAAGTTCCCAGACGGAGAAATCAAAAGCATAGGAGTGGAACAAGGTCCAAACGTCTTGGACACCGAAATTGAACCAATGCCCGGTGGCCCGAAATAATCGTGTGACGTTTTCATGCGTGACCACTACTCCTTTGGGCGTCCCGGTTGAGCCGGAGGTGTAGATCACGTAAGCCAGGCTCTGTGGCCCCACCCGAGCCTGCGGGTTGTCCGCAGGTTGCCTTGCAATTTCCTCCCACTGAGTGTCTATGCACACCAGATGGGCCGAGCTCTTGGGCAACTGCTGCCGCAATCCGTCTTGGCTCAACAGCACTCGCACCCGGGCGTCGGCCAACATGAACCGTACCCGCTCCTCCGGGTAGCTGGGATCAATGGGTACGTAGGCGCCGCCCGCCTTCAGCACTCCCAAAAGCGCTACCACCATCTCCAGCGAATGCTCCAGGTAGACTCCTACCAGCACCTCAAGTCCCACGCATAACTCGCGCAGGTAGTATGCGAGCTGGTTCGCCCGCTGGTTCAACTCCTGATACGTCAATAGTTGCCCTTCACACAGCACCGCCACTGCCTGGGGTGTTTTCCGCGCCTGCACTTCGAACCACTCATGAATGCATTCGCTTCCCCCGTAGCTGGCCGCCGTGTCGTTCCACTCGCGCACCAATGTGCCGTACTCACTGGCCGAAAGAATGGGTAACTGACTCACGGAAATCTCAGGGTTCGAAACAATTCCTTCCAATAAAACGGAAAAGCTCTCCGCCCAGCGCGCAATAGTGTCTGCCTCAAATAATTCGCTGCTGTACTCCCACGATCCCATCAGACCGTCCGGTGTCTCGCCGACCGTTAGCGTCAAGTCAAACGGCGCTGTTCGCTGTTCTACGACGACATGCTCTAACTGTAAGCCGCCCAAGGTTACCTGTGCCTGCGGCTGCCCCAAGGCAAAACGCGCGAAATCTTCCGAACGGCTGCCGTACGTTTGCAGAAAGTCAAACGCGCTCTGAAAGATGGGGGGCACTGCCGGATCGCGCACAATCCCAAGTTGCTCAACCATTAACGAGAAGGGATACAACTCGTGCGCAAACGCTTTCGAAACCCGGTTGCGAACCTGCGACAGGAATTCAGTGAATGTTTGCCGATGCTCGAAATCCGCTCGCAAAGGCATGGTATTCACAAAGTACCCCGCAATGTTCGCAAATTCCGCTCTTGATCGGCCCGCAATCGGGCAGCCAACGATCACTTGTTTCTGCGAGGTGAGGCGATAGAGCAAAACCTGGAATGCTGCCAGAAGTGTCGTGAAGAGGGTGGTTTGTTGCTCTTCTCCAAGCCTTTTCAATGCTTTGGTTAGCCTGGCGCCGAGACTAAAAGGGAGGGAAGCGCCACGAAATGTCTGTACTGGTGGACGGCTGTGGTCGGCGGGCAGGCTGAGCGGGAGCAGTTCTCCTGCCAGCTCGCTCTTCCAATAGTCCCGCAGTCTTTCTCCGGCAGGACCAGAAAGTTTCTCCCGCTGCCACTCCACAAAGTCCGCGTAGCTGTATTCCAACGGAACAAGGTGTGTTCCGTCTTTTTCCGCGAAGGCTTGATACAGCTTTCCAATTTCATCCAGCAGCAGCGTAAGAGACCAGTAGTCCGCAACCAGGTGATGCACGGCAACGTGCAGCAGGTATTCTTTTTCCGAGCGGGCATAAAGGGCAGTCCGGAACAATGGGCCGAGCGTCAGGGAGAAAGGCCGCTGGCTCTGTTGGACAAGAGCTTTCTCCAATTCTATCTGGCTCCAATCGCCGGCATCGAAATATTCAAAGCAAACCTCGGCTTTCTCTGCAACCTGCTGGACAGGTTCTCCTGCCGTCTCCACCACAATCGTGCGCAGGCACGGATGGCGGTTGACCAGTGCCTGAAATGCCAGCCGCAGTGCATCGACATCCAGGCTGGTTGCAATCCTCATCACTCGCGCGATGTTATAAGCGGCACTCTCCGGAGCTGTCTGATGTACAAACCACAAGGCGCGCTGGCCGTAGGAAAGCGGATAGGTTGCAGGCTGCTCCTTTTCAACTTTCCTCACAGAGGATTGCGTATTTTTCGTCGCTCGTCGAATCACTTCAGCAATGGTCGAGTCATCGAAGAACTCCGCGACATCTACCGCGACCTGAAACTCAGCTTGCAGCTTGTGAGCGAACTCAATGGCGGCCAGTGAATCCAGGCCGTAGGCTGCGAAAGGCTGGTTGAGGTCAACCTGCTCCTGGTCCATTCCCTGGGTACGCGAAATCTCCTGCGCTATCCATGAAGCCAGCCCGTACGGTCCTTGCCCATCCAGATCGGGGTGGGAAGGTTTTGGCAAAACCGGCTCGGGCTGCTTTCTTTCCTGCCACTCTCTGAGAACATAGAGTTCCCGGTTCAGAAACGCATCCCGACAGGCATGGCGCTGGATCTTGCCGCTGGAGGTTTTCGGAATCGTGCCCTTTCGTATCAGGACAATGGCATACGCCTGCAGTTCATGGCCGGCCACGATGTTTCGTGCAATAAGTTTGATCAGGGCGTCGAGTTCGTCAAGGTCACTCTGAACAATCGATTCCGGGGTTTTGCGTACCGCAACCTCTTGCACAACGACCAGGCGCTCTTCCCCTTCGCTCTCCACCGAGAACGCCGCTCCCGACCCAGGCTGCAAGACAGCATGGCTCTGCTCGACGGTTAGTTCTATATCCTGTGGATAGTAATTCTGCCCGCGAATGATAAGCAGGTCTTTCAACCGGCCAGTTATAAATAGATGGCCATCTTTCAGAAGCCCCAGGTCTCCGGTACGAAGAAATGGGCCTTCGTCCATCTCGGGTATCCGCGCGTTGAACGTCTCCTCTGTCGCTTGTGCTTTTCGCCAATACCCCTGGGCAACACTGGGGCCGCTGATCCATATCTCGCCTGTATCGCCGGCACTGCAGGGTCGTAGCGAATCCGGAGAAACGATGCGCACGGTCTGCTCCA
>DATEHN010000046.1:0-75422 GCA_035279585.1 Candidatus Angelobacter sp. | reverse complement strand
GAACTACTACGTGGACAATCCATCCGTGGCGCAGGCGCTGGAATTCTACGTGACGCAGAGCGCAGGCGGAAACCGCTACAACTTTGGCGCGCAGTGCGACCTTGCCGGAGGAAAAAACTGGCGCATGTGGGACAACATCGGAAACAAATGGGTAAATTCAGCAGCCACGTGCGCCGCACCGCCAACCAAGACCTGGACCCACCTGGTATTTGAGTTTGAACACCAACCGGGCGGCACGGTGACGTTTACCGCCGTCACAGTCAACGGCAAGCGCGAAGTGGTGAACCTGAGCTCGCAGCCCACGGCAGACACAAATAGCGGGCTCGATGTTGCGTATCAGTCAGACGCCAACATCGCGGGCGCGCCGTTCTCAGTGTGGCTGGACAAAGTGAGCGTGACGTATTGGTAGCGTTTAGCTTTTGGCCATTAGCTCTTAGCTCTTTTGTTTTGGGTTTATGCGACTTGTATGGCACAGCCGCCATCGGCTGTGCCTTTTGCTTTTCACGAAGTTTGGAGTAACGGGTTTTCCTGAGTTGACGATCTTGGGCAGGATGGGGCTGACGTGTTCAAGGAAAGATCCAATGTGCCGCTCCGTTGAGGCTCGTCCGTTTTAGATCCTAGCCCAAAAAACACTGAGCATTTCGTTTCGCGATGTCGTGATCAACTGCGCGCTTCGCTGGGCTACGCGCGGGCCTTCGGCAGAGAGGAAGGGGATTTTCTTTTGTTTACCCGGCACTTGCCTTCGGCTCGCAAGCTCGCCTCAGGGCCGTGCCGGGCTATTATCGGTCGTCCCGCAAACGCGGGACTGGGGTGTTGTTGGGCCCGCGATTTTTCGCCTTCGCATGCAAACTACCCAAACACGCGAAAACCGTGCATGCCGGGCCCCGGCCTGCGGTCCATGGCTTTTTTAGAGGGTTGCAGTGCACAATTTTTAGAGAATGGCACAGCCTTAAACCCCTCTTGGCACCCAGGCGCTTTAGCGCTGGGTGCCTTTTTGTTTTTCGCGCAGGGGCGACGCGATACGGAAGCCCGAAAGGGCTTTCGCGCGGCGAGCGTGCGCGGAGGTTTAATGATTTCTGGGGACACAGCCGAGGCCACCTCTGCCCCAAAAAAGCAAACCCAGCCTTTTTGGGGACCCCCAAGCTGTGCCACACGATCTTCGGAGAGAACTCCCTGAGGCGGCATGGCGGGATAAGCAGTGCCGGGGTGAAAAGCTCCCTCGGCTTCGCTCGGGATTTCGCCTGCGGGCTCCAAACGTCCGCAAAGCGGCTCAACTTCCACTCGCACTCGCTCGCTACTCTCGTTCGTGCTCGGTCAGGATGACAAGGGGTTGGATGGCATCTTACGGCCCGACTGAAGTCGTGCCCTGACACTTGTCTCACTGGCCTATGTAAGTTAGGGGTAGCCAATCAAAAACCTCATGATGTAGCCCCTGTGAAAGAGGGACATAGGTTGAGAGATAAAACGGCATTCATTAGGCGGATTTCCGATCCCGGACCGACTGGGTCACATTGCGGCCTATTGTCGGTCGTCCCGCCAAGGCGGGACTGGGGTGTTGTTGGGCCCGCGATTTTTCGCCTTCGCATGCAACTACCCAAACACGCGAAAACCGTGCAGGCCGGGGCCCCGGCCTGCGGTCCATGGTTTTTTAGAGGGTTGCAGCGCACAATTTTTAGAGAATGGCACAGCCTTAACCCCCTCTTGGCACCCAGGCGCTTTAGCGCTGGGTGCCTTTTTGTTTTTCGCGCAGGGGCGACGCGATACGGAAGCCCGAAGGGCTTTCGCGCGGCGGTTTAATGATTCTGGGGATACAGCCGAGGGCCGGCGGTGTTACGAGGAAGGGGATTTTCTTTTGTTTACCCGGCACTTGCCTTCGGCTCGCAAGCTCGCCTCAGGGCCGTGCCAAGCTATTATCGGTCATCCCGCAAACGCGGGACTGGGGTGTTGTTGGGCCCGCGATTTTTCGCCTTCGCATGCAAACTACCCAAACACGCGAAAACCGTGCAGGCCGGGCCCCGGCCTGCGGTCCATGATTTTTTAGAAGCCCGTGCCCTGATACGAGCCAAGAAAAGACAATGTTTTTATAAAAAACTATTGACATTGTCTATTCATTATGCCTATAATCGGGGCTGTACAACCGGGTGCGGCATCGGGGGACGGAACCAGCCATTAGCATTCAGTCTTTAGCTAAAGCTGGACGGATCCGAAAGGCCTGCAACTTTGCCATGGTCCGCGGCCCAGCTTTATGCTCGATTGGGTTTGCCTGCCAGGCGCTTGAAGCACCGCTGGACGTCCAGCCTTTTGCTTCAGGACGGCGGTTGAAGTGTGTACAAAAAGCAGCTCTTAGCTATTGGCCCTTGGCTTTTAGCCTGTGTTTTCTTACTGCCGGCATTCTCTATATCTGAAGACTGCCTATACAGCGTTGCCAGAAATGCCAACATTGCCAAGATTGACAATTGGAAACCGCGAGCCGCCTGATTTTATCGCCGACATTGCACGTAATCGGAAAGCCAAAAAATCTAAGAGCGGGTAGCCACCGGCACGGTGGCTTTTTGTTCCCAAACAGCAAAGAAAATCAGGAACCAAAATCAAAACCCAAAATCGGAACCAGAAAATCAAAACAGAAAATCAGGAACAAAAAATCAGAACAAAAATCGGTAAACCGGACACTACCAAGAAACTGGGGCACTACCAAAAACCAGAAATCAAAGACAGGAGAAAAAATGGACCGCGAGGAAGTGATTGCCGCCATAAGGAAAGCAACGGAAGAGCTAGGGTATGTACCCAGCATGAAGGAGTTGAACAAAATCAGTGAGATAGGACGGCATGAAATTCGACGCCACTTTATCTCTTACCGGGCAGCGCTGGTAGCGTGCGGGCTGGAAAGGAAAGGCACCTACCGGCTGCCGGTGAAAGCGCTTTTTGCCGACTGGGCCGAGGTAGTGCGCAAGCTCAGGAAAATTCCCACAGCATCAGAATATGTACTGCATGGCAAGTACACAAACCGTCCATTTCTGCGCCTGTTTGGAAAATGGAAGCACGTAGCGGCGGGATTGGCGGCTTATGCCAGAGAAGAGGGCCTGGAAGCCATCTGGCAAGATGCGTTGGACGTGGTGGCGGACCATCTGGGAGATGATCCACGGAAGCCATCTGAGCTGCGCGGGAGCGGAAGCCAGCCTACGAGGCGGAAGCTGATGGAGAACCAGACGGTCTATGGAACTCCTCTGGCCATGGCACCGATGGTTTTTCAACCGACCAACGAAGCAGGCGTTTCTGTGCTGTTTGGGGCCGTACATGGTGAGCTGGGCTTTTCGATTCTCCACGTGCAAACGGGATTTCCGGACTGTGAAGCCATGTTGGAGATTGAGCCGGGCAGATGCCAGCGAAAAAGGATTGAGTTTGAATTCCAGAGCCGGAACTTTCTGGCACACCGGCATTCGCTGGACGGGTGCGACCTGATTGTGTGCTGGGAGAACAACTGGATTGAGTGCCCTATTGAAGTACTGGAGTTGAAGAGTGCGGTGGAAGAACTGATGAGAGAGGGGAGGTTCCAGGTGTGCCGGGAATGTAGAGGAAGAAAGTGAGGGGGAATCGCCAAAAGTGGAAAGGCAAAAGCTTTTACCGCGGATTTGCGCGGATGATCGCGGATTCAGGAATAGCTGGGACCGGAAAAGCATAACCTTACCACGGATAACACGGATCACACTGATTTGGAATTGCCAGAACTGCCAAAATTGCCAAAATCGCCGAAAGTGGAAAGGCAAAGGCTTTTACCGCGGATTTGCGCGGATGATCGCGGATTCAGGAATAGCCTGGGACCGGAAAAGCAAGACCTCACCACGGAGGAACGCGGAGGACACGGATGGAAAATCGGGACATCGGGAAAGCGGGGAATCGGGACATCGAAAAAATCGGTTTCGCCGCAGAACAGATAACCTTAAAGATATGCGTTAATTCGCTAGACTGCGGATACTCGGTAATGGGTTGATTTTCAAAGTCACCCACTACCAGAGCAGCAGGATTTTCCGCCGCGGCATCTAAACAGGAACATGCTTAATCACCCCATAGTCCGGAAGGACTACGTTTTTGCGGCCAATTTCGCGCCCAAATTCCGCTATAATGAGCAGGCTCTGGTGTACTCTGGACTTTTGGCCCGGAACACTGCTTTTGCAGACAGAAACCGCCGCTTAGAAAGAGAGAAGGCAACTCTTATGGCTAAAGCGGGTTCATGCGGAAGCGCGGCTTTTGCCCGGGAAAGCGCGGCGCATATCGGCAAAAGCGCGGTTTTCAGGCCGAAGGACAGACCCCAATGAAGTATTTTCTGCGTGCGTTCACGCCTACCAAGAACCGCCGGCTCAATGAGCTGATCGGGTTATTGCTGTTTGTCTCCGCGACACTTCTTTTTCTGGCGCTGGTGAGTTATTCACCGCTGGACCCCTCGCTGAACACTGCCGGATCGCTGGCCGGGAGCGGTGCGCGCAACTGGATTGGCCTGTTTGGAGCCATGGTGAGCGACCTGCTGCTGCAATCGGCAGGGATCTTTGTGTTTGTCTTTCCGGTAATGCTGGGCTTGCTGGGGATGCGCTGGTTTAAGAGCCTGCGCGTGGCTTCTCCGGCGGCCAAGGCCGTGGGCGCGGCCATATTGCTGATTTTTACCCCAGCGCTGCTGGCGCTGCTGCCTTGGCACCTTCGCTGGCGCCATGCCGTGCCCATTGAAGGCATGCTGGGCCGCCTGGTGGGCGATACCCTGCTGCACTACTTCAATACCGTGGGCGCAACCATTGTTTGCGTGACGCTGGTAGCGGTGGCGCTGTACCTTTCCACGGCGTTTTCGTTTGTCGATTTGCGGATATGGCTGAACACGCGCTTTGCTTTTATGTTTGCCCTGTGGCAGCGCTTGCAGGATTGGCGGGTTGCACGCGCCCAGGCTGCGGCCAAGAAGAAAGCACAGAAAGAGCTGGACCGGCGCAGTGGAGAAGAGCGCAGGGCTGAAGAGCGCAGGATTGCCGCGGCAGGGCAGGCAGCTTTACTACAGCGCGCACAGACGGATGGCAGCGATGGACGCCAGGGAGCTAGGGGAGCGGGAGCTGGATCTGTCGCAGGCGCAACGGCGGCGGCGCAAAGCTTTGAGCGCACCTTTGCCGATATGGAGCCGGTGGGCGCAGCGGAGATGGCAACGCAGGCGCAGGCGCAGGCGCAATCGGCAGGCGACGATGCTGGAAGCGATTCTGCCGCAGAACTGGAGCCTGCGGTTTCTGCTCGTGGAGACCTGACGGCGCGGCGCAAGACCGTGATGCCGAAGATTGCCGCAGGCGGATACAAGCTGCCGCCAAGCTCGCTGCTACATCGCCCGGACGACCAGCACGACGTAAACGAGGAGGAAGTCAAGGCGCAGGCTGAGGTCTTGGTAGAAAAATGCGCGGAATTTGACGTCCTGGGAGCGGTGACGCAAATCAATCCCGGCCCCGTAGTTACGACCTACGAATTCAAGCCTGAGCCGGGCGTGAAATACAGCCGCGTAACCAGCCTGTCAGAAGATCTGTGCCTGGCCATGCGTGCAGAAAGCATTCTGATTGAGCGCATGCATGGGAAGTCGACGGTTGGCATTCAGGTGCCGAACCACCAGCGCGAGACCATCTGGCTGCGCGAGGTGGTGGAGTCGCAGGATTTTGTGGGTGCGCGCAGCAAGCTGACGCTCGCCATGGGCAAAGACATCAACGGCCGCATTATCACCGCCGATCTGGCAACCATGCCGCATCTTCTGATCGCCGGCTCGACGGGCTCAGGAAAATCCGTGGCCATCAACGCCATGATTATGTCGATCCTGTACAAATCCACGCCGGAACAGGTGAGGCTGATTCTGGTGGATCCCAAGCGGCTGGAGTTGGGGATTTATGAAGGCGTGCCGCATCTTTACGTGCCGATCATTACCGAACCCAAACTCGCGGCCAACGCGCTGCGCAACGCCGTCCGTGAGATGGAACGCCGCTTGAAAGTACTGGCGGAGAAGGGCGTGCGGAATCTCGACCAGTACAACAAGCTGTTTGAAAACGATACGCCGAGCTTGTTTGAAGAAAACAGCGAACACAAGCCGCTGCCGCAGATCGTGATCATCATCGACGAACTGGCTGACCTCATGATGCTGGACCAGTCGAACGTGGAAGAGTCCATCACACGGCTGGCACAGATGGCCCGGGCCGTTGGAATTCATCTGGTGTTGGCAACGCAGCGCCCGTCGGTAGACGTTATAACGGGTCTGATCAAAGCCAATTTCCCATCGCGAATCTCTTTCCGCGTAGCAACGAAGATCGATTCGCGCACCATTCTTGACGCCAATGGTGCTGAGTCTCTGCTGGGCAAGGGCGACATGCTCTATCTGCCTTCAGGCTCGGCGCGTGTGCATCGCCTGCATGCTCCGTACACCACAGAGAAAGAGATCAATGCGGTCGTCGAGTTCTGGCGTGCCCAGGCCCAGGCCGAATATGAGCAGAAGTTCCTTGAAGCTCCGAAAGACGAGCGCGACGAGGCGAGCGGTAAAGGCGGCTCTGGGACCGGCAGCGACTCTGGCGATGGCGACTCCGAACACGATGAGCTTTACCAGGATGCTGTCCGCCTGGTGATTGAGTTCGGCAAGGCTTCCACCTCGCTGCTGCAGCGGCGACTGCGCATCGGCTATGGCCGCGCCGCTCATCTAATCGACCTGATGCAGCAGGATGGAATTGTGGGCCCGGCCGATGGCCCCAAGCCGCGCGAAGTCCTGAAAAAGCCTGACTGGCTCAGCGAAGTAGAAGAAGCGCTGCGCTGATCCCAATTGGTAATTGAATAATTGAAAAGACGAGCCTGTTATCCTGAGCGACTCAGGAAACCAGGATTTGATCAGGGTTAAAAATACCCAGGTGCTAAATTACCCAATTACCAATTCAGCATAGCTTCTCCTCACCTTCGCCCGGATATTCCGAAGCTCTGCTGTACATGCCCCCTGAGTCCGTTGCCTACCCTGACCAAAGTAATGCTCCGTCTTGCCCAAACGGTGGAACAATATCTGGCAATCAGGGTCTGGGTAAAGCAAGGAGTTGTTGTATGGCAGTTGAATACAAAGAACGGCGGAGACATCCCCGCTATCCCTGTGATACCGGCGTGCGCATTCATCCGCAAACGGGCAATGCCGGATATTGGGGCACGGTTGGAGATATATCGCTTGGCGGTTGCTATGTTTTTACCTTTTCCCCGCTACCGGCAGGCCAGACCGTAACCCTGGCGATTAAAGCCAATGATAAAGAGATTAACCTTGCCGGCCGGACGGTAAGTTTTCATCCCGGCGTTGGCATGGGAATCGCTTTCCAGGGATTTACGCAGGAAGATGCGGAAGAGCAACTAAAGAATTTTCTGGCTCAGTTGGCGGCTCATCCCAAGAAAGACACCATGGTGGTCTTTCACTAAGAGGCGGTTGTGCTCTTCATGGAGCGCAGGGCCACTGCGCCCAGAATCGCTACTGCGGCGATAATAGCAATCCACAAGACTGCCGGGTGCCGCTCTGTCCACGGGCGTTCATCCGGCCTTCCGGCATAACCGGCGTTCGCTTGCTCAGCGCCCAGTTGCGCTTCAGTGGCGTTTTTATCCTGCTGAAAAAACTTGGCGTAATCGTAAACCGGCGGTTCCAGCTTTTCGTCGCCGTAGTAAAGCGTGAGCGCTCCCTGCTGCGGCGCGTCAAAGTAGATGCGGCGTTCGTATTGCTGCAACTGCGCGCCTTGCAATTTGAGCGGGGCATCATCGCCGTTATAGATGATTGCTTTGACGCCTTTGTGCCCGACGGCAGAAAACTCTATCTCCTCACTCTCTGTGTCAATCTTCTGCCCTGAGCGCACCATGTGAATCCGGCTGACTTCTCCCGATCCAATGGTTTGTCCCCGGTCATCCTGGATCTCCACTTGGCGCCGGAAGTTCGGCTGAGCTGGATCAACCTCCAATACCAGCCGCTCTATCGGGACATTTTCCGGCACCGCGAAGGTCAGCAGCGTGCCTCTGGCCTGCCGATTACCGTTGAAATCATTGGGCGCGTTCTTCTCCGCCAGCGTTCCCTGCCTGGGCGAACTAGCCACGTCACGCCACAGCGCTTGCTGTTCCTGCCGAAACTCAGAGCTTGCGCCAAGCACCTCTGCCGGCTTAACTGGCGCATCAATCGTTACGCGCAGGTATTTATAGGTTGAAAGCGGGAGGCGTAGCGCGCTTGTCTGGCCCAGATTTTCTTTTGAGAGGTCGTACAAGATCGGTTCAGCCAGCACGGCCCAGTGCGTTCCATGCGGATCGTCCTGGCCTTCTACCCTGGCTTGCGCAACAAAATCTTTCGCCGCCAGATCAAGGTCAATGTGGTCGTATTCCACTACGCCTGTCATGTCGATGAGGAATTGCGTCTTGCCTGCCACCAGGCTCTGCTGCAGCACGCGAACGCTCTTTCGATCGCGCTCCGCGCTTCCCCGCTGGACTGCCAGCGCACGTGGAATTTCAGTTTGGCCGCTGTAGAGCCGCAGATCGCCAAGGTCAGAACGCGCGTTTTTCCATATCAACTCATCCACAACCAGGTAGTGCTGCCCAGCGCCCGTGGCTTGCACCGGCCGCTGATACTTAAAGTAAGAAATGGAAGCTCCTGCCAGCATTGCTGCAGCCAGAAAACCTGCGCGGAGTTTCATGCCGAAGTCTCCTGCCCGGCGCCGCTCCCTTTGCGCGGTGAAAGCTTGAGCCAATCGCGATGGTAAGCATACGAGATCGCCATCAGAACCACGCCCAGCGCAATAAAGCTCAGGATGCGGTACACCTGCTCCAGTTCTCGCGAGTCATACAGAAAGACTTTGCCGATGGTTACCGCAATCAACACCAGCGCCTGCCAGCGCATGAAGGCGGAGCGCTTCCAAAAGCCGATGACCATCAGCATGGCGCCATACACAATCCAGATGGCGGAGAAGGTAAAGTCGCGCGCAATCTCCCATTGCCGCTCCACGGTGTAGCCGCCGCCCATAAGCGATTGACGATGGAAGTAATCATTGGCTTCCAGCGTGAATGCCCACAATGCAAGCAGATTCAACGCCACGCCTGCCGCTTTCACAAAGGGCATCTCCCGCTCAGAGGCAAAGCGTTTGCCTGCGGCCACAATGCCGCCCATAATGGCAATCGCCACCAGGTAGGTGCCAAAGCGTGCGTTCAGCAATAAGGTATCTGCATTGAAGTTGTCGTAGAACAACAATCGCGCAACGCCCAGCGCCAGCGTGCATCCGGCAAAAATGCGCAGGAAGTGTGCTTCTGATTTCACTGCCACCCACAGCAGCACAGCCGATTCAACCAGCCATCCAATCGTGATCCAGTGCTGGCCGAGCTTGAGTGGAATGGCAATGGTGATGAACGCAATGGCAATGGCAACGTGCATCAAGCTGAGCACCTTCGCCACGTCGGGTTCGCTGCCGGTCCGGCGCTTGAATTGGCTGCTGAGAGCCAGGTATACGGCAGCCAGGGCCAGCGAATACCAGGTCAGCGTGACGGTCTCTTTCCAATACATCGCATAAAGCGCCAGAAAAAATGCCGTGGCGCTCACCAGCGGAAGACCCGTGAGAGTGAGTGAGAAGCCGCGATGCCAGCGTGAGCGCGTTAAGGGAGTGACCAGTGGCACTACGGCAAAAATAGCGAAGAAGAGCGTAGCAAATAGTACAGTGAGCGCGCGTTCAGTGCTGTCATAGAACTCGGCTGCCCAGCCGATATACAAGACCGCCGTGCCCAAAAAGCTGCCCCAGACAATCCGCCGCCAGGGTTTTACGCTCACCATGGCCAAGATGGCCAGGTCAAGCAGGCAGAGATAGGCGAACAAAACGATCTCGTGGTTTTCACCGGTTGAAACCAGCGCCGGCGTACTGAAACCGCCGATCATGGCATAAACCGCCAGGATCTCCGCATTCTGCGTGAGCGCCAGCGTGATGGTGGAAGCTGTTACCACGATCATGGCAACGAAAGCAAAGCTTGAAGGAACCAGATGGTATTTCTGCGAGGCGGCCCACAGCGAAAGATAGAGAATGCCGATCCCGATGGCTTTCAGAGAATAGGAAAACGCTACGCTGCCCTTGCTGCGGAAACGCTCGCTCCACAAAACCACAGCGATGCCGGCAGCAATACCAATCAGCACCCTCATGCCGGGACCGATCCAATTGTTGTCAATTGCGAGCTTCAGAAAATACGCAACGCCAATCAAAATCGCAATAATGCCGATCCGGTTCAGCCACAGCTTGCCAATGGTTCCTTCCAGGTCTTCCCCAGATGGAGCGCGAGCCGGTGCGGGACGGGAAGGCAGTGCGGTAGTCCCTGCCCGCGGCGGAATCCAGGGCATGGAAGGCAGCGGCTTTTGCTGCAATTCGCTTTTTGAAACCGTGAGCGGTGGTGGCGGCGGAGTTGGCGTAGATGCTAGAGACGGAGCGGGCGCTATTCTCGGCGAAATTTGCGGCTCTACGCCGGCGCGCTGTTCCAGCCGGTGCACGCGCGCGGTCAATGACGCTACCTGCGCGCGTAGCGTCTCCAACTCATCTTGTGGATTGGCCATGCGGTTAAGCTACCGCATGTTTTGGCAATGCGCAAAGAATTTATAGTTCGCGAACTGTGACTGAAGTGCGGCACCTGGCGGGCCAAAAAATGGTTCCGTGGTGCTTTTCACCTCGGGTTCAGGTCTCTAGAGCGTTCCGGCTCTCAAAATGCCGCACTTACCGTTGTGTGCTCTTTTCTATGATTCCGCCTTTAGGCTGCCTGCTGTTGCCGATATAAAGGCAGCAATTCTTCTCTGGCAAACGTCTCGTAAGATGTTGGTGTCGTGTTCTGTTTTGTTCGCGGCTCCAGCGCGCGCATGTGGCCGGAGTTCAGTGCGGCAGACATTTCAATGATCAGATCGGCTGCGGGCGTTGACATCCCCATCTGTTCCAGCACGGGCTTCACTTGCTCCGGTGGTAATTGTTTATAGGTGAGTCCAGGCTTTCCGATTACACGTCCAATTGTGTCCGCCACCTCGCTCATCGTGAGATCGGCATGGCCCAGCAGCTCATGAGTCTGTTTTCCTCGAAAGTTGAGATCCAGGAGCAGTTCAGCCACGCGGTTGCTAATGTCCTTTGTGGCGATCATTGGCAATTTCAGGTCACTGCGCAGCAATCCAACGGTATAGCCCATCTTGGCGACGGCCGCAGCCTGACCGAGCGTGTTTTCCATGAAGTAAGCGGGCCGCAGATGAAGCACATTCAATCCCTCAATCGCATCCAGCATCTTCTCAAACCCATACAATCCCACCACCGGCCCCGTTCGTGCATCTTTATCTGCGCCCACGCTGCTTAGCTGTACCACATACTTGACGTCCGATTCCTGCAACGCGCCTGTAATCGCCTGGGCCACCCGGTGCGAATCGCCCAGCGGGTCCTGGCTCTTTTCATTCGGCGGGATCATCACGTAAACGGCATCGGCTCCCTTGAAAGCCCTTGCCAGCGCTGCCTGATCGTCCAGGTTAGCAATTATCGCTTCCGCGCCGCGCGCCACCAATGGTTGTAAGCGATCTTTGTTTCTGCCTATCGCGCGCACCTTTTTCTTCTGGCCAAGCAGGCGCTCGACAACAATCTTGCCAGTGTGACCGGTTGCTCCCGTTACAACGAACATGAAACCTCCTTTCAAGGAATCGATGCCGTTGCAACGCTATGCGATGCTAGGGGTGGGTTCGTTTTCAGGAACATCAACAGCCGGTTAATTCCACTTCAGCCCTTTAAGCTGGTCCAGGTTTACATTTCCGCCGCTCAGCACGCAGGCCACTCTTGATCCTGCGGGTGCTTTGATCAAGCCATGCAGCAGCGCGGCTACAGGCGCAGCAGCAGCGCCTTCCACCACCAGCTTGCAGTGCGACATGATCCAGATCATCGCGTCAAAAATCTCTTTGTCCGGCAGCGTGACAATCTCATCCACAAAGCGCTGCACGATTGAGAAGGTATTTTCACCAACGCGTTTGACTCGCAATCCGTCAATAATGGAATCAACCTTGTCCAGCGTCACCACATGCCCGGCCTCAATGCTGCGCTTCATGGCCGGCCCATCGGATGATTCCACCCCGATAATTTTGATCCTGGGATTCGATTGCTTCAGTGCCATTGAAACGCCGGAGATCAGCCCGCCGCCGCCGATCGGCACCACTGCGATATCCACCTGCGGAAAGTCTTCATAAATTTCCAGCCCCAGAGTTCCCTGTCCGGTAATGAGTTGAAGATCATCGAAAGGATGAATGTATGTAAGCCCGCGCTCCTGGCAGAGCTGCTTTGATTTTTCATTGGCTTCGTCCCAGATCAGGCCATGCTGCACAACCTCGGCGCCATAAGCGCGCGTCGCATCAACCTTGGACTGCGTGGCGTTGCTGGCCATCACCACCACCGCTTTCATCTTGTACACGCCTGCCGCCAGAGCCACGCCTTGCGCATGATTGCCGGCCGAGGAACAAATCACCCCGCGTTTGCGCTGCTCTTCCGTCAGATGGCTAAACTTGTTCAACGGCCCTCGAAGTTTGTACGAGCCACCCTTCTGGAATATCTCTGCCTTCAGCCGGACGTCAAAGCCGGTGCGCTCGCTGAGCAGCCGCGAGGTCAAGAGCGGGGTGTGATAAGCAAAAGACGAAACTACCTTTCTGGCTTCCTGAAACTCGCGTAAAGAAACTTCCGGGGCGATAGCGGCCTGTGTGGGCATGGATTAATCCTTTATAAATGCTCATTCGACGAGCTATAAAGTTTATCAAAGCGCGCGCAGTGAAATCACATCCCAAACGGGAGATACTGAGATAGCTTACAGCTGGTTCATGTCTCAAACCTGCTTCATCAACGGCTAAAATCCACTTTGGGACGCAGCAACACAACTATTTCAGAGAAGGCTCTATGATTCCTTAAGTGTCAAAAATGTAATTTCTGTCCAATAAAATTTTATTGTTCGTGTACAAGGGATTTTTGAAATTCTTAAAATCCCCACTCTGCCTGATAATATAACCATTCCAAATCAATGATTAGCGACGCCATCTGCAAGATCGCGAACCACCGCGCCTCCTTGAGCCGTGAGGAATCGCGCACCGTGATGGGCGAACTGCTGGCAGGGAAAGCCACTGATGCGCAGGTCGCGGCACTGCTGGTCGCTCTGCACATGAAGGGCGAGACAGTAGAAGAGATCGTCGGCTTTGCTGAGGCCATCCGCGCAGCAGCGCAACCGCTTTCGAATGCAAACGGAACTGCCCTCGACATCAGCGGCACCGAACGCGATGCTCTGGTGGATACTTGCGGCACCGGCGGCGATGCCAGCGACACCTTCAATATTTCCACCGCAACGGCGCTCACCATTGCCGGCGCGGGCGTGCGCGTGGCCAAGCACGGCAATCGCGGCATCACTTCCAAATGCGGTTCTGCCGATGTAATGGAAGCACTCGGCGTCAACATTACCATTCCTCCGCCGCGCATTGCCGATTGCCTGCGCGAAGTCGGCATCGCTTTCATGTTTGCGCCGGCCATGCACTCGGCCACCAAGCACGTGCAGCCCGCGCGCAAAGACCTGCGTCCTCTGCGTTCTGTGTTCAACCTGCTGGGGCCGCTTACCAATCCGGCGGGCGCATCAGCGCAGGTGGTGGGCGTTTATTCTGAAGATCTGGTGGAGAAGCTGGCGCAGGCGCTCAAGATGCTGGGGCTGCGCCGCGCACTGGTGGTGCATGGCAAAGACGGCCTGGACGAAATCTCCATTAGCGGTCCCACCAGGATCGGCGAAGTACGCGGCGAATGGGTGCGCGGCTATGAAGTTACGCCGGAGCAGTTTGGCCTGGAGCGCGCGCCTATGACGGCGATCCTGGGCGGCGATCTCAAGACCAACTCCGATATTATCTGGAAAGTTTTGGAAGGCGAGAAATCCCCACGGCGGGATATCGTCTTGATGAACGCTGCGGCAGCGCTGGTGGCTGCCGGCCGTGCCGATTCTCTACATGACGCCATGCCGCTCGCGATCCAGTCGATCGACTCTGGCGCAGCCAAAGCCAAACTTGGCGCGTTGGTGGAGTTTACAAACCGGAGATATTTGTAGCTTCTGCCGAGATCAAAACCTCACCCCCAGATACAATAGCCAAGGAGCTCAATGCCTCTTTCTCTCAGCAAACGCGCTGCCCGCACCGTGCAGTCGGAAATTCGCGCCATGTCTATGGCCTGCGAAAAAGTCCAGGGCGTGAACCTGGCTCAGGGCGTCTGCGACACCGAGGTTCCGGAACCCGTGCGCGCAGGCGCAAAGCAGGCGATCGATCGCGGCATCAACAGCTACACGCGCGCGGAAGGGCTGGCGCCGATCCGGCAGGCCATCGCAGAGAAGATGCGGCTCTTCAACGGCATTGAATGCGATCCTGAGACCGAGGTGATTGTCGGCTCCGGAGCTACAGGAGCGTTTTACACGGCGTGCCTGGCTCTGCTCAATCCCGGCGATGAGGTCATCCTCTTTGAACCTTATTATGGCTACCACCTGAACACGCTGGTTGCGGTGGAAGCCGTGCCGCTTTATGTGACGCTGCGCGCACCAGACTGGAAATTTAATCGCGAAGACCTGGAGCGCACGGTCACACTGCGAACGCGGGCCATTGTTCTGAATTCGCCGGCCAATCCGTCCGGCAAGGTTTTTACCCGCGAAGAAATGGAGTGGATCGCCGGCTTCGCCAGGCGGCATGATCTGTTTGTCTTTACTGATGAGATTTACGAATACTTTGTCTATGAAGGCCAGCACATCAGCATCGCCACGCTGCCGGGAATGCGTGAGCGGACCATCACCATGTCCGGCTATTCCAAGACCTTCAGCATTACCGGCTGGCGCATCGGTTATACGGTGTGCGATCGCCGCTGGGCGCAAGGTATCACCTATTTTCACGACCTTATCTATGTATGCGCGCCGGCGCCGCTGCAGATTGGCGTGGCTGAAGGGATTGGCAAGTTACCGGAGAGCTTTTACCTGGAGATTGCCAAAGAATATGTAGTAAAGCGCGACCTGCTCTGTAACACCCTGCGCGAAATCGGACTAACGCCTTCCGTTCCGAACGGCGCATATTACGTCCTCTCTGATGCCTCGATTCTCCCCGGCAAAACCAGCCGGGATAAAGCCATGTACCTGCTGCATGAAACCGGCGTAGCTTCCGTTGCGGGATCTGCTTTCTACCACGGCGGAGGCGGCGAGAACCTGGTCCGGTTCTGCTTCGCCAAGACCGATTCGGAACTGGCAGAAGCTTGCAGAAGGCTGCGGGCGCTGCCTGGTGTTTTACATCCCGAGCGCAGCGAGGGATCGCTATCGCTACGAAACCCTTAATTTCTGCCAAACAATGTTTCCTGGATTCCAAGAGGCCTTGTTGCCAGAGAGATCCCTCCCCGTTCCTCTTCGGCAAGCCTCGGGGTCAGGGGTCGGGACTGCGGAAAATGCTTATAATCACAACCAAATGAACTTCTCTGAACTCCTGCGGGGCACAGGCGTCTCACACAACGGCGGCGATCCTGAAATTGACGGCCTTGATTACAACTCCCGTCGCATACAGCCGGGATGGGTGTTTGTGGCCATGCAGGGCGAGAGCAGCAATGGCAATCGCTATATCGATGCCGCGCTCAAGCAGGGAGCCGTGGCTGTGGTCACTGACTCCTCAGCAGAGCCTCGGCGTCAGGACGTTCCATGGGCAATCGTCTCCCACGGGCGAAGGGCGCTGGCACAGATGAGCGCCAATTTTTACGGTCATCCGGCGGAGAAGCTGCAGATCATCGGCATTACCGGCACCAATGGCAAAACCACGACAACGTTTTTATGTGAATCCATTCTTCGTCACTGCAATCGGCCTTCAGCACTGATTGGGACAATTGAATATCACGTGCCGGTGCGCGCAGCCGCCAGAAGCGCAGAGCCGCTCGATTCAGATGCGCCATTCAAGGTTCTGCCCTCGCCGCACACCACGCCTGAAGCCTTGGAGTTGAACCAGGTCTTTGCCCAGGCCGTGGAAGGTGGCGCAACCAACGCAGTGATGGAGGTCTCTTCTCATGCGCTGGCGCAGGAGCGGGTCTGGGGCATTCCTTATGAAGTGGCGGTTTTCACCAATCTCACCCGCGACCACCTGGACTATCACAAGGACATGGAAGATTACTTTGCCGCCAAGAGCTTGCTTTTTACCGGCTGCGGCACACGACCGCCGCGCATGGCGGTGATCAATGCTGAGGACGAATACGGCAAGAAGCTGACCCAGACCAGAAAAAGCGCCAAGGAAGCGGTGACGCTCTATGGAATTAGGAGCGGCGACTTTCGCGCCGTCAATCTCAACCTGAAGCAGGATGGAACTGCATTTGACCTGGCTACTCCTGCGGGCAGCATCAGGATTGAAACTGCCCTGATCGGCGGTATTAACGTTTACAACATTCTGGCAGCAGCGGCGGCTACGTTTGCTTGCGGCTGTTCACTTGAGCAGATTGCTGAGGCCATCCGCCGTTTTAAGCAGGTTCCGGGGCGGTTTGAAAAAGTTGATTGCGGCCAGCCTTTTACGGTAGTGGTGGATTACGCGCATACGGATGACGCGCTGCGTAACCTGACGGCTATCGCCCGCGATTTTGTGCGCCGAAGCGGCGGAGCCGCGCGGGTAATTACGGTATTTGGTTGCGGCGGTGATCGTGATCGAACCAAGCGGCCGCTCATGGGCGAAGCGGCGGGCCATGGCAGTGATTTTGTGGTCCTGACTTCGGACAATCCGCGGAGCGAAGACCCACTCCGCATCATTGAAGATGCGTTGCCCGGCCTGCGCAAGAGCAAGGCGCGTTATGCGGTTGAGCCGGACCGCAAAAATGCCATCCGGCTCGCGTTGAATGAAGCCAAGCCCGGCGACATGGTTTTGATCGCTGGCAAAGGACACGAGAAAGTTCAAATCACGCGCGAAGGTGTTTTCCCTTTCGATGATGTACTTGTGGCACGGGAAGCGTTACAACAGATGAGCTACGCTAGTGAGGGGGAAGCGCGATGAAGCTGCCGTTGTGGCGGGTGGCCGAATTTGCCGGGGCCAGGGGCGACTTTGACCAGGAAGTGGTCGCCATGGGGTATTCCATTGATTCGCGCACTCTCAGCCATGGCGATTTGTTTATCGCGATTCCGGGCGAGCGGTTTGACGGCCATGAATACGTAGAAGAAGCACTGGAAAAAGGCGCGGCCGGGGCTCTGGTACAGACAGGTAAGCGCGTGAACGGCGATTCACATCGCCTATTGCACGTGGAAGATACCGTCAAGGCCCTGCAGTCACTGGGCGCTGCGGCGCGAAGGCTCTGGGGCAAGCCGCTGCTGGCGGTGACCGGCTCGGCGGGCAAGACCACAACCAAGGAGATCCTGGCTGAGATTCTGGCCACCCGTTTCCGCGTAATGAAAAGCTCAGGCAATTTGAACAACCATCTGGGGCTGCCTCTGCAACTGCTGAAGCTGGAAGCCGAGCACGACCTTGCCGTGGTGGAAATGGGCATGAACCATGCCGGCGAGATCAGTGCCCTGGGCAAGCTGGCGCACCATGACCTTGCTGTTGTCACCGCGGTTGCGCCCGTGCACCTGGAGTTCTTTGATTCGCTCAGGGGGATTGCGCGGGCAAAGTACGAGATTATTGAAACGCTGCATCCCGGCGGCACAGCCGTATTGAATGCTGATGATGATTACGTCTGCCAATTTGGCCGCGACTTCAAGGGGCGTGTGGTCACGTTTGGCATTCGCCGGGCGGCTGACGTTAGCGCGCAGAAAATCCAGTTGAATGGAGCGGATGGTTCCACTTTCGAGTTGGTAGCAGGCAGCGTGCGCGAGCCGGTGAAATTTCCTCTGGTGGGCGAGCACAATATTTATAACGCGCTTGCGGCGGCTGCGGCCGCCATGGACCGCGGAATCACTCCTTCACAGGCGGCTGGGGCGCTTTCCGTCATGCGCCCTGCAGACAAACGCGGGCAGATTGTTCAAATTGGCGGCGCAACCATTATCAACGATGCGTATAACTCCAACCCAAGGGCGCTGGAAGCCATGATTGACACGCTGGCCAGCATGAAGGCGGAGCGGCACATCCTGATCGCCGGAGAGATGCTGGAACTTGGCCCAACGGCGGAGATGCTGCACCGCGAATGCGGGATCCATGCCGCCAAAAAGAAGATTGATCTGGTGCTTGGCGTGCGCGGGATGGCCCAAAGCCTGGCAGAAGCTGCCTGTGGCGCAGGCGCACAAGCACAGTTTGTGGAAACACCGGAACAGGCCGGCGAATGGCTGGCGCATAACCTGCGCGCTGGAGATGCTGTGCTGCTGAAAGCTTCGCGCGGGGTAAAACTGGAGCGCGCTCTGGAGATATTGCAGAAACGCAGTATTTAGTTTTTAGTACTTAGCATTTGGGTACCGTACTCTCTGGAAAGCGATGAGAAATTATCGAGATTTGCAGGTTTGGAGCAAGGCACATCATCTGACGCTTGAACTATATCGAGTCTCTCAACGATTTCCCCGTGAAGAAATCTATTGGAATCACAAGCCAACTGCGGCGCGCCGCAGTCTCGATCGACGCGAATCTGGCAGAAGGCTGTGGACGCCGCACTAGCACTGAGTTGGCATGATTGTGCGGATTGCCCTGGGCTCAGCAAGTGAGCTCGATTACCCATTTGCTGCTCGCGTGCGACCTCGGGTTAATGCCGGGCGAAGATTCATGCTCGCTTCATCTGCGCTGACGGGGATACGCAAAATGCTCGTCTCATTCTTGAACAGTGTTGAAGAACAAATCGAGATACAATCCAAAGCAGCCGGAACATCATGAAACGTCAGAAAGCGCTTGGAGAGACGGAGAACCTCTGGTCTTACTATGCAGGCGGCTGCTGATGCTGAATACTAACTACTAAGAACTAAATACTGCCTCCGGAGGCATATTGCTTTACTGGCTTCTCTATCAACGGTTATTTGTTCATTTTCCTCCGTTCCGCATTTTCCGTTACGTTACTTTCCGCACCGCGTTTGCCAGCCTCACGGCGCTATTCATGGGGCTGATCGTCGGCCCGGCCATCATTCGCCAGCTGCGAGATTTTCAAATCGGGCAGTACATTCGCGAAGAAGGCCCCAAGGCCCACCAGAAAAAAGCCGGCACGCCGACCATGGGCGGCGTCCTCATCACGATCGCCATTGTTGTTCCAACCTTATTATGGGCTGACCTTTCCAATACCTATATCTGGCTGGCGGTCTTCTCAACACTGGCATTTGGGGCCATCGGCTTTGCCGACGACTATATAAAGGTGATCAAAAAACGGAACCTCGGGCTCACCGGACGCATGAAGCTGGTGCTGCAATTTCTGGCCGCTGGACTGGTGGGAGTAACGCTGGTCACTTTGACGGCAACGCGCCAGTATTCCACGCACCTGATGGTGCCCTTCCTAAAACAGTTTCGGCCCGATCTGGTGATTGAAGGCCTGCGGCATTATCCGCATATATGGTGGCTGGCCTTCACGCCGTTTGTCGTATTCGTGATGCTGGTGCTGGTGGGATCAAGCAATGCAGTGAATCTTACTGATGGCCTTGACGGTCTGGCAATCGGCTGCACAGTAATTGCCGCAGGTGCGCTGACCGTGCTGACCTACCTGAGCGGTCACGCGGTGTTTGCCGAATATCTAGAATTGCAAAAAATGCCTGCGGTGGCGGAGGTGACCGTCTTTTGCGGGGCCATGGTGGGATCAAGCATCGGCTTTCTCTGGTATAACGCACATCCGGCGGAGATATTCATGGGTGACGTTGGCTCGCTGGCACTAGGCGGCGCCATTGGCACCGTGGCCATCATTATTAAGCAGGAGCTTCTGCTGCCTTTCATCGGCGGCATCTTTGTGCTGGAAGCGCTCTCGGTCATTATCCAGGTGGTGTCTTACAAGCTGCGCAAAAAGCGCGTCTTCAAGATGGCCCCAATCCATCATCATTTTGAGCTGATGGGCTGGTCGGAATCCAAAATCATCATTCGCTTCTGGATCCTGGCGCTGATCTTTGCGCTGTTTGCTTTAACGACGTTGAAGTTGCGCTAGACTTCCTTCAAAGATTTGCACAATCGCGCGCAACGCGCAGGCCCAGAAATACGGGAATCATGGCACAATGGGTTCGGAGCATCTTGAACTAAAGATGGAATTGAAGAACAAAAAGGTTCTGGTGGTCGGTCTGGGGCGCTCCGGCGCGGCTTCGGCGATCTTTCTGCAGGAGCATGGAGCCAAGGTGATTGTCTCCGACTCCAAGAGCGAAGCCCAGTTGCAGGGCGACGTTACTGCCCTGCTCGATCGCGGCATCTCCATTGAGACTGGCCAGCATGGCCAGCGGACTTTTCGCGATCAGGATTTGATTGTTGTTAGTCCCGGCGTTCCTTCAGATCAGCCGCAGCTTCAGCACGCGCGAACCATGGGAATTCCGGTAATCGGCGAAGTGGAGTTGGCGTTCCGCTTTCTGCAAGGCAAAGTGCTGGCGATTACGGGATCGAATGGCAAGACGACTACGACATCTCTCGTGGGCGAGATTCTGGCCAAGAGCGGAAAGAAGACGCTGGTGGGCGGCAATATCGGCACACCAGTAATTTCGCTGGCCGCGCAATCGGCGCCGGACAGTCTGGTGGTGCTGGAGATTTCCAGCTTTCAATTGGAGAGCATTGAGCAGTTCCGCCCCTGGATTGCCGCCATCCTAAATATCACGCCGGATCATCTTGACCGACACCATACGTTTGAGGCGTATGTGAACGCCAAAGCGCGTATCTTTGAAAACCAGCGCGCGGAGCGCGCCGGGGAAAACCAGCAGGTCGACGACTTCGCGGTGCTGAATGCTGATGATCCGACGTGTGTTGGACTGAAGGATCGAGTCAAAGCCCAGCTTCTTTGGTTTAGCCGCAAGCAGCGCGTGGAAAGCGGTGCGTTCCTCAGCGGCGATCAGATCGTCTTCCGGCAAAATGGAAAGGAACAGGCGGTGCTGGGCCGGTCTGATATCCAGCTTAAAGGCGAGCATAATCTGGAAAACGTGCTGGCCGCCGTTTGCATGGCCATGGTGGCCGGATGCGCACCACAGCAGGTGCGCCAGGCAGTGAGCGAATTCCACGCCGTGGAGCATCGGCTTGAATTGGTGGCCACTATCAACGGCGTAACTTTCTATAACGATTCCAAAGCCACCAATGTTGATGCTACCGTGAAAGCGCTGGAATCTTTCCCTGGGAACATCCACATTATTCTCGGCGGCAAAGATAAGGGCAGTGACTATACCGTGCTCAATCCTCTGCTGCGCGAGCGGGTGAAGCGCGTTTATCTGATTGGCGCAGCTTCAGACAAGATTGCCTCACAGGTGCAGAACGCGACGGCTGTTGTGCGCTCGGGAATTCTTGAGCGAGCGGTTCGCCAGGCCTTTGACGCTGCTGCGCCCGGCGACGTGGTGCTGCTGGCCCCGGCATGCGCCAGCTTCGATCAATTTGAAAACTATGAGCACCGCGGCCGAGTCTTTAAAGAGCTTGTACGCTCCCTTACTCCGGTTGCAACAGGAGAGAGAAGCTAAGTGGCCAAACGGGTCGGCATTGATAAATGGATGTTCGGTTCGATTTTGCTGCTGGTTGGCGTTGGCGTTTTGATGGTCTTCAGTGCATCGGCCGTCATGGCTGGCGATAAGTTTGGTTCGCCGTATCATTTTGTTGCCCGTCAGTTGGGCTGGGCGCTGGCAGGGCTGGTCGCTATGGGCGTGGCCATGCGGGTGGATTATCGCCGCTGGAAAAAGCCGGCCATCGTATTTACGCTTTTGGGCGTTACCACGCTGCTGCTGCTGGCGGTCTTCTTTGTTGATCGTTCGCACAACACGCACCGCTGGATCAAGCTGGGCAGCCTCATGTCATTCCAGCCCTCGGAACTGGCCAAGCCCGCGCTCATTCTCTTTTTGGCCTTCTTTCTTGACGCGCGGGCCAAATCGATGGACGACTGGCGGCATACGCTGCTGCCCGCAGTAGTACCGGTATTTCTTTTTGCAGGCTTAATCGTAAAACAACCCGATCTCGGTACCGCGCTGGTCTGCCTGGGGATTGCCGCGGCGATCCTCTATGCCGCCGGAATGAAGCTTCGCTACTTTGCTTATGGCCTGGTGCCGATTGTCCCTGTGCTTTGCTACATGCTCTTCTTCGTATCTTGGCGGCTGGCGCGAATCATGGTCTTTCTTCATCCCGAGCGCGACCCGCAGGGCAACGGCTTTCAAATTTATCAATCACTCATCGCCGTAGGTACCGGCGGCATTACAGGCATGGGATTGATGGAGGGCAAGCAGAAACTCTTCTATCTTCCTGAACCGCACACCGACTTCATCTACGCCGTCATAGCTGAAGAACTGGGACTGATTGGTGCCGTACTGATTGCAACATTGTTCATTGTTTTTGCCTGGCGCGGCTTTCGCACTGCGTTGCGCTCGCGCGACAACTTTGGCCGCTATATCGCCCTGGGCGTGACTACCATGATCGTCGTTCAGGCCTTCTTCAACATCAGCGTGGTGCTGGCGCTGCTTCCAAGCAAAGGCATCCCACTGCCGTTCATCTCCTATGGCGGATCAAGCTTGTTTGTGATGCTGGCCAGCGTGGGTGTCTTGCTCAATATCAGCCAGCAGACGGAGTAAATCTTACGACCCAAGAGTCAGGCAGAATCGTGCAACCATGACTTACTGGCGTATGTCATTCCGGGTTGGCAATCAAGGCCATGAAATGTGGTCTGAATGTCTTCGCTTGGGCGTCGCGGCGATTACATACGATCCAATGACGAAAATTGACCTTTCCGCGCACCCTGACTACCAACCAACCCGCCTTTGGGCGCAGCTTGAGCCAACCCAACACGCAAGCCTAAAGCGCGTTGCGTACGATATGCGTGCTGGAGACACTATTTATGTCAAAAAAGGGCCTATGATTGTTGATAAAGGAATTATCAGGGGTACCGGCAACCAGCGGGCGTACATTTTTGACTCGTCATTCCTACTCAGGGATCCCAGCGGCACGCCCTGGGCACACCAAGTTCCGGTGGACTGGTCCGGTAAGTTTTTAGGGCGACGGATTTTGCTTGGAGCTGAGCAACTGACCGTTAAGCAACTTACCCCAGAAGACGTCCGCGCGATTGAACGTGCCACACCCTTGCTGCGCACCGCCCAAACTGCTCCCACTGAGAAGGAGCAACAAGCGGCGCTGCGGGAAGAAGCGTACTATCGCGAGACTCCAGCAAGGCTGAAGGTAATCATTCCTCGCCACAACACCCTATCCAATGACTTCTGCAGATGGCTCAAGAGGAGCTATAAAATTAATGCCCGGCAAGAAGTCAACCAAATAGATATTCATTTTCAGTTCCGGCAACAGCGGGTTCTTGCGGAGCTAAAGATTTGCTTTGGCGTTGGCACAACAAAAGCAATTAGAGAATCTCTTGGGCAAATTCTCGAATACAACCATTATCCTGATAGGGAACCACGAGAACAATGGTTGATTGTTCTTGACGAAGAGCCGTCGGTAGAAGATCGAAATTTCATAAAGATCTTGCGTGAGCGCCTATCATTGCCGCTTGCTATTGGGTGGCAACATCAAAATGGTTTCTCCTTCTTTCCACAATGGCCCTGAAAAGATTCCTGGGAAATGCAGATGAATGCATCATGTGAGCGGAGTGGTTTGTTTGTAATGCTGGCCAGCGTGGGTGTCTTGCTGAATATCAGCCAGCAGACCGAGTAGTTCGCCGGGTGGCATTTTTCATGCGGCAGATTCGACCACCGCTTCAATCACCGTGCCCTCGCCCCGGGCCGATTTTAGATTGAGTGTTCCCCCCACCATTCTCAGCCGTTCTCTCATGCTTACCAGGCCAAGCCCGTCCATAGCTTCCGCGGGATTGAAGCCGACGCCTGTGTCTTTGATTTCCAGGCGCAGCAATCTCGCGGTCTGCCCGAGCTTCACTTCGATCTGCCGGGCGTGCCCGTGCTTGACGGCGTTGTTCAAGGCCTCCTGAGCAACTCGAAAGAGGCACAAGCTTACCGGGTCAGGCACGTCATGAACCGGTTCCGTCAATAGACTAACGTCCACATGATGCTGCTGCGAGAAAGCGCGGCAAAAGCTTTCAAGGCCCTTGACGATCCCCAGATGTTGCAGCGTAGCGGAATGCAATTGATGGGAAAGATCGCGCAGGTCGTCCGACACGCCTTCCGTGCTGGACTTTAACGCTGCGAGCTGCGATTGCGCTTCCCCCGTTTTCTCAGGCAGCATTCCAGCCAACCGGTCAAGGCCGGCAAACAGCAATGCCATACGCTGGCTAAGATCGTCATGGAGCTCGCGCGCGATTTTTTTGCGTTCCTCTTCCTGGGCCCGAATGAGCCTGCCGGCCAGATCGCGATTGCGCTCGACATTCTTTTTCAGTTCTGTTTGGTTCTCGCGAAGGCGCTCCTCCACCGCCTGCCGCTCTTCGAAGAGAATGGCAACAAACATAATGGGCAAAGATAGAATGGCAAGAAACATCTGCAGAAAGTGCATGTGCTCAGCAATCAGATAGGAAAAGGGCCCCTGGTGCCGCGAGAGACCGAGTATTACGAACATGGTGGTGAGAGAAAGCCCGGTTGAGGCGCCGATGGCTCCCAACCGGAGAGCGGCCCAGACCAGGAACGGAAACGGGGCATAGACCGCAAGGATGGATTGGTCAAATCCGGCATACAGCGCTGTATAAAACAGGCAAAAGGCGAAACCGATTGCCCAGGTCACGGTTTCAAGCAAGCGAGGGCGCAGTGGGCGGTAATCCCGGGAAAGCCACATCAGGAGCGTGGGCGTTATCACAAGGTTGGCGAGAATGTCTCCGAGAAGCCATTGGCCGAAGGCCGGCCAATACGCGTGTCGCAGGGCGAAGTGACGGAGTGCGGCGCCGAAAAACGCGGAGAGCAGCGGCACCAGCATCACGGCAATACCCAGATAGGTTGCGTATCTTCGCACGCTGTTAAGGCGGATGGGGGTTCCGTTTGCGAATTGCAGCAGGCGCGCAGCTAGCAGTCCCTTGACCATATCATTGGTCCAGGTCAACCATAAAAACCAGGCGGGAACCTGCGCGCGCACACCGGGAACAAAGCGGATGGGCATTGTCATCAGTACATAGAGCCACCACTTTTTCCTCGGAGCCAGCAGAAGAGCGCAGAGGAAAACCGAGTCGGGAAGCCACAGCCGCGTTCCCGTCCTTTGGGAGAAGAACCTGGCACAGCCGTACGCGGCGAAGTAGGCAAGCGAAAACAGCACACCACTTCGTATGTTCTGAAGAAGAAGATGGAGGAGTGACTGCTTCTCCTGCAATTCGAGGGCAGCCGGGATATGTCTGTCTGGGACTGCAGACATAAAGTGTCTACTCTCTAATCCTCGGGGGCCGCAACATCCTAACACGAGCAAAGGGCTCTAAGAAACTCGCAGGGCAGCACACAAGTAAAACGGGCGATGCTTACGCATCGCCCGCAACAATTCAGGGTTGAATCACTCTTATCCGGCCTTGGCGGTGACCAGGGTTGAGGGTTCGGCTTCCGTGCGTGCGGGCAGCGGCATGGCACGGACCACCAGGATCAGCGCAGCGGAGACCAGAGTGAGTGCAGCGGTCCAGTAAACCGGAACATTCCAGCTTCCGTAGCGGGTAAAGAGCCACGCTGCAATGCCACCACCGCCAATAGAAGCCACGCCCTTGGCGGTGTAAAGAAAGCCATAGTTGGAGGTTGCGTTGCTGGCGCCGAAATAATCTCCGATGATCGCCGGGAACAAGGAGAACATGCTGCCCCAGGTGAAGTACACAGCAATCATCGTCGTGATGAACCAGCCAGCGGAAAGCTTGCCGAGGGTGAGCACGGCTACCAGAGATAATGCCTGCAGTGTGAAGGGAATGACCATAGCCATCTCACGGCCAACGAGATCAGAGAACATGCCCCAGAGGACGCGACCAGCGCCGTTGGCAACGCGGCTCCAGGCAACCGCCGCAATAATGGCCCATGCGGCAATCTTCAGCGTGCGGCCAACCGGAGAGGCTTGCGCGGTGATCATGAGGCCGCCGACCGATGTCAGCACGAACGCCACGTAGAGCACCCAGAACTGCGGCGTGGCCAGCATCTGAGCGCTGTTGAATTGTTGTGCATTCCGGCGGATGCGCGGAGAGACTGCTTTTTTCGCCGATGGAGAAACATGGAAATCCGGCCCCGGATTGTGCAGGACCTGGGCGGCAATCACGATCACCAATCCCTGGGCTATGCCGGTGTATAGGAACGCCGTCGTATAGCCGGAGTGCGCGAGAATGCGGGCAATGATGGGGATAAAGATCGCTGAGCCGGCGCCAAAGCCGGCAGTAATCAGTCCGGAAGCGGTGCCGCGCATATCGGGAAACCACTTGAGCGCGGTGGCGATAGAGCCGCTATAGATAAATGCCGCACCCACGCCGGCCATTCCGTATAGGAAGTAGAACTGCGTCAGTCCATGGGCATAGCCCATGCCGGTCCAGCCAATGCCGACCAGAACACCGCCTATGGTGAGGAAAAGGCGCGGACCAAGACGGTCAATCAACCATCCCTCTACGGGCGTGATCCAGGTTTCCAGGAAAATAAATGTTGTAAAGGCGAACCCCAGAGCTTTCAGGCTCCAGTCGTGGTGGGCTTCCCGCAATGGACCGGTAAAGAGAGTCCAGGCATATTGGAGGTTCGCGATCATAATCATGCTGACGACGGCGCTTCCAAATTGAATCCATCGCTTGCTCATGTTGTCCTCTTTCGCAAAATTAATTTTTGTGCGCCGCCGCGCTACGGCGCTCGGCCAGTAATTTGGCACAAGCGTAAACACTGCGCGTATGCGGCATGGGAAGGCCGATTCTCTCTCCCACCTCCAGCACCGCGCCTACGATTGCTTCCAATTCAAGGGGCCTGCCGGCTTCCAGGTCCTGAAGCATGGATGTTTTATGCTCCCCGACCTTGGCTGCGCCGGCCATACGCTGATCGATTGATACCTGCATCTTCACGCCCAGCTTTTCCGTCAGGGCTTCAGTCTCTTGCATGATATTGCGGATAAGCGCCGTGGTCTCCGGATTGCCGAGCATCTGCGCCAGTGTTGCTCCGGTGAGAGCGCTGATGGGATTGAAGGCCACGTTGCCCAGGATCTTCACCCAAATTTCATTTCGCAGGTGCGAGGTAACAGGGGCGCGCAAGCCAGAGGCGATGAGCGCATCGGCAATCTTGCGGATACGCTCGGTGCGCTGGCCATCAGGTTCGCCCAGGGATATCCGATTGCCTTCATTGTGGCGCACTACTCCTGGCTCGCTGATCTCGGTGGAAAAATAAATCAGCGAACCCACTACACGCCGCGCTGCAATCGCCTGCGAGACCGCGCCCGCCGGATCAACGCGCTCCAGCCGTGTTCCGGCCAGCGGGCTGCCTTCGCTCTGAAAGTACCACCAGGGTATCCCGTTCTGCGTGCTCACCACGGTTGTTTCCGGTCCCAACACCGGCGCAAGCTGAGCAGCCAGTGGTGGAAGTCCGTGGGCCTTCACGCAGAGAAAGACGACATCCATGGGGCCAGCATCTTTCAGATCGGCCACCAGGCGGGGATGTGCGACAAAATCATCGTCGGAGCTGATCACGCGCACGCCCTTTTCCTGCATGGCACGAAGATGCGGGCCGCGCGCATGGAGCGTGACGTCATACCCCGTGCGAGCCATCAGGGCCCCTATATATGCGCCCACGGCCCCGGCCCCAACGATCAAAAATTTCACAGTTGTCCGCCTGCGAATGCTGCTGCTACGGCACGACGCTGGACCTTGCCGGTGGCTGTGCGCGGAATCTTCTCCACGATGAGGACTTTCTTGGGGACCTTGAAGTCCGCCAGATGCTTTTTGCAGTGCTCAATCAAGGCCGACTCGGGTTGCGGCTCTTTCAGCACAACGGCTATGGCCACTTCTTCTCCCCAGGTGGGATGCGGCATACCAAACGCCACGGCCTCTGCCACGCAGGGATGCTTGAGCATGATCTCATCAATCTCCAGTGGGGCAATCTTCTCTCCGCCACGATTGATCAGCTCCTTGATGCGCGCGAGCAGATGAAGGTAGCCGTCCGCATCGATCACTCCCTGATCGCCGGTGCGGAACCAGCCATTAGTAAATGACTTGGCGTTGGCTTCAGGATTGTTCTCATAGCCTTCAATCACGTTCGGCCCCTGGATCACCACTTCCCCCTGCGTGCCGCTGGGCAGAAGAGTGCCGGCCTCATCCATAATCCCGACCTTTACTCCAGTGCCTGGCCCGACCGATGCAGCTTTGCGCTGCCGGGGTGGCAGAGGATTGGAGCACATCTGGTGCGAAGCTTCGGTCATGCCATAAGCCTCCAGCACCGGCACCCCAATCAGGTTTTCCAGTTTCTCTTTGAGCACTGGAGAGAGCGCAGAACTGCAGGAGCGGACAAAGCGCAGCTTGCCAATGCCTTCAGGCTTCTCATCCAGGCGCGCCACGGAGAGCTGGTGGATGGTGGGTACGCAGGAGTACCAGGTAACGTTATGCTCGCGCACCATGCGCCAGAAGCTCATGGGATTGAATTTGTTCGGCACCACAACCGTGCCCGAGGTCAGAAAAGTAGAAAGCGTGGACGCAATGAGACCATGGATATGAAACAGCGGCATCACGCAGAGCGAAACATCGCTGGCCTTGAGCTCATAGGTCCTGGAAACGTTGCCGCAGGAAACGGTAATGTTCTTGTGTTTCAGCGGTACACGCTTGGGCCGTCCGGTGCTGCCGCTGGTGTGGAGCACCAGAGCAACGTCTTCGCCGGTTGGCGGAGTAAATGGGATCCCTTTGGGCGCATTCACAATGCTCACAACTCCGTTGGCGTCCATATCCACGGCATATACAGGGATATTCAGGTGTGCGGCAGCGCGCCGGGCTTCCTCGGCCCCTTCGGGCGGCGCCAGCAGGACCTTGGCGGAAGTGTCTTCTAAATAGAAGGTGTATTCATCAAAGCGATACGCCGGGTTCAGCGGTGCAGCCGTTCCGGCAATCGCGCCTGCCAGAAAAGCAACAATCGTTGGCAGGCCATTGGGCAGCACGTTGGCTACGCGGTCGCCACGGCGAATGCCCAGAGCGGCCAGTTGTTCTGCCATGTTGTTGACTTGCCGGCGCAAGGAATCATAAGTAACCGCGGTTCCGGTCTCTGGAATAATGACGGCGGTAGAGGTAGCGGGAGCAACTTGCAACAGCGAAGGAAGGTCATTCATAAGAGCTTGGCTCCGTGACAAGGGGGTCGTGCCTTCAATCAGCGCTAGGGCCGCAAGTATATACCAGATAAAAGTTGATGCAAGTAGCCGGGCTTTTGCCTTCCGCTCACGGCGGGGTGGCCGAAATCAGCCGCTTTTGATGGTTGAAAACCACCAGCTCCGCTAAAAATCTGCTCGTCCGCTGGAACGCAATTGAGTGGTCACTGGCGGGCCATGAAGCGAGCGTGATTACAAGCTACGAGCACCCATAACATTTGCAGATATGTGGAATTATGGGTGCTATAAGACCTTGGCAGAAGAGACGTAGCATGTGCTACGTCTCTACGTGAACAGTATTGCCCGCCGATTGGCCTCTTACTTGCATTAAACAGTCTGGGAATCTGCTCCTGAAAAAGCTTTTTTCATTCGTCTCTCCTGCCTTACTTTCATGCGGTCCGGTCCGTCACAAGCCGGGCCGCATTTTTTGTGAGTTGTTACTATGGCGGCATTGAGACTCGACTGTTCGGCTAACGCCAACCGGCAGCACCTCTTGGGCTATTCTCAGACTAAATCGGACGCGAGTCGAGCCTGATAGAATCGCCTTGAATTTCCCGCCTCAGAACCTCGCTCCACCGTCTCGCCCGTTAACTGAATTTTGTTGCTTTACAGAACCAGTTTCATGGGCAGGATACAATCGCCCGCATGACACTACAACCCGATCTCCACTCCAGTATTCTCTCTGCCTGGCGCACAAATAACCGCGTCACCATGCAGTTGGTTGCGAGCCTGCCTGTTGCGCTTTTGGATGTGCCGATCCCGAACGTGCCGCGACGCACGGTCCGCGTGATTGCGGCGCATCTGCACAACTCCAGGTGTTCATGGCTGAAAACTCTGGGCAGCGAACACGGCCTTGCCATACCGGAGCGCGTGGACCGGGCTCGCGTGACGCCCCGGCAACTGGTTGCGGCCCTGAAGCGGAGCAGCGCCGGAATGGAAGCGCTTCTCAAGCTGGGTCTGGCTTCACAGGGTAACGTTCCGCCGTCAAAGCGATATGTATGGCGCAACCTGTCTCTCGACGTGGGCCATGTGCTCACCTATTTTGTGGGACATGAGGCGCATCATCGCGGGCAGATCGTGATGGTGGCACGCCAGACCGGGCATCCGCTGCCCCGCAAGGCCGTGGACGGACTGTGGTGGTGGAAGATGGAGAAACGGTAGCTTCTGGGCATGTATTCTGGCCGTATTTGATCGGTACCATCTGCGCTGGTCCGTGGTAAGTTTTTTCCGTTCCTCCTTCCGGGGCAACGAATTCGGGTTCGGCTCGATGGAGTGAGCGGCTCGTGATGAAATTCTTGCGCCGGTAGGGTCCCCTCGCTTACGCTCGGGATTGCACAAAACCATGCAATTCCTTCTCTCCGCCGGCGAAGCTTCAGGCGATACCTACGGCGCGCAGCTTGCTGAAGCGCTCGGCAACCTTGCGCCTGGCTCGCGCTTCTTTGGCATGGGCGGTGAAAAGATGCGCGCCGCCGGCTGCGAACTGCTGGTTCACGCCAATGAGGTCGCGGTCGTCGGCCTGGTAGAGGTGCTGACGCATCTGCCGGGAATCCGCCAGCGCTTCAAGCATCTTATGGCTGAGGCTGAGCGGCGAAAGGCTGATGCCGCGGTGCTCATTGACTTCCCCGACTTCAATCTGCGCCTGGCGCGCGAACTGCACCGGCTGGGCATTCCAGTCTTCTATTTCGTGAGCCCACAAATCTGGGCCTGGCGCACAGGCCGGATCAGGCAGATCAAAAAATATGTCCGCAAGATGATCGTGATCTTCCCGTTTGAGCAGGAATTTTACCGGCAACATGGCGTTGAGGTCAGCTATGTCGGGCATCCGCTGGCGTATGTTCCGCCGTCGCAGATCACGCGTAAAGAGTTTGCGGCACAACATGGGCTGGACGCCGGGAAACAATGGATCGCGCTCCTGCCCGGCAGCCGGCGAAAGGAAGTCCGCTTGAATCTGCCGGCGATGTTGCAGGCAGCAGAACTTTTACAGCAACAAAGCGATTACGAGTGTATTTTGCCCGTGGCATCCACGCTGAACGCGGAATGGCTGAAAGAACAGATAAACCAGGTGCAAGGTGGCCGATCTTCCTCCATCCATCTCACCGATAACGCCCGCGCCACTCTCATACACGCGCGCGTAGCGGCGGTCGCCAGCGGCACTGCCACAGTAGAGGCCGCGCTTTCCGGCACGCCCTTTGTCGTCGTTTACCGGTTGGCGTTGCTTACCTGGCTTCTGGGCCGCCGCCTGGTCAAACTGGATACGTTTGCCATGGCCAACCTGATCGCCGGAGAAAAAGTTGTTCCTGAGCTGATCCAGAAGGACTTTACTGCGGTCAACGTAGTCCGCGAAGTCAAAAAACTGCTTCCGGACGGCCCCGATCGCCAGAAAATGCAAGCTGCCCTGAAAATGGTGCAACAGAGGCTGCATGACAGCCAAAATGCCGATCCTCCGGCCCTTCGCGCTGCCCGCGAGGTGCTGGCTTCTCTCCGTTAACCTGCAGAGGCCCCGCTCCTGTATGCTTGCAAGTGGCAGGAAAGCAGCTTTTTTGGCAAAATTTACATCTAACCCGTAAGACTACTCAGCAGCTTTGGAGAACTCCATGCATTTTGCACGACGGCCTCTGCGACGTGCCTTGCTTTTTGTTGGCCTTTGCGCCTCTTTGTGCTTACCCGCTTTGGCGGCTGACCGGCCGCGTGTAAAGGCTGAGGACTACGTCATAGATGCGGAGATGGTTCCCAAAACGCACCGCCTGACAGTCCGCGCCAAGGTGAAATTTACCGCGCTTGAAGATACCAACTTTGCCAGTTTTGAGCTGAACAATGGCCTGCGCATCACCAAGGTGCTCGACGAAAAAGGCAAGCCGCTGACCGCTGAGCGCGTCACCCAGGACAATGCCGTCCGCATTAGCTTTCCCACAACGCTGGCCAAAGGCAGCTCTTCCACCCTGACCTTTGACTATGAAGGCCCGCTGGCCAACGCCGATGACAGTCCTGTAGAAGGCCTGCAGCTGGCATATATCGGCGAGGATACGGCTTACCTTCTTTATCCGGCGCGATGGTTCCCCGTTACCAACTTTGGGATTGACCGTTTTACCGCCACCATCAACATCACTGCCCCCAACAATTTCCTGGTCATCGGCAGCGGAGCTACCGCCCCAGCCAAGCCCGGTCCAATGGGCAAGAACGTCACCACCTTTAGCTGGCAGAAGCCGAGCTTCCCGGGAAGCATTTTTGCCGGGCCATTCCAGGAAAGCGCTTTTGGCGGCGTACAGATCTACTTCACTGCGCCTAAAAAACAGTTTGCTGCGGCCTATGCCGATTCCGCCAACAAAGAGCTGGAATACTTCTCTACCCTGTTTGGTCCCTCGCCCGCGGGCGGAACACTGAAGATCGTCGAGCTGCCGGATAACACAGTACCCACGTGGTGGGCGCCTGAGATTGCAGCTATTGCCACGCACAATATCAGTGAGAAGGTGAATTATCGCGTCCTTGCCGATTCCATTGCGCACCAGTGGTGGGGTGGCGATGTAAGTCCAGCCAGCAAAGACGATTGGTGGCTCATGGATGGCGGCGCGCGCGACGCCGAAATGCGCTATGTGCAAAACACTGCCGGTGAGCAGGCGTTTGAAGACGCTTCTCGCGACATGGCCGTGGGCGCTCTTGCCTATGACACCACGCCGCTCTCGAGCGCGGGCAAGCTGGATACGTTCTCGCCGGAATTCCAATCGCTGGTCACGGACAAGGGCGGCATGATCTTCCACATGCTGCGCTGGGTGATTGGTGACGCCGCTTTCGACAAGACCATGAAAGATTTCATGGCCCAATTTGCCGGCAAATCCGTCTCCATCAATGATTTTCAGTCGGTCGCAGAAAAAAATCACGGTGACAAGTTGACCGCCTTCTTCTCCCAGTGGGTGGATGGCACCGGCGCGCCCGAATTTAAGATGAAGTACACGGTCTATCGCGTGAAGAAGGGCTTCCGCGTGGTGGGAGAAATTAACCAGGACCTCGACCTCTTCCGCATGCCGCTGGAATTAAAAGTGGATACCGACGGACAGACCGAGATGAAGCGCATTGAAGTTTCCGGTACGGATTCGGCTTTTTCTGTTGATACCTTCGGCAAGCCGCGGCGGCTCGTCCTCGATCCTAACAACTGGGTGCTGAAAAACTCGCCTGATCTGCGCGTGCGCGTCGCCATCCGTCGCGGCCAGGAGTTGACCACTGAGGGCAATCTTTCCCAGGCGCTTACCGAACTCAACAAGGCGCTGGAAGTGAATCACAACAGCTCTTTGGCGCACTACCGTATAGCGGACATATTCTTTATGCAGCGCAATTACCAGTCCGCCGCCAATGAATTTCGTGAAGCCCTGAATGGCGATGGCGATCCGCGCTGGACTGAGGTCTGGAGCCACATCATGCTGGGCAAGATCTTTGACGTTACCGGGCAGCGTGAGCGCGCCGTAAATGAATATCGCGAGGCCATTCAAACCCAGGACCCGACTTCCGGCGCTCTGGACGAAGCCCGCCGCTATCTGGAAAAACCGTACGAGCGGGAACGGCAGCCTAGTGGAAACGGAAGCAGCGGAAGCAAGTAAAAAGTTCTTTACTGCAGGCTTTTCAAGTAGCTCACAATCTGCCAGCGTTGCTGCTCCGGCAATCGCGACCACGAAGGCATTCCATTCTTCATGCTGCCGTTCTTTAGCAGCCATTCCAGTTCGCCGGGCGTTGAATTGCGAATACGGTCTGAGTGCAGATTAGGTTTTTTCGGCGTTCCCATGGCCTCATTGCCGTGGCAGGAAGCGCAGTTCTGGTGGAAGAGCTTGGCCCCGGCCGCGATCGCTTCAGACTGGCTGGCATACGGGTTTTCTCGCGCACGATCTTTGTCGGGCACATGGGTTTTCCATGCGCCATCGCCCGCTGAAGCCGCAAACAGAAACGCAGCCGAAAGCAGGAACACAGCCATCAGTAGCCAGCTTTTGCCCGCCATCATCTTTTCCCCCTGAGCCGTGAGACAAACTGGTCTATTTCATATGAGACGCCAAACCGCAGCAGAAACCCATGGCTGTTTTTGTTCAGGCCGGCGCTGGGAGAAAGGCTGAACGTTGGCCCATTGGGCAGATGGAGGGCCATGGTCGGCGCCAGGTAATGCGACGTATCATGCAGACCCAGAGTGTAGCGGTCACCCAGTCCGCCATACATCTCCGCGCCTAGCGAGAAGTTCTCACGGCAGAAGTGGCAGGGGGTTGCGCTGGCCACCAGCGCCAACGGACGGCTTGCAGCCACGGCGTAGCCAAATTCCCATGGCTCGGCTGCCAGGTTCTTTTCCGCGATGATGTTTTCTGAAACATTCCAGCCTTTAAAGTTGCTGCCCAGAATCAGCTTGAGCTCCAATTCGCGCTCTTTTTCGCTGCGATCATTGCGCCCCAGAAAGTCCGCAATGCCATCGTGGCCCACCACTTCCAGCAGGGCCTTGTCTGCGCTGTTGATGTTTTCAAATTCAACATAGAGCACCGGGTTGATCCAGTGCTCCTGCAGCAGCGGACGAAAACGATTTTCAAACCGGAAGCCGGTAAAGATGCTGCTCTCATTGGCTGTGGTTTGCGAATCAAGATAAAGCTCTGACGTCCACCAGGTTTTTACGCCATATTCAAGCTCCACGGCGTTCCCTAGGAACGCATTGCCGGCCCGCGGAAATCCGGTAACGGATTTGGTGGAAAACTCCAGGTTGCCCGGCTCTTCCATGTGCTGGGTATAGGTAGCAAAGTAATTTTCCTGGGCGCGCAATTGCGCCGGCAAAGCCGACAAGCCGAACAGGCCCAGCAGCATCAAGCCGTTTTTGAAACACCAACTGAGCACGGTGCATTTCTCCCAAATCGTCTGGCTCAATTTTGAAAATGAAATTCAATTTCATTTTCAAAATCATAAAAACAGTCTACCGACTGCCGCTTTTACGGTCAATGATCTGGATCACACAGGTACGAAAACATTACAAACGCGCCAGAGGGTGAATTTCGGCGCGAAACAGATTTCTCGACATTGGCTAGTGAATTACGACGTAGGGGTTGCGGCTGACGCAGCCTTGCTCTTGAACTGCTGGTAGCGCGAATCCACGGCGGCAATCACACTCTGCGGATCTTTTTTCCACGCCTGTTCCAGGTTTTTATCAAAACCAAACATCGCCCATGGTACGCGGTTCGCCATCTCCATCATCAGATCATTGACCGCCTTCTCTTTCATCTGCTCTTCTACACGCTGCCGGTGCCGCCCCGTGAGGACCACGGAATAAGTCTTCCCCGTGGGAATAAAGTTCACCGAACGCTTGGTCACCTTTTTGTAAATCCATATCACGTCGCCAACTGGGGAAACCCAGGTGCTGAAAGCCTTCCGCCGCACCATCCACTGCGGGCCGATCATCAGCTTGCCGTATCGGCTCAGGCCGCCTGACTGCATGTCGGCTTCAATCTCGTGCGAAAGCTGCTCTGCATTGCCGAAAGCTGAAAGCGCTTTCCACACCGGCGAGCTCTGCGGCTCACTGGAGCGGCGCACCGCCTTCAGGATGTTCCACAGTCCCAGCGCCAGCAGCGGAGTCATAATCGCCAGCCCAACCCAGCCATCGCTGCGATAGTCGGCGGCATTCAGCGTAAACGGCAGCACCATGGCGCCTAGGTTCGGGTTTTCTTCGTTGAGAGAGCGGATTACGTCGTTCTGCACTTGCTGTGTCGTAGGTACCAGTTCCCCGGAATATTCCCGCTTCTCCGCGCCAGGAGAAGCCTTCACCAGTAGAATGCTGTCGCCTACCCGCAAAAAGACGTATTCGGCCTTGACCTCGCTTGAAACAACCTGCCCGTTTTGCGTTTCCTCCTCAATATCGTTGTAACCGACCTTCACGGATTTCGCTCCAGACACACTCACAAAGTTCCGCCAGCGCTGGTCGGCTGACTTCAGGCTTGCCAAGTCGGCTGCCGAGATCGACTGGCATCCGAGGAAGAAATTGACGCAATACCGGTAATTCACGGCGATGACCAGTACCACCACCGCTGCCATCAGCCCATTCACTAAAAATAGGTTGCGGTTCGTCCGTCGCGCTTCATTTTCTACCCACATTTCGAGCCTCCGTTTGGGCGCAGCTTAGCACTAGTGGTTTGGGCCAGCGATATAAAATCTGCTGGAAACTAAAACGTAGGTAATCGGCTTTGTTGGTAAGGTGGCACCCGAAAAAGGAAAAATAAGCCACCTTAGGAAGGCACGGCTACAATCAGTCATGGCCAGAGCCAAGCCCAAGCCAAAGAACAGGCAGGACGCTCCGCAACAAAATGCGCTCAACATTCGCGCCGCCATCATGCAGGTCCCGCGCGGCAAGGTCTCTACCTACGGAGCTATCGCCCAGGCCGCCGGGATTCCCCGCGGAGCGCGGCTTGTGGTTCGTGTACTCCGGCAATCGCATGGTTTGCCCTGGCATCGGATCGTGGCGGCAGGCGGAAGGATCGCTACACCCGGTGAACACGCTCTGGACCAGCGCTTCCGCCTGGAAATGGAAGGCGTAAAATTCAGCGGCAGAAAGGTGCGGATGAAAGAGTTTGAGTTTAAGTTTGGCAGGAAACCCAAAAAGCTTAAGAATCCAAAATAAGGTCGTTTCATCCGGGATTTTTCACTGGAGGCGTTGGAATCTCTACGGTATAAAGGCGCTGATGTAGGTCAGTTTTAATCTCCACCAATGAAGCCGTCTCATCTCTCAAAACAGCTTGCCATGCGCCGGGGTTCTGTCCAAACTTAAATACCACCAATCGTTTAGTCTCCACATAGCCGCCTTGCTCATACAAAACAATTGCAGCGCTCTCAGAATAACCACACAGAACCAGGCGTCGGTTGGGCACTCCTGGTTCGATAAAGTCTTGATTCATCCGTTGTCCCGGATCAGCCATGTCCAGTGACAAATGGTATGTTTTTAAAGCTTCAGCTTTCTTGCTTTGCTCCAGAACGGCGAACCTGCCTTCAGCTCCCCAGTCAACAAAATTAATGAACGAATCTTTGACGACCGCCGGAATTTCCTGGATCTTGGATACGATTCGAAACTCCCCTGACACCAGATCTTCAACCTCTTTATTGCTCAGAAGTCTTGGTGAACGAGAAATTACCACTGGTATAGACGTTTGTGAGTTTGTCGCCGGAACTGGTGTTCCCGTAGGTGTTCCCTTGTTTGTACAGCCAAGCACCAGAACTGAGATGAGTAAGGCTGCACAATCCAGCAAAAGAAACCGGACGGGCATTTTCATACATGCAATTTTAAATAAAAAAGGCCACCTCATACGATGGCCAGCTTTGTTGGTGAATTGGGTGAGCGTTGCTACGCTGCTGCCGCCGGCGACATTGATCTCTGCGCGGCCTGATGAATGAATTTCTTCATCACGTTGGCCCACATCACCTTCTTGCGCAGAGCGCTTTCTTTAACAGTGCGTCCCTGGGCAAACATGCCCAGCAGGGCCTTCATCTTAAAGACCCGCAGCACCGCGGCGTCAGACTGGCTTACGTTGTAAGCGTTGAGGAAATTCTCCTGTATTTGCGCCGTGATCTTCCGGTTGCAAAAAGGATATTTTTCCAGCGCTTCCACTGAGGCCAGGAAGGTCGCAAGATCTTCAAAGGAATTGCCGCGGCGCTTCATACGGGCAAAATCGCAAAAGCCCACGCCGTTTTCTGTAACAACCACGTTCAGCGGGGTAAAGTCTGCCAGCACCGCGGCGCTGGGCAAAGATTTTTTGGTCCTGGCCAGTGCGCTCCGCGCCCCGTTCAGGATCAGCTTGATGGAGTTCCCGTCCAGCCCTTCGTCATGGCAGCTCTGGCAGAGCTTTTCCATGCTGGCGATCAGCGCTGCGCTATCAAATGGCTGGGGAGCGTCTGCCGTGGCTTTATGGAAGGTACGCAACCATTCGCCAGCGCGCTCTGCCACCAGGGCGATGCTGCCGTTATCGGCAAAGCCGGGCAGCAAGGCCGCCTTCATAATGATGGATTGCACCGGCAAACCGGCGATCTTATCTGTGACCACAGAGCCCAACTCGCTGTAGTCGCCCAGCACGCGTGGAATCCCATCCAGTTTCTTCCGGCCTACTACGGTCTCGTTCACGTATTCAAGGTTTGCGTTCTCCTGGCGGGCCATTCCCTTGGCGTTGCCACCGCACTTATTGGAGCGATACACCTTGATCGCCACCCGCTCGTTGGCCTCTGCAAACTCAACCGAGGCGTCATAAATAAAGTGATCATTCTTGGGGGTGTGGCCAACTATGCGTATGTTTCTTAGTTCGCCGTGATGAGGATAGTGTTTTCCCGCGTTGCTTCGTAAATCGGCAAGGATCTGCTCCAAAACTGTTTCTGCCATTCCTTCTCCTGGGATAGTCCGGCTCCGGCACGATTGCAGACGTGTGCGAAACCGTATCAAGACGGTGTTGTTGCTTAAACCACGACTAGGCAGGTACTAGGTAAAGAAAGCAGTTTTAGGGCCATCGCGTGCTTGGCAAGAATGCTAGTAACTGATTGATTTACAGCGTCTTACCAATTGGTAAACACGATGTCGAAAAATCTTCTGTGTATTCCGGTGCCCATATTCGGAACAGGCAAGGCACAAGAGCGCACGATGCGACTCTCTGTCTAGTAAAAATTTTTCGGCAAAAACCATATTTAGTAGCGCACGAAATGTACTCATCCAATCAATAGAACAGATATTTTCTCCACTTAATATCTGAACGCCCGATCATGCGCATGATGTGGCGACTGGTATGCAGCGTAAACGGCCGCGGTTCTTTCAAGAGCTTCATATCGGTTTCACCCAGCAAGTGGTTGCCCTTCCGCCGGTTGCAGGGATGGCAGCACGCCACCAGGTTTTCCCATGTTGAAGATCCGCCGCGTGAGCGCGGAACCACGTGGTCCAGGGTCAGGTCGCTGGAAGACAAGACGGTGCCGCAGTACTGGCAGGTGTTGCGGTCGCGCAGCAGGATATTTTTGCGCGAAAGAGCGCGCGTTTGGTGCGGAATACGCCGGTACTCCAGCAGCCGGATCACTGAAGGCACACGCATGGCCAGCCGCGCCGCGTGCAGGAAGTGCCCGTTCTCCTCTTCCGGCATAGCCAGTCCTTTGAGCACCAGGACAATGGCACGCCGGGCAGCGCAGATATTGATAGGTTCATAGGAGGCATTCAATACCAGCACCGGAGTCTGCATCAGCAGCGTCTTGCGCGGCTTGGGCGGCTCCGGCAGTGGATCACCATGATGGCGTTTGTTTCGTCTGTCCCGTTCTTGCATGGCCCTTAATTACCTCCGTGAGCGCCTGCAACCATGGCCATGGCGCTCCCAACTTCTTTTGTGGCTCGCGCTACCGTAGCCACAAAAACTTCTTTTGCTCCCGCTCGCCGCAGCGCCCGCGCACACTCATTCACGGTTGTACCGGTAGTCATAACATCGTCAATGAGTAGAACACTGCGCTCGCGGATTCGTTCCGGTGTAGTAACTGCAAAAGCTCCGCGAACGTTGGCACGACGCTGCTTGCGTGTAAGCCCGGTTTGCGAAGCAGTCTCCCGCGTGCGAACGAGAGTAGCGGTATCTAATTGGATGCTTTTCCTGCTCTTGGGGCGCAGGAATGCCTTGGCAATAGCCTCGGCCTGGTTAAATCCCCGCGTTTTGCGCCTGCCAGACCATAATGGCACCGGAATCAGCACAAGTTTTTCTGGCAAAGTAAGCTGCTCGATCGCCTGGGCCAGCAGCCGCGCCAGCACCGTTCCTGCAGGTTTGACCGAGTTGTATTTGAAAAGATGAACCAGCTCGCGCAGTTCGCCATTATATGCTCCATAAGAAACGGCGCGCTGGAATTCAGGTTGAACATGGCGGCAAAGCCCGCATAATGGGCCGCCTTCATCCTGCAAGTAAGCGCTGAAGAGCTTCTCACCGCATACCCGGCAGAGCATCCCATCAATCGGAGCAATCTTCTCCAGGCAGCTTTCACAAACCGGCAGCAATGAGATGTTTGCCAGCGGCAATTGGCATATACGGCAATCAGAGGGAAACAGGACAGAAAACAGGCTGCTGGTGGCTGCTTTGACCGCACTTTTCATCGCATCGCGTATCAGGGGGGTGCGATGGGGAGCGTTTTGAGCCCGTTCTATGACACTACTACTGAAGACTCGCTCCTCCTCAGTGAAGTTTAAGAGGATGTACTCTGCCCAAAGTATAGCCGGGTACGGTGTGAAGTGCAATGAAATGACGGTTAAAACACCGACAATTGCGTTTATCCCTGCCCTTGCCAGCAACCAAAGCCACCAGACACCGAGTGCTAACCCTTCTGATTTGTAACAACCCCTGCCAATGTGCTAACTTGCCCCTCGATTTCATCAGCACTCAACAAACCAGCGGGAGGAACCTGTGGCCGAGTCCGTACATGCGAAAGTCGAGGAAACAAAATTTCAGCCGTATGTCCCGGCGGAAGAGGTGCGGCCGGAATTTACGTTTCGAGCCATTTTATTTGGCGGACTATTTGGAATTCTTTTTGGCGCAGTCACGGTCTATGTGGGCCTGCGCGCAGGTTTAACGGTTTCAGCGTCGATCCCTATTGCCGTGCTCTCCATCAGCGTTCTGCGCGGCCTTTCGAAAATGACCAAGCAAGGTAACCCGAGCATTCTGGAAAACAACATTGTGCAGACGACCGGATCAGCCGGCGAATCAGTGGCCGGAGGCGTCATTTTCACCTTGCCCGCGCTGATCTTTCTCGGTTTCCCGCTGGAATATGCCCGCATTTTCCTCCTGGCTTTCATCGGCGGTTGGCTAGGCGTGCTTTTCATGATCCCATTGCGCCGGCAGTTGATTGTGAAGGAGCACGGGAACCTGCTCTATCCTGAGGGCACGGCCTGTGCTGACGTCCTGATCGCGGGTGACAAGGGCGGCTCATTTGCCGGACGCGTCTTCGCCGGGCTGGGTCTGGGCGCGCTCTATACGTTCTTCCAGAACGAGAACATGTTCAAGGTCTGGCCCAGTACGCCGACCTACACGCCGGGTTGGTATCCTGGCTCATCCATCCGCGCCAACACAACTTCAGAATATCTCGGCGTCGGTTACATCATTGGCCCGCGAATCGCCGGCGTTATTTTCGCTGGAGGCGTCTTTGCCTGGCTGGTGGTGATGCCGGCCATTAAGTTCTTTGGCTCACACGTCACGGGCGCAATCTTTCCTGGCACGACTCCTATCGCCAACATGGGGCCGGACGATATCTATCGCGCTTACATTCGGCCGATGGGCGCGGGCGCCGTGGCTGCCGCAGGATTGATCACCCTGCTACGCACGATTCCTACGATCATCGGCGCTCTGCGTGCCGGCGCCAAAGATCTGGCCAAGGGCGCCGCTGCCGCTGCCAGCCTTCGCCGCACCGATCGCGACCTTAATCTGAAATGGGCATTGCTCGGCTCGGGCGTTCTTCTGTTGCTCATGTGGGCGCTCCTGACCTTCAAGCCCATCCTGCATGCAGAAACTTCAGCCGGAAACAATTTTTTTGCCGCTATCCTCGTCGTGGTCTTCGGATTTCTGTTTGTTACCGTTTCCTCGCGCATTACCGGCCTGATCGGCAGCTCTTCCAACCCGATTTCCGGAATGGCGATCGCCACGCTGATGGCCACGTGCGCCATGTTCCTGGTGATGGGCTGGACCGGAACAGCGTTTTCCGCTCTCGCTATCACGATCGGCGGTGTGGTTTGCATTGCCTCGGCCAACGCCGGCAATACCTCGCAGGATTTGAAAACAGGCTTTCTGGTCGGCGCCACACCGGCGAAGCAGCAGATGGCCCTGATGGTGGGCGTAACCGTCTCGGTCGTCGCCATCGGCATGACGCTGGGACTGATGAATGCGGCGCTGGAATCCTTCCGCCCCGCCAACATCGCAATTGCGGATATTCACAACCCGCCAGTTGGTGTCTCTGAGTATTCAGGGAAATTCGATCGCCAGACCGTTCCGGTTGCCGCTACCGCCGGCGGCCCCACCACCGATCAGTCGGTCAAAGGCATGACGCTGTACACGGCCATCAACTCACCCACCGTCCCTAACGGATACTATTTCTACAATCCGCAGAGCCAGAAATTTGAAGTACAGTGGATTCAGGGTATCGGCAGTGACAGCGCGTCCGCACCCCAGGCCCAACTCATGGCCACGGTGATCAACGGCATTCTCTCACGCCGCCTGCCCTGGGGCCTGATTCTTCTCGGCGTCTTCCTTGTCATCGCAGTTGAATTGCTCGGTATCCGGTCTCTTTCTTTTGCTGTGGGATTTTACCTCTCAATCGCCACGACGTTGGCCATCTTTGCCGGCGGTGTGGTGCGCTGGCTGGTGGAATACCGTCAGCGCCGCGGAGGGCAAGCTTCGCCAGAGAGCGAGGTTAGTCCTGGCTCGCTGTATTCCAGCGGGCTGATCGCCGCTGGCGGTATCGTGGGCCTGCTCGGCATGTTTATTAAGGTTGCGGAGGGATGGCGTTGGCTGCCGGAGAATGCCATCGCGTGGGGGCCTAAGCTTCACTTTATTGCTGACCACGCCGATTTCGGCAACATCGTCGCGGTAATCATGTTCGGGTTGCTGGCCTACTCGCTTTACCACTTTGCCGGCAAGCCGTTGGACGATAAGAAATAAGCTTTTACCACAACGAATAGATCTCCGCCGCATCGAAGCCCTTTGTGATGGGGCTTCGGCGCGGTTATTTTTGTGATTGCGTGGCGCACAGATATTTGCGTTTCCGCCTTAAGATCGCACGGCCAAGCGATTTCAAAAATCAGTTAATCGAGAACGATGCTGCACAGATACTTTGTTTTGTTCCACGCAAGTCACGTTCATGCAGCGCAGGCGGCAAGACTCATAAGCGACTCTCGATATCCTCCAAAACAGCTACTCATTGTCAAGGGCTGGGAAGTCATCGAATGCCCAGCCACGACAACGATCAAACTCTTCTAGTTTTTGTTCTCCAGCTTTACCCATCGAACGCATGAAAAATGGGGCCGGGTTTAACCCCGGCCCCAAAGTTTTGGTTAATGCGGAAGCTCTAGAACTTGATCTTCGCGACCAACCCGAGAGTGCGAGAATTACTCGAGAACACCGAAGAGGCGTTCAGGAAATTCGGGTCTGCTGGATTCAAGTATGAACTTCTGGCGGCCCCAGTGGTGTTGCCGAATGATGCAACGTCGTTGATCAAGCCGGCAATAAACTGCGGGTGATTGAACAAGTTCTGGAAGTTTGCTCCGAACTCGAAGTTTACACGCTCAGTTACGGCAAACCGCTTGATAATGCTCAAATCAACATTGTCAATGGGCGGAAGCTGAACGCCATTGCGGCCGGCGTTCGGGAAAGCTCCCAACCCGGCGGTAATGAACTGCGCATTGCCATTATTCGCCAGATAGCCGACGAGGAATGGACGGGATGCAGAGTCGCCGCACGTAGACGTTGAAGGTAGTGAACTGGTGCAGAGCGGTGTTACGCCGCTGCCTGTCCCAGATACGCCTTTTGAATTGAATACAGCGCGGTCTCCAGCGGTATCACCGTTCAGGTTGCTGTCAATGCCGCTCTGAACGTCGCCCCACTCACCCGTTTCATAAGTGTAAATGGGAGTGAACTGCCAGTTGCCAACCATGTTTTTCATGAACCAGTTGCCGTGCTTGTACCAGGGAACATCGTAAACCGCAGCAAAGGTGAAGCGGTTACGGTGATCCAAGGCTGAGTTCGACCGGTCTTGATCCACGTTCTGGAAGTCCTGCTGGCGGCGAGGAGTGATCACGGTACTGAAGAAATCAGCCGTGCTGTTGTCAATGGCATGGCTGAAGGTGTAAGCGCCCTGGAACTGCAATCCATTGGTGAAACGGCGATTCACCTGCAATGACAGACCGTGGTAGATGGAGCTTCCGAGCGGAGTAAATTGCGTAATCGGACTTGTGAACCCCGCATTCGCGAATGCAGGCAGAATCGCTGAGCCGCCGTTATTGGCCAGCAATGACGCCAGCGTAATCGTTGAGGCATCCAGCGTTGCCTGGCTTGGAGCAGTCAGGTAGGTAGGCAGAGAATCCGATGGCGTAACTCTTGCTGCCCGGTTGATTTGCTCCTGCATGTTCAGGTGATAAGCGTGCGTGCCTACGTAGCGAACTTCAACTGTATAGGCATTTCCGAACGAGCGCTGCACTCCCAACGTCCACTCGATCGCGGTAGGAAGTTTTATATCTTCAACAACGTGGTTTGACGTGGCCGCAATGGCATCTGCCGCATTGGCGAACGTGGTGAGGCCCGAGCCGCCGGGGTGAATACCGCCATTAGCCAGGAAGTTGGGTGTGTTGTTGGTTACGTCAACGTCAATGGTAGAACCGAACTCAGGCGGCAGAGACAGGATGCCGATGTTGTCATAAAGCACATCGTATCCCATGCTGATTCCGCCGCGTACGACCATCTTCTGGTCGGCGCCGGGCGTGTAAGCGAAGCCGACGCGCGGAGCAAAGGCATTCTTTGGATAATGCGGCTCTCCGAACGTCATCACGCCGGGAACGTTGGCAATCTGGTTCAGGGTCTGCAAGCGCTCCGTGAATGGCACCGTAGTGTATTCATAGCGCACGCCAAGGTTGAGACTCAGGTTGCGGCGTATCTTCCAGTTGTCGTTGGCAAACCAGTAAAAACCAACCTGGTCGCCGTAATAGTTGCTGTTTCCTGTGCTGCGCTCGCCCAACTGATCAGGGCTCAGGTCGCGCAGGAATAGATCGAGACTGCTGTAGTCGTAGTCGCCGCGGGAGCGTTGCGTGAACTGTTGCGGCGAAATGTACTTGCGGAACTCGGTCCCGAATTTGAAGCTGTGATTTCCCTTGTTCCAGGAAACGTTATCAATTGCCTGGTACACGTTCTGAATGGCGAATTGCGGACCGTTCGGGTCCGGGCCAACTTGCAAGTTCAATTCCGCAACCTGGATGTTCGGGAAAACATCAAGTCCCGGGAAGGCGAAATTGCCTGTCGTAATGCTGTTCGTGGTTCTGTGGAAGCCCAACCGGAACTCGTTCAACACTGCCGGAGTAAAGGTGTGTACTTCTTGGATGGTAGCAAAGTGGTTGACCGTTGGAAGCGGCGTAAAGAACACAGGAAGTTCTGCCGCAATGTCAATCGCACTTGTTTGGTTATAGATGTCGCGCAGAGTCAGGCGATCTTTGGAATTGAAGTCATAATCGCCAGAAACCACAAAAGTTTTGGTATTGCTGAAATTCGGAGCATTGATCGGCAAAGCTCCAACTGGAATCGTGGCGCCAGCCACTGTGACTGTACTGGTTGCATTTGGAGCGGCGGGTACAAACTGCTTCATCACGCCCAGGTTGGTTGCTGAAACTCCAGGAGTTGCAGCCAGAATGTTATAGCCAGTGGAGGTAGGCGTAAGCACCGTTCCTGCAGGTGGGAAAGCCTGGCCGATAGGGTTGTATTCATAGTTCACGAAAAAGAAGGCTTTGTTCTTGAGAATCGGGCCGCCGAAATTTCCGCCGAAACGGTTGTTGTCAAACCGGGGATTTTTCGGAACGTCGCCTGCCAGCAGCGCCGGCCGGGCAGTCGTTGCGTCTATGGCATTCAGGTTCCGGTTCTTCAAATACTCGTAAGCCGTTCCATGGAAGGAGTTGGTACCGCTCTTTACTACCTGGTTGAACTGTCCGCCGTTGGAGTGGCCGAATTCAGGGCTGAACACGTTTTCCAGCACCGTGAATTCCTGCACTGCGTCGTTGGGAACAACCAGCGACGGGCCGGTAACCGTTTTGTCGTTATCATCGATACCGTCAATCGTAAAGTTGTTGTTGCGGGGACGCTGGCCGCCGATGGAAGGTCCGGAACCTGCGCCGATGCCGCCGCTACTGGCTACGCCAGGCTGTAGCAGGGAAAGATTGAGCACTCCAGAAGCGCCTGCAGCCACCGTTGGATAGTCCTGCAGTTTGGTGTCAAACGTGGTTCCCAGTTGGTCCGTTGTTGTGTCAATGGTGGCTGCTGTATCTGTTACTTCCACCGTGACGTTTACTTCGCCGACTTCCAGTTCCATGCGGGCTGACGCTGTCTTGTTCAGCTCTACCGGGAAGTCCTTCACAACAGTGGCTTTAAAACCCTTGGCAGAAGCAGTAATGGTGTAATTGCCCACCGGCAGGTTGCCAAACCGAAATTCGCCGTTGGCATTCGTTTCGGCGGTGAAACTTTTATTCGTATCTAAGTGGGTTGCAACCACTTTTGCGTTAGGAATCACGCTGTTGGTTTTGTCAACGACAATACCGGAAATATCTCCAGTCGTCGCTTGGGGGAAGGCTGTCGCAACAAATAAAATCAAACATGCGATCAGGAGCAAATAAGGTGCAATGCTCCTCCAGCCAATAGATTTAGACCGCAGATTCATCTTTTCTCTCCTCAAAGGATGGATAAAACACGTTCTACGCTGACCCCTGCTTTTTCACGTCTGGCCATCGTCTTGCGACCTCTGGCCACGACACTTCTACGCTTGGCCCTTAGTACAGCACCATACGTTCCAAAGGGGAATCATTGTAATGGTGAGACTTATGTTCTTAACAATTAAAAACACTACAGATTTTGGTAGCTAATTATTGGAGATTCTTCTAATTTACATATTCTCAGAGGTGGATCACCTACCTTAAAAAACTTGCTAAACTCCTGTTCTATATGGTGAAAGAGGCCGTTTCAGCGATTAGGCAACGAATTGCACTTGCTGCGCACCGTGTAGGGCGAAACCCTGACGAAGTCGCGCTTATGGCGGTTATCAAAACGGTGGAAGCAGGCCGGATCCGCGAAGCCTACGAGGCCGGCTTGCGCTTGTTTGGAGAAAACCGGCTGCAGGAGTTTGGCGAGAAGTTTGAAATGCTGGCCGACCTCAAGGATGCTGAGTGGCACCTCATCGGTCATTTACAGAGCAATAAAGCAAAGAAAGCTGCTGAACTTTTTTCCGCTATCGATTCGGTTGACTCTTTGCGCCTGGCAGAAAAGCTGAACCAATCAGCCGGGCAGGCAGGCAAGAAGCTTCCGGTGCTGATTGAGATCAAAGTTGGCGAAGAAGAAAGCAAAGCCGGCATACCGCTGGACTCGCCGGAGCTGGAAAACCTGCTCCGAGCAGCACAGACGCTTGAGCATCTCCAAATCCGCGGCTTGATGACGATTCCGCCGTTTACTGAAGACCCTGAAGGCGCGCGGCCTTATTTCCGCCTGCTGCACGACCTGCGTGACCAGATCGCTGACCGCAAGCTGCCTGGCATTCAGATGGACGTGCTCTCCATGGGCATGTCACACGATTTTGAAATCGCTATTGAAGAAGGCTCGACCTGTGTGCGCGTGGGCACCGCAATTTTTGGCGTCAGGCCAAAACCTGTATAGGATGCCTTCACCAGGCCAATCCTCCCGAAAACGCTTCTTGATGTCGTGCTTTGCCGCTTGCTGGCGCGATTGCGGGAACTTACATTCGTGAGCGGCGTACCTTCCGGTCGCAGAGCACGAGGTTCTTATGCCTGAATCAGCCAGATGCTTCGAACGCTTTATCCCCACGGCATTTCTATCCGGTTTTATCTTGATGGCATGTGGTCTTGTGGCCGGATGCGGCGGTAGCAGCACGCCGGCTCCTCCCATCCCGATCGCGGCGATGAATGGCAATTTCAGTATCGCCGCAACTTCCGCCGGCACACTGGGCATAAACACGTTTGGCGGTGGCGTGCAAACAGATTCCGCGGGACACGTTGCTGGCATCGTTCATGTTGAGGGATCGTTGCTGCTTTGCTTTGGAGTGCAGCTTGACCTGCCTCTTACCGGGACCATTGATGCCAACGGGCACTTGAACGCCACTATCACCGGTTCCAATAATCAGTCGATTGCGCTGATTGCTACGGTAAGCCCCAATGGCGCTTTACTTACTGATGGCAGTTACTCTGGCAGCGGGACAGGCTGTGCCAGCGGCGATCATGGCACACTCACCGGGTTTCAGGTTCAGGCTTTTACCGGTACATACTCCGGGAGCTTTAGTCCGTCGCCTTCCACCAACATTGGTCTGTCGCTTGTGCTCACGCAGTCCACCACGGCAGACAGCCACGGCAGGTTTCCATTCAGCTCCTCCACCATCACGGTGGCTGGCGGATCGGCGTGCGGCTTTGCATCTGCTACGCTTGTGCCCGATGTCAGCGTCGCTAGCGGAAATGATTTGAACCTGCTTCTCATGGGTTCAGATGGCGTCTCCACTATGCTGTTTGTCGGTATAACTCTGGATGGAAACACGAATCTGGTGCGCGGACAGGTGTTCATCGATACCGGACCGTGCAGCGGACAAGGTGGGGGTGTAAACCTGAGCCGGTCATAAAATCGTTGCAGGTAGCCGGTGGGGCCAAGAAGCCTGGAACAGATGCCATGCTCTGTTCGCTGGTTCTGCTGCATTCGGCGCAAAGACGCATGATCCCCATTACTGAATCTGCCATGGGAGTAACGTTTTCGCTTAAAGTACACCCCCGCGCGCGCAAGAACGCCATCACTGGCGTCATCGGCAACGCATTGAAGCTTGCTCTCACCGCGCCTCCGGTCGAGGGCCGCGCCAACCAGGCGGTCATCGAATTCTTTGCGGAGTTGTTTGAAATTCCTCGCTCGTCCGTTACCATAGCCAGCGGCGAAACCAGCAGAAACAAGCAAGTCAGGATTGCCGGACTTACGAAAGCGGTGGTTGAAACCCGCCTGTCCGAGCGCCTGGACAACCTGTAAGTAGGTAACGGAGGGAAGCCTTGTCATTTTCCGAGCGTTTGCAGCAGGTTAAAACCGGCTTTGAACGGCCTTTCTGGGTAGCGAATGTCACCGAGTTGTTTGAGCGGCTTTCGTATTACGCTGCGTTCGCTTCGTTGGCGCGTTACCTTCATGAGGCGCTCAGGTTTCCAGTAGAGGAAGCCAGTAGCCTAACCGGCCTGTTCGGTGGTCTGGTATGGTTCCTTGCCGCGTTTGGCGGCACGGTAGCAGATCGACTGGGTTTTCGCCGCGCCCTCTCGGTGGCTTACTTGATCCTGAGTTGTTCTTATTTTCTGTTAGGATCGCTCGCTGCTCCGTGGCTTGGACCGATACGCAATCACGTGCCTTTGGGAGCGCTCGTGGGCGTGGTACTGGCATTGCCTGCCCTGGGCATCGCGCTGGTAAAGCCGTCGGTTGTCGGTACTACCGCGCGCGCTTCCAATGAAAACGTTCGCTCCATTGGATATTCCATTTATTACACGCTGGTGAATATTGGCGGGGCGGCGGGACCGTATGTGGCATCCTGGGTACACCGCAACATGAGCGTTGAAAATGTGTTCCGCGTGGCGGCGCTTAGCGTCTTTGTAATGTTCTTTGCTGTGCTGATATTCTTTCGCGAACCCAGAAAGGCAGATGAGGTTCAAACCACCAGCCTTGGCCAGGCAATCAATAACTTTGGCACGGTCCTATCAAATCCGCGTTTCATGCTGTTTCTGCTGATTTTTTCTGGATATTGGATCGTTTACTGGCAGGAATTCATCATCCTGCCGATCTATGTTCACGACTACATCAATCCGAAGACTGATACAGAAATCATGCTGATCACCGGCCCCTTGCTTGTGATCGCCTTGACCGTGTTGGTTAATTTAGCCACGCAAAAGATCGCACCATTCCGTGCGATTACTTTAGGAACGCTCGTTTCGGCGGTAGCCTGGATTCTATTGGTTATTCATCCAACTGTGTTGATGGCGTATCTAACGTTAGCCGTTGTTGCCCTTGGCGAGATCATTCAATCTCCGCGCTACTACGAGTACATCTCACGCCTGGCGCCTTCCGGGCAACAAGGCACGTATATGGGCTTTGCCTTCTTGCCTATTGGCATTGGGTCATTGATCGCGGGCTGGTTTGGCGGCAGGCTGATTCACTACTTCGGCGAAGTCAAACATCAGCCGCAAGAAATGTGGTTGATAGTCACTGCTGTCGGTATTTTGACCGCCATCTTGCTCTGGATTTATGACCGTACGTTTACATCTAAAGCAATTCCGGCTGAGGCCACCCAACCGTCAAGATGAAATGGATAGCAATACTTTTTCTGATACCTGCAATCGGCGCAGCAAGGCCTGCATTTGCCCAATGCGAACAGGCTGGAACTACCGTCGCTACTACGGATTGTTTCGATCGTGAATACAAGAAAGCCGATGCGGAGTTGAATCGCATTTACAAGCTCGCCTTCACAGGTTTGGACGCGAAAGCGGCTGACAATCTGCGTAAAGCGCAACGGGCATGGATTATCTATCGCGACGCTCAATGCGATGCCGAATACGCCAAGTGGGGCGGCGGCAGTGGCGGCCCAGCAGCCCACCTGGCTTGTCTCTTGCGATTAACGCAGTTACGAACCAGAGAACTCCACAAAACATATCCCTTTAGGTAGAAACTCTTCCCGTCATCAGATTACCCATCACGTCCCCTCTGTGGTTAAATAGAGTATTCACCATGGATCTGAAAGCCATTCAAGCAGCCCTGCACGAGCGCAATATTGATGCCTGGTTGTTTTACGACCATCACCACCGCGATCCAATCGCTTACAAAGTCCTGGGCCTGCCGGAAACCCTCATGGTCACGCGCCGCTGGTTTTACATTATTCCGCGTGAAGGCGAGCCGCTGAAGCTGGTACACCGGATTGAGGCCGGCCATCTGGATTCCCTGCCGGGCAGCAAGCGCGAGTACTCTTCCTGGCGCGAGCTTTGGGACAATCTGCAGGCCATGCTGGTCCGGCTTCGCACTGTGGCCATGCAGTATTCGCCCAACAACCTGATCCCTTACATCGGCCTGGTGGATGCCGGCACGGTTGAGCTGATACGCAGCTTTGGCAAAGAGATTGTCAGTTCTGGCGATCTCGTAGCGCGCTTTGAGGCCGCATGGAGTGAAGAGCAGATTGCCAGCCACTTTGCCGCCCGGGACGCCATTGACGCGATTGTGCCTGAATGCTTCAAGGAAATCGGCCGCCGCGCCCGCAACGGCGGCGCTACGGAGTATGAAATCCAGCAGTGGCTGGCTGAAGCCTTCCGCAGGGAAAATCTGGTCACGGAAGACCTGCCGATCGTCGCCGTAAATGCCAATAGCGGCAATCCGCATTATGAGCCTCGCGCCCAGGGTTCGGCGCAGATCAAGCCCGGCGACCACGTTCTGCTTGATATTTGGGCCAAGCAAAATGTGCCCAACGCTGTTTATTACGACATTACCTGGACAGGCGTGATTGGCACGCCGTCAGAGAAGCAGGTGGAGATTTTCAACGTCGTTAGCGGGGCGCGCGATGCGGGCATTAAGAAAGTGGTAGAAGCATTCGCCGCAAAGCGCCGCATAGCCGGGTGGGAAGTTGACCATGCCACGCGGGAGCACATTAACAATGCGGGCTATGCACAGTACTTCACCCACCGCACCGGCCACTCCATTGGAGTGAACGTCCACGGTAACGGCGCCAATATGGATAACCTTGAAACCAAGGACGACCGAGAAATTATTCCCAACACCTGTTTCTCAATTGAGCCAGGCATTTATCTGCCGGAATTTGGCGTGCGCAGTGAGGTAAACGTGCTCACACGCAATGGCGCAGCGGAAGTTACAGGTAAAATACAGAACGAACTGGTCCTTATTTGATGGCAAAAACCGAGACAACCACACCTGCTACGCAGACCGCATCCACCTCAGTCGCTCTTACACCTATTGCTGCATTGGCACCGGCCATCGGCTGGCTGATTCCCGGGGCAGGTCACCTGATCCAGAAGCGCTGGATACGCGGCCTGCTACTCATGGTCTCTATTGTTGCCATGTTCGTCTTCGGCTTGGCCATGGAAGGAAAAATCTACAAGCCGAATACCGGAGATCTGCTGGATATCCTGGGATTCATTGGCGACCTTGGCTCGGGTGCTCTTTATATTCTGGGGCGAATCTTTGAATGGGGCGGCGCCAACATCACCACTGCAGGCGCCGACTACGGGACAAAATACATTGTGGTGGCCGGCCTTTTGAACATTATGGCTGCCGTGGACGCTTACCACATCGCCATTGGAAAGAAGCAATGATCCTGCTCCTGCAACTCTCTCACTTTAGCGCAGCGGCGCTGTTTGCGCTGTTTTTCTCCGTCGTCTTCGGCATCACCCAGCGCAATACCACCAATGAAATGATCCGCTATGGCGCCTACTGCTTTGCCGTGGCCATGATAGGAATGTTTCTGGCCGGCTGGGCCATGTGGCTGCTGCATCACTAACTTTTTGTCGCTTCGCTCCAAACCGCCAACCTGTATCGCTTGTTGAAAAGTGAGCTGTGCGCCTGCTGCGCGCGGCTCGGGCCGCACGCTGGCCTCGCCGCTTGATGAACAGGATCGGAACAAACAGACACGCTTGGCCAAAGGCTAACAACTGCTTTCTCACTTCGGTTCTGGCCCTTTGACCTCACCGCCAAAGATGATTTTGGTTTTCACGCCAAAGCGTTTGTAATTACTGTATTTCACAATTTCTCTCACCTCTACGTCACCGCTGGAGAAGTGCAGCACGTCATCTGCGCGCGTGTAAGTTGGGAACCAGTATTGGCCGTCAATCTGTTGGCGATACGTTACAAATCTGGGAGTAAGGTTCTCTTCATTCTTCTTGCGGATCTCGGGCACATTCTTGCCGCATGTCTTAACGATTTGAAAATCTCGATTGTCTACCCAGATGCGTCCCTGGAAATACCGTGGGCCGCCGTTCTTATCCACTTTCTTGGGAGCGATATCAAAAACATACGTATCCAGCTCATCCACATGCTGCTGGCCGGCATAAAGGATGTTGTATTCCCCCAGCTCTTGTGTGGTCAGAACAAAAGGAAGACGGTTGCGAAAATCGTCAAAATCTTCCTTGGTCATGATGATGCGTTGCAGCGTGCTCTGGGGCGCGTAGGTCACTTTCTCAATGCGCTGGCCGTTATCGTCATAGAGAACATCTGTTGTTTGGTGGAATTCGCCGTCCACAGTATCACCATCCAGGGTTTGTACAATTACGTCCTGGGTGTAGGTGTAGTGATTGCGGGCGTCTTTGAAGATCGCTTCCTTGCCGGCGAATTTCTGAATCAACTCCTGTACGGTGATCCCTTGCGGCTGAGCCGCATTGAGCGGCCCATTGCCGTCTTCACAGTTTGTTTCCGCTGACTGCCCTGCAAGCGCCAGCGGCAGCAAGAAGACAAAGATCGTCGCACACACGCTTACCGCGAGCTTTGGATTCCTCATGGAGCCCTTTTTCCTTCTAGATTTTCTTTTTTACTTAGATGCGCCACACGGGAGCGCAGCAGCCTTGTAGCCCCGCCTTAACAAATAAAAATGAAAAGGGCCATCGTCGAATGGATGGCACTTTGGTATTAAGTAGAATTCGCCTCAGGGTTTTTTGGCATCGGGTTTGGAGGTGTCGTCTTTAGCTTCTCCCTTGAACACGATCTTTGAGCGCACGCCAAACCGTTTGTAATTTGTCAGCTTGATGATCTCGCGCATCTGCACATCGCCAAAGCGGAAATGGAGCGTGTCATCGGCGCGTATGTAGGTGGGAAACCAGTATTGGCCGTCAATCTGTTCACGATAAGAAACAAACTTGGGAGTAAGGTTCTCTTGCGCGTTCTTCTTTTTCGGATTGGCTATTGTGTCTGGTACGGTCTTGCCGCAGCTCTTTACGATCTGCAGATCATGCTGGTCAACCCAGATTCGCCCTTGAAAATAGCGTTGGCCTTTCTCAATCGTCTTGGGCGCGGTATCAAAGACATACGTATCAATCTCGTCCACATGCTGCTGTCCTACATAAAGCACGTTGTACTGCGGCAGATCGGATGTGGTCATGAGAAAGGCCATCTTGTAGCGAAAATCCTCGAAATCCTCCTTGCTCAGGCTGAGTTGCCGCAGCGAACTTTGCGGAGCAAAGGTAACGTTCTCAATCCGCCCTCCCTTGTCGTCATAGGTGATGTCCTGCACCAGGCGATATTCTCCGGTGACTTTGTTGTCACCATCAAGCTCTTGCACTGTTATGTCCTGGGTATAGGTGTAATTATTGCGGGCTTCGCGGAACTGCTCCTCACGCGCCGTAAACTTCTGGATGATCTCCTGCGGGGTTAGCCCCTTTGGTTGGGCGGTATTCAAGGGCCCTGCACCTTCTTCGCAGTTGGTTTCAGCCCGTGAAGCAACGGGGGCAAGCAGAACAACCGAGAGCAAAACAATCCAAAGGCCAGATTTGGGAAGATTCATGGATTCCCTCTGATAATTGCGCGGGAAACCTTAAGCGACAGTACGGTTATCCGCCTGTGCTGGCCTGAAAACAGAAAAGGCTTTACACTGGCGTGCTTCCTGGGAGGAACCACAAGATGCGCCGTTTTTCGCTGTCAGTTTTCCTGCTCGCCGCTATTGTACTCATTGGCGGAGCTTTTGGTCAGCTTTCTGCTCAAGCGCCGTCAAAAAAACCGTTTACGTTTGAGGACATGATGGCGCTCAAGCGGGTGGATGACCCCGTGGTCTCTCCCAACGGCAAATGGATCATGTTCTCCGCTGTGGACGTCAATCTCAAGGCAAACAAGAAAACACCGCATCTGTGGGTTCTTCCGTTGGCCGGCGGAGAAGCCCATGAGCTGCCTTCCACTGCGGCAGGCGAAAGCAACGGCCGATGGTCGCCTGACGGGCAGAGCTACCTCTTCATTACTTCTACTGAAGGCGGCTCGCAGGTCTGGGTCAACAGCTTTGATCCCAACAGCGGAATGGCGGGCAGCAGCGCTCCCAAAAAGATCACCGGCATCTCCACCGAAGCGGATGGCGCTATCTGGTCGCCTGACGGCAAGAACATTGCTTTTGTCTCTGAAGTCTATCCGGACTGTACAGACGATACCTGCAACAAGTCAAGAGATGAGGCCAGGGCCAACTCAAAAGTGAAGGCCTTGATATTCACTCATCTGCTCTTTCGCCATTGGAACCACTTCACCGAAGGCAAGCGCAGCCACCTGTTTGTGGTGCCCGCAGAAGGCGGAGTTGCTAAAGACCTGACTCCCGGCGACCACGACGTTCCGCCTTTCAACCTGGGAGGCGCAGATTTTTACAACTTTTCCCCCGACGGCAAAGAGCTGGCTTACACAAGCAACATTGACGAAGTGGGCGCCATCAGCACGAACAATGACGTCTTTGTAGTGCCGGTCACGGGCGGCGAACCGAAGAAGATTTCTACCAGCCCAGGCGGCGATTCAAATCCGGTCTATTCACCCGACGGCAAATGGATCGCGTGGCGCATGCAGAAGCGCGCCGGGTATGAGAGTGATCGCTTCAGGCTGGTGGTGTATGACCGCGCGTCGGGACAGATCAAGAACCTGACAGAGGGCTTTGATCAGTGGGTGGAAGCATTTGCCTGGACGCCCGATTCCAAATACATCTACTTTGCCTCAGAAGACAAAGGTGAGGCGCCGCTCTACCGGCTTGATGTGCAGGCGGCAATGGCCGGACCTGCCAACATGGAGCATGTGAGCGGTCACGCCATCCAGGAAGTTACCCGCGGCGTAAACGACGAAGTGCACGTTACTCCTGACGGAAAAGCTCTTGTGTTCACACGGCTTTCCGTGCAAGCGCCTACTGAAGTCTACAAGCTTGATCTCAGCGGCAAAAAAGCCGACCAGCTTAGTCACCTGAACGATCAGCTTCTGGCCAATATCGCCATGGAACCTGTTGAGCCATTCTGGTTTACCGGCGCGGGCGGGACCAAAGTCCAGGGCTTCCTGCTCAAGCCGCCTGACTTCGATAAAACAAAGAAATATCCGGTGAAATTCCTGATCCACGGCGGGCCGCAGGGCCAGTGGGGTGACGAATGGTCTTACCGCTGGAACGCTGAGCTGTTTGCCGCTGACGGCTACGTTGTGATCATGGTGAACCCGCGTGGAAGCACCGGCTATGGCCAGGCATTCATTGACGGCGTGAACAAAGATTGGGGCGGCGCGCCGTATGTGGACCTGATGGATGGCCTGGACTATGCGGAGAAAACTTATCCGTTCATCGACAAGAACCGCGAGTGCGCGCTGGGCGCGAGCTATGGCGGCTACATGATTGACTGGGTCCTTGGCCACACCAACCGGTTCAAGTGCCTGGTTTCACACGACGGCATGTTCAATACTGAATCTGCTTATGGGAGTACGGAAGAGCTTTGGTTCCCGGAATGGGAGTTCGGCGGCACGCCATGGAACAACCGTGAAGGATATCGGAAATGGTCGCCACACCTTTTCGCTACGCAGTTTAAAACCCCCACCCTGGTCGTGCACAGCCAACTGGATTATCGCCTGGACGTTTCTGAAGGCTTCCAGCTTTTTACCACGCTGCAGCGGCTCAAGATCCCGTCTAAGATGCTCTACTTCCCTGACGAAGGCCACTGGGTGCTCAAGCCGCAGAACAGCCAGCTCTGGTACAAAACCGTGGATGAGTGGGTGGATAGCTATTTGAAGCAATGATTTTTGAAGCGAAGATTTTTGCAGCGATGATCTTTTTCTGAAATTTCGCCATCCCCGGCAGCAGGCACTTTTCACAACGTAGTGGCGGGGGAGGGATATCTATCGTCTTGCAGTGCTCACAAAGAGCGCGATGAACCCCGGATTCCTGTAGCTATAAGTGTCCCTCCCTTCGGTCAGGATTTTCAGAAAAAAGCAATGTTACAATCCAACCGTGTTGAAACAGGCTTTATTTCTCGCAATTTTGCTGGCCGGCGTCGCCCTGGCTCAGCAGGAACAACCAACGCCGCAATCATCGGAGAACAAACCCCAGGTGAAGGTGAACTATCTAAACGTTTGCACCCCGGGAAAAGAAGAACAGGAAGTCATCAATGGAGCGCTGGCTGCGGTAAAGGCCAAGCCGGTTTTCAGTACTGACTTTGAGATTTCCCGCGGACGCACCACGCTGAAAGATGCGCCAGACTCGCGGTTTGTCCGCTTGCGCCGCGACTTTGCCGCCGACTCGCCGCTCATGACCGCGCAGTACTCAATGAGCACGGATTCCACCAACACCATTGAGACCCTGGTTCTGCATCCTCGCGATACCAAGGATTTTCTTGAATTGGTGTTGGAAGACCGCGTCTCTGCCGGCTCTGCCTCGCCGGCTATCGTGCTCTCCGTGGACACTCCGGCCACGCGAGTAAGGATTGAGCGCCTCAACAAAAGCTCCGCTGTGCTCACGCGCTGTCCGGATGCCGACCAGAGCGCGTATGATCCCGTGTTTCGCCAGGCCTCTGAGATTATGGCGCAATATCGGGCTGCGCTGGGGTTGCGGACGGAGTTCCGGTCAGATATCGCCTGGCTCAATCCTGCGATCAAGAAGACTGGGGTAGCGCAAAAGCGGAAAAAACAGCCCTCTGCCAAGCCTTGAAACCATATTGAAGATCTTGAATCTAATGGATGCTATGGAAAATCCCGTTCGCGATACAGTGGTTCTGGGGACCGGTTGTTCCGGTTTGACCGCCGCTATCTATGCGGCGCGCGCCAATCTGAAGCCTTTGGTGATTGAAGGACACGAGCCGGGCGGCCAGCTCTCTTTGACAACGCTGGTAGAAAATTTTCCCGGATTTCCTGATGGAATCCAGGGCCCGGACCTGATTGAAAACATGCGCAAGCAGGCCACGCGCTTTGGCGCAGAATTTATGGCCGGACACCTGGCCAAGACAGACCTTGCGGAACGGCCCTTTAAGCTTGATTTTGGCGGCGGCAAGATTGTCACCACGCGCACGCTCATCATTGCCAGTGGCGCTTCCGCCCGCTGGCTGGGCCTGCCCAACGAACACAAGCTGATCGGCCGCGGCGTTTCTTCCTGTGCCACGTGCGATGGCGCATTTTTCAGGAACTTGCCTATTGCGGTGGTCGGCGGCGGCGACTCCGCCATGGAAGAAGCTCTCTTCCTCACCCGCTTTGCCAGCAAGGTCACACTCATTCATCGCCGTGACCACTTCCGCGCCTCCAAGATCATGCTGGATCGGGCGCGCAAGCACGAGAAGATTGAATTCATGGTCGATACCGTGGTGGATGACATTCTTGATCCCGATAAGAATGAAGTCACTGCGCTGAAGCTGCGCAACACCAAGACCGGTAAGGCCTGGGACTTCCCCGTCAGCGCCATGTTTCTTGGCATTGGCCATGAGCCGAACGCTAAGATGTTCAAAGGCCAGCTCGATATGGATGATGACGGCTACCTCAAAACGCACGACTTCGTTATGACTCGCGTACCCGGCGTCTTTGCTTGTGGCGACGTGCAAGACCGCCGCTATCGTCAGGCGATTACCGCCGCAGGATCAGGCTGCGCGGCAGCGATAGAAGCGGAAAAATTTTTGGAAGAGCATGGGCGATAAATCTCACCACGGAAACACGGAGAAGGGAAGATTGGGTTCGTGACACGAAATATAATCTTGGATGAGCTTTTCGGCGGATTGTGGCATACAACGCATCCAGATCGTTTCAAGAACATTCTAAAAACCGGAGCAATTTTGCCTGAGCCGGATATTCCGGATAGAGAGTGCTGGAAAACCTCTCAGGGCAAAGATTGTTATCCGTACGTCAGGATTCTTGGTGGCGTGAGCCTTTTCGATTTCGACCAATTTGATCCTGATAACTATACGCAACGATGCCCGGTAAGCTCATGGTATGAATTCGTGCCCTACCAATCTACCTGGGGCCGTGCCGTGTGGATCGAGATAGATCGTGAAAAGGTCGCTCGCGAGGTTATTTCGGCGTCAGACCTCGTAGTCCGGTGGAATCAAAATGAGGCATACCGGCACACAATAATGCCGTATATCGAAGCTGCTCATTTGGGACCTGTTTCAAAAACAGCCTTTAAACGTGCTTTCCTCGTTTGCAAAGAAGACGACCTACTCCATGCTCTTGACTTGGGCATCTAATCGCCTGTTCGCCGAAATTGGATCAGATGTGTTACAAAAATATGTTCTGCTCAGATGCCTGACCACACCATTGTCATGCCTGCAGGAGTCCCGTGTTAAGGGCCGCCTTCATCTCTTTATCGGAAAGCAAATCTCTGCGTTCGGCGGCGGAGAAAACGTGGGTTGGCCAGCGGCTCTCGCGCCGCTTTGTGGCCGGTACCACGATTGATGACGCGCTCGCAGCTACAGAAGCTATGAACCGGCTCAGCCTGGGTGTGAGCGTCGATAATCTGGGTGAAAATGTTACCAATGCCGATGAGGCCCGGCACAGCGCCCAGCTCTATCACCAGATCCTGGACCAGATGCAGGCGCAGCAACTGAATGCCAACGTGAGCCTCAAGCTCACGCACATGGGCCTGGATGTGGATGAGACCATGGCCTATGAGATTGCGTCCGGCGTGGTGCAGCATGCGGCGCGCATCAACAACTTTGTGCGCGTTGATATGGAAGGGTCAGCTTACACGCAGCGCACACTGGATTTTGTCCATCGCCTGCACCGCCAGCCGGAAAATGCTGGGCGCGTGGGCGCAGTCATCCAGTCATATCTTTTCCGCAGTGAGAAAGACGTGGAAGCCCTGCTGGCGGAGCGCATCCGCATACGGCTGTGCAAAGGCGCATACAAGGAGCCCGCCGAAGTTGCGTTCCCCAAGAAGGCTGACGTTGACGCCAATTACGTGAAATTGATGAAGATGCTGCTCAAGAGCGGCGTCTATCACGGCATCGCCACACATGACGAAAACATGATCCGCGCAACGATTGACTTTGCGCAGAAAGAAAAGATCGTGGCATCAACGTTTGAGTTCCAGATGCTCTATGGCGTCCGCCGGGACCTGCAGCAGAAGCTGGTGAAAGAAGGCTGGCGCTGCCGCGTTTATATTCCGTTCGGCACGGAGTGGTATCCCTACCTGATGCGGCGCCTGGCCGAGCGCCCGGCCAACGCTATTTTTATTTTGAAGAATCTGTTTCGATAGCGTCTTTTGGCCGCGAATCAACGGGAAAAACACGAACAGCAAGCAGTTCGGCTCGATTCTTATTGATTCGCGTGCATTCGCGGCTATGGTTTTTTCTTCAGCTCTGCCAACTCATACCTTGTCCCTCGCCATGTCACTGCTCCATCGCGCAACGTTTTAAATGCTGAGCGCAGTACCGCCACGATAAATAAGATCGCACTGAACGGGCAGGCCAGAAAGAGCCAGACGGAACCGGCTGCATAGCGCGCGGTGAGGGAATAAGCCAGCGCGATCATGGCCACAGCTGCGGCAAATGCGGCGCGCGCCCAGCCGGTGGCCAGCACCAACCCCACAAACGGCCAAACGCAAAGGAAAAACGTGAGCGCGCAACATGCCACCACCAGGCTGATGCGGAAGCGCAGAAAAGCAAATAAATTTTTCTCCAGATTGCCGATGATCCCGGCGGCCCCGGCGCCCCAGCGAAGCGATACAAGCCCTGGCCCACAGACAACGTCCTGGCGAAGTCCAGCGCGCTTGATAGCCTCGCCCAGTTTGATATCGTCCACCACTTCCAGGCGCAGCTTCTCATAGGTCCCAATCGCCTCATAAGCGGAGCGGCGGATCAGGTTGAAAGCGCCAACGCCAATGTGATCGCGGGCTTTGGGGTCGCGGACCTTCCATGGCCGCATGGCAAAGCTGGACATCACCTGGGGAAAAGAGATCAACATGCGCTCGCCCAGGGTTTTCATGTGAGCTGTAGGAAAGAGCACCAGGTGATCAGCACGGGTCTTGATGGCATAATGCACAGCGCGGCGGAGCGATTCCGGATGAAAAACGCAGTCAGCGTCAGTAAACAGGAGCCATTCGCAGCTTCCCTGCTGCGCGGCGTTTCTGAGAGTGTCGTTTTTTAGTGTGCTGTTTCTTTGTGAACTGTTTCTTAGTGACCCCAGCCACATGGCATGGAGCTTGCCCAGCCAGCCTGCGGGTAGCTCCTGGACGTGAATCACGCGCAGCCTGTCTTGCGCTGCGGGCTCTGCCGCAAGCCGGTCCATGATCTGGCCCGTCTGGTCTGTAGAGCGATCATCAACGGCGACTACTTCGTAATTCGGGTAGTCGAGTTGCAACAGCGAGCGGAGGGCCGGTTCAATCTCCGCTTCTTCATTGCGCGCAGGAACCACAATCGTGAGGGGCGGAAGCGCGGCATCTTTGGGCGCTTGCTGCTCAGGCTGGGTGAGATCGGCGATTTCAGAAATATGCCAAGCCAGCGGCAAAACCGTGGCCAGCCAAATCAAAGCCAGAAGCACGCCGGAAACCCAGTAAAGCCAGATCATCCTTCTGCAGCCTTGACTTCATTCAGCTTGAAACGCGGGGCAAACCGCGCGCCATAGAGCAGAATGACGCCTGAAATCCCGGCAGCAGCAAAGGCCACCCAGAACGCGGTTTGCAGGGAGCCGGTCTTGTCAGAGAGCTTGCCGATCAGCGCCGGCGAAAATGCGTCACCCAGCAGATGAATCACAAAAACATTTACCGCCAGTGCCGTGGACCGGATGCTGGCGCTCACCGAGTTCACCAGCGCGGCATTGGTGGGGCCGGTGCCGATAAGGATAAAAAATACTGCGGCAAAAATCGCCGGGAACATGATTTTTCCGGTGGTATAGATGGCGGCCACCATGAAGGGAACGGCGATCACCATGGCCCAGCCGGAAAAAGTATAGTAAGCGCCAAAGTAGCGCTTAAGCAGGCGGTCGCCGATCCAGCCGCCCAGCAGCGTGGCGCCTATGCCGTTGATGATCACAATGGCGCTGAAATCAATATTTGCAGTCTTTACATCGAGTCCGCGCAGGCGCTGTAGAAAAGTTGGAATCCAGACCTGCATTCCCCCGACGGCGAAGGTGTACATGGCCATCCCGAAAGTTGCGGTGAGAAATGCGCCATTGCGGATAAGTCCGCGCAGCAGCGTCCAAACGTCCACCGGCGAGTGCTCCTCATGCTGGCCGCGCGGCGGCTCAGGCAAAAACCAGAGCAGGAGAGCCAACACGAAACCTGGGATTCCGGCAGCCATAAAGGGCGCGCGCCAATTGCTGAAATAATGGGCCACGTATCCGCCGACAAAATACCCGGCAGCGCTGCCTACCGGCAACCCAAGAAAAAAGATGGCGAGCATGCGTCCGCGTTTTAACGGCGGGAACGAATCGGCAATCAGCGTGGGTGCAATGGTGGCATAGCTGGCCTCGCCAATGCCGACAATGGCATGGCGAAGGAACAACTGGTTGTAGTCATGCACAAACCACGTGAAAAAAGTAAAGCCACTCCAGATAAAAATGCCGATGACCACGATGTTCCGGCGGGGAAAGCGGTCGCCCAGCCAGCCAACCAGCGGAGCGGCAATCATATAGGTAATAAAAAATGCGCTGGTAAGCAGACCGATCCTGGCATCGCTTACCAGAAATTCTTTTTTTACGTCAGACTGCACCGCAAACAAAACATTGCGGTCAATGTAATTGAGAATGTTGAGACCGGTGAGAACCGCCAGCAAGAGGCGGGGATAAAGCTTTGGCGGCATGGATGCAGGGATTATATCCATGAAGGCGCGCCTTACCTCTTCGGCCGGGGCCAACGTGCTTCCACGGTGGTGCCTATGCCTCCGCGGGGACGAAATACACCCTTCACCAGGGCCCATTTTGGCTTTGCGGCGTGCGCCACGTCTTGAAGCACCTGGTTGACGATATTTTCCTGAAAGATGCCAAGATTACGGTAATGGAGGAGATACTCCTTCAGCGACTTCAGCTCCAGACAGAGCCTGGCAGGCATGTAGCGGATTTCCAGCGTGCCGAAATCAGGCAACCCGGTTTTGGGACAAACCGATGTAAACTCCGGTACATCAATCAAGATTTCATAAGCCGGAAACTGGTTGGGCCAGGTATCGATTTCAGGAAAGTTGTGGTCCAGTCCGGCTTTTGCATGATCTTCGGTATAACCTGTACGATGTGACATCGGCCTTATTGTAGCAATCGCTTGCCTGGGCGTAACCGGAGGGGCGGAACGCTCATCTAAAACCAGTAGGATCAATGTAAGTTAATAAGCGGGAAGCGCCTGTATGCTGGTTTAGCTCAGCAGCATTAGGGCTGGACTGATTCTTTGTGTCTTTTGTGACCTGGGCAAGGCTGCTTGTTTATACTTGCAGGTTTAGGCGTGCAATCTTTTGAACATGGCAAGACAGAACCAAAATAACGGGCGCGACCGCAAACGGCTGGTGGCCGTGGCGGTCCTGGTGGTGGTGGCGGTGGTGATCTTTACCGGCATCAACCAGAGGCGCGGCGGCGTCTCTGTCCGCGCGGAAAAGGTGGCCCGCCAGGAGATTGCCAGCGTGATCTCCACCAATGGAAAAATTGAGCCGGTCAACAGCTTTGAAGCGCATGCGCCTGCGCCCGCCATTGTAAAGAGCGTGCGGGTGGCGGAAGGCGACCGGGTAAAGCCAGGGCAACTTCTGGTGCAGCTTGACGACGCTGATGCCCGGGCACAGTCGGCGCGCGCGCTGGCGCAGTTGCGCTCGGCTGAGGCAGCTTTGCAGGCAGTAAAGTCCGGCGGCACGCAGGAAGAAGTATTGACCACCAAAGCAGATCTTTCCAAGGCACAAGCAGAGAGCAGAGAAGCCCAACGCAACCTCCAAGCCATCCAGAAGCTGCGGCAAAACGGAGCCGCATCACCGGCGGAGGTGGAAGCAGCGCAGGACCGAGTAAAGAAAGCTGATGCTGACGTGCAACTTCTGCAATCAAAGCTGACCGGCCGCTATTCTTCACCAGAGGTCGCGAAGGTGGAAGCGGCCGCGGTTGAAGCGCGCGCTTCCTATGCTGCGGCGCAAGATCTCCTGAAACACTCCAACGTCACCGCGCCTTTTGCCGGCACGGTGTACCAGCTACCGGTAAAACCTGGAGCATACGTCAATAGCGGCGAGTTGCTGGTGCAGATTGCGGACCTCACAAAAGTCCGCGTGCGAGCTTTTGTTGATGAGCCGGACATCGGCCGCCTTTCCAAAGGCCAGGAGGTTCAGATCACTTGGGACGCCATTCCCGGACGAACCTGGGAAGGATCGCTGACCCGCGTGCCGACGGCCGTTAGCATGGTGGGATCGCGCACCGTAGGCGAGATAACTTCTGAGATCCCCAATGCTGACCGCAAACTCCTGCCCAACGTAAACGTGAACGTGAGCATTATTATCGCGCGGCATGACAATGCTCTCACGGTGGCGCGTGAAGCGGTGCACGATGCTGACGGCAAACGCTATGTTTACCAGATTGCAGATGACAAACTCCAGGCCCGTGAAGTGGAAACGGGCCTTTCCAGCCTGACACGGGTAGAAATCATGAAAGGCATTTCTGATGGGACCACGGTTGCCCTGGGCGCCACGAACGCGCAGCCGCTGCATAACGGCATGGAAGTAAAGGTGGTTGAGCGTTGAGGATTTTTTCCCGGGTAGCACCCCTATTGTTTCTGATCAGCACGGTATTCGCCGCGACGGCGGACACCGACCCCACTGCCCTGCTCAAGGCCGGCAAGGCCGATGAAGCGCTGCACGTGCTGAACGCCACGCTAACGCAAAATCCTAACGATGCTCGTGCCTATAATCTGCTTTGCCGCGTTTACTACCAGCTTGAGCTTTGGGATAACTCCATACACATGGCGGAAAAATCTGTCGCGCTGGACCCAGAGAACAGCTTTTATCACCTGTGGTTGGGTCGCGCCATGGGCCGGAAGGCGGAGGTCTCCAATCCGTTTGCAGCATTTGGGCTGGCCCGCAAAGTGAAATCTGAATTTGAGCGCGCCGTGGCGCTTGACATCAATAATCTTCCCGCTCGCTCTGACCTGAGCGAGTTTTACCTGGAAGCTCCCAGCTTTCTGGGCGGAGACAAGAACAAAGCCCGGCAGCAGGCTGAATATGTGGCCCCGCGTGATCCGGCTCTGGCCAGTTACATTGATGCGCGCGTGGAAGAAAAGCAAGGCAGCGGCCGCGCTGAAGCAGCGTACAAGAAAGCCGTGGCTTCCAGCAATGATCCTTCGCGTTACTGGGTGGAGTTGGCGCATTTTTACCGGCGCGCCGGACGGATGAACGAAATGGAAGCCGCGGTAACAAAATCACTGGCCACGGTACATGAAGGCGATGTAACGGAATTTGACGTCGCCAACCTGTTGCTGCACGCGGGACGAAATTTTCCCGGGGCCATCCAGATGTTACGCCATTACGTAACCCAGGAAGATCCCTCTGAAGACGGGCCTGCCTTCCAGGCACATTACCTGCTGGGGATCCTGCTGGAAAAACAAGGCCGCAAGAAGGAAGCCGCTGCTGCATTCCAGAATGCACTGGAAATGGCTTCAGAGTACAAGCCGGCCCGGGATGCGCTGGCCCGCGTTTCCCGATAAAATCACGTCTTTCTAATCCATCCTTAGAACAACGCGCAGGTGAAAAATGAAATTGTATGCCCGTCTCATCGTGGTAGCGGCCTGGATTGTGGCGCTTCCGGCAATACTGTTCGCGCAAGACTCCACCGCCAGCCAGGAAAAGCCGCTGACGTTCCATGCTGCCATTGAGCTGGCGCTGAAGAACAGCACCGCCACTGGAGTGACTCAGGCAGATATGAGCAGAGCACGGGCCGCCGTCACGCAAACGCGTGACATTTTTTTGCCACAGACGGTGCTTGGCTCAGGGCTGGGCGCGTCTTATGGCTTTCCGCTCAGCCTTGAAGGCGCGGCGCCTTCCATTTTTAACGTGAACTTTCAGGGAGCGCTGTGGAACCCGGCACAGCGCAGCTTCATCAAGGCCGCGCGCAGTGACGTTGCTGCCACAGCAGCGCAGAATACGGACAGGCGCAATGAGCTAATCATGGAAACGGCCGTCGATTACATCCAACTCGATTTGCTCGATTCATCGCTGACCATACAGCGCGAGCAGGAGCAGTCGGCGGCAAAATTTCAGGACATCGTGAACCAGCGCGTAGAAGCCGGGCTTGATAGCCAGGTAGAAACAACACGGGCCAAGCTTGTAGGCGCAAGAACCAGGCTGGATATCGCCCAGACACAGGCCGCTGCAGACCAACTGCGGCTCCGTCTATCCCAGTTGACCGGACTTCCGGCAAGCGCCATTCGCACCTTGACTGAATCGATCCCTGAGATGCCGGCCGTATCTCAAGATCAAGACCTGGCCAGCGCTGTGAACAACAATCCTGCCGTAAAAGCTGCGGAAGCAGCAGCCGATTCCAAAGCCTTCCGCGCCCGGGCTGAGCACCAGCAGTTGTATCCTACAGTGGATTACGTGGGCCAGTATGCCGTGCTGGCGCGCTTTAACAACTACGACCAGTTCTTTCAAAAATTCCAGCGTCACAATTTGACTGCGGGCGTCGCCATTCGCTTCCCTCTATTTAACCCGGTGCAGCACGCAGCGGCCAAAGTTGCGGATGCCGAGGCGGCAAAGTCGCGCAAAGAGGCACAAAGCGTAAAAGAGCAAGTGAGCACAGAGACGCTCAAGCTGCAACGTTCAGTACAGCAGTTGGCCGCAGCCCGCGATGTGGCGCAACTGGAACACCAATTGTCGCAGGCCGATATTGAGGCCGCTCACGCCAAGATTGAGAGCGGCGCTGCCAGCATTAAGGACGAGGAAAACGCGCGGGTTGCCGAGCATGAACGCTACACAGCGTACCTGAACTCCAACTTTGAGCTGGACCGTGCCCAAATCCAGTTGATGCGCCAGACCGGGCAACTGGAAGGGTGGGCGCTTGGGCCAGTGAAACAGTAGCTATCCAGCTGTGCTCAAAAATAAATAGCAAAGCCGGGTATTCTCTTTGCCAAAGATTTACGCTGATTGCTGAGTACTGAGGGTAGGATGCTTCCGTTTCAGTTGCTCGATCACCATTGGCCCAAGTTGTGACACGCTGCCGGCGCCAAGTGTGAGCACCATGTCACCAGGCTCAGCCAGCGCGCAGACTTGCCGCGCGGCTTCATCGAATGAGCTGACGTAACGAACGGCTTTGCCTTTCCCGCTGCTCGTTTGCACCACCTGCGCCAGCCTCTCACCAGTGATACCGGGAATAGGCGCTTCGCTGGCAGCATAGATATCGAGCACCAGGAGACTGTCGGCGTCAATGAAGGCGGCGCCAAACTGGTCCAGCAAATCGCGCGTGCGGGTGAAGCGGTGCGGCTGGAAGATGACGTGCACACGCTTGAAGCCGCATTGCCGTGCTGCAGCAAGAGTCGCGCGAATTTCCGTAGGATGGTGGCCGTAATCATCAATTACGCTGATATCAGCAGCACGGCCGCGAAGCTGGAAGCGACGGTCCACCCCGCGAAAGTTTTCCAGAGACTTGCGAATGCACTCCGGATCAACGTCGAGCCCTACACCGACCGCGACTGCCGCTGCGGCATTGAGCACGTTGTGGTTGCCGGGGACGCGCAGATGGAAATCGCCCAGAGTTCTGCCGCGGTAATCGATGGAGAAATGTGAATAATGTTTGGCGTTAGCGCACTTGCCGTTAGCGGTGTTTACGCGAAAATCCGCATCTTCATGCAGGCCATAGGTCGTGGCCCGGCGCGCCAACCGAGGCAGCATGTTGCGCAGCCGCTCGTCATCATGGCAAAGCACGGCCATGCCATAAAAAGGTACGCGGTCAATAAAGTCAAGAAAAGCCTGCTCCACGTCCGCCATGTCGCGGTAGCAATCCATGTGCTCGCGGTCAATGTTGGTAACCACAGCAAGAATCGGAGAGAGCTTGAGAAAAGAGCGGTCGCTCTCATCAGCCTCAGCCACTAGATACTGTGACTTGCCCAGGCGCGCGTTCGATCCCATAGCATCCACGCGCCCTCCTACCACGACCGTGGGATCAAGGTCTCCCGCCGCCAGCACCGCCGCCACCATGCTGGTGGTCGTGGTCTTGCCGTGCATGCCCGCGATGGCGATGCCATATTTCAGCCGCATCAACTCGGCCAGCATCTCAGCCCGCTGGATCACTGGAATGAGTTGCACGTGCGCGGCAGCAATCTCAGGATTATCGCGGCGAATGGCGGAACTGGCCACCACAACCTCCGCGCCAGTAATGTTCTCCGCGCGATGGCCTTCAAAAATGATGGCGCCTTTTTCCGCAAGGCGTTCGGTTACGGAGGAACTTTTCAGGTCGGAACCGGAAACTTTGTATCCCAGCGTAAGCAGCACTTCGGCAATACCGCTCATGCCGATGCCGCCGATACCTACGAAATGAATTCTTTGAATCTTGGCAAACATTCGTTTCTGTCGCTACGCTCCAACCCGCCATGGAGCATAGTCCTTGGTTAGGTACTGCTGCGCCCGTCGCTCGCCGCGTACGCCGGGCTCGCGGCTTTTTCTAAACCTGGCGACCCATATTGGCTACGCTCCACACCGCCATGGAGCATAGTCCTTGGTTAGGTACTGCTGCGCCCGTTGCTCGCCGCGCAAGCCGGGCTTGCGGCTCATCTCACGAGGCAATCTAAATCGAATCAGTTAATTGCCAGTTGCTAACTGCTTTTCCCCGCCAACTCCGCCACCATCCGGGCGACGCGGCCGGCAGCATCATGGTGTGAGAGCGCCCGCGCTTTTTCAGCCATCTGTTGCAATCGTGCCGGATCACCAAACAGCTCAACCACTAACTGCGCCATCCGTTGCGGTGTCAGCTCAGCTTGCGGCACCAGCACGGCTGCGCCACCGGCAGCTATGGCCTCAGCATTACGGCGCTGATGATCGTCTGCGGCGCGCGGAAACGGAACAAAGATCGCCGGCTTTCCTGCCGCAGTAATTTCAGCCACAGTGCTTGCACCGGAGCGGCATACCAGCAGGTCAGACCGGGCAAACGCCGAGGGCATGTCATCAATGAAGGCTGAAACCTCAGCTTTCACACCTGCCTGGGCGTACGCAGCTTGCACGTCATTATATTCGCGCTCGCCCGTCTGATGGATGATGCACAACGCAGGAATTTGCCGTAGCACTTCCGGCGCAGCGGCGGTGATGGCCCGGTTGATGGCCTGCGCGCCCTGACTGCCGCCAAAGACCAACAGCGTTGGCGGGTGATTGCTGGCCGGCGCAGCGACCTGGAAAAACTCCGCACGCACCGGCACCCCCACAACCTGGGCATTGCGAAAATATTTTTTGGTCTGCTCAAAGTGCACTGCTGCCGCGGAAACGCGCCGGCCTACGATCTTGTTGGCGAACCCCGGCACGTAGTTCGGTTCAAAAGCCAGCGTAGGAATGTGCATGAGGATGGCCGCTGCCATGGCCGGCCCAGAAGCGTATCCGCCTACCCCGACCACCACATCTGGGTCGAACACCCTGATAATTTTCCGTGCGTCCACCATCGCACGAGGCAGATCAAAGAGGGTCTTCATGCGGGTGATCAGGCTAACGTTCTTAAGCGCGCCCACTTTTACACGCATCAGGCCAAAGCCGGCCTGCGGTACCAGCCGGTTTTCCATTCCGCGAGATGTGCCCACGAACAACACTTCCGCCTGGTAGTGCGCTTTGAGCTCGCGTGCAATGGCCAGCGCCGGGATTACGTGTCCGCCGGTGCCGCCACCGGCTATGAGAACTCGCATGCTCAACCCAGTGTAAATGGCGATAAGTATACCCGATTATGACTATTAAATTTGACTATGGTAAAATTGACAGGTCATGGAAGAAATTTCAATTTCTGAATTTAAAGCCAAGTGCCTGGCTATTGTCGAGCGCGTGCGTAGGACCAGAAAGCCGGTTCGAATTACTCGCTTCGGCAAAGTTGTAGGGGAGCTCATACCGCCTTCGCCGGTCAAGGAAGACGGAGAGTGGCTGGGAAGAATGCGGGGCACAGCCAAGATTGTTGGCGATATTGTGTCCCCCGCCACAGATGCCTCTGATTGGGAGGTCCTGCACGATTGAACCTTTTGCTGGATACTCACATTTGGCTCTGGAGCCAGCTTGAACCGGAAAAGTTAGGCGCTCGAGTGCGGCGGGAACTCCAGCAGCCTGGCAATGAACGCTGGCTTTCCCCCATCAGCGTTTGGGAAGCGGCAGTCCTGCACCGCAAAGGCAGGCTGACGATTTCCGGAAATGTGGCTGAATGGTTTGAGCGTTCTTTTACAGGCCTGTTTGAGGCCCCCTTGACACATGAAATCGCACTCGTGGCAGAGCAAATTCCACTTCATTCTGATCCAGCAGATCGATTTTTGGCTGCTACCGCCAAAGTGCTCAATTTGACCCTGGTCACGGCGGATAAACGCCTGCTTGGCTTGGGCGACATTGCAACTCTTGCCAATCGATAGTTAACTCACATTACCTCAGTACCCAGATTTCACGATTTCAGAACAAATTGTAAAAGTGCCTCAGCAGGCGGCTATTTGTGCTATGTTTTTCATAGAAAAATCACTGGAATTTAACATTGCGCCAGACAGCGGACCGAACCAAGGATTCCAGGCAAGGTACAGCATGATTTTCAAAGCGGCTGAAGATTTTAAAAGGCGGACCCTGGGCGCTCTGCCTACCCTGGTGGAGAAGGTAGCCTACATCTGCTCCCTGCAGACCGGTAGCGGCGGATATGTGCACTGGGGATTTACCCGCGCTTTCGGCAATCGGCCCACCCAGGAAGCTATTTACGCTGCCCACATGGAAACGTCACTGGAACTGGTACATGTGCCGGTGCGTGAGATTTATAAAGAGTATCTGGAAGGTGTGGCGCGTTCCGGATCTTCTGAATTTCTGAATCCAAATTCTTTTGTGCTTAAGGCGCCGGTTAATGGCGACGCACTTCTTTCGGCTCACCTTCATCTACTGCAGGAATCTGTGGTTGCTCTTGCACAGCAGGAGCAGAGTGAACCTCACCAAGTCGCATAGCTACGCCTACCACCTGGCCAAGGACCTCAGCTTCCTGCGGGTGCTTAAGAATCCTTGCCGGCACAGGTGAAAGCGGGTGCGATTGCAGCACAATTTCACCGCGGCGCACTGAACACCAGCAGCACACGTAGCCTTCGCGCGTTTCGATGAAATAAATCGGCCTTTCCAGTTCTGAGCGCCACTTTTTCTCTTCTACACGGGTGCGGCGCTCATCCACCTGCACAAAGGAACCAGGCAAGAGCAGCGGGTACATGGTGAGATCTTCAGCACCTATGTAAGCGTAGATATATTTCTGTTTGGCAAGGTCGTCCAGGTACTGCATGGGTACAGGGCCCCAATCTTGAATCATGCGGCCCACATCAGTGGTATATCGCAGATTAAAACCCGGATCGATCTTGTTTGGAAGGCGCGCGCTACCTCGATCAGTAGGAAGTTCCAGCCGGTGCGTCTTGCTGGGGCTGCAAATTGCGAAGTCCGCCGCCGTGAAGCTCAAGTCAACGCCATACAGCTTAAGCAGTTCAGTAAAGTCAGCACGATAGATCACAGAAAGAACATAGAGCCTGTAGATGCTGGGGATCACGCCTTTGGTTTCTATGTCTGAGAGGCGGCTGGGATTGATAATGAACTCATCGATATTGCGCGATTCAGACAGCGTGGTGCTGGAGATCTCCACGTCGCGCAAAGTGAGCCCCATCTGCTCGCGCAGTTCGCGCAAACGCTTCCCCGCAGACAGCGCGATGTCTGCCCTAACGACTTTTAGATTCCCGTCCAAGCTTATTCTGCCTACCCTATGCGAGGCAATGTTCGCCCGATAAAGACACAAACCCCTGATATTCAAAATTGAAGCAGAGCCGTTTCTTCGAACACCCCGGAAGTCCTTACAAATGTAGCAGCGTTTATGCTTATCCCTAGTGTACCCCTTGCCTCAAAAACCTGGGGCATCAAACATAACAATTAAACGTACACTCATACCCGGAAGTTCCAGAATTCATGGCTATCCCAAGTGCCATTCCCCATGGGCAAAAGGACATGCTTTGCTTTGACAGCAAGGCCCGTATCACGCCATGCCATTACGCCCTTCATTAGTTCCGGAAGGGAGACATCTGGTTTTCAATCTCCGATTTTTGCGCCGCAGTCAACGGCAATAAGGGAAGCCGGGCAAGACCGCCATAGTAGCCATTCAAGTCCATAGCGTATTTCACCGCAGGAATTCCCAGTTCTGACACAATGCGTTTCGCGGCGGTCGCCAGCCCAGATTGCTTGGATCGCGCCAAATCAATGTCATTATCTTTCCAGGCCGCATGGACCTCAAAGCAAACCGTAGGCGCAGGCGCGGCAAATGCCAGCACACCTCCGCTTGCGCCGGCTTGCAGAGAATCCAGCAGGGTATGGGCGGCGCCTACCAGAACCTGAAAGCCAACTTCCTTGCTGCGCGTCTTGATTTTGGCCCGTTCAGCTACAGCCACGTTATTTCCGCCGCTGAGCTGGGATACGCTGACAAGCTGGCTGCTTTGTTCCTCCGCTGCCGGAGCAGCCATCATGCGCGCCGTAACAGCCTGCTGAACCTCGGTCACGGTAGCGCTTCTCTTGATATGCAGCGTAGCTGCCACCATCGCCGCGACCTTTTCCACGTTTCCGCTGGATTCCTTGATGCCGATGATGTTTGGGTGCTCCGCCAAGGCCACAATCAACTCCAGCGGCAGATCATACGCGGTAAAAGGCGGGACAGTGTAAAGCATCACCGGCAGGGGGGAGCGGTCTGCCACAGCGCGATAGAACGCCAGCAACGCCTCCGGCTTCATTTGCGGCCGGTAGAAATGCGGTGTACGCACCAGCGCCACATCATAGCTGAGCCTGGCAGCATACTCGGTAAGCCGCAATGTCTCCGCCACCGATTCAGCTCCGGTGCCGGCGATCAGCACCTTTTCCGGCGCAGCGACCTCAACAGTCACGCGCAGCACTTCGCGGCGCTCTTCATCGCTCAACATTACGGCCTCGCCGGTGGAACCCAGGACCACCATGCCGGCGATAGGCGTTCGCGAATAGCGATCAGTATTGTGCTCGATTTTTTTGTAGTAAACCGCACCGTCAGGATAGAAAGGTGTGGTTACCGCGGGAAATATTCCTTGCAGGAGCATAGGCTTATTTTAAATGCTGGGCGGTACCTACGAACGGCACAAAGCTTGTTCAAAAAAGAAAAGAAGCCCTGGCTTTCTCCAGGGCTTACTTTTCGCTAGAAACAAAGAACTAAATCGCAATCGCCAAAGGAGCATTGCTCTGCGTTAGAACGCCCAGACGTGAGACGCTGTCACGCAGCGACTGGTATTTTGGCTCCAGCATGCCCGGCGTAAGCTGCAGTGACGGCACAGCATACTCCAGAGAAAGCTTCATCATGGCCAACATGCATTGCAACCTGATCTGCGTGGCCAATTCCATTACCTGGGCGGCAGCATTCGCCACTTCAGGCAGGGAGTTTTGCCGCGCGGCCTCACCCATCCGCAAGACGGAGGAAGCATTGGCAGCGATCCGGGCCACATACCGGAACATCACGCGGATGCGGTGCCGCTTAATGTGAGAGAATTTGGAGCGCGGCAGCTTCTCCTTTAAAAATAGTTCGTCATCCCGGTCCATCAGGATCCGGAAGGCGGTTAGGTCTACCGGACGAACACCCTGTCCGGCTTGTTTTCTGCGGCTACGTACCGCCATGTAAAACAACACGACGGCGCACAACGCAAGCGCAATTACGATCACAGTTATCATCGGCTTATAAGCTCCATCACTGCCTGATTCCACTGCTCAAGCTGGGCCCGTTTGGGAACTTCTCCGGCGCTGGTTACCCGCTCAGGCGCAAGCAGATAACCCAGCCAAACCAACAAACTCGTATCAAATGCAAGGATGCTGACCACGTCCATCAATTGCCAGGCCTGCAGGCCTAATTGCGAACGCAGCGTTATCGTGGCCAACTGGACGGCAACATACAAACCTAACCCAAGGGCGATCCCGAACTCTGCCTGCTTCCAGTGCAACCCAAAAGCAGCGGAAGCGCCAAACAGGAACATCAGCAGCCCGACTTCCACCACGCGCGTCGCCTCTTCAAGAACAAATGCGGCTTTACTGAACCACGCGGCTTTACTCAGGCTGGCGGCGCTAGGAAGCTGCACCAGAATCACGACTACCCCTAAGCAAAGCAACGCCACTGCCGTCCAGCGGAAAATAAGACCCGCAAGTTTGAGCAACGCTTGATGGGTGGAAAAAAGAGTCTTGAATACCTCATAAACAACAGCAAAGCCAAGACCAATCGCTATCGTTTCCTCTATCCAATAGCTGTACAAGAAAACCATACGATGATGCCGGACAAGATAAAGCATTATGCCGCCGACGAAACTGAATAAAGCATAGCCGGTAAACAGCGGATAGCGTTTCCAAGCCTTCCTGCCCAGCAACACCACAGCCAGCGCGCCCTGAAGCACCATTCCAGCAACCGACAAAAACTCAGTGGATGATTGTAGAGTCATCTGGCCCATTCAAGGATACTGCGCTAAAGGGCCCCAGAACAACCAAATTTCACCTGTTCCGCAAACCGGAACAGGTTACTATCGGCACCAGGATTTTGTCTGGCCCAGATCGCTATACACCCGGCAAAGGCATCGGCGGCGGAAGCGGCACATCAACCTGAGCCTGTGATGGTGTTGGAGCCGGCGTACCTGATTGGCTGGCAAAAGCGCTGCCGGTTGAAAGTGAAAGCACCGTAAAAGTAGCTAAAGTCAGTACCTTTTTGGTCATTGGATTTAAAAATCCTCCTCCCAGAGATTTGCGCACGTTCGCTAAAAAGCCTTACAAGTTTCTTATTGATCCTTGTATCGCTAACAAAATATGAGGCTTAGTAATGATTTCCGAATTTGGAACAGATTTTTCCCAAAATGGGAAAGAGATGGAGGAGCTTAAAACTATCGCCAGTCATTAGAGTATTATTAGTTCACATAAATTGATTACCTAAGGTCAATACCCCAGACTTCCCTGCCTAAGATTCACCCCGGTTTTGTGAAGTCTTTGCCTGTGGGAATGGCTTTAGACCGGCATTTTGACCTAATTCATTAGGGCAGAGTTTCTGGTTTTTGTAAATTCCCGCAGCCATCCATCAATGCGGAGAAGTGGCGGAAGGGGCAAGGAATTCATTCCAGAAAACGGAATGACCCCTCGCGATGCCACTATTGCATGGGTGTTCGAAATTACTAAATTGCTCAATTTCGATACAATGAATGCATTCTGCTTTATTTTGTCGGGGCGTAGCGCAGCCTGGTAGCGCACCTGCCTTGGGCGCAGGGGGTCGGAGGTTCAAATCCTCTCGCCCCGACCATTCTTGATTTTTGGCCC